>NZVB01000060.1 GCA_002701375.1 Cyanobium sp. NAT70 | reverse complement strand
TCCCGGCGACGCCTCACCGAGCCCGCCTCCAACACCGAGCCCACCGCCGCCTCCGATTCCGCCGCCGCCGCCTCTTCCGCCGCCGCCCGGAGCCGGATCGCCATCGATACCGCCGTCGTCGCCACCCCAAATACAACCCTTCTCACCGCCGCCACCCAGCTCGCCGCCGCCACCACCCGACGAGCCGCCCAGCCCACCATCGGATCCACCTTCGCCCATCACGCCACCGCCACCCAACCAGCCGCCGCCCTCGCCGGCGATTCCGCCAGAACCGTCGCCGCCGCCCTCGCCGCCGCCCTCGCCACCGCCCTCGCCGCCGCCGTGCCCGCCGCCGCCCTCCGCTCCGCCGCCGCCCTCGTCGCCGCCCCCGGCCCCTCCCAACTCCCCCGGCGCGTCCATCCAGCAGGTGCTCAGGTACGACACCGCGTTCACGCTGAGCGCGCCGAACTGCACGAGCGCCCAGCATTACGCGACGAGCGTCGAGGCCACGATCGTGCAGCGGTACGTCGACCAGGACCTCGTCGTCGTCGACTCGTCGTCGTCGGTGCTCCAGTGCCCGACCGCCGGGCGGCGGCTGCAGCAGAACACGACCACGGTCGTCGTCGTCGTGGACGGCTTCACCGTCATCGTCGTTGTCGTCTTCGGTCACGGTCAGACGGACGAGCCCGACAGGGCGGCCTTCCGCGACGCCGTCCTCGCGGTGACCGCGCAGCTGGACACGAACGTCACACGGGCGAACGCGACGTCGCTCGTCTCCGTCGAAACGCGCGTCCCGCGCGTGGTCCTCGCGCCCTCGCCCCCGCCGCCCCTTCCGCCTCCCTCGCCGCCGCCGCCGTCGCCCCCGCCCGCGCCTCCGCCCTCTCCGCCGTCGCCGCCCTCCGCACCGCCCAGCGCGCCTCCGCGCATCGTGCGCGAGCGGAACGCGCTCATCGTCTTCATTCCCACCGTCGCCCTCGCCGTCGCGTGGCTCGTCGTCGCCGTCGCGAGCATCGTCCTCATCGACCGCGCCACGAAGAGACGCGCCGTCCGCAGACAGCTCGAGACGCGAGCCCGCAGCGCCGACCAGGCGCGCAGGCGCCGCGAGGACGACGAGCGGCGCCGCCGCCGCGAACGAGAGGAGGAGGAGGAAAGGCGCCGCCGCGAACGAGAGGAGCAGGCGGCGGCGGCGCGCGGGCCCGCGCGCGACGACCAGGACGACGCGCGCGCGCGCCGCGTGCTGCGGAGGAGGTGAGAGGGGGGGTGGACGACGCGCTCTTGCGCGCGCGCGCGCGCGCGCGCTGACTGCGCGCGCAGAGACCAAATCACACAAACAAACAAACAAAACAAAAAAAAAAAATTCTCATTGAAACGTGGCGTAGAGGCACGTCGAGAGCACGTTTGAGCAGAACAGGGACGCCCGTTCGCGTAACGTGGGCCTGGACACCTCAATCTGTATCTCGCCTACCGCCTTGGCGCGACGCCAGAGGCAGCGCATCTGCTTGAGCGTCGTGACGCGAATGTTGTTGATCGAGACGATGACGTCTCCGGGCTGTACGGTCTTGTGATGGTACGGCGTGAGGTTCCTGTACACGGCGAGGTGCACGGCGCCGGAGCGGTGCGTCCGCTGCACTATCTTCAGAACGGTCCGCGGGATGTGGAAGCACACTCGCTGCAACGACTCGTTCGGCGTCACGAGGCCAGACGGAGTTTGGCGGCACATCGGGCACGAAAGGTCGCGCGCGAACCAGTCGTCGGCGCACGAGCGACACAGAAGATGCGCGCAGGGGCGCACGAACGTCTCAGTGCTCGTCCAGCAGACGCTGCAGATGTCGTCCATGGATTTTTTTTTTATTTTTTTTTTGGTCGCCTACGTGTGTTGGTTTTTTTCCTTTCTGTCCTCTATCGTCCCGTGGACGAGACGAGCACGATGGGCGGCATGTTCGTGCTGATCTTTAGCGCGTTCGCTGTGCACCTCTATCGGCGCGCGTGCCTCTGCGTCTTCAGACAGGTAGGTGAGGGTGTTGCGCACCGATTGCACGGACGCGATTGGTGGGCGCTTCTGAAGCCGGGCGCAGTGTCGACGTTCGCCGAGCGGTGCTTCTACGCGTCCGTGCACGTTGCGTGCACGCTGATGGGAGGTTGGTCCTGCAGCGAATGGCTCGTGGTCCCCGGAGAGCTCCTTCTCGCGCCGCCGTGGCCGCGCGCGTTGCCCTCGCACCGGGTTCTCACGTACGTCATGTTCGAGGGCGCGCTCGCGGTCGAGTCGTCCGTTTGCCTCGCACTGGACCTGTATCGCCGCGGCCCGGCGAGGAGGCGTATGATGGCTCTGCACCACGCACTCGTGCTGCTCCTGGTCACGATGTCGTGGCGTCTCGGCATTCTCGAGGTCGGCGCGGTCGTTCTGTGGCTGCACTCTGCGTCGGACGTTCCGATCGATGTGCTCAAGGCCGTGGGCGCGCTTCAGTGGGAGCGGGCGCTCCTACCGGCCTGGGCCGTCGCCACCGTCTCGTGGCTCGGGCTCCGCCTCGTCTACCTGCCGCTCCACGTGCTCTGGCCAGGCCTCGGCCTCCTTCGGAGCGTCGACCCGTCCGGGACGCGCGAGTACGTGCCGGGCGCGATCGCGTGGTCGGGACTTGCCGCGCTCTTTGCGCTGCACGTCGTCTGGTTCGCGCAGCTGTGGCACCGCGGGGTGCGCGCTATGCGCTCCGCTCCACGGCTATGAGAATCTTCCTCGGACACCGTCGGCACGGCGGCTCCCGTGTCAGGATCAAACTCGTCCCATGACTCTCGTTTTGTCGTCCGTCCGTCCAATGCTCTCTCCGGAGACCAAGCTGGACTGGCTAACTCACCGACCATGGTCGGTTGGAATCACGAGCCTCTGCTACGCCTTGCCGTTCCTGTGGGGCGGGTGGCCGCTCTGGCTCGTGCAGGCGTACCTCTCGTTGCAGAGCGACTACGTCCTCACCGGACGACGCTCGTGGTTCCACGTGGCGGACCGTGTGCTGGCCTCCACACAGGTGGTGCTCTTCCTCACTCTGAGCGCGATCACCGACCCCCCCGTGCACGAGGTCGTCGCCGCGGCTGCCGCGCTCGCCGCCTACGCTCTCAGTTGCTACGGGATCCGGATTCGCAAGGAGCGCACGTACGTGCTCGGCCACACGGCCTGGCACGTCTTCGGCGGCGTCGGGCTCGTCGCCACCTCCGCACGCCACTGCGAGCTCTCGTTGCTCCCGACCTGCGACGCACGTCGCTGGTTTGCCGTGCTGCCCTGTGCGTGCGGACAGCTGTACGTCTACGGCGCGCTCGCGATCTTCTGCAGCGCCGTCCTCGCGTCGCTTGGGAGCATGACGCGCTTCCGGCCCGCCGTCGCCATCGTTCTGATCTGAGAGCGTGTGCGCTAGCAAAAAAAAAAAAAATACCGCGCATACCTTATATTAACCACGATGCCCGCGCGAAATCCTCGAATGCTGCCCCAGACCCCAGTTGCGCGCAAGCCGAGGCGCATCGTCATATCGCCGCCGTCGTCGCGCAAGTCGTCGCCGCGCAAGTCGGCGCCGCGCAAGTCACCGCCGCGCAAGTCACCGCGCAAGTCGCCGCCGCGCAAGTCGGCGCCGCGCAAGTCGGCGCCGCGCAAGTCGGCGCCGCGCAAGTCGCCGCCGCGCAAGTTCGACTTTCAGGCGCTTCCAGACGACATCCAGGACATGATCACGTCCTGGCGCGAGTACGGCAAGATGACGGAGGACATTATCAGGCGTTGGAACACTTACCCATTGGACAGTGTCTACATTCCAGACAACTTCTTTGCATCGCTGCCGTACCGCGAGAGGATGAAGGAGCTCCATTTGAAATTGTACGGAAAGCCCTTGGATTTCAGAAGGGATTTCAAGGTCACTGGGGTGGGGGCGTCGCTAGCGACGGTGTGGGCAAACTTCCATCCGTGACGCGTGGTCCAAAAAAAAAAACAGTGAAAAAAAAAGACAAAGATGATGCACAATGAGCCCACGCCACCGCAGGACTCCACCGCGTGGCGCGTCGCCGTCTGCGTCGCCGTCACGGCCGTGCTCGTCCTCCTCCTCGTCGTCCACTTCGTCATGCTCTCGCGTTCTTACAACGCCNCCACTCTGTCTTGAGCTGCTCTGTGACGACGTCTGGCGCGCGGTGGGCGGGCACCTCCGTTGTGCGCTCGCGCCGATGCACTTCGGTCATTTCTCGATGGTCTCGCGCGCCGTCCGGACGGCGCTCCTCGAGGACTGGACGTTTCTTTGCGGCGTCCACGAGCGCGTGCGGGAGGTCGAGGCGTCCTGGGACGCACGNGGCTATTTCAAGAGCCGCACCATCGCNCTGGAGCTTGGGTACGGCTTCGGGACTCCTCTCACGCACGCGGCGTGGGACGTCCTGGCCCCCATTGCGCGGTGTGGCTCGTTCGATCACCTGCAAATTCTCGTGCTGCGCTGCTGCTCTGGCGGCGGTACCGAGGACGTGCCGTCCGGCTTTGGAAACTTTGCGCGCGGGCTCCTTGGGACGCNCCTGCCGTCGCTCTGGCTCCTCCGCGTCGTGGACGCCATANTTGAACCCGGGGACGTGGCCGCGGCCGCGTCCCTCTTCATGTCGGGAGCGATGTCGAACCTGAAAAAGCTCGAAATGATCCTTGTTCCGCTCGGCGACGCCGAGCTCGCGTCACTGGCGCCCGCGCTCGCGCGCCTCCCGGCGCTGGAAACGCTGGAGCTCGAAGGCAACGGGTTTGGAGACGAGGGGCTGCACGCGTTGACATGCGCTGGCTTCGACGGGGGGTTTGCGTCCCTCGTGTCACTCGACTTCGTCGGCAACGCGATCACGACACGAGGGTGCCGTCGTTTCATGTCGGCCTTGGCCACGCGCAGCTTGTTCCCTGCGCTCCGTGAGGTGGACGTCTCGCACAACAACGACGTCGACGATACGACTGTGCTCGAATTAGAGTTCCTCTGGCGGCTCAGACGATAGCATTTTCAAGAGCCGAAAAAAAAAATATCTCTTAAAAATTTAAAATAAACAACATGACAAAGAAAACCCGCTCGCCGTCCAGGCGCTCGCCGTCGCCGTCCAGGCGCTCGCCGTCCAAGCGCTCGGCGTCCAAGCGCTCGGCGTCCAAGCGCTCGGCGTCCAAGCGCTCGGCGTCCAGGCGCTCGCCGTCCAGGCGCTCTCCATGCTTTCGTAGCAGCACGGCCCAGGTGTACGAAAAAGGACAAAGGGTCTTTTACACCAAACCTAAAGAAGGTACGATTACCAAGGTAGAATATGACACGAACCCACCGGGCTACGAGATAACACTAGACAATGGAAGCATTATAAATACAGAAGGCGAATTTCTGACGCCAATTACCACCACTTATAGTAGTAAGGGAGACGGTCTAAGGTTCACACTAACCTGAGGCCACCGTCGGGTGCATCAGATTTTTATTTTCGTCCGACGACTGAGAGAGTAATTTATTTCCGTGACGAGAAAAAACATGCGCAAGTCCATCTACGGGCGCACGCAGCTCTTCCTTCCCTCGGACACGGCGGTGCTCCGCGAGGTCAAGTGCCTCGGCGGAGCCCAGGCCTACGCCAGCGCGTCCGTCTTCCACATCCTTCCCGAGCTCAAGGACAAAACGGATCTCTGTTGCTGGCACTGCACCGAGCGTTGCGAGACCATGCTGCCGATCCCCAAGTGCTTCGACTCGTACGAAAAGGCCTTCTACGTCTTCGGCGCCGTGTGCAGCCCCGGGTGCGCCAAAGCCTACATCCTGGAGCACTCGTCCTTCGACCGCGGGCAGCAGCTCAACGTGCTCATGAAGATGCTGCACGAGGTCTACGGCCTGACCGACCTCGTCAACGAGACGCCGCCGCGCGCCGCGCTGAAGAAGTTCGGCGGTCCGTTCGATCCCCGGCAGAGCGCGCCCGAGGGCTCGGCGGTGACGCGGCGCCTCGTCCAGCCTCCGTTCGTCTCGTACTCGATGGTGGTCGAGGAGCGCCAGGAGGCCGCGACGGCGAACCTCCCTCGCTTCGTGCCGCGCCCCCCGGAGGACGCGGACGCCTTCGAGGAGCCGCCGGAAGAGGCGCTCTTCGCATCCTACGTCGCGGCGCGCCAGGCCTNAGGGTAGGGTGGCGACTATNNAGACCGTGCTATATGGGGTCTTTCGTTTAAAAAAGAAAAGAGAAACGAGCAACTCGCGCATGTACGTAGAGGACCCCAGTCGTGAGCGCGCGCGCGCGCGTTGTGGTGTTCGTCACGGCCCGCGATGAGGCGCGTTGTGTTCGTCGAGGTACGCGATGATATCCGCGCTCATCGCAAACTCCCTCACCCTGTAGTCCCACGGACACCCGTTCTCGTGCAGGTACTTCAATGCGTGGAGATGGTTGCGATTCGCGGCCAGCGAGCACGTGAGTTCCGTCCACGGAATGCCCTTGGCATGGAGGTAGCGCAACACGTCCACGTGCCCGCCCGTTGCTGCAAAATGGATCGCATCGCTCCAATCGTTGCATTCGTGTTCAGGGTCGTGCGGATACGTGAACTCCATATCGTAAAGCACGGTGAGGAGGTCCAGACGACCCGCCGCCGCCACATGAACGACGGTTGCATGCGTCCACTCCCAGCCACGACGCATCGCCGCCTTGAGGACCTCAAAGTGGCCAGCCTCCGATGCAACGTCACAGACGTTGTCGTAACCAGCAAAGTAATCGAACGGATCGACAGGTCTCGAGCCGCGCGTCGAATGGACTGTGCAGGCCCACTCAAAGACGTCGCAACGACCATAGCACGCTGCAAGGTATAGGGTTTCGTTCGGTATGTCGCCGATGTGCTCGAGGAAGGAGGCCAGATACGAGATCGGTGCGCTCTCCACTGCCTCCGCCCATGCTTCGCCTAAGCAGACGTCGACATCGTCGGCCGTAAGGTCGCAAATCCACTTCGTGGTGCTGTAGTTCCCGGCACTCGCCGCGGCCTTGAGGCAATCGTTCATATCAAAAGCGCAGCGGGCCTCGCGAAGACTCTGCATGACCCGAGCGTCTCCCCGTTTCGCAGCGTACTCGGCGGTTTTCTTTTCGTACGCCAGCCCTCCGTGCTCGTGCGCCCATTTCATCACCGCGAAGGCCCCCCGGCGCGCAGCTGCGGTGCATATCGCCGACGTCCAGGGCACGCCGACCGTCCTCGCCCACGTCAGCATCGTCACCGAACCACACACAGACGTCAACGGCGTCCGCGTCTTTTTATTGTAGAGCCGGTAGGCGGTGCGGCAGGTCAGGCGAAACATGAACCGGTAGCGACGCCGAAGCGACGACGCGATGACGCCGAGCGCGTCGGCGTCGAGGTCCATAAGCGCCTGCGCCCCGTCAACGGCCCGTGGCTTTTTTTGGTCGGGCGCCATGTGTAAATACGCGCCCCCGGGGTGAAATTTTTTTTTTTGGACACAAAAAAAAGAGGAGAGCGGACAATTTCACAGTTCACGAGAACATCCGCAGCTCTCTGAGCGTCAGCTCCGCCGCGCTGAGCTCGCTGTTGCGGATACGCTGCTCGATGATCTCGGCCATGACGTCGCGGCCGTGCGTGCCCAGGGTCCACCCATCGGCCGTCGGCCGGTGAAGCGGCACGAGGGCGACGAGGACCTGCAGCGCCTCCTCCGCGAGGGTCGTCATCGCCGCGGCCTGGTGGCGGAAGATTGCAAAGAGGCGTGGGTGCTGGGGCTGGAAGCGGCGCGCGTGATGGTAGGTCATCTTGGTGGCGGCGTCGTACTCGTCCACGTACGTGGGGAAGCCGTCCGTGGCGTGCTTGAGCACCGTCTTCAGGTACTTCCACGCGTCCGCCGTGAAGTAGCTCTCGCCCTCATAGAGGTCGACGGCGCCGGCGCGGGTCGCGTCCGTCGCCTGGTAGAGCTCCGAGCGCCCCTGCTGGATCAGCAGCTGCCGCTTGAAGATGTGGAGGAGCTCGTTGCAGTCCAGGTCCCGCAGCACGAACTTGTACGGGAAGCGGCGCCGCAGGCCCTCGTTCGCGCCGAGGAAGTACCGCGTCATCTCGCGCTCGTAGCCGGCCACGATGAGGCAGTACAGCCCCTGGAAGCGCGTCATGAACTCAACCATGGCCGCGGCGGCCTCCGAGCCGTACCCTTCCGGCTTGCCGTCCGACCAGGGCGTGATCGCGTAGGCTTCGTCGACGAAGATGACCCCGCCGTCGAGGTGGTGCATGAGGAACGAGCGCGTCCGCGCCACGGTCTGCCCTTCGTACTGCGCCACGAGCTCCGCGCGCCCGGCCTCGATGAGGCGGTCGCCGACGAAGATACCGGCGCGCGCAAAGGCGCGCCCGATGCAGGACGACAGCGTCGTCTTGCCCGACCCGGGCGAGCCGACGAACATGATGTTCAGCGGCTTCATACGGAAGAGCGCAGGATCTTTGAGGAATGAGGCGATGAGGTCGGCGACGCGCTCGACGATGTGCGTCTGCGCCTCGTGCACGGCGAGCGCCGCGAGCGATCCCACGAAGTCCTTGCGCAGGCATCTGGTGTTGCGAAGGACCTCCTGGTGCCTCTCGCTCGCCGCGTGCGCGAGCGTCTCGAACTTCGCCCGCCGCTCGATGGCGTCCCGGTACCCGCCCGAGACCGATTCGAAGATGGCCCAGTTGTCCTGCTCGCCGACGACGCCGGCGGCCACCTTCATGTCCTCCACGCGCACCCGCAGGGTGCGCAGCTGCTCCTGGCACTCGCGCTCGGCCTCTGAGGCCAGGGACTCGTAGCGGAGCTTCTTGTACTCCATGTTCTCGCAAAACGCAGCGCGGAAGCGGGCCAGCCCCGCCTCCGAGTCGACGAAGGCGATCAGCGCGTTCAGGCGCGGCGCCGCGCCGCGCCACGCCTTTTGCCGCGTCGCGTGGGCCATTTTTTTTTTTTTAAATTTTCTTTTTTTTTTTAGCCACGCGCGTAACGGTTCTTCTCTCGTTTGTTTTAAAAAAAAAAGGGACCCGAACGAGGGAGGAGAAGTCAACGGAAGCGAATTATAGATCGCGTACGCGCCAAATTCAGGGCGAACGTGTCGTTCAGGTCCTCTGCGAGGTTCAGACGCATCTTCGCGGACGTCATCCTGTAGGTCGGAGAAAAATGAACAAGCGCGGCCGCCTCGCTGCCGATGTCGCCGTCCCAGTCGTCGAGCTCATCACAAAGCTCGTCGCACGCGCCCCGTGCCTCGCACCGCTGGACGTACGCGTTGAAGTTCATCAGCCGCCGGCGGTACTCGCGCATCGTCATCGCGCCCGGCTCGTCCTCCGTGTTCACGAGCTCGAGGTCGGCGGGGCTCAGCCGTGGAATCATACGCGCGTAGAAGCCTTCGCCGCCGCCGCTCGGAGTGGGGCGCGTCGGCTCCATCCGACGAGATGCACGGCCCGACGTCAGTGCGACGGAGCGGATTCTGATTCTGTGCCGCTCAGCATCCAATCGGTCGCGTTTTGCTGCAGGCGGGTCAGTGGAGAGTGCGGGCACGGGACGCAGGAGACGTACCCCGCGCCCGCGCCGTCGCCCGCCGCGCCGTCGCCCGCCGCTCCGTCGGCCGCCGCTCCGTCGCCCGCCGCGCCGTCGCCCGCGCCGTCTCCGCCCGCGCCGTCTCCGCCCGCGCCGTCATCCTGACGGAGCTCGGCTAGGATCGTCTGCAAGACCGGCAGAAAGTAAGGGCGGAAACGGTGAGTCTGGTATGTTCCGCGGCCTCTGAGCACAGCGCACAGCTCATCCAACGACCACCACCGCACCTGATCCTTCTCGAGGTGGTCGATACAAACCCGCACATTCCTGATAAAGTTCCACCGCGGGCCTCGTTCCACCGTCACGCAGCTGTGACAGGCCGTACGCACCTCACGATCGATCCGCCGCCGCAGGGCATCCCACAAAATGAGGCGTCGCTGGAGCTCGTCGTCGTGGATGCTGTAGCGATACGCTCCGAACTCCTCGAGCCACACGGCCGGCGCAACCTCGTCGCTCAAGAGGACGTACACGCCGTCCTCGTCCACCTCGACGGCGCCGATCTCGTCGACGTGCGCGAAAATATCTGGACTCAGCAAGCGCCACTCCTGCGAGAGCCTCTCTATTTGCTCCATCCGTCCGCGCAGGTCTCGGAAGCGGTCCGGAAGCCGCTCGTCGAAGTCGACGTGCTGCAGGTAAATCGCGTGGTAGCGCTCGGCGCGCCTGTCACTCAAGATCTTGAGCACGATCCTCGCCATGTACTGCTTCTTGGCGAACACGCGCAGCGTCTCCTCGGTCGTACCGAGCAGACCCATCGACTCTTCCACAAACTCGCGCACAGCCGCCTCCTCGAGGCTCTCCTCGGGCTTCCTCGATCCTTCGAAGCCGCTCCACCGGCAGCTCCCGCGCCACTGCGACACGAAGCGCTCTCGTCCGAGCAGCACGTGCACGTTACCGGCCGCGTCGTGCGCGACCGGGACCACGCCGCCGCCTGTTCCCAGGCGCTCGATCTCAGACAGGTCGAACGACGACTGTACCACCGGCAACATCTCTCACTGCCCTGTAGACGTTTTTTTTTTTATTTCTCGCGGCGTGGCCGCCGTAAAAAAAAAAAAAAAAAAAAGTTTTTACTCCCCCTCGGTTTGTCGTCGCTCCTACAGCCTGTACTCCCGCACCTCGCCCCGGGCGAGGCGCATCACGCGTCGTGTCCCGGAGTGCGCGCGCGAGAGATAGTGGCGGAGGACGTCGCGCACGGACTCGTGGCGCAGGAGGTAGCGGAGCAGGGTGACGTGGCGGCCCTGCAGCGAGGCCAGGTGGGACTCGCAGAGCAGCGCGATGCAGTGCTGCTTCGGGCGCACGGCCCTCGTGGCCCGTTTCCTAGCATCGTCGTAGATGTGCCGCGTTGTGGTCGCCGAGAACTGAGTGAGCATGAGCGTGAACAGCATGTGCTTGAGCACGTCCGCGGACTCGACCTGATCGCGACGGTGGGGCGTCGCCGCGATGAGCTGCCTCGCGTGCTGCAGCACCGGCGTCGGGCCCAGCCCGTGCTGCCACTCGCAGAACTCGCTTCCATAGTCCACGATGCGGACAGCGATGGGTCCGCGCGCGGGCGGCCGGATCACGATGTTCGACGGCTTGAGATCGTATAGGAGCATTCCGTCGTTGGCGAGCGTCTCGAGAGCCTGGACGGCAGCGTGCGCCGCTGCCGGTAGCCAGCCCTCCATGTCCGGACCTCCGTTGAGCACACGCTGGAAATCGAGCGTGTACGCCTCGGTGATCAGATAGAGACCAGAACGCAGCCTATCGCCGCGGTGGCGATGAAAGAACGCGTCGTAGATGATGGGTCCGACTCCGAGCTGCGCCGCACGCAGCGTCGCGAGGGCCTCCTGCTTCGCCGCGCCCTTGCGCTGCGTATCCGACTTGCGAAGCGGCAACCGTACCGCGACGGTCACCGGTCCGAACGCGCCGCTGAAAACGACGTTGTTCGCGCCTTTTCCAAGACGCTTCGCCCAGTTCACTTTCACGCGGTCAGGGATCGCAGGCGGCCCGGAACGCGTGAGCTGGTCCTCGCAGTACGAGCGTATCGTCGCGGGCGTCCCTTCAGAGAGGGCGCGCGGGGGGTCCGACTTGGGCGGCGCGCTTTTCACATTTTTTTTTTTCCTGCTCATCATCTCCCCGGTCGCCGTGAGGTTGTTTTCATAGCTTTTTTTTTTTCTTCTCCTTTGAAATTGACGCGCGAAAAAAAAAAAAAAAAAAATGCTCGATTGCAACTCGCTGAGCTACCCGACGTGGGCGCGGTACTCAGTGGTCTCTCACGTAGTGTTTTCCCTTGGCATCCGCGAACGGAGAACGATCTTCCATCTCATTCGGTCATATCGCGCGTCGCTTACTCCCGATGGGTTTCTTCCAAATTTCGGTTTCACCGTCGGCGAGTTTGCAACTTGGTACGCGTTGCACGAAGGACGAAAAAAAAAGAAGCGGAAATCTCCAAAGATCAGTCACAAGACACGGTGATCGTACGCGTCGGCTTTCGGCGAAGGACCGTTCCTTGAGAATCCAGGTGCATGTCCGTCTGCGCGAACGACAGATGCTCGCTCAAAATGTCAACGTAGCCTAAGAACATCCGTCGGCAACACAACCGCGTCACTCCCCTCGCATCGAGCACTGCGGCAGCCGTCTCGCCGGAGTCGCACGCGCGGGTCGCCTGCTCGTACGCGATGCGGTGCTGCGCCAGGACCGTGTTGCACGTGTAGCATCGTACTGGAAAAAGCATTTCAAATCCGAGGAAACAAACAGCAGGCAAAAAAACGACAGACTGATCACGACGTCGCATCAGAATATATCCCCCCCCCGCCGTCTTCCGGTCAGTCGATATCAAGAACACGATGCCGACGGGCATCAGAGGTGTGTTTTACAAGGAGAAACAAGGCGCCAAGCCGTGGTACATTATGAAAACCATCGACAAGAAGAAGAAATCTTTTTACTTTGCGACGAAAGACGAGGCGGTCCAGGCGCGCCAGAAGTACCTCGACGCCAAAGACGCCGTCAGGCGGCAGAAGATTGAGGAGCGCCAGGCGCTGCGGCCAAAGCGTGAGCACGACGTGCAGATTTATGGCAACACTTCCGAAATGGAACGGAAGGCGACCGTCGCCTTCTGCACCGCGGCAGGGGGCGACGCCCTCGTGCTCAACGACGGCACGCGCGCCGACGTGCTCTTCAAACGCGCAGAGGATGCGTACCTGCAGCTGCAGTGGAAGACGACGGCGACGACGAAGAAGATGCAAAAAAACAGCTACATGTTTTCAAAAGTCCTGGGCTACGCCGGCATGCTCGTGGTCTTCTGGGTTGTCGATCTGCAGAGGGCGTGGGTGTTTGACGGCACGTGGCTCGACGAGCGTGGGAAAAGGTGGTACATATTGACGCCCGGATCTGCGAAAACGGAGCTACCTGCTCTTCAGAAATCATTGTCCATGGACGAGCTGGTGGCCTACTTCAAGAACACGGCGCTCGCTCCGCACCTGAAGCTGACAACCGAAAACGCCGCGCGCCGTGACTTCAAGGGCGCAGACCAGGCCAAAGAAAGGGTCGGCATCGACGAATGGGAGAAAGTGACGCCGGGCGACTACTCCTGGCCGCGCGCGCAGAATGGCAAGTACGACCGTCTGCAGACCCTGGAGAATGGACAGCACGTCCGCATCCAGCACAAGCACTGCCGCCCTTACAAGAAGCAGGCCGGGCTGATTTGCCAGGACTTGGGCGTAGCCGACGGCAAGGACCACAATGGGAAGCAGCTGTACAAGTGCTACGAGCGGGATGACGCTGACCTGTACGTGTTCCGTTGGCGCGACGAGGCGCAGAACAAGTCGCACTTCTGGGCCATCCCCGCAGACGTCCTCGCCGCGCACGGCTTTTTTACCAAGAAGACTGGGAAGGAAACGATTCCTTTGCACGGTCCAGATGACGTCGGCAAACAGCCCAATCCGAATGCGTACAAACCGGCGGACACGTGGACGCGGGCGTTTTACGCGGGCTCCTACACGCCAATCTAGAGATTTTTTTTTTTGCATGTGTGTTCATGGAAAGGACCATATGCCGCGTTTGCAAGTTGGGCTTGCCATAGCATCAGCTAGCGCACTGGCCGTATCATCCATGGGACTCATTCCTTTTATTTTTCTCGGGTTAAGAGAGGTCGAAGACAGCACTTCGCAAGCTCCCAGATTTCCACCGCTTCTATTTTACTCGCCACCGCCACCGCCGCCACCTGTACCGCTGCTGACACCGACGTCTCTGCTTTCCCCGTCACCGTCTCCGCCTCCTCCGCCGCCCTCGCCGTCTCCGCCTCCGTCGCCGCCTCCTCCGTCACCTCCTCCGCCGCCCTCGCCGTCTCCGCCTCCTCCGTCGCCGTCACCGCCGTCGCCGTCACCGCCTCCTCCGTCGCCACTTCCTCCGTCTCCGTCACCGCCTCCTCCGTCGCCGCCCCCTCCGTCTCCGTCGCCGCCTCCTCCGTCGCCGCCCCCTCCGTCTCCGTCACCGCCTCCTCCGTCGCCGCCCCCTCCGTCTCCGTCACCGCCTCCTCCGTCTCCGCCTCCTCCGTCTCCGTCGCCGCCTCCTCCGTCGCCGCCTCCTCCGTCTCCGCCTCCTCCGTCGCCGCCTCCTCCGTCTCCACCTCCTCCGTCTCCGCCTCCACCGTCTCCGTCGCCGCCACCTCCGTCTCCGTCACCACCGCCGTCTCCGCCTCCTCCGTCGCCGCCTCTTCCGTCTCCGTCACCACCGCCGTCTCCGCCTCCTCCGTCGCCGCCCCCTCCGTCCCCGTCGGCGCTTCTTCCGTTTCCGTCACCACCGCCGTCACCGCCTCCTCCGTCGCCGCCTCCGCCCTCACCGTCGCCGCCTCCGCCCTCGCCGTCGCCGCCTCCGCCCTCGCCGTCGCCGCCTCCGCCCTCACCGTCGCCGCCGCCGCCCTCGCCGTCGCCACCCCCGCCGTCGCCGTCGCCGCCCCCACCCTCGCCGCCTCCGCCCTCGCCGCCGCCACCGTCGCCACCGCCACCGTCGCCACCGCCACCGTCGCCACCGCCACCGTCGCCACCGCCACCGTCGCCGTCGCCGCCCCCACCCTCGCCGCCCTCACCGTCGCCGCCCCCACCGTCGCCGCCTCCGCCCTCGCCCTCGCCGCCCCCGCCGTCGCCACCAGTGACCGACCCCGCCAACTGCCCGGGCGCCTCGCCGTGCTGCGTGGTCATCTATAGGGGGGCACAGGGCGCGCAATGCTCACCCGTACCGATCTGGGACTTTA
>NZVB01000059.1 GCA_002701375.1 Cyanobium sp. NAT70 | reverse complement strand
ATCTACAAAAAAGTTAGCTTGTTCAATGACTGGTGGCTTGACGCAAGCGATGCCCTGGCATCTGGCCGGATCATCAATAACCAAGTCTAAGTAGTCAGTCTCACGTAAATCTGTTTTGATGAAAAATTTCTTTTTTTTCTGTTTAATGCCTTCAATTTCATAGACATGGTTATGAAAGCTGCCATCTTCATCCCAATGCGTCAATGAAGAATTCGGTTTGTCTTTGCCAAACATCTTGTCGAAATCTTTAGCAAAGCGCTGCATCTTCATCTGACCTTTCAGCCGTTGAGGCCGATCTGTGAATGCCGTGACCATGGAACAGTCGTCAACATCGAAGCTGAAGGTCATGTGACCGTTGCGGGTCGCTTTGCCCTTCACGTCCGATGCTCCGAAGCTGAACAGCCAAGAGCTTGTATCGCCGGAATCAGTCGACCCCGTTGTGGAGTCTTCATGCCCTTCGTGGTCATGGCCTGCGTGATCATGACCGTCGTGATCATGGTCATGAGCGTGTGCGTCAGCCATGCAAAATCGCAACAAATACAATCATGACAGTACCTGCCGTGCTCAGAAAGGGTTCATCACGAAAAATTTGCAGTTGTTATGAAATTAATTCCATCTGATACTACGTATCAGATGGAATTCTGACCCCTCTAAGTATTGGAGGAAAGAAAGATCGTTCCTGATGGAATAGCTTCTGTTTTTGGTCTGACAATGTATCCATGTANATCTCACGTATCGTGGTTCGGATTTGTGATCAAGCACCCAAGCTGACCTGTTTGTTTGGTAAACATTTCGGATTGCATTTGGGCTTAGTATTAGAAGTGATAAGATTCGCAGTTTAAGCAATCGCAATAACGACGACGACGCGAAGAGCGGGGAGTTGAGTTCAGAAGAGAGCTGATAGCAAGGGAGCTGAAAAAAAACTCCTAGCAGATTGGCATCATCGTCCCTGGATGGCTTACGGCCAGCTGAGATGAATCATATCGTTGCCACACGTTTAGAAAGCTTGGCCTCATCAGGATCGACAATGGTTGAGCTTGATTATCAGAGCTGCCATCATTGTCAATGATGCATGATAAAAGGGCTCATTCAAAAACTANTTTTTTAATGTACCGATGATAATCCTCTCAATAAAATACCCGTAGTTGCATTCATTGGAAGGCAAGGATGCACACGTCTAATAAAGATAAATTAAGGCCTCAAATTCAAGCTTGAGCAGCAGGAGATGCGCGGGTTTTAAATCCAAAGTTGCATCAAGATCTGAGCAAAGCAGATCGAGCATTACGTGTGAATCAATCCTGCTCGAGTTCGTTCCTCAACAAGTACAACTCGTTGGCCTGCTTATCTGGTGGTCTCTCTTGATAAGTGGTCAACTTTTAAANATTTTGAATAATTTGTTCTTCGTGGATACAAGCGATCTCAAAGATCTTGTTTGTAGCCTCAGATTGAGGATATCTTTTTCCCTGATCCGTAAAATAAGCACGACCGCCTAAAGGCCAGGGANAAACAATACCAGTCTCAACAAGATCTGAACCAATTCTATATCGTACCTTAGTTCCATATCCTCCTCGAATTGTTGTCGAAACATGGATCAATGTCACTGTCTCACCTGTTGAAGCGATTCCCATATACTCGTTATAAGTTTTGGTATAAGGATTTGCATTCNTTCTGGATGGGAGAAGCAATACAAGAAATGTTGCTAAGAGCGTCAGCTTACAAATATTTGCTTGCCTCTCCTTTACTTGGCTCCCCATTGATTTAAAATTAAATCATAGCCAAAGATGCGTTGTTAATCAACTTGATAGAAGTTCTTCAGGTCGATTGAGCGCACAAGTCATTGCGATCGAATACTCTATTGAGTAATCCACTCTCCTCCATATGCTCACGCACTATGAAATCAACAAGATAAAAGCTAAACTGCGTCAGCTCGAGCAAACTGATGAGTTCATCGAACAATATATCGATAAACTCCAAAGGAATTTTGAAAGCTATCAGTCTGCCTGCACAACGATTGAAGCGTGGGAAAAACCTGATACGAATGGATTCATATTGCAAGCACTAGTCGTTGGCATCGTTTCTGCATGCCTGGGTGGCTGCTTGGCATTGATCAGTTAATTGATGCGAGATCTCGATGTCAGATGTCTCTGAGATCGTGACTCATCAGTCTACATACTCATTGCATCTCAATAAAGAACCCATTCTGATCGAGTTAACAGTCGAAGAACCAAATTACAACAATATCATGACTGAACACAAGAGTAAGCGCTTTATGCTACGACATTGGTGCGATAATTATTAGACAAGCATCCATAAAATTGCAAACCCATAAGCCAAGTAATTTGCTTTATAATGATAAAAGTTATCAACTAGCACCGATGATGCACGAGCATAGAAAGCCAGATAATTTAACCTAAATGATAAAAATAATGCCGTAAGTATCTGCAGTATCTGCAAAAATGAAAAAAATATTTGTTGCAACAGTCTGCCTTGTCACAGCATTAGCAAGCCTCGCCGGCGATACACGTCGTGCTAAGTCTGACTGGGGCGAGGCTGTCGCTCAAAGCAATCTATGTCAAAGCGAAAACCTGCATGACGCGACTGGATACTATGTCAGTCGAGATGGTTTTTATGGCTACAAGCATCGAATCGAGTATTGACTTGTTGAGGTCAAAGCGGATCACTTGATAGCAACAAAAATCGTTGGAGATCGCAATGTGCCTCGCGGCAAGATTAGTTGGATGACGATAGACAAGCTTGGTTGCCATACAAATACAGAAAAATACCAATATCTGTCCAAATTAGGGAGGATATTCATAATCCCGAGGGCTATTCTTGGAACTCCCAAGCAAATTACTTGTCGATTAAAAGCAATGATATACTTACTGTGAGTATAACCATTCAAGGACATTACATTGTTGGCCAGCTTGAAAGAATTGGTCAAAAGCGGGCTGAACAAGCAGTTGAACTGATAAAATCTGATCACCCTTGAAATAGGAGGAAGCCTTGGTTGGCGATGAGTGGATATTAATCGTTCAAATATCAAGCCAATGACTGAGCAAACCAAGTGAAAATATAAATAGCAATCAACCATTTTTACAAAAAAAGATTATACATTCAAAACAAAATTAGCTTTGCAGACAAGTTCTCAATGGGAACTTGTCTCAAGATGATCCCTTTTAAAACTAACGTATCAGCTCCTTGATCTTGCTAGTTTCCTTTAGTGAAAACACCATAAAGTGTAATCGGACCCGGGCCAACCATCGCATCACGGAAAACCACATGCAATTTGCCTTTTGGCAATAGCTTCATATCAAAATATCCATTTTTGTTGGTCGCAAGAGCTTCGCCACCAGGAAAGACAAAACCATTGAAAACTATTTTTTGTTTTTGTTGTCCATTGGTTGCATAAACAGAGTACCCTTCAAAGGCCTTGCCCTTAGCCTTTTCAATAATAAATTTGACAGGTTCTCCAGGCGAGTACTTAGATCCGTAATAACCACGCATTTCTCCACTCCAAGCCCCGATCAAATCTTTCCCCCGTAATACATCTTGAGCTAAAGCTGGCGACAAGCTTGAGATGCCAATGGCAGAAGCAGAAAGCCAGACATAAGGCAAGCAAGTTCTGCATTTCATCATCACAATACAAGAGTTAGATCCCCAATAGAATGGCTGAAACAGGCAAAAAGCGCAAGCTTTGCGATGAATATTATTTCTTTTTAAAAGCAAAAAGTGATTATAATCGGCATTGAAATACATCCTAGGCGAGAATAAAAATCAAAAAAGATAATTCATGGCAAGAATCGTCATCGCTCATAGCCTTTGTTTTGTCTTCAAGTCATCCACTGATGTTGACTTTTTGGCGTCGGAGGCTGATCATGATTAGATCCGAGTATTTGGATCAAGCCAGGCAACCGTTAGGCCAAAAGGAATATTCACAATNATTTAATGTGTTGAGCCTTCTTCTGTGGGATCCTATAAGCGTTGCCATATCAACCAATCGCACCCCCCAACATCCGCAAAATTGAACTAATTAGGGGGTCAATCTTCTCAATTCTTGCAGTTATTGTTATTTTTTCGTTGCACTTCTATATACGTTATCGTTGCTCCTGTCTTGTGATTACATAATCATGACGATGTNCATTGTCGCATTGATTAAGGCTCGTAATCCTTTGCGATTTTAAGATGCACTCCCAAAAACCTCTCAACTTATGCGTCGATTCTTTGATTTAACAGGAGCAGACGGATTGCACGAGTTGATGTTTTCGGATATATTTTGATTGTTGTCAAAACATGAGGAACAGAGAAGCCTTCCTTTGTTTTTCCAATATGTGGATAAAGAACGTTCAATTCTCATTCCACATTCAAAGCAAAGAAACGTCGATGTTGTCCCCATTTTTGTTTATCAATTGCATTTTGTTTAACATGGAATCTATCCCTGTGGATGTGACGGTCGCAACTTAATCCTAACCTCCTCGCGAAGTGCATGATCAGATCTTAAAAAATGTCACTAATCAGTGGCAAGCGAAGTTAAAATCAAGTATGTCAGTCTAACTTGGAATCCCTACGCGAAAATCTTGATAAAACGGGTCAATATTGTGGTTCATAATAGGCGATGACAATAAAGGCCGATCATTGAAAGCAATTGTCACTTTATATCAAGTTTGTATGATTTTATCTTTGACAAAATGATGTTGACGATGAATTTGTAGGACAGGAATCTCTTGTCAAGGATATTTGTTGGAGCTCGCAAAAAAATAAAATTCACATTGAGATCTACGTTACTTGCCTTTTAAGATTTGAATATTGAGATGTGATCGATGAACCGAACAGCTCTCATCGATAAAATGATATAACGGTCCGCTCCTTCCAGGCAAAACTGTCCGGAGCTATTTGAACCGTGGAGTGATCCCCATCACTCGGCCTGAAATGGCGATGACGATTCGGTCGCCATCACGCCATCACCATTTACCTATAAGTCTGACCTCAAGCCTTTGGCAACCACCATATTTAGGGGGACCATCACTAATTTGCAGACGTCACAACCCTAAATGCTGAGTCGTGATCAAGCAGTCTTGAGAAGACCACCAGATCTAGCGCTAGCCTTGAGACTGATTGGATTCAGGTGGAGACTGCCTTGACTCTCCAGGTTCGACTGACTAATGTCATGCGGATGTAAGAGTTGTCATGGGTTTGTTTTTTGCGCCAGCACTGATTCTTATAAGTGTCGTCCCTGCAACTTACGCTGCTATTTTTACGGTTAAACCCCATACTCAATTTTATTCTAAACCTGTCAAAGATCAGAAGTATTTGCTTGACTTGCCAGAAGTGCGTGTGCATGTTCCGCCTTTGAGAGATGCACAGGGCTTTTGTCAATTTAAACTGATCTATAAGATCGCAGACAGAGAAAACCCTAATTTNCCTCAAAGTGCCTGGGCACGTTGCATCAGTNCCGACACTTTTATCTCGAACTAACAATGCTNNNGAATNACNAATTGATCAGAGTAATTGTCNTGAGTTCAATCATGCCACCAGTNCTTTGTATGGCTNGTTCTGATTCGTTTGCACAAGCATCAACAAGATGTCTCTTCAANGAGGAAGAGCAAATCTGTATTGTTCATGTACAAGGGGATGCCATGCAAATTAACCGTTCTGATTCAATTATTTCAATTGAACCGAGGGGACATTGCCGTGAGAATAATAGTGATGGCGTCAAAAAACGTCACTGTAATGTACGTATTGGTCTTCCCGATGATTTTGTCTATGGGTTGATCGTGAGAAGCAGCAAAGATGGCACCACGATCACCTCACCAACCTTGAGAATTCAACTGCCTGATCTTAATCTTTAAAATGTTCTAACAATCCCAAAACTTTGTTGATGAATCCATTCGACAAAATCTGTTTGATGCATCTATTGGATTGCTTCAACTCTACACAACTTCAATGTCCATAAAACCACATTTGCTTTTGATGATACACCTCTAATAAGTTCTGGAAATAAGCTGCTATTTGAGTGTTATCAAGCACCCCCAATAGCTTTAGTTTATTCTCTTACGTTTTTTCAAGTTAAACCTACAGAATTGACTCGATCAATTCACGTCGATTCAAAATCCCGTCTTTACAGGCTTTCAAGCGTGATCCAAGTCATGACTTGTCACAGCTGAGAACAGGTCGTGAACGTTCCTGATCTGGCCTTAGGGCTACAGTTTGTCATAGGGGCTTGAGACACCCCTCACACACGGACGTAAGGCTCCCAGTCTGGGAGCCTTTTTCTTGACCAAAAGCTAGGTTGAGGGAGCGAGACCAGCGATGAAGGACTCCACAATCTCTCATGATGACTCGGATGCCTCGTTTCAAGGCCTTGTTTCGCTTGCTATGGATCGGGAGTGAAGCCTGGTCTGGTCTTAGAACCCTTGCGAGCGGATTCACGGAGAAGGAGGCCTAGCCAACAAAAGGAGGCATTGGATGAAGGAGGTGATGCATGAACAAGGCTGACAAGGGTCAAGTTAAAAGAACCGCAGCAAAAACTAGTTTGAATTGCCAACTCGAAAATGAACTATCTTCACACATGTATCTTGCCGCATATGCACCGCAGTACAGCCAAAATCNGNCTGATGAAACTTAGANAATCCAAAAACTCTAAGCGTCAAGAGCAATTGATGAGATAAATGAACAGAAATTTCACTGGTCTTTGGGGAACCGCTTATCCCAAATGACAACCAAAGTCAAAAAGATGGCGCCAAAGACCAGGAATGGAGCTGCAATCGTGAGAATTGACTGTGAATCCATTGGATGAGAGATGATTTACCAAGCTACTCCTCCGTGCTCAGAAGGCTAGATTATCAATTTTTACAACGAGAGGTTTATCGAATAACATTAGCCTTGAAAAAACCAAAGCCGAGCCCAAAAGAAGAACGTCGATCACAATGTAGTGAGATAGAGACATCGAAATCCATAAGACCGTGATGTTCTATTTGGTCCATAGATAACTTGCCCGAACTCTCGATTTGATAACGGGTTAAAATGTCGTCCTTATGATTTTGCAAAAAGGAGACAACCTCTTTCAACAAAAAATCTCGCCATTCTTCCTTGTCTTTGGAGTTGAGGAGATCCTGGTTCATCAAATGTTTAATCATCGTTTNCGCTTTTAACAATGGCATAAGCAGCTCAAGAAAGCGAGAGGACACTGAGACAATGACTTCACAGTTAGCATTCAGCCTGTGTCGATCAAATCAGATCCAAGCCTTGCTGCCTACGTTGGACCAAAACGATGCCGCCGATAATTGCACGCGAGTGTGTAGTGGAATGAAAAATGAAGCATCATCAGATTGTCTTTGATTCAAGACTGACAATGACAATATGCCATACGTATCAGATGGAATATTCTCTTATGAGGTTTAGGACTCATCCCATAATTCTGAGAGTGTGTAATCTCCGCCTTCAAGAGCCCAAATCTTGCCATCATTAAATCGATGATGGCGATCAAGGGAATCGATTTGAGAAATATCATCATTGTCTAGATGGATATCAATCGCATCCAAGTTGCTGCGTAACCGTTCTGGATTGACAGATTTGGGGATTACGATGGTTTTCTTTGCAATCCCCCAGGCCAACAAAACCTGTGCTGGTGTACAATTGCGTTTGGAACTAATCGACTGAATCAGCGGTTCTTTTAATAGGTTGAGATCATCCATGCCGCCAGAACCCAACGGTGAAAAAGCTGTGACGACAATGTTATGAGCTTGACAAGTTGCTAATAATGATGGCTGCTGCAAATAGGGATGACGCTCTACTTGGTTAACGCAAGGGGAGATCGAAGATGAATCCATCAGTCTATTCAGCTTTTTACTATTAAAATTAGACACTCCAATTTGACGAACTAGTCCTTCCTTTACAAGAGCTTCCATCGCTTGCCAGGTTTCAGAAATTGGAAGCTGTTCTCTTGGGATCTGCTCACTCACGTCTTTTGCAATTTTGATGCCATGTTGATGGCTAACAGGCCAATGAATCAAATAAAGATCAAGTCTATCAAGCCGCAGTTCCTTTAATGTTTTCAGAAGTGCGGGTCTTACGAATTCAGGTTGATGACAATCATTCCAGAGCTTAGATGTCAACCATAAATCATCTCTGCTGGTCTGTGTCTCTGAAAGATAGCGTTCAAGTGCCTCGCCAATCTCCTCTTCGTTGCCATAAATTGAAGCGCAATCAATGTGTCTATAACCCATTTGAAGCGCGGTGTAAACAGCCTTGCCGACAAGATCAGGCTCTGATTTCCACGTCCCCAGGCCAATCGCCGGTATGGACGTTCCATCCCTGAGCACGCACTGGGGTTGAAGGGACATCTTTGTTGAAGAACCGTTACATCTTCAGCTTGACGCGCAACATGAAGATTGTCAGTCCATTGCGTCAAACCTAAGACAAAGTACCTATTAGGAATTAAGACTAATGCCCAAATTCCAGCCCACTCTTTTTAAAGGATGTTGCTTACTCAACTGAGTACAATGCCAAGATTGGTCAATAGTTGATGGTAGAGGTGCTTCAGTTGCCGTGCTGATTCTGCCTCTTGAACTAGTCCACATTTGACGCAAACAACTTCTCTTGCCGCCTCCCAGCGGGCAGCTCTCAATAAAAAACGCTCATCATGATGACAATTTTTTGGCAGGATACGCATTGAACTTGTAATTTATTTTATATGTATTATCAAAGTATTCGGCCCTGAATAAAACCTACAAATGTAGGGTCGCACCCCCTACAAATGAAGGATCTGCTCGCGAGGCCGTCGTCGCAGCGTCGCTCTAGCCCAATGCGATCCAAGCGAGTTCAGCTTTTAAAAGGCAAGGGAATCACAATGAAAGTTGTGATTATAAAAAGATCAACAAAACTATGTATCGATAAACATTAACCAAAAGATCAGATTCGGCTTCATTCGTAGTCAGGCCTTCATTCAAGACCAGTGGCTAAATCATCCCTCCCAACACTCACCTCGATGGCAGCGAACAGTCATGATTGCTCTGTCATCAATGGCTTGAGCTGCCGTCTGATCGATGTTCGACGATCGAGCAAACCATTTAGACCTGACACGCCAAATTGAGGCAGGCATTCAGCTGCCTGTTGCGGTGATCCATCAACGCTGTCAGCCAATGAGCGGCCTCAACAGGGGCGATGCTGCGATCTCGCAAGGCATCACAGATCACTCGATGCAGAGGGTTATCCCGATGATCAAGAGCCATGCGTTCATCCAGCGCCACGAGATCATCCGGGTTGCGGCAAGCCCGCAGATCATTGATCACACGGTCCTTAAGGTCGACAGCCATCGGAGTACATCGGCGTCACAACACCATCTTGCCAGCCAGCATTTTTTGCTGACGAAAGTGAATTCAAATCCTTGCAGGATGGATGCTTCTTGCCCATCCATTGAAGGATGACGATTCCACTTTGGAAGCAGCGTTTGCAAGGCGCCCGTCAACGCGAAGGCAGAAAAAGATCAGCACGATGGCTTCAACTTGCAACCGTGGCGAAAGATGGCTCAGCCAGGGTGAGAACACTCGTGTTCCGGGGTTGGGTCGGCAACGAAGCGTTGGATTTGTTCAGTGATCAACGCAGTGACAAAGTCGAAGAACTTCAGCATCAGCCTCAAGCTGAGATCTGCTGGCTCTTCCCCAATGCTCGGCATCAGTACCGTTTACGTGGTTTGATCCACCAACTTTCAGTGGATGAAGCCNCAGACATTTGTCGACAAGCCTGGATCGCTCTGACCGCGAGTGGTCGTGCGCTCTGGGGGTGGCCATCACCAGGTCAACCGTTTCACAAGGATGCCGAATTTCCAGAAGAGATCAGCGCAGACACCGATCCCCCGCATCACTTTTTGATCCTTCGCTTGATGATTGAACGCGTGGAATTATTGGACCTCAGTTGTCATCCGCATCAAAGGTTGCTGTGGTGCCGTTCTACGGATTGGCAGGAACAGCGGCTGAATCCTTGAGCACGCTGCCTTTCACCACCAACGTTCCACCCGACCGACTGAAGGATGTCCAGGCTTTGANGGGACTGTCACCACCGACAAACGCTGCTGGTTTCGCTGATAGTCAAAGCGGCAATATCCCACTCCCGTTCCTGCACAAGCACTGAGACTCACCAGAGAAACGGATGCCCAACGTCGCTCTGACTGAGAAGGTTTCTGTTGCGGTGCTGGCATCCAACCATCGGCGGTCAGATGGCGATCCGCTTCAAGAATGGTTTGGCGAGGGTTTAATTGGGGCTGGGGCGAAGCGCCTGCTGCAGTGGCAGCAATGCCTAACCAAGGGAGCAATAACACAAGACCAGTCAGGCGTCCCATCATGCGTCTCGACGATCTTTCTTTGCCTTAGCTACGGATCTGTTTGCAGGCCACACTCACTGCTTCTGTTGACCATCCGTTGCAGTCTGATCACCACCAGCTGGGCGCAATAGATCTTCGGCATAACGAATCGTCATACCCATCTGGCCATCCCAAGCCACGGCGTAACTCCAATATCCCCAGCACAACTCCCCAGAGGTCAGGCGAGTGGCTTCGATCCAGCAACTGGGTTCGTCCACAACGACGCCAGTTCGACTTCCACTTTTGTTGGTGATGCGATCGCCACTGGAAAACCGAGCCGGTGGTCGTGATCTCGATAGCATTTCCGCAAGTTCTGGATCCGAGCGCAAGGTGTCGGATCCAACCTGCTGGTTTGAAGCGAAGTCGGAGTTTTTGAGCTCGTCCTGTTTCTCCTGACTGGTGATCAAAGCTGCCGATGTCGGCAGCCAATTGGGATCCGGCAGAGCCCCCTTCAAAAGATGACCGATGGCTCGACCACGGCCAATTCCATACATGGCGCAATACGCGTCTAACCGATGAAGAACATCGGGTTTGAGCCAGACCTGCACTGGCCTAGCCTTTGGTTCGCCGCTGGAACGGAAGCGACCGTTTGCGTCACGTTGTGGAGAAGCCGAGCTGGTCAGTGCGCAGTCAACAGAGGTGAAACCATGTCGCTACAAGAGCGAAAGCCGGTAAGGACTCCGACATCTCNTCCATTGTTAAACACATTGACTGAAACGGTGGAATGTTTTGATCGCTGCTCCACGGAGCAATCGGTTCAAAACAGCGAGGACGCTGAACGTCTTGGCGGATCAACCCTTCATCAGCAGAGGCTGAATCCCCAACGCGATCACGAGACTGACCACGACACCGACCAAAGCTTTAAACGCATCACCACCAATCACCTTGCCTAAACCACCTGCGTTCCTATTTGTAAACACATCCTCAAATTCCTGTTCTTTGATCCGGAGCGCAATTTCACGACCCGCGAGCAAACCTAAAAAGACCCAAGTCGTGCTTAAGGGGTAAGGACTTAAGAAAGCCTTGTACAGCAAGCAAAGACCAAACAGTAAGTCGANCANAGTGGCGGATCGCAAATCCGACGTATTGGTTTTGCTGCGCAAGACCTCCTGGATAGGACCACCACCAGTCGCCACTAAAAAGCAAAGGCCAATACAAAGCACTGTGGTGCAAATCAACATCGCAAAAAGATCTAGTTTGCGAGGCAAGAAAACAAAAATGTTCGCCATGTCTTGCACGAGCCACATGCTCCAGAGGAATCCGGTNGAGCCCCATTGCAGTCCAAACCAAATCTGATTGAGCTGATTCGCGCCCTGCTTGCAACGAAACACCCAGCGTTCCAGCAGCCACAGGCCGAGTGCATAAGCTGTAAAGCCAACACAACTGGCAAGGATGTAGCCCATTAATGAGCTACTCAGCAGTGTGCCGATCTGAGCTGGGTGGAAAGAAGACAACACCAGGAAAGAGGTGCTGACAGGTGCCCCCCACTGGGTTAATGCCAAGACCGCAAGCGGAGGAATGACATAAACCCAGCTGAACATCTGGGGCAAAGAGAACGTCTCGAGTCGGCCCCAAGCTGGATCTCCACCATTCACGGACCAACCCAAAAGCAGTACAAGAGTTGTAACTGCACAGATGAAGCCCATTTGCACCCGCTTGGAGGTGCGAGCCTGATTGGATGAGATGTACGTCCCCAGGGTCTGCAAAGAATCGTTAGCGACCACGGAATACACCGCTAGTAGAAAGCCAACGACCATCCAAATGTTCACGTCGCCCATAAAGCCGAGATTCGGAGTGGCGTTGGCACATGTCTAGGGTTTGAAGCCTAAAAAGGCACACTGCAGATCAAAAGACCTGTCTTGGTCATCCTTAGTTCAGCACCGTTATGGTTCGAATTTTTGCCTGGTTTACCCAGGCAGCAAGAGCCTCAATATCCCGTCGACTCGGAATACAAATGCAGCCAGTCCCTGGATAACAGCGATGAATCCCAAGTCCGCTGCGGGTCGTTTGAAATTGAGCCTGCAAGTCGAACCAGAGATCATCCCCCCATGGTTGNGGGGAACCCAAGTCGTAGGGCCCCGCTGGCAAGGGGGCAGCGTTGCCGGGACTCCAACGACGATCAGCACTCTGGCGCGGTCCAATACCGCTAGCGGCATCCCAACTGGCCAACAATCTCTCGTCTTGATGCAACTCAACCTTCCAAACGCGGTTGCGATCCGGAAAAAGCTGATCGGTGCGACGGGTGGTTAATCGCATCGATCCTGACTGCAACAGCTCCTGCGTTGGTCCCTTCTGACCAGGTAATGCCAGAGATCGCTGCTGCTGAATGGTCGACGGCTCTGCCAGCACAGGCGTTGATGGCTTCTGTTCCACAGTGGCTTGAGCGGTGGAAAGCTGGCTGAGGGGTGAAGGCTGCTGCGAACATCCAATCAGCGGCACGTTTAAACAGAGCAACGCCAAGGAGAGAGGCGCTAAGCGCAGCATCGCCATCGCAGACGGACAACATCAACACTCTGGTAATGGCACGATGCTTGGGAGCAACGGGATGGACGATTGGAAGTCCTTGACCTATTTCCACGATCAATCCTGAAAGGGCAACTGCCGCCATCACTGCTCGAGCAGTTGCTNAAGCTTTCTGATCAGGTGA
The DNA here is from genome assembly GCA_002701375.1 of Cyanobium sp. NAT70. Classification (GTDB taxonomy): domain Bacteria; phylum Cyanobacteriota; class Cyanobacteriia; order PCC-6307; family Cyanobiaceae; genus Parasynechococcus. The sequence goes on along the minus strand of NZVB01000059.1, from coordinate 41,998 downwards.
TGACCAATCCAGCCAGCCATCCCGATGCCTCCGGCAAATTGGCTGGCCAACTGACGCAGCAGCGAGAACTGCGTCCGAATCAACCTGGAATTCAGGATCTATGCAATGGTCATCTGCTTCCAGCCTGTGAGCGCTGGATCAGACATGTGATGGATCGCCAGCCGCCTCAAGGCCGTGGACCCTGGACCCCAGGCCGGTACAAATTGCAAATGATCGATTTATGGCTAAACAGCCAGAAAAGTGGTGATTACAACCCAATGCATACGCATGGCGGTAGCTTTTCTGGAGTGATCTTTCTGAAGGTTCCTCCACAAATTAATGAACAAAGCTTTGACGGACAGCTTTGTTTTCATGGTCCTGAAGAATGGCATTTGCAATCGTTCCGAACAGGCATGGCTCATTATGTTTTGCCAGTTTCAGGTGATTATTACGTTTTTCCTGCCTGGCAGCCGCATTCGGTGATGCCTTTTCGAGGAGACGGTGAACGTTGGTCACTGGCTTTTAATGTTGTTAGTGTACCAATTCAGAACCCGATTGCTCAGCCGTCGATAGCAAATGTTTCATTGTCTTCAGAACGCAAGCAGGCCAAGGGTTTTTAGGGCCATTCAATAGTAATAAGCAAGTGTGTAATGAAGAGGATATTCATTCGATGATTGTTAAAGACTGCTCAAAAGATGCACGCCTATATGCTAGAAAATAGATTGAAGTCGATAACGGCTGTTGTTTGGAAGTAGAGCGTCAAATAGGTCAACTTTTCTTGATAGCGTCATTCCGCTCCAAGAGCAACGAAATGGCATTCTCGCCGCGATGGTTCACCGAGCCTTCCATCGCCTCAATGCTTTTCTTCCCTGGTGTGATCAATGTCATCGCTCTGTTTGGTTGTAGTCACAGGCTGATCGATGAGTTGAAGTCATGCTGTTCATATCAGGCCAGTTGGCCACTGACATTCCTTTTTTCAGCCATGAACCCTAAAGCTCTTCTTTCTGCCACTGCGATTGCTGTTCTGGGCGGTTCGTCCGCAATGGTGTTCAGCAGCCCTGCACAAGCACTCTCGATTCAATGCTTGCCTGGTCAAGAAATTGTCAATTTCAGATGTGTTGGCGAACCGCATGGTTCCATTCAGGTTCAGCCTGACGACGTGATCCCGATGTCACCTCCAACAAGCCAAGCAGGCATCCATCATTCACAAGATCAGGCTGCAGAGAGAAAAGCACGTCGTCAAGCTCGACGTGAGGCTCGTCGTGAAGCAAGACATAATCGCTATTGGGACCGCCTGATCCGTCGCGAAACACGTCGTCAGTTTCGAGTGGCACAAATGAAGTCACAAGGTCGCTGCATTCGTGGATGGCAGTGGTCAACAGTCCACAACAATTGCGTTTTGATTCCACCTGCCAGCACGATTTATGGTCCGAAGCTGTTTATGCGGATTAAGGCGCAGATGATGACTCATCATTACGAACGTCCTCTGGGAGGTGCGTGCAAAAGAGGACCTAACGCCTATGTTTCTTGNTTCCCACCCGTGTTCAGCAGCAGTCATTGAGTTGTTGATATTAGCTCTAATAAGACCGTTTGAAATCCTTTCTGGTCGTCAGCTCGTTCGGGTTGGCGACCGCTTTTTATTGATTGGATGGCTTGCAAAATGAATGCATCCGGGAGAATGGTGACATAAAGCTCCATTTTTGACGTTGATAGGGTTTGGAGTGGAGCTCTTTACGGCAGGAAGTTCTTTCCAGCAGGAAGTGACATCCCACCTCAAACAAGCTTTGTCTGATCAGGAGATTCTTTGCAGGATCAGAACATACTCATCTCCAGCGAAACGCATGCAAAGAGAGCAAGCCAATGCCAGGCTGTGGTTGCAAGAGGACACGGCTCAGCATGGGGCAGATGGTGAACGGATCTTGGGTCGAAGATGACCTCGTGACATCCGATCAAGCTGGAAACTTTGTTCGCCCTGCCACGGTTTTTCGTTGTGGTGTGATGGATGACGATAAGGAGTATCCATTCCAGGCAGAAGCTGGGCGTTATCACCTGTTCATCTCCTTTGCATGCCCATGGGCCTGTCGAACCTTGGCAGTGCATGGACTCAAGGGCTTGGCGCCTGTCCTCTCATTCAGCAGCGTTGATCCTCTGATGACTTCAGATGGATGGCNNTTTAGNCAGGCCTGGCCAGATCCACTGGGTCAACGTGCACTTCTGCAAGACATTTATAAAGAAACGCGCCGTGATTACACCGGAAGAGTCACGGTTCCGGTGCTTTGGGACAAGCAGACCAATCGCATCGTCTGCAACGAATCCAGTGACATCATGCGCCTGCTCAATCGTGATTTTTTACCATGGGCACAAAATCCAATCGATCTTTATCCAAGCCATCTACAGAAAAAGATCGACGTACTCAATGAAATGATCTACAACGCTGTGAACAATGGAGTTTATCGGTGTGGATTTGCGAAAACACAGTCCGCNTACGATGAGGCCGTGCACAAGCTATTCAATGGGCTTGACGAATTAGAATTACGTCTTGACAACCAACGATGGCTGTTTGGTGACCAATTNACAGAGTCAGATATTCGGTTGTTTGTGACANTGATACGNTTTGATGTTGTTTATTGCTCNCACTTTAAATGCAGTCGTCGACGCATTATTGAGTATCCAAATTTGTGGNGGCACACACGTGACCTCTACCGCCAAGATGGAATCAAACAGACTGTTGATATCGACCATATCAAACGTCATTACTTTGGCAGCCAGTTGCATCTGAACCCCAGTGGGATCATTCCTAGTGGGCCTGAACTTGACTACACCCTGCCGTAAACCCCGCTGGCAGACTTTGAACGATCAAAGCAGTAGGACCAATGGATTCACAGGAGGCNCTTGCCAAAGCAAAGCAGCTTGCCGACAGCATTGAATCGATCGCGACAGAACTCACCCCTGTGGTGATCAGAGCTGCTCGGCTGGATGCGAATGGACGGAAAAGCCTTGATCAGATGGAATACGCATTGGGGACGATCGGAAAAGCTCTTGTACTGACTGATTACACGATTGATCAAGAAAAAGACATGGACAAACTCAAATCATTCCGTGATTCCCAAAACACGCAGGACTGAGCTCAGCCTGGGGACCAGCGCAAGACCTGATGCTGCAAGACCCCGTCAGGGCAGAGCTGCAGCAAGCGACCACCTGGATCCTCCGCACGGTTTAGAGGGCAAGGTTGTACGTTCTGAAAACTTTTGAGCGTGGATGGGCAGCCCAGTAAGGGAACATCGGGTCGTTCACTCCAGAAGCCTTGCCAGTGCTGATGGATGTGACCAAACAGAACGGCTCGCAACGCGGCGTGAGCAGTGAGCAACCGCCGCAACGACTCTTGGTCGCTGAGACGCATTGAATCCAGGAGCGAATGACCAATGGCGATCGGAGGGTGATGCAATGCCACAACGCAAGGGACTGCTTTGCGATGAGCATCAGCCAACCGCAGCTGGAGCCAGTCCAATTGCGGTTGGCCAAGCCACCCCGCGTCACGCCCACTTCGGTGACTATCCAACAACAACAAGCGCACACCTTGCACCACAAGATCGGCTGGGGCTGTGCTGCAGAACCGACCCAACACCGCCTTGATGAAGAGCGGATGATCGTGGTTACCAGCTAAGAGTCCAATCGGACAACGAACCTGATTGAGCATCGCGTCACGAAGATGGCTGTAACCAGACCAGCTTTCGTCCTGGCAAAGATCCCCCGTCACCAAGACATAATCAGGCTGTAGACCATTCACTTGCTCCAAAGCTTGCTGCCAGAAAGCAAGGGCTGGTCGTCCCCGAACCAAGCCGGAATGAGACGCNACCACGTGGGGGTCACTGAGCTGCAAAATCTTCATATCAAGCCTTGACAGATCTGCAGAATGGAAAAATATTCAGGCCGTTGCACAAACCCAAAGTCAGCACAATCTTATTCAAAATAAAGACCGTTTAATCGTCAATGGATGGCAAAGATTATGCTGATGTTCAAAGGATGGGACTGAGCCTTGAAATAAGACAGGAATTTATATCGATTGTAGAATAATATTATTCTAGGCAAATATTCTAGGAAAAAATGAAAGATTAGAGTCGCTTGATCCTTGAACGCAAGCTCTCATTTTCTTGGCACAGCACATCAAGGAACAGTGTGGCGACCCTGCTCTGGCTTACCGGCTTGCTCTGCCTGCGGTTAAGCGTTTCTGAACGGATTTGACGACCACATGCCGGCTCGGCGCAATCTCCAACCAGCCCTGATCCCGCAGTTGTCCGAGATAACGGGTGACGGTGACGCGCGTTGTGCCCAACAGGCTGGCGAGCTCTTGGTGGGTGAGCCGCACGCTGATGCGTACCCCTTGCTCGCAAGGCTGGCCGTAATCGCGGGCCATCAGCTNAAGAAAGCTGCGCAGGCGCTCTTCCACGCGCCGCTGTCCCATCAGAGCCAGGAGTAATTCGGCTTGGCGGTAACGCCGCGCGGTCGCTAGGAGCATGCCGCTCGTGAGGCTGGGGTTGCTGATCAGCTCATCCCAGCGCAGGCACAGCAGGTCACAGTCGCTGAGGGTGATGGCCTCATAGGGATCCACCTCGCTGAGGGGTTCACCGAAGGGCTCGCCTGGTCCCACCAATCCGAGCAAGGCCTCATCTCCGCTCATGGACGAGGTCACGAGCTTGGTTATACCGCGGACCACCAGCCACACATGACCATTCAGTAGAGGCACCGGAGTTCCGGCGCCCATGGAGGCCAGGTTGTGGTTTTGGAAACTGCTTTCCAATAACTGACGCAGTTTTAAATTATCCGGATTGGCGTCACGCTGAGGATGAGGGCTGGCGACCATGACTCGAGGCATCGGACGACACGCGGGAATGTATGAGGCATCACCTGCCTGTTGGGCTAAGGCTCGGTGGTCGTCTGCTTAAGAGTTGGCTAACAATTGCTGGACGATCTTTGCTGCTGGCGCCGTTAGCCGGTGGCCTCGCTGGATTGCCTTGGTACCCCTCTGGCGCCTGGATTGGTTTGGTGGCGCGCCACTGTTGGCGGCTCTGCAGCTGTTGAGCAGTTGGTTGTTGTGGCGGCTGTGATATTGCCGTCGCAATTGACTGACCATGAAATCTCATTAGAAGACTAGTTTTGTTGTAAACAAGAGGTCAACTCTAAATTGATATGCCGGTCAATATAAATGCAAGTTTGAATCTGCATCAACTCATCTTCTCACGGCGAAATAGCCCTAATAATCGTGTCAAGGCGATGAAGACATGTCCTCTTCTTCGGTTGGAATCTGTTGCCAACCAGAGCTCCAATAACGGCGATCCTTTAACTCTTTCCAGCTCAATTTTTCTCGATACGCATGATCAAGAATAGCGCTCAATTCAACCCAACGTGTTTGACCACGTCCTCCTTGCGCAATCACCTGGAAGTGACGATAGCCTCCAACTGGGACGTGGCTCGTCCAAGCTTGAGAGATCAACCAGCCCATGATCAATCACTTGCACTTGAAAGAAATACTTGGCTCACTGTACTTTCAAGCACATGCCCTGATGCAACAATCACTTCTGTGTTGTCGGCAATAAATTGTTCCATTACCCCTGGTTCTGCTTGCATCACCGCACAAACCTTGCTGGGATCATCTTGACTCACACCCCGAAAAATAGATGTGATCCCCGCGGCGACCTGTTGCTCTGCTGATCCGTCGTAGGCCTCAGCCCACTCAGCGAAAGGCTTAGTAATCGTAAAAGTGAGCACATGAGTTTCGATCATTGAAGAAGAAGGCTCTGCTCATTAGAAGCTATCATCAATCCTGCGAAAGCGATGTTAATCAAAAGTTGGGATCAAATGACCTCCATGACGGATCGCTAAAATCACTGCTTGTGTCCGATCCCGAACAGCCAGTTTGCCGATGATGGCACTGACGTGACTTTTGACAGTCTCTGCAGAGATGAATAGGGTTTCAGCAATCTCTCGATTCGTTTGGCCTGCCGTGAGAGCTTTCAAGACCTCTAATTCCCGTTCGGAGAGGGCCTGCAATAACTGGAAAGCCTTTTGATTCTGCGGAGAGCTCTCGCGAGCTATTTTCCGAATCGAATCCGGGTAGTAAACGCTGCCGTCACGAGTGCTCTTTAGAGCCTTGAAGAAATCACCATGTGATTGACCAATCGAGGAGATAAACATCACTCCATCAGCTCCCGCCTCGAGTGCTTCATTGACGACAGCAGGGGTCTCCCTCCTCAAAAAAATCAGAGTGCGTGTCGGTGGATGAATGCGCTCCACATCCCGAACTAACGCAATTCCATAACCCTGCTCAAGATCCTCAGTCGCAATGAGTAGATCAGGTGGCTGCTTTTCAACCCAAGCCAGCGCTTCCTTTGCCGTCGTGACAGCGGCCAGCAGCCTCGGCCAAATTGGTACAGCCATTCCAAAGCTGGCCAAGGTGAGCCGATCTCCCATGCAGGCAATGATGCTGGATCCCTCCAATAGCGCTTCGATCTCATACAGACGGAGGTTCTCTTCACGAGGGTGAATATTGAGATCCACAGGACAAGAANCCTCTGACTGAGATGGTATCGGCGTGTGTCGATACTGCCTGTCGTAACTCTCAGGCTGTCGTGACTCTCATTTGTGGTTACTGTTGAGAACAGATGAACAGGTCAGTTTGTCGCTGCCTCCACCAACCGTCACAGACAACGGGATGCTGCTGCAAGGGTTGCATCAGGATGGGCGGCGGCTGACTCCACAGCGAAAACGAGTCCTCGAACTGTTCGAACGACTTGGAACTGGCAATCACCTCAGTGCCGAGGATGTCCACCAGCAATTGGCACAGCTGGAGATGAAAGTCTCCTTAGCCACCGTTTATCGCACCCTGCGGCTGTTAGCCAACATGGGATTTTTACAAGAATTAGAACTCAGTGAGGGAGGGCGCCGTTTTGAACTCTCAGGCGCAGAGCACCGGGACCATCATCATGTTGTTTGCATACGTTGCGGTCGCACAGAGGAATTCGAAAGCGAGCCTGTCTTGTTGGCCGGTGCTGAAGCTGCAAAAGGCTTCGGATTTAAATTAATTGAGTCGACCCTGAATGTTCGGGCTATATGCCCAGACTGCCAAAGCAAGGCAATGGTCTAGTTGGGGTAATACGTTCTAAACAAACTTTGGATTGAGCGATTGCGGATGGATAGAGAAATATCAAGCTATAAATTCTCATTCAAATTTAATTCAGGGTTGATGTTCCTCACACGGCATCCAATAATTGCCCATGCGATGGACGCCATTGCAACCAATTTTTCTCGCCTGTTCCAAAGCCTCGGCTTGGGTCGGATAAGCCAGCGAGCGAGGATTCGTGCCAGCGAGCTGAATCAGCCCCATGCTCATCGGCCCTGCCGTGACCACACCCATGGTGTTGACACCAACCGCCAAAAGCCCCATTCCAACAATGGAGCCACTGATCACGCCCATTGCAACAACACCGATGGAAATCACACCCATCGGCACAACACCGATGCAAATCACACCCATCGGCACGATGCCGATGGAAATGGTTCCCAGCGGAGCGATCCCAATCGCCACTCGTTTTGGTTTACTACCGCAATGCCCTCCTGAATCGCTCATCATTCAGTTGTGCGTCTTGTGATCCGCGTCTGCATGTTTCGCGCAAACCATCCATTGGTCACCCATCTTGTGGGCTCCCTTACAACCGAAGCTNGGAGCAGCCGCTTCAGCTTCAGCTTTCGTGCTGAACATGGCCTGCTTGGGCTTCGATGCCTTGTCTTCAGCTCCGGAACAAGCCGAAACAAGGCTCATCAAGGTCACCATCAACAAAACGAGGCTGTTCATTCCGATGACACGACGGTGATCACATGAATCATGGCCTGACGAATCCCGCTGGTCCAGACGGATGGCACAACATTATTGTGCTCACTGCACATTGCTTCGAGGAGGGACTCGAAGCCGTGATGGCTGTTCGTGACCATCACACGGTGTTGCTCAACCTCAGTTGTATGAGTCCTGAATTAGCACAACGCACCACTGATTTTGTCTGCGGTGGAGTTCATGCGCTCGATGGTCATCAGCAACGAGTGGGCAAAAACGTTTTTCTGCTTGCTCCGATGACAGTTCGTTTGGAGCGGTTAGAGCGCTGAGAAAAGACACGACTTAAGGCTGCAATGCGCCACCGCAACTCGAGCCAGATCCTGCCGTACAGCCAAAACAGTGTTGATCAGTGCGAATGGACATTCCGTTTAAATCCTGTTCAGGATCAGCCAAATCTTTGAGATGACGAATGGAACCATTGATCGATAATCCAAGTTGCTGATTGAAGTCACAATCGAAAAGATTCCCCTGCCAATCCACGCTGATCAATTCACGACACATGACACCTGGAAGATTTTCTGGATTGTGAGATTGTTCGAGAAGTTGCTGATAACGACTCAGGCTCCCTTTTCGTTCTAACTCTTTGGCAAACCGTTGAATCGGCATATTCGCCAGTGTGAGCAAGCGATTGAAGCGAATGCCAAGACGGCCCAATTCCCGTTTGTAGTCAGCCTCTAAAACAGCCTGTGGTGGTGGCAAGACAGGTTGATTTGGGTTGTAGACAAGATGCAATGGCAACGTCTGATCCATCGATCCATAGCCAAGAGAATTGAGCTTCTTTAATCCATTCAGACTTCGTTCAAAGACACCATCGCCCCGTTGACGATCCACATTCTCAGCGCTGTAGCAAGGCATAGATGCAATGACGGTCACCCTATGTTTTGCAAGAAAATCAGCCAAATCCTCCTGGCCAGGTTCAGACAGAATGGTGAGATTGCAACGGTCGATGATCTCGATGCCGAGTTCTGAAACCTGGTGCACAAGGCTTCGAAATCCCAAATGAAGCTCTGGCGCGCCCCCGGTGAGATCCAAACAAGTCATCTGCTGTCGACGCAGCACAAGTGGAATGAGGTCGAGTAAATTGTCATCCATCATTTCCGTGCGTCCTGGCCCGGCATTCACATGACAATGACTGCAGCTTTGGTTACAGCGATATCCCAAATTCACTTGGAGTGTTCGGAGACGTGCCCGATAGAGAGAGGGAAATAAGAAGGATCGTGCAGACACGAGAAGGCAGCAACAGATGCAAATCAATCTTGATTATTTTAGATCAAATTTATGGCCAACTGCACATTGCCATTTTAGGTCCCCTAATGGTAGCAATTCAAAGAGCAAGGGCTGGCGTTTGTAGGCGTCATATTAAGAGTAGTGGGACGCCTAAATATTTTTCAGGCAATAGATTTAAACTGGCTCATTATTCCGAGAAGGCAGCTTAAGCATAGTAAGAGTCTTGGTTGCTTTCGCTGGTCTCATGTTCAGCTTTGTGGATATATGGTAAATCATAAGATCATCGTGTCAGATCTCAGGGCATCCCAGAGACTTTGAGGATTGATTTCACCAGTCAGGGCAAAATTCATCACCTTGCGAGCCTCGTCAGCACATTCAACAGGGATTTGACGAGACGATTCAATCAGTCGAGCTTGATATTGCATTTAAGGCATTAATCGACCAGAATGACAACACTCAAGCGAGGCAATCCCCTTTCCTGTGCATCCCCTGCGAAAGATAGCGCTTTGCTTCGTCTCAGGGTTTCTTGGAGCGTTCACCGCCTGGTGGCTGCACTCTCAGCCAAACCTTGGCCCAGGAATGCCATCGACCATTTCACAACCTCCGTCCAAGCCGCCCGAGCCACCACCACCACCGCCGGCGAGGCAAGACCTGGTTCGCTTTCTGCCGGATCAGACGATGGAGCTGATTCGTCCTGACGGCAGTGTTGCCAATATCGGTTATCACAGTGCCGTGGTCGATCCACGCTGGGTTTCGATTGAATTTTTCGGTGGATGGAACCGGGAGATGGAAGCCAATAAAGACACAGATGCATTGCTTTTCACCTCAGGACCAACCTTTGCTCGCGGCCGAGGCAACGGTGACCTTGGCATGATTCTCCACGGGGATCTCTTGCTCGGCAATGGCCTTTGGCGCGCAGGAAATTTAGCCGCAGCGAACGAACGCGCCTGGATGGGAATTACCAAAGAAGGTTCTTTGGAATTCGGTTACGGAGCCTTAAATCCTGCTCTGCAAGCAAAGCTAAAAGTATTCATTGGTGGCCTGCATGCGTTCACAAACACCATCCATACCCCGCCGAACTCATATGAAGGTGTGTACGGCGAGATGCAGATGGCCGATGTAAGAATTGTCTATGGATTAAGAGCTGACGGCAAATTGGAATTGGTGGAAACAGCGGATGGCGTTTATTTCCCAGATCTTAAGCAATTTGTTGAGAAGAAAGGATTTTTAGCAGCATATCTGCCTGATCATGCATCCAAATCTCGTCTTATTATCCCGGGAGAACGACATTGGAGCGAAGAACAGGCTGTCTGGGTGAGTGGTGGGAAACCCTCGATCACGCAAATGCCCTTTTTGCTTCGGATTACACCCTCTCGCGAATGGAGCGATAAGCAGCCAATCAAAGACACCACATCGGATCGTCTACAAGGCAAGAGCTTGCTTCATCAGCAAGACGTTATACATAATCCTTCTCGCGAAACCTCTCCTCAATGAGAAGGCCCGGCTACGTTCATGATCAATGTGATCAAATCAAGTAAATAAGATGTAAAATACAAGCGCAATGAAATTAAAAAGTGCACATATATGGACCACTTGTGCTGACTTCAACTCAGTGAAAATTTGGGCAAGAGTCTGTTTTCTGGCAAGGATCTCTATGAAGTGTTAAAAGCAAGTTAGGTGGCATAAAATATTAATTATTCTAGGTCATAAGTGTAGAGAAGTGCAGTGATCGCGCTATTCTTTGATCCGAAGATAAACACCTTCTCTGAACGTGATTCTTTCGTGTCCATGGGCTTGGAATTGGACTAGCTTGAATGAAGCTGGCGATCCTAGATTAATGTCTTTGCGCTGCAAGTTGACGAAACCATTCGATATAAAGTTCTGGTCCTTCCTTGATCAGAACATCCAAGTGGAGTGGATCCTCTGGATCTGTAATGCCATCAAGCCGATCATTGGCAAGACTTGGCCGATCGACCTCGCCATGGCTGCTATCCACTAAAACAACTCGATTGGGTTGTCCACTCCATTCTCCAAGATCCTGAATCAGGGTAAGAAAACCACGATCGCTACCACCCCGCAACCAGCCAGAACCATCCTGCATAGCCGTCGACGTCACCGTATCGCCGACGCCCACAAGACAGGGCATCTGATCCACCGGAATCTGGGTTCGAACGAGTTCCAACAAAGCCTTGTGATTGTGGGGTGCATGTCGAACATTGAAATCTTGTCCCAGCGGGGCTGAACCGGTGCGACGAGCGATGTACTGATTCAGTAAAACCAGCAAACCAGCTTCTTTGAGAGAACCTGTCAACATGAATTGAATATCAGTACTACCAACATCACCGGGAACTGCAGGCTTGATTCTTTCCCTACCGCTGGCATCTCGTCCTAGATTTGGGGCGATATGAAGGAAAAACGAATTCTGCAAACCTGCGGCAACAGCGTCCCGCAGCAATTGCTCCATGAGGTCTTGCAACATCTCTTGTAATTGCCTCTGTCGATCCACGTCATCTGGGATCAAGGCAAACAACCCATTGAGATTGATGGTGGGTGAAACCTGGGTATCCAGCACGGCCAGTTGCGCTTGCTCTTTCAAACAGGCCATGTCCAGGTCTGGCATTCGATCCGGAAGCCGCTCCATCAGCANCGCTTCCATCCGAGCTGGTGCTGCGGCGAGAAAATCCATCTCAGCAGAATTAACGCCAGGGTGACTGAGCTCACCAAAACGATCCTGCAACTGCACGCCCCCTGCAGCCAGACCCGGCAAATACCACCCCCGCGTCGCGGCTAAGCCTGGATCACCTAGTGCTTTCTCCACCAAGCGATTGACGCCGCGTCGTCCCTCATGCTCACCATTCGTGAGCACCACAAAAGAGCCCTCGAGCTGGGCAGCCGCCTCGACATAGGCCGGATTCATCCGCCGAGTCAGCGGGTCTTTCACCAACTGCATGCAGACGCCATCGAGATCCTGAACAAGCAGGAGGTCATCGATCGTGATGAGCTCTTGCAGCAGCTGATCTGCGGTGAGGCGTTGCATAGAAGACGCAAGATCAAGCCGCTATCTTTCCACGATCTCGCGGCGGGTCCAAGATCTTGAACCTCAATCCAGTTCGAAAAGCTCAATCAGAACAAGGATCATTCCAACAAACGCCTGCTTGCAATAGGGGTGAGCACAAGAGCAGGACCCTTAAATTTTTAAATGTTCGTTCGCTACGCGGTTGCCTGGTTCAGAAAAGAGTTGAGGGACGTATTGATGTGTTGTGCTCTTCGAAGATAAACATATCATTTTCTTTTGATCCATAACATATGCNAANACAGGTTAAATCGCAAGTCAATTGAAGGCGTTCCCTCAGTGATCAGCTTCCTCTCTAGCGAATCAGNCTCTGCAATGGTTTNATCTAATGTTCAATCAAAGCCTGGGAGTTTGATCTTCTGATTGGGACTATTCGAAAGCTTGGCTAAGGAACAAGAAAAACCATCAGAATCCAATCGCAATAANGCGATCAAGGTAATCTGCTGATACCATAAAGNTATTTTCAATATAATTGAAACAAGGACGACTCCCTAAACATCTAGACCTTATGACGAAGGGCTTGCGTTGGACATCGAGGACATTGAGGCATATCAAGGCAACGGCAACAACTGTGGTTTGACATTGGCACCCACTTTTCCTTCTATATCTACCTTGCCTCGAATCGAAACCTTGCCGTCAACGTTGACGCTCTCTTCAACCTTTACGGAGAGAGGTGCACTTGTGACCAGATCCACAGGAGATTGAATCGCCTGGACCATGGCATCGGCCTTCACAGCACCCGTCACTTTGACTGGTGCTTGAATCTCACGGACGGAGAGCGGGCCACGAATCGGCAGTGGAGCCTCAGCCGTGATCTGCACATCATCCCTAACTGCAACAATTCCATCCACGGGCAATGGACGATCGGCACGAATGGTGATGCTTGCTGGCATCACAAGACGATCAACATCCAACCCACCCTGGATGCGGATGGGAATCGGCTGGCTTAAGAGCTTCAACGCAACGCCACCCAAGACAAGGCTTGCCAAAACAAGCGCAGCTGGCCATCGATAGGCGTAGAGCAACTCGGAACGGGACAACGGCATCGGAACGACGCTGAGAAAATGACAAGATGCCCGGAGGCATGCACCCATCATCTGAGGTCAAGCCTGTGATGTGTCAAAAGAAAAACGGTTCATGGTCAAAAGCAGATGCATGCATGCAACAACAAAAAACTGCTAACCGTTCAAAAATCAGCCAGACCTAATCAAAATAATCTAATTGGNTCCNTTTTGACTTTTGAAATCGCAATGAACATCCTCAACTATGGAATGGAATTGGTATGAGCAGGGATCAAACGANTCGCCAGNGTGACACGAAGAAAAAATAGCCACAAGAAGGCCTGCTATTAACTGGGTCATTGTGATAAAAAGCTAGTGTCAAAAGACAGCCCTTATAGGGGCAATATGAAAGAGTAATCCAATTACTTCAATCGCTCAATTGAGTGTTTTAAGAGCTGTCTGGCCCAAGCATAAAATGATCGTATAAGCAAGACATTGCAGAGCTTGTTAAAGACAATATTGAACGGAAGCGTGCCTAAGCAAGCATCGATCAGGCCCTAGCCGANGACTTCAACCAGATCTCTGTGAGCGAGATCACAAGCGCGCGTGAGTGAAATCATTGAATATGAAAGAGAGTGGCTGCAATGTACCGATCGAAAGATACACCTCAATGATGACAAAGTTTTTCTCAGTGATTGCTCCCTCAGCGCTCGTTGTCTTGGCCGGCTTCACCATTGAATATGTTGCCTTTGCAGCAACAGCAAGCTGCATCACACCAGAACGATTGGTTTATGGAGTTCCAGCCGAACAAGAATGCCCGGTAGGTCGTCGCATTACAGCACATGAAGCCGCAGAAATGGCCGAACTAACCAGAAGCCAAAAATCTGTGCCGGTCTATTGATCATGAGGTGATGAAGTTTCTCATCCGATTGATAGTCGGAATAACCTTGCAAGAAGATTATCGTCACCTGCCTAGATCAATTCCACGACTTACTTGTTGATTTTCAAGGTCGTTTTGCTGAAGATTGCTGACTCAATCATTATTTTGCTTTTCAATTCTCGAGATCAAGCTAGGTTGTTTCATCGTTTGAATGATTTCGGCCAACACTTATAAGACTCGTTGTTCATTGATGGTGCTCATTACCAGCAAGAACGACGGTTGACATCCTTTTTGTATCATTCATGGCTGGCATCCTTAGCAACGCATCAATCACTCCCATGGTTTGCGTTGCTAACACCAGAAGATCAAACGAACGTACCAATATGTATGGGATGAACAACGGTTCAAACGGGAACTTCAACGGTCACACCAGGCCACCCTTTTAGGATTGCTGCATGCGTAATTCTTTCTTCGATCGCAGTCTCGATGCCGTCTCGATCCGACAGCGGGTGCTCGAGGTGGAATCCGCGAAGGTTGGGTTCTATAGCGTTGGACTTTATCCCGCTTCCCTGGCGTATAACTGCGCTATGCAAAATGAAGCGGGACGCCTGATGCTTGCCGCACGCCCAGGTCGAGAGCTGCTGGGCGCATTTGATCACGAAACCGTCGCAACCATGGACGCCGGTCATGTTGAGACGGTGATCAGCATGGGAACGCATCGGATCAACGGGAAGCAGGTCCCTAACACGCTCAGCGACCTGATCCAGTCCTGTGAACTCCTGGTGCTGAGTTCCAATAGCAACCACGTGGAAGAAGATTTACTGGAAGCGTGTCGGATTCGGGAAGAATTGGGTCGAGAACAAGTCGTTCTGGCCTGTCTGGCTGGATCCTTTAACCATGATCCAATTAGCAATAACGCCTATGTGTTATGCGAAAAACAACCCAATTTGGCTTTTTTCTCTGGTTTCCACCGTCATGGTGCACTTCGTAATCCCTTCGATAGTTTTACGGCAAATTTCTGCCANCCGAACGCCTTGACGGCGATGCTCGGCGCTCAACTGCTCGATCGACTTTCACCCAACATCCAAGTTTCCGCCGGGGTTCACAATGTTGAAGGGCAATATATCAAGGCCGCAAAGAATATGGCCTCAGTTTTTGCAGGATTTGGCTACAATTATCATCAAGATAATCCTGGTGTATTACCCACGCTGTTGACATTGTTATTGGATCAATGTCTTGATCAAGCTGCGACTGTCTCGATGGCTCGTCCAGATCGCCAAAAGCTTTACCACCGGCAACCAATACCTCTGA
The DNA here is from genome assembly GCA_002701375.1 of Cyanobium sp. NAT70. Classification (GTDB taxonomy): domain Bacteria; phylum Cyanobacteriota; class Cyanobacteriia; order PCC-6307; family Cyanobiaceae; genus Parasynechococcus. The sequence goes on along the minus strand of NZVB01000059.1, from coordinate 26,642 downwards.
CAGAATTGGGCTACGCCGTACCCCGCATTGAAGCCACGCTTGTTCGTGACGGCGACTTTGAAAAAGTTCGGGATCACACCTTCACGCAACTGACGGCAATGGTTGCTGATGTCCGTGGAAGCATGATGTTGCCAGTTTCTGGCAAACCCACTCGTAATTTCCAAGCTGGCCAGGCACTGGCAAAACATATGAGAGAGCAGGGCAGATGTCCACATTCCATGGAAGAACTCGAAACTTGGTGTGAATCATCCGGCTTGCGTAAGGGTGCACTGGAGGGTCTCAAATCTCTTCGCTATTGGCCACAAATCGCTCGGCGCTATGCAATCCCTGTGCACGATTGCTCGATGGTGAACCTGCTTTACATGGCAATTTATGGCCGACCTGCTGTCAAAGAGACTGCGTATCTGGTTATGACAGAAAGTCGTGAATTATCCAGTTATTGTCAAGAATCGGTACGTCCGACCCACAGCAGGCGTTATGCCGAAGCNTTGCAAAACCTAGAAGTATCAGATGCATTAGACCTTGTGGTCAATGCTGTCATTGCTGATAATGCCCGTCGTGCGATGCGAAGTGATGTCAGCTTGGACGAAGCCGATTCTGCTGGTATTCCTGCTTACTTACAGCTGATGGATGTGATTGAAACGGCTTACCACGAAGCGTCTTCTGAATGAGGGGCCTATCTAAGGTTCTTAGAATGGAGTATGGAAGCTCTTTGGCTCAATTTACACAAACTAAAATTGTATATTAATCATGGATGTCCTCGAATCAATGGGATTAATTGCNATTTAAAAAAAACTGATCGGAGCAATGCGTCCAGATCATGAAAAGCTCGAGAAGGAAAGCTCATGGCCGAGGATTTGCAACATCACGTCAGCCACATTTGAATGCAATTTTGTATTCTCTTGGGCTCTAACAATCGCTTGAGATCAACCCGCAAAGCGTTGATAAGGGTTGCAGCACAACTCGAGTCGCCTGATTTTCTGCACACCAACCCTTTCTTCTCAACCAGATCAACGCGATGGTCGTGTAGTGAGACCNTTGCGACAGCTCATGACCGAGGCCTTGGAAGCTATCGCNGATCGCTTTCATCCTCGTGAACAGATCACGGCGATCCGTTCTCTTGGCTCTGGCAATGTCAATGACACGTTTCTAGTCACTCATAAGGGGCATCACAAAGGCGGCAAGGATGGCGCCTTTGTGATGCAACGCCTTAACACCGCTGTGTTCGAAAGACCAGATCTGGTTATGGGCAATCTGATGGCCCTTGGCGAACATGTGCAGCGGCGTCTGGCATCACCNCCGCCTGAACTGCAGGGTCGGCGATGGGAAATCCCNCGCGTGGTCCCTTGCCGCGAACAATGCCATTGGGTGGAACATGAAGGACAATTCTGGAGATCGATTTCTTACATCGGAGCAGCGACAACGACCGATGTGATTCGCGACACAAGTCATGCACGCGAAGTGGGATATGGCCTCGGTATGTTTCACACTTTAATTAGTGATTTGCCGGCAGATAAACTTGCAGATACCCTTGAGAACTTCCACGTTACTCCAGTCTATTTGAAGCATTACGACAATATTCTCTCACAAAAGACTCTCAATTTCAATGATCAGACGTTACGTCTTGCTTGCGCATTCATCGAATCGCGTCGTCAGGGGATTGATGTGCTCGAATCAGCCCTCGCTCGAGGAGAACTGCAGCATCGACCCATCCATGGAGATCCTAAAATCAATAACGTGATGATCGATGAGATCAGCGGTCAAGCGATTGGTCTGATTGATTTGGACACGGTTAAGCCAGGGCTAATTCATTACGACATCGGAGACTGTCTGCGTTCTTGCTGCAACCCAGTCGGAGAAGAAGCAANCGATCTTGATGACGTGTGCTTTGATATCAATCTCTGTGAAGCGATTCTTGGGGGCTACTTATCTGTAGCAAGCAAATTTCTCAGTGATTGGGATTTGCATTATCTACCGGATTGCATCCGTTTGATCCCATTAGAGCTAGGCCTTCGTTTTCTTACTGATCACCTGGAAGGAAATGTCTACTTCCGCTGTGATAGGCCTGGACACAATCTACATCGTGCCGTTGTTCAATTTCGACTCACCGAAAGTATCGAGGCTCAAATGCCTGCAATCCGTTCGTTGATCACCACCTTGGCAACCCCTTCGATCAAAACCTGCTGAGATGGCTCGTCCTGCGGTGATGCTGCGCCAGGTCTCCCGCCTCGTGCCCTTTGAACCTCAAAGCCGGAGCGACCTGAAGCTCAGCGCTGAACTGATCTGGAGTAGCAATGGCTCTCTTGAGCTCAGTTACGGCATTCTTGTCACGACGACCCCTGGCATGCCAGAACTCGTCTTACCCCATGGTTTGATCGACGGCTTGCAAGCCGATGGAAAACGACAGGATGGCCTCTGGACGACAACCTGTTTTGAAGCGTTTTTAGCTGTTCCCGGAGAGAGGTCGTATTGGGAGATCAACCTTGCAACCAATGGCGATTGGGCGATTTACCACTTTGATGATTATCGGCAGGGTCAGAGAGATGAGACCAAGATCGGCAGCGCTCCGGAGATTCGGTTACGCCGTTGGCACCGTCAGCTGCGTCTTGATGCCCGTCTTCAGCTCAAACCTTGGTGGCCNGTANGCCTNTGTCCCGAGTTGGCGCTCACCGCTGTCTTGGACCATGGCCCCGCCGGCCTGAGTCACTGGGCCCTTTCTCACCCTGCTGAACAAGCTGATTTTCACGATCGGTCTACTTTTTTGCAGCCTTGAGGCCCCTTAAGGTCAGGGCCTTGTTCGCTGCAATCCCTCCCATGCGGCCCATCCTGGTGATTCCTCTGTTCATCGCAGGTGTGGGCCTGTCGTTTTCGGCGCTTCAAGGCCTCAAACGTCCCTCCGCCTCGATTCCACAAGTCATCGCTGCACCCGCTAAACCGATCACGGCACCGCAGCCTGCAGCCATATCGCTTCCAATCCAACCCGAGCAACCAATTAGTGCATCGGGCCGTCGTTATCCCAGTGTTCCTTCCGACCCGAAGGAGGCAGCAACTCTGCTCATGGCTGTCGAGACAGCCCTTCGCGATCCAATCACTGCGGATCAATCCCTTCCGGATCTGGGTCATCAGCAACAGGTCATCTACCGCGTGCTCTCAGCTGACAAAGCGCGCTCACAACAGGTCTTGACCCACTTAGAACCTCGATGGCGCAGCGTGGCAGAGCGCCATCTCGCTGCCAGGCGTGAGTTTCTACGCATGAGTCGAGGGCGCGGCCCCAGCATGCTTCCGGCATGGAGAATCATTCAACCCGAACCGGCAGATCAGCTGCTTGCCCACTACCGCAAAGCAGAAGCCGCGACAGGAATCGAATGGGAAGTGTTGGCGGCGGTGAACCTCGTGGAAACCGGAATGGGGCGTATTGATGGAATCTCCGTGGCCAATGCGCATGGGCCGATGCAATTCCTTCCAACAACTTGGAATGAACCGGGGATTGGCAAGGGCAATATCCGAGACCCCCACGATGCCATTCAAGCCGCTGCTCGTTATTTAGTGCGTCGTGGCGGTCTCAAAGACATTCGTCAGGGGCTCTGGGGATACAACAACAGCGATTATTACGGTCGTGCCGTTTTGCTGTACGCCTCTTTAATGAAAGAGGACCCCATGGCATTTCGAGGCCTTTACCACTGGGAAATCCATTTCAATGCCGATGTGGGTGACCTTTGGCTGCCTGTTGGATATCACGAGACCCGTCGTATCTCTGTGCAGGACTACCTCCGCCGTCATCCTGCCAGCGTCGCTCCGTCATAAGCCAATTGAACTGTCCCCCACTACGCTTCCGAAAACCGTGACGACTGCAGCGCGTGCCCAAGGAAACCTCCCATCGCGGTGATGAGCTCAAGACCCTTGGCTGGTCTGAACCAGAAGTCAACCGCTACGTCGAGCTCTTCGAATACCGTCAACGCTGGGGAGCGATGAATTTGGAGCGAGAGGATCGTCTCTTCCTCCGCAAGGCAGAACATGCACTCCCTGCCATTCTCAGCGGACGCGCTGCCGCGAAAAAGTCCACGAATGAAAAGAGCTACTACAGGTGGCTTCGCTTTCATCTCGATGCCATGAAAGCTGCGGAAGCGGGCATGGATCTAGCTGAGAACGAACAAGGTGCTTGGCCGATCATGCTGGAAGTCGAGCTGAGGATCATCGATCACTACGAGCCGGTTCTCGGGCTTCCTGACACGATCAAGGCCAAAGCTCTGGGACCTTTGCGTGAACTTCTGGCGGCCCAGGCGGCAGCGCTTGGTTCCACTCAAAGTTACGACTTTCAAGCAGCATTGATCGATCTGAAAGCAAAGGAATCGAGCCGCTGGCGCCATCTGCGCGATGGTGATGGCACTGATCGCACTTATCCATTGCTTAGCGCTGAGGCTGCACCAGGTTTCCGCGATGAAGCGCACCGCGAGATTCATGGACTGATCCGAAGCTCCTTCCCCTCTCTTGCTGACACCGACAAGTCCGAACTGACCAACGTTCAACCATCCGAGAGCCAATCGTCCGACAGCCAACCATCCGACAGCCAATCGTCCGACGACTAGAACGGAACTAGAGCAGCCATAACAAGGCCTGATGTCCCTGCGTTACGAAACTCTTCAGCTGCATGCCGGTCAGTCACCGGATCCAGCCACCAATGCCAGGGCTGTGCCGATTTATCAGACCAGCTCCTACGTTTTTAATGACGCCGAACATGGCGCCAACTTGTTTGGTCTCAAGGAATTCGGGAACATTTACACCCGACTAATGAATCCGACCACGGACGTGTTCGAAAAGCGGGTGGCAGCTCTTGAGGGAGGTGTGGCTGCTTTGGCGACAGCATCCGGTCAATCTGCCCAATTCTTGGCCATCACCAACTGCATGCAGGCTGGTGACAACTTTGTTTCGACGTCGTTCCTCTATGGAGGGACGTACAACCAATTCAAAGTTCAATTTCCACGTCTTGGGATCGACGTGCGTTTCGCTGACGGCGATGCGGTTGAGAGCTTCGATGCACAGATCGACGACAACACCAAAGGCATCTATGTCGAAGCGATGGGCAACCCTCGCTTCAATATCCCAGATTTCGAAGGGTTATCAGCCCTCGCCAAACAGCGTGGCATTCCCTTAATCGTCGACAACACCCTTGGTGCCGCAGGTGCCCTGATGCGACCGATCGAGCATGGTGCCGACGTCGTCGTGGAAAGTGCCACCAAATGGATTGGTGGACATGGCACCAGCCTCGGTGGCGTAATTGTCGACGCTGGCACGTTCGACTGGGGAAATGGCAAATTTCCTCTGATGAGTCAACCAAGCCCCGCGTATCACGGGTTGGTGCATTGGGATGCGTTCGGTTTTGGCAGTGAGATCTGCAAAATGCTCGGGTTGCCGGATCACCGCAACATCGCTTTTGCTCTTCGTGCCCGTGTGGAAAGCCTGCGGGATTGGGGTCCCGCCATAAGCCCGTTCAACAGCTTCCTATTGCTACAGGGTCTTGAGACGTTGAGTTTGAGAGTTGAACGCCATACGGAAAATGCCATGGCTCTTGCCCTTTGGCTCCAGCAACACACCAAGGTGGCCCATGTGAGCTATCCGGGACTCTCAGATGATCCCTACCACCAACGCGCCAAGAAGTACCTCACCGGCCGTGGCATGGGTTGCATGCTGATGTTCTCACTCAACGGTGGCTATGACGATGCTGTTCGTTTTATTGACAGTCTCAAATTGGCCAGTCACCTCGCCAATGTTGGTGATGCCAAGACTTTGGTGATCCATCCCGCCTCAACCACACACCAACAGCTCAGTGAAGCGGAACAGGCCTCTGCTGGTGTCACGCCAACAATGGTGCGCGTCTCTGTAGGACTTGAGCACATCGATGACATCAAAGCTGATTTTGAACAGGCCCTCGCCGTTCTGAACTGAATGCCGATGGAGCCGTTATGGCGCTGATTCTTCCTCGCAGTTATCACAAGATCGGGGCGGTTGAACGCAACCGCATCTCTTGGATTGAACCTGCACAAGCCGAACGTCAGGACATCCGTCCTCTACGCATTGGCATCTTGAATATCATGCCTCTGGGTAAGCAATACGAATTTAATTTGTTGCATCCCCTCGGCTTGTCTGTCCTGCAGATTGAACCCATTTGGATTCGGCTCTGTTCACACGCCTACAACAGTTGGGACCAAGAGCATCTGAACGAGCTCTACATCAGCTGGGAGGAAGCGATGGCTCGAGGTCCTCTCGACGGTCTGATCATCACTGGTGCTCCGGTTGAGCATCTGCCGTTCGAANAGGTGACCTACTGGAGCGAACTGGTGGAATTCATCGAGGAGGCCCGGCGGAACTGCGCGAGCACGCTCGGGCTGTGTTGGGCAGGCTTTGCGTTGGCCTATTTGGCGGGTGTTGACAAAGTCCCGTTCGAACGCAAATTGTTTGGCATCTATCCCTTGCGCAGTCTTGTCCCTGGGCACCCGCTGATGGGAACCCAAGACGACCGTTTTTTCTGTCCCCAGAGCCGCCACGCTGGACTCGAGGATGCATCGATGGAATCAGCACAACGGCAGGGACGATTGCGTCTCTTAGCCCATGGAGAACAGGTGGGGTACACAATCTTCGAGACGCCTGACCAGCGGCAGCTGATGCATCTTGGCCACCCGGAATACAACGTCGGTCGTCTACGGGCAGAAATGGAACGAGACAAGGCCCGGGGTGATGTGCCCCCACCGGAGAATTTCGACCCTGATCAACCCCAAACGCTTTGGCGATCTCATCGCAACTTGTTATTCCAACAATGGTTGTGGTTCTGCTATCAACGTGTGTCTTTGGTGCATTGATCCACTGATCTGCTTTTAAAGCGCATGAAGCATGGCTGCAGCAAGAAGACCCAAATAGGTGCCAATTAAATAACCGAGCAGGCCGACGCCAACGCTCGGCAACGCAAGCGATGGACGGCCAATCGATGTGGACAACGCCAAAGCGGTACTCGGCCCTCCGATCGCCGCTTGCGAAGCAATGAGTGTTTCCGCCAAAGGCCAGCTCCGCCAACGCCGCATCAGCAAAAGGCCTAGCCCCTGAACGATCACGATCAGAGCTGCATAGAGCAGAACCGGCCAGCCACTACCCAAAAGTCCCGCCAAAGGTGTACTCAGACCAATCACCGTAAAAAACGGTTGGATGAGCAGCAAGCCCAGGCTGTAGCAGCCAAGNCGTGTGGCGGAAGCAGGAAGCTGAGCTANCACGAGTGCCAGCGTGGTGAGAACAAGAATGGATGGACAACCGCTCCAGACCCTCTGAATCAAATTGGTGAGGAGCTCCGCAAAGATCAAAACTGCGCCGCTCCACAGCAAACTCCATGCCATCAGCGACAAACGGTTGAACGCTGCCGTTTTGAGCTTGGTGGTGCTGGGCTGAGACGAGAGATCCTCATTCACGACCCAGCGCCGTGCGATGAAGAGGCTGATGGCGAACCACGCGGCAAACACGACATGATCAGCAGCTGTCGCCACCAACAAGAGGGAATCTGGTGGATTCAGCGTTCGCGCCACAGACACAAAATTCAAACTCCCGCCTGTGAATGTGGCTGTAAAAATCCCACCCAACACAGCTCGGCTGGGTCCTAGCAATGGCTGTAAACCAACCCCCCAAACAATGACACCAAGCAGCGTGAACATCACAGCCGCAAGAAAAGGGATAAACAAACGCTTGGCATCAGGCCACAAACGACGTAAGTCAACGGCCAAAAGCAATTGGGTAATCGCCAGTGAGGTCAGGGGGCCACTGATCCAACCACTGGCATTTTTGGGCGGCTGCCAACCGCTCAGGTTCGTGACTAGGAACCCAAGCAANAGAACCACCATGGTGGTGCCAAGTTGCCGTCCAAGACGAGAGTGTTCACTAATCCACCACCCCAAAACGGTGAGACTGAAGATGATTAAGGACGACAATGCGATCACAGAACAATTGCTTGGCGATGGTTAAGCCGAACTCAGATCATCCACTCAGCTGCTTGTGGGCATGACAATGTCTTGATCAACAGAACGATGTTCCTGATCAGAGGTCGAGGGCCTCTCAGCAGAACGCCGATTTAGTTCACGTTCCAATGCTGCCACCCGTCGTTCGCGCAAACAGTGACGACATCCACCGAGCGTTTGCAGGTGTTTCTCAGGGGTGATGCAAATCTCCTGGACTGGATGCCGCTTACAGCGAAGCTTGACTGGGCTCTTGTAACTGCGCCATCGAATTTCGCTGTAATCGTATTGATCGCCAAAGCGCTGCTCAGCCCGCTTCAGGAATTCAGCTTGCGTGATTCGTGCTCCCATAAACAGACTTTATGGCTGATGATGAAGTTGACNTGACAGAGCTTCATCCCTCGTCATGGATCATCCAAATCCGAAACCCTCGAATTGATCGNTGGCAATCNGAAGAGCCAGTTTGGCCAGCTCACGACTGGTGCGGCTATCGGGGTGAATGTCGTCCACAAAACCGGGCTTGCTGAGCTCATCCCAAAGCTCCCGNGTCTGGAGAAGGACAATTNTGGACTGATTCCTAAATGCGCGAGTCAAGCGCTGATGAAGGTCGTCGCTAATAGCGTCAAATAACTGCAGCGCAACATCATCATCCACACCCTTCACCTTGGCAGCGCGTTTTTGAACCCGAGGGATCTCGGTCATCGGGAAGGCACTGAGAAGCAAGATCTCATCAACAAGACCTGTAATCGCATCGACATTGCGACGAATGTTTCGTGTGATTGGACGTGTGATCGAACGCACCAAACGCTTGTCATCTCTCTCTGAGGATGTCGCCAGTACCGTTGCGAATGGGTCTAAATCATCAAGGGCAGCAAGGATGTCGTTTCCTCCGATCGACAGAAGCACATCAACATCCGACTGGGATCGATAGAACGACGCACGCCTTTTCATCGCTCTGACTTGTGCTGAGAGGCCGATGCCCAGGGTCATCCCAAGGATCGATTGACTCGGCTCTTCACCCGACTGAGCACCGCCATGGGCGTAGTTGTGAAGATCTGCAGGACGAGCCTCTTCGGTCGAAAAAATGTTGAACAACTGGTTGTCGTTCAGATCAGCACCCAATGCTTTGGCAATGTGCTCACCGAGAACAAATCCATCGGAGGCACGAACGTTGTCACCTTTGTCATAGATCGAATCACTGAAAGGATCGCTGCCGATTAGCGGTCCTAGCGACGCAATATTGCCTGCATCCATCAGACTTGCGCCCAGGATGACCAGAGTTGATGTCACGTTCTATCCCTCACAGCGTGAATGCATTGTGCTGAATCACTCATCCCGCAGGAGATGAGTTGGACGATTTTCCACCGTTGGCTGGAGGTCGAGCAGGCGATGCATTGGAGCTCACTGCTACAGACCCGCCTCAATTGGCAGCAACCCACAGTACAGGTGTACGGGCGTCGTCATCTGGTTCCCAGGCTAACTGTCTTTTTGGCAACAGAACAGCTTTGCTACCGCTACAGCGGAACGATGCATTGCGGGCAGGGATGGCCTGATTGGTTCGAGCCCTTGCTGGCAAGAGTCAACCAGACATGTGGCGCCGACTTCAATGGTTGCTTACTCAACCTCTACCGCAATGGAGACGATCGTATGGGTTGGCATGCCGATGACGAACCTGAAATCGACCAAACTGAGCCAATTGCATCTTTATCGCTCGGAGCCACACGTGATTTCTGCCTGCGTCAACGAANCGATCAACCACGACGCGAATCGGTTCCCCTTGGCGATGGTGATCTTTTGATCATGCACCCAGGCTGCCAACAACAATGGATGCACTCCGTGCCCACCCGTCGCCGAGTGACCACGCCACGGATCAATCTCACCTTTCGATGCTTTCTGGACAACAGTAAGCCCAGTAGGGCCAGGCTAGTTGAGCCGAACTGAAATCAAGTTTTTACCTTCAATCCAAGGCGACCCAAAAAAACATCGCAAGTCATTGACAGACTGACTGTGCAAGCAAATGCTATTGCTTGCCATCTCTCACAAAATCCATCGCAAAAACTCACCTCAAACGTTGATTTTTCGTTCCTCAAAGAATTGCTTTCGCAAAATCTGTGGCACCGATTGCGAATGGGAATACCTGCAATATCGAAGCGTCAGATACAAATTATCCCTGCCGCCTCACGTATGGCCCAGCCTAAGAACCAGTGAAAAATCAAATGACGTGATTGATGCGATAGCCCAAAATCGTCAATGCGGCGATCAGNAACACAAGACCCAGCGAACCAACNAAATCCATCTGTTCCATAACNNCCTCCATNTCTATGCANTCAGTGTAACGACACTTGTTGCGCTGTCACAAGGCGGGATCCCGGCCAAGCAAAGCCTTCTTAATAAAATTTATTTACTTTAGTGAAGATTCGCTTTTTTAATGTAAAAGGTTGGCATTAAGCGCACTATTGGCCGGGCAAAACATACAGACNACGAAGAAATAGCCCCCACAAAGGTGTGCTAAACACAGCAATTATCGTGCTCCACAGAACTAAACCTGCCGCTAAGGCCTGATCGCGGTCAACCGCTTCGGCGATCAGAAGAATCGAGATTGCTGTCGGAGCCGCTGCTTGCAGTGCTAATGCCTGCGCCATGACAGGCTCCAGTTGCAAACAAGATGCCAACACCAGCATCAAAGCTGGGAACAACAGCAATTTGCTGATCAGCGCCGGCAGCAGAACCATCCTGGCGGAACCAAGTCCATGGCCCTCACGCACCAGCGATCCAAGTCGCATTCCCAGGACGGCCAGGGCAACAAGGATCACAGTGCGCGAAGGAAGCCATAGCGCTTCGGTGATGCTCTCTCGCCAAGGGGTGGGAGTGACGAGCAACGCGCCGATTAACCCCCTTAAGGCCGGACTGGACAGCAGGCTGGCCAGAACGCTGCGACCATTCCACGGTTGAGAAGCCGGCTGATCCGGTGCCATGATCAGCGGGCCAAGACTCCACGTGAGCAACGTGGCGCCGAGGTCATAGCCAATGCTCACTGGTAAAGCACTGGGCGGCAGCAACGCCAGCGCGACAGGAACGCCGAAATAAGCGGTATTGCCGATACAACTGCCACAACGCAGGCAAGGGATGATCAGCCACTGCCGAGCCGTCGGCAGGGTGGAGGCCANAGTCAGGGTCAGCCCGATCGTGCTGGAGGCAATCAATCCCGCCAGCACCATGCGTGGAGTCAATCCTCCCTTGAGCAGCAAACCCATCACGCTGAAGGGCACGCCGAATCGGACCAATGGCACAGCCAACTGACCCGGCAAATTCGTGTAACGCCGACCAATCAGAAACCCAATCAGCAGACAGGGGACCAACTCAATCAATAACGAAAGCAATGAGCTGCGTCGCGCCGTTCATCGACCCTAAAGAGGGTGTGACAAAATGCCCACTGTCTACTGGGCAAATTCGAATGCTGGCGACCTCCGCTCAAGGGCTGCGTTCGCTCCAGTTGCGAGAGCGACTGCTCGACCGTGTTGAGCTGCTTCAGACATTGCTTGCCGAACAAGTGCAAACCCTGCCTTGGGGCAATGAAAGCTGGCTCGACACAGAGCGGGAGCTAGTTGCCGTCGAGCAAGCGCTTGAACGCATTCCAGCTGTCGACGCTTAAGTCTCAAGGCGCCACAATGTTTGCGTTTGAATGAATCATAGTGTTCTCTAATAATCAATAGATTCTGCGTTAAATGAGTCAAGAAATGCACTAAAAGTATTGAAGTCGATTTTCTATAAAGTACAACAGGTGTAGCCAATTTGATTCATTAATCTAAGTTAGCATTTTGCGCTATGTGCTGGTTGGGGTGTGGTCTCGACAACTCAGAAGATTGATTCCACTCAGGAAAATTGGAATCAGATTGTTGACTGTGAGGTCGAGGGATGACGCCAGAACGATCTGCGAGAAGGCTAAGGCTAGGCATATAACGTCGATGGTGATCAGTTGGTCTAGTTGCAAGGTGACCCGATTCGCATCAAGCAAAATGTCCACGCATTCAAAGTCTTTTTGCAAAAGCGATTGCTCTTGATAGGCGTTTCAGGTCATCGTATTAATCCATGGCATCAAGCCTGGTTTTAAGTATCAGGGTTGCATGTTCGTATCTTTCTCTGGGCTAATGCAGGCGAGTAAACTGTACGAATCAACTTCCAATCATTTGTTAAGATGTCATGCAATGAGTGCTAGGACTGGTGTCAGCGATGCAAGTAAGCGATTGCTCTAAGCTTCGCTCAAGAGGTGGGTTGAGATGCCTGGATTTTCGTTTAAGGTAGTTGTTTTATGGGAAGCTTGCGTTGGTTGATGCAAGCATATTAGAATTGTCTAGATGGATTCTTGCTCAATTGTGGGTTTTTGGGATGAATGTGTGATCTGACAATGGTGTGTCGATAGCTGCTATCTTGATGGTAAAAATTTAGTCATTAAGTTCAATATTGACGTCAATCTATGCTGTTGGAAGAGCGTTAATGCTGCATTTGATTGAGAAACTTCCGACTGCGCTCTTCCCGGGCATTGGTAAAAAAGGTCTGGGGATCAGAAGTCTCCACAACCTGGCCTTCATCCATGAACATCACCCGGTCCGCCACTTCACGGGCAAAGCCCAATTCATGGGTGACCACCACCATGGTCATGCCGCCTTGGGCCAACTGACGCATCGCATCGAGCACCTCCTTCACTCGCTCGGGATCGAGAGCACTCGTGGGTTCATCGAACAACATCACCTCTGGATCGAGAGCTAGGGCCCTGGCAATCGCAACCCGCTGTTGCTGGCCTCCACTCAACTGGGCCGGGTACTTCCTCGCCTGTTCACGGATCCCCATCTGATCAAGCAGCGCAATCGCCCGCTGCTCCGCCTCCTGCTTTGAGCGCTTTTGCACCTTGATCGGAGCCAAAGTGATGTTCTCAACGATCGAGAGATGTGGGAACAAATTGAACTGTTGAAACACCATGCCAACCCGCTTCCGTATTGCGCGCACCTGCTGTTCGTCGTGATCTGCGTCAAGACGACAACCAAGCACATCAAGTTCTCCTTCATCGAGAACTTCTAGCCCATTGAAGGTGCGAATCAACGTGCTCTTGCCAGAACCGGAAGGTCCCATCACCACCAACACTTCACCACTAGACACCTCCAAAGACACACCATCAAGGGCTCGCAACCCCGGCGTGTAGCTCTTCACCAAATCGGTGGCGCGAATAGCAACGGTCATCGGATTAGGTGTTGTTGAATGAAGAGGTGGAGCGAATGGGATCGAGTTGAATCTCTAAATGGCGTGCCAACAGAGCCATCGCCGTACAAATCAACCAGTACACCGCAGCCAGCCATACATACACCTCCAAATATCGACCGATGAATTCAGGATTGGCCAGCAAACTGCGACTGATTCCGAGCAATTCAACCAAGCCAAGAATGGCCATCAAACTCGTGTTCTGCAGCAATCCCACTGCTTGATTGGTCAGAGCAGGCAACGCAATTCGAAGCGCCTGCGGCAGCACGATCAACTGCAGACTCTGTAGCGGGGAGAGCCCCAACACTGCGGCTGCCTCTAACTGGGTGGGTGGAATCGCTTGCAATCCTCCACGAACATCTTCTGCGATGTAGGCCCCAGCAAATAGGGCAAAGGCGATCACAGCGCGCAACACGCGATTGATCTCAAAACCCATCGGCAGAAACAGCGGAATCAACAGCTGCCCGAAGAACAGCACGGCGATCAAAGGGACCGCCCGCATCGTCTCGATGTAGGCACCGCTGCTGTATCGCAACACGGGCAAAGGGCTTTGGCGACCGAGCGCGAGCAACACACCCAAAGGCAACGCCAACACACCGCTGCCAACCGTGAGCAACAACGTCAGGGTCAGCCCTCCCCAGTTGCGCGAGCCAACGGGCATCAGGCCAAGACCACCAGCCAGCAAAACCACTCCCAGCGGCACCATCGCCATCCAAAGCGCCGGCAGAGTCCGACGCAACCAGCCCCGACGCGGCCCGAACAAGGTCCAGCCAGTGAGAAGGAGCAACAACACCATCCAGAGGAGCGGGCGCCAGCGCTGATCGATTGGATAACTACCAACCGCATAGAGGGGCATATTGACGCTGACCACAGACCAGTCGGCTGCCGTCAACAACCAATGCAAGCTGGAGAAGATCACCCAGCCGATCAGCAGAATCAGACCACCGCTGACCAGACCATCCAGAGGCCGAGCCCTCAACCGGCGCAGAGCTGTTCTGAGCCTCCCCCGATCGACACGTTGCATTAAGAAAGCTTGATGACGGCCTGGTGAAACTCAATCAAAAATTCGAGCAGGGAACGCATTTCATGCAAAGGAAGTGCACCACAATAACGTCAGACTTAATTGCAGCCACATCAGACCTTATCCACTGATCAATCAGCAACAAAATGAATCAGACAGCTTGAACTTTAAATCATTTTCCATCCCAGACCCAGGCTTCGTATCTACTGCCTCATCAATGTCCTAAGCCCTTGCACCGCGGCCGAGCACGACTCGATTCAATAAACCCATTCCTCCACTAATTAAGAGGTTAAGTAACAAAAAACTCACCAGTAGGAGGATAAAACCCTCGATCGCGCGGCCCGTTTGGGTGATGGTTGTATCGCTGACGGCATAGAGATCAGCAAATCCGACAGCGATCGCCAATGTGCTGTTCTTGGCCAGATTCAAATATTGACTGGTCAGCGCTGGAAGAATGGCCGGCAGCGCCTGGGGGAGAACAATGCGCCTGAGTCCCAACCCTTCACTGAGGCCAAGACTGCGATAGGCCTCCCATTGCCCGCGAGGCACGGAATTGATGCCACCGCGAACCACTTCCGCGATTGAGGCTCCTGTGAAAACAGTCAATCCCATCAAAACCGCACAGAATTCAACGCTCAAATCCAATCCCAACAAATGAATGCCTTGATTCGAGAGCTTGATCAACCCACCAATGGGTAGGTCTGGTAAACCCAAAAAAGCAACGAAATACCAAAACAGCAGTTGCAATAGCAACGGCACTTGCCGAATTAATGCCACATAACCCGCTGCTAATCGACGCAACAACGGGTTGCTACTGCCACGCGCCGCGCCCGCTGAAACACCAAGGAATGTGGCTAAAACAAGCCCAGACAAAATCACCTTAAGGCTGTTGAACCATGCCACGGTTAGGGCCCAGGCATAGGAATCAGATGGGCTATAGGGCAGCGCATGTTCTGCTAACGCGAAACCAGCTGTCTGCCCTAGCCAATTGAAACTCAAGCCAAGGCCTGTGCGAATCAAATTGACCGACAAATTGTTGATCAATAAAGCTGCAAATCCAAACAAGACAGCTACAACACACAGCTGGATCCAAGGCACTTGGCGGATCAAGGCTACGTACCCTGCAGCCAAGCGACGCAAAAACGGGTTCGAACTGCTACGGGCCGTATCCGCTGAAATAGTATGTAACGTGGCTATAAACAATCCGAACAAAATGACCTTTAGGCTGTTTATCCACCCCGCGGCCAACGACCAGGCATGGGGATCAGATGGGCGGTTAGGCAAGAGATGATCAAGCCAAGAAAAACCCACCGTTTGCCCCAGCCAATTAAAACTCAAGCCGAGGCCGGTGTGAATCAAATCGACCGACCAATGAATCATTAAGGCCGCCAATCCAAATACAATGGCGACCGCTGATCCCGTGATCCAGAGACGTTGCCGCATCAGGTAAAGGGAGGAGCAATCATCAAACCGCCATCCCTTGAGAGACGATTAGCACCACGAGGAATTTCCACCTTGCTGCCAGCACCAAGGTGGCGGTCGTAAATCTCGCCATAATTGCCGGTTGCACGAATCACTTGGACAACAAAATCATCGGGAAGTTCAAGCTTGCTGCCAAGCCCACCATCGATTCCTAAGAAACGACGCAGGGCCGCCTGACTCGGATCAGCCGTGGCTTGTTTAACCACCTCATCAAGATTGTCCTGCGTAATCCCCCGCTCTTCAGCTTCGATCAACACATACACCACCCAGCTCATGGCATCAGCCATCGGTTGATCACCACCGACCACTGCAGGCGCAAGAGGTTCCTTGCTGAGTCGATCATCAAGAATCACATGCTCTTCTGGATCGGCAAATCCCGAACGGGCAGCAGCGAGTTGGGATCGATCCGACGTCATCGCAACACATCGTCCCTGGGTATAGCCACCGACCACCTGATTGAGATCTTGATACTTAATTGGTGTGTAGGGCAACTTGAGCGACTCAAAAGCATCGTTGAGGTTCTGCTCAGTGGTGGTGCCGGAACCAACGCAAATCGCTTTACCGCCTAGGTCATTAATTGATGAAATGCCACTGTCCTTCTTCACCATCAGACCCTGGCCGTCATGAAAGACCACTGGAGCAAAGCTGAGACCGTTCCCACCAACGGCATCACGACTCAGCGTGTGCGTGGTATTTCGCGATAGCAGGTCGATCTCCCCGGAACGCAACGCAGTAAACCGTTCCGGGGCCGTTAGAGGGCGGAACTGGATCTTGTTTGGATCGCCGATGAAAGCAGCCGCCATCGCTCGACAAATGTCCACATCAAGGCCTTCGTACTTGCCATCCCCCTTTAAAAAGCTAAAGCCGGGGATTTTGCCACTTACGCCGCAAATCAATTCACCACGTTGCTTGACGAGATCAAGCCTGGAACTATCCCCTGAGCCGAGAGTGGCACAACCATTGAGCAACGCCGCCAAGAGGCCTAGCGCACTGATCAATGGAGCATGCAGAGATCGGATCATGGATGTGGGACGGATCGGATGCGGATTGTCCCAGATCCTCGGAAACATTGTCAGATGCCCCTAGCGTTCACCAGTTCTACGGCTGTGGCCGATGCAAATTGCTGCGTGGCTTCTCGGTCTCGCCACCACAGCCCTGCTTGTTCAACCAGCCATGGCATGGCAAGAGGGAGATCGACAGGCCTACAACAACAAAATGGCGCTGTTAAAGGTGCTTGTGGATGGAGCCAAACAACGGGTCAGTAGCAATGGGGATCTGGAAACGCTTTGCTTGCTGATGAGCATCGGCAACGACGTTACCCTGCGTTACGTCCAACTCAATCCAGAGGATCTGCAGATCAAGGACAGACTCTCAGGCATGCGTGATGATCTCACCGTTTGCCTCGCTCTTCTTTACAACCATCCCGCTGACATCTTTGGCAACGATGCAGTTGAGTAGCCAGATAAGACGAGAAATTACTTTGCAGGAAGTCATTGTAAACGATTGAATTCTTCCCTTCCAGCGAAAGCTGTTGTTGACGCTGATGGCTGCGTAGAACCATCTGCGTCAACAAAAAACGTTAGGCGTGCGACGACTCCTGTCCTCCAATCCGTTCAAACAAATCGAGACTTTCTTCATTCAATCCTTTGAGCTGAACCTCAGAGCCACCCAGGCGCAACTTCCGCATCACTTGATCCAGCGCAGCAATGCCACTCTGATCCCAAACATGAGCTTGTGACATATCAATCGTGATAGTTGCTTGATGACTATGCAGGTCAAACCCTTGAATGAAATACACCTTGCTAACAAAGAATAATTGGCCTATGACCCGATAAATTCGCTCGTCTTGACCGACATCAACTGTTTCTACGCGAATTACTTTTGCAACCTTTCGACTAAACAAAATTGCGGCGAGTGCAACGCCTGCAAGCACGCCAAGTGCCAAATTATGGGGCGTTGTCAGCATTGTGACCGCAAAAGTCATCACCATCACTGAGGTATCGCTTTTGGGAATGCGTCTGATGTTGCGCAGCCCCGTGATGTCCGCAGTACTCACAGCAATGCTGATCATGACTGCGACGAGAGCCGCCATGGGGATCCGGCTTAACCAAGGACCTGCCAACAAAATCATCAAGAGCAAGCTCACACCCGAAAACAGGGTCGACAACCGAGTCCGACCACCGTTGTCCACATTCATCACCGACTGCCCGACCAAAGCGCATCCGGCCATGCCGCCGAATAACGAAGAGGCGATATTGGCAATGCCCTGTCCACACGCCTCCCGGTTCTTGTCCGACGTGGTGTCGGTCTTGTCATCGAGAATGTCTTGGGTGAGGAAGGTTTCCATCAAGCCCACTAAAGAGATTGCCAAAGCGGTTGGCAGCACCAAACCAAGGGTTTCTCGATTGAAGGGGACGCCCCCTTCACCAAAGGGAAGCTGGAAAGACGGCAATCCTGTTGGAAGCTTGCCGAGGCTTTCAACTGTGGGGATCTCCAGCTGAAAGCCAATGCTGATCGCCGTTAACACCACGATCGCTACCAATTGCGATGGCACCACACGGGTGAGGCGCGGCAAGCCATAAATAATCAACAATCCCACCAAGACCAAGGCCCAAACGATCGGGATTTGGATGCCGTGGGGAAGCACCTGCACGGCATGATCTGCTGCTGATTCGCCATGTGACAGGTTCCAACCAAGCTGCGGAAACTGCGCCTGAAGGATCAACAGGGCCAGAGCATTCACGAAGCCACTCAGCACGGCTTGCGGGACAAACCGCATCTGGTAGGCCAAGCGCAGATAGCCCCAGAGGATCTGAAGCAAACCGGTTAGAAGGCCAGCCACCATCAAATACTGGACGCCAAGACCTGGCCCAATGGCATTGCCACTGGTTACCAGTGCTGTCATCAGCAGAGCAGTCGAGCCAGTGGCAGAAGTGATCATCGCCATCCGCCCTCCGACGACAGCAATCGTCAAGGACAGGCAGAACGCTCCGAACAGACCGACCTTGGGATCAACGCCAGCGATGCCAGAAAAGGCAATCGCCTCTGGAATCATGGCGAAGGCCACCACCAGACCGGACAGAAGATCCTTGCTGGGATTCGCGAACCACTGGCTCGCCAGGCTGGACGTGGACCATTTCACAATTCAACGGCGCCGCGAAGAGGGGAGACCGTAGGTCACAGGCTTGGCAAGTTGCCATTTGGGTCAAGACGTGCCTTGAGCGAACGCAATGGCATCAACAAGGGGCCGAAAGCCTGCTCGAGTTCCTGTTCGTGGCATGGCAAATGATCATGGAGCTGGGCAAGGTGAACGCCGGGACACACCGACTGCAACAAGCCGCGCAACTGCTGTGCCCAATCCAAACTGATTTGGCGTGTCAACGCATCTCCAACGGGCCAGGCAGCCGTAATCCATGGCTTCCAGATCGCATCACGGTGAACAAAAGAGGTTGTTTCAACCGGGACCTTGGCGATGGCACCACCGATTTGCTGAGCGGCAAGACTGCAGCCTGGATGAGGTCGCTGCCGCATCAATCGCTGTAAGTCCGGCAGCAACTTCTGCCATTGCTGAGCAGCGGCAGGACCAAGCAAGGCGAACACCTCTCCATGCAACCGCTGCGAATCGATCGTTTGCTCAGGCCTGGGTGATTCGACCAAAGGAGGCAGTTGATGCAAACCATCAATTCGCTCAGCAGCAGGCTGAGGCTCTTGGCTCACCTCAAGCATCTGGATCTTGTCATCAGGCCCCCAATGCCACTGAAGCGACCGTTGTTCAGACCATGCTTCCGCTTCGGCGAACCATTCAGGTAAGGCGGAAGCTTCAATCAAGTTTCGCCGAATCCAGAGCGGCTTCAATGGGAGTGTCTTGATGGTCACATCTGTGACTACAGCTAAGAATGCTGCTGCGCCACATAGAGCACGCCAACGCAGATCGAAGGGCTGATTGGTCTCGGAGCATGGTCTTTGCAAGGCGAACGGTTCGCCATTCCCCCAGACACCTCGAATCTCTAGCAACTGGTCCATCGCCAATCCTTCACGACGGCTAATGGGCCCCACCCCACCGCTGAGCAGAAATCCCATTCCGGGTAGGCGAGATAAGCCTGTAGCGATCGTCAAGCCTGAACCTGCGAGGCAATCCAAGACAGAACCCATGCTGTGACCTGCACCGATGCGAATCGTCTTGTGATCCGCTTGCAAGTCCAACGTCTGAAACGTTGATCGCAAGTCCAGGGTCCAACGTTGGGCTGCAGCGCAACGGGAGGTGGTGCCACCGCTGCACACCATCAGTGGGCGTGGGCCCTGCCACTGCTGAAGCAACCGGGGCAACTCGTCCCCAGTGGGCGATAAACATCCAGCGATGGCCGCATCGGCCGCAAGCGAATTGAACACTTTCGGCATCACAGGATTGATCTCATCTCGGCGAATAAGGTCGGACCACTGGATCAATGGAAGCAACGCCTTGGCCGATTTCAGCGCGGACCGCTCCGACGACCGCCTCGGTGTTCTGATCTGTGGGCACGGCAGCCGTAACCGTCTTGCAGTCGAGGAGTTCGCTCAGATGGTGGAGGCTTTGCGCCCTCGTCTATCCCCTCTACCGGTGGAACATGGATATTTGGAATTCGCCCGCCCGATCCTTCGTGATGGCCTAGAAGCCCTCAGGCATCAGGGAGTCACGAGGATCCTGGCGATTCCCGCCATGCTGTTTGCGGCGGGGCATGCCAAAAACGACATCCCTTCAGTGCTCAACACCTACACGGCTGAATCGAGCCTGCCGATCGATTACGGCCGGGAACTCGGAGTGGACCGTTTGATGGTGGCGGCAGCCGGAGCTCGCATCCAGGAAACCCTGGAGAAGGTTTCAGAAGACATCCCCATGGCTGAAACCCTTCTTGTCGTGGTGGGGCGTGGCTCCTCGGATCCCGATGCCAATTCCAATGTGGCCAAGGTGACCCGAATGTTGGTGGAAGGGTTCGGTTTCGGTTGGGGAGAAACGGTTTATTCCGGGGTCACATTTCCCCTCGTCGAACCTGGACTCCGGCATGTGGTTCGTCTCGGCTTCAAACGCATCGTTGTGGCGCCCTACTTTCTCTTTTCAGGGGTTCTCGTTAGTCGCATCCTGCAACACACCCAGCGGGTCGCGAAGGATCACCCTCAAGTGGAGTTTTTATCTGCCAACTATCTCGGGGATCACCCTTTGGTGGTGGAGACATTCCGTGAACGAGTGCTCGAGGTGCTGCGGGGAGACACGGCGATGAACTGCTCGCTGTGTAAATACCGTGCGCAAGTGCTTGGTTTCGAGCAAGACGTGGGTCTTGCTCAAGAAAGCCATCACCACCACGTGGAAGGACTAGCGGAAAGTTGCACGCTCTGTGAGCGCGAATGCACTGGTGCCTGTCAACCCGACGGCATCCCGATCCTTCCTCACAACCATGATCATGACCACAGCCACGCTGATCACGGCCATCATCACCCTCCCTACCCACATGCTTTGCATCCACTAGGACCGACCAGCCTGAATCCTTCAAGATCCAGTTCGAAAACCTAAAAAAAGCATGCAACGTCCTTGCAATGAATTGTCATTTTTTTTCTAAGACGCGTGAGACAAGTGCGTGATTAGAAGATCTGATCGATTTTTCTAGCCTCTGGTTTTCCGCTCTTTCTCCCCAGCCTTCGCTTGGAATTCCACAGGGAATTGGTCTGCCCCCCCCGTCCAGCCGGCAGGTTGTGAAGATCGCCACTCCATCCATTGATCCCTTGACAGTCGTGGCCAACCCCTCGAGTGGCGTCAACCGTCTCTGAAGCAATCCAGTAGATCGATTGCCCTGCAATCGATCTACTGGATCTATCTTCAACGCACCTGCAAACGTCAGCTGTTTTGACGGCACCCCACCTTCTATGGCTTCCTTGGTGCTGAAGAGAGACGCGAAGACTGCACTAAATGGATCGGAATCATCTGGAGCGTTGTCATGAAATGGGCAATGCCCTCACGGCCTCCACATCAGCACCACCTCACGTCTATGTCTCCTTGGAGGCTGAGATCCCAGAAGTGCTTTATCGGGGCATGAAGGAATTCATTGGTGCCCATCCGCATTGGGACCAATACAGAGTGATGAGCTCTGCACTTGCCCATTTCCTCTTCCAAAACGGCTGCGAAGACCGTGCTGTCACTGAGCGTTATCTCAACGATCTATTCACTCAACCAGAGAGTTAACGGCCGTTAGACAGGCCCGACGCGTCACCGCCATCATCGTTAAAGTTGGGCTCTGCCAGGCGGATGTTGGCCAACAAGCTCCATCCACAACAAGCACATTTCGGACGCGCCACAGGCGATTCCTTTCATCCACAACGCTGGTCTGCTCGCAGTTCCCCATGGGGGCCCCGCCCAATTCGTGAATGTAATAACCCGGCGGAGCGGCTTGATCAGAGAGAGCGACTGCACCCTTGAGGAAGGGTTCGATCAATGGCAGTCGAAACAAATCCTGAATTGGTTGAGCCTGGCCACCCGCGGCTTGAATGCAAGCTGCGATCGTTCGGCGCATATGAGCTGTCATCGCCAATTCGTTTTTGCTCCAGCAACAATCGATATGCGGGATCGCAATCCCCCAACGGTCAACCTTGTCGCTGAGGCTGACTTGATTGCTGGCACGGGGCAAAACTTCTCCATGGCCGATCAGGAAACCAATGGTTCTGTTTTGTTGCCGCATCAGCCAATTCGGGGGATCAAAGCGACTGATCCCTCCCCAGAGGCCATAACCGCCCTCGAAGTCAACACCATCCAGATGCCGACCAAATGGCAAAAAGAAGCTTCCTGCACCGCTGAGTGGCATCTGCGGCTTGGGGGCACCTCCTGGCAGAGAGAAAAACTGACTGGTGGAGACATGATCCATGAGGCGGGTGCCTAAGCGCCCAGAGGGATCGACGAAGCCTCCCGACTGATATTGCTCACTTGAGCGCAACAACACCGCAACGCTCTGAATCGTCGAGGAGCACAACACGATCAGAGCTGATTTGTAGACCTCCCGCGAACCATCTTGCTGATTCACAGCAATCACACCGGTCGCAGTGGCGCCGTCGGCTGCCATCACTAAACGCTCAACCATGTGATCGCTGAGTAGATCAACGCGCCCCGTCGCCATCGCTTGAGGCAAGGTGCTTCCACGGCTGCTCGATCGTGGCCAAGCACCATCCCGATCGGGGTCATGCGGTGCGAAGCCCCTCGACTGAATGACCTCATATCCCAACTGTTGACGCACCTCTCCGGCAAAGCACGTCTCGGCTTCAGTCAATGGGAGAGCCACCTTCATCTCCCCATCAGGCAGGTGAGCGAGGTTGTCTCGCGCGCCGTAAACACCGAGCATCGATTCCAGCGCCCCATAGTGCTCAGCGAGATCAGAGAGCCGAATCGGCCAGTCCGTTAACTCGCCATCCACACACACGCCAGCGAAGTCTTCGTCTGAGAGTCGCAGTGTGATCCCGCCCCAAGTCAGGCTGCGGCCTCCAACCTGCAAACCACGAGTCCAAAGGAAGGGACGTTGTGGTGGATGCTCGTAGGGATGCAGTTGTTCATCTGCATAGAGCCTTGGATTGGTCTTCCAAAAGCCAGGGTGCTGCGCTTGACGTCGATGCCGACCACTGGTGATCCCAGTTAGACGGCGCCACATGTTGGCAGGTTCATTGCCAAAGGCCTCCCCTTCACTGAGGTCTGGCCCCGCTTCCACCACCAACACACGTGCCCCCTGTTCAGCCAGGGTTAAAGCAGCAACCCCCCCGCTGGCACCGGATCCAACCACGATTGCGTCCCATGACCGATTGAACTGCTCCGGTCGCGACGCCATGGACACACAAGCTGCTGAACAAGGCCTCCCCTCTACGAGGATTGGAAGATTCAATCAGATCCAACGCAACTGGCTCACAAGATGACTGAGGCAGATCAGGCAAGTGGAATGCATGACATCAGACCAAATCGATGGATCAATCAAAAGTGTTCACAGAAGATGACGATGGTGCGCTGATGCAATCGATGGACACCAACATCAATGAATCGATGCAAACATCAACCAAAGAGATCTCAAAAAGCCCAGAATGATCACAAGAAAACTGATCAAGAGACCACGATAAACCCGATCCACTCAAAGAAGCCTAGGAGTGAACTGATCACCTCTTTCGCATCAACTTTGTAAGTGACCTGATCAAACTAATTCACTTAAAAACAAAACATCTCTTGCGCAGACTCGTCTGCCATGGCTAGGATCATTAGGTTCTCATGGGTAAGTCCATGGCCGAAAGCGAAAAAACAATTCTAATCGCGGACGATGAAGCCAATATTCTAATGCTGCTCGAAATGGAGCTTCAAGCAGAGGGTTATCAAACAATCGCTTGCAAAGATGGCTCCGAAGCACTCTCCAAAATCCGAGATTCAACTCCCTCCGTTGCGCTTCTCGATTGGAATATGCCGATTATCACCGGTCTAGATGTCTGCAAAAGATTGCGAGATACTGGCAGTTCTTTGCCTGTTATTATCATCACAGCCCGAGATGAGATGGATGACAAGATTGCAGCTCTTGAATCAGGAGCCGATGATTTTATTTCCAAACCATTTAATATTCGTGAAGTGCTGGCAAGGGTGAAAGCCCTGGTTCGCCGAAGCTCTCCAACAACATCTGACACGATTACGGCTCATGATTTGATGCTCAACTGTGCCGAACGTCGATGTACTTACTTGGGAAAAGAAATTTCACTCACAGTGCGTGAATTTGATCTGCTTGAATGCTTCATGCGTAATCCACGACAAGCCCTCAGTCGTGCTCAGTTAATTCAAAATGTTTGGGGAGAAGATTACTTTGGTGATGACAACGTAGTTGATGTCTATGTGCGATATTTACGCAAAAAGCTTGAGGGGATTCAATCGCAGCGCATTATACAGACCGTACGCGGGATAGGATTTTCACTTCGCTTCGAGTCAGAAGGATAAGTCGAAAATACAACATGCCAGCCGTTCGAAGTCTTTATCTTGAAGGTTTTGATTTGCGGTAAGAGAACAAGATAAATGACCAAATCAAGTCCCGTTTCAATGAAAGTGTTTGCGTGAAATGAGTAATTGAATGTAGTATTTATTGATCTTGCGAACGAACTTGAACTAAGAGTAGACGACTTCTTGCGATATACGTTTTTGCTTGGATCGAAAGATTGGTTGCGATTTAGAGATGTTTAAATTTCTTCAACCAGAATCCTGCGGTCAGCGAATCAATAGGCTCTTTTCCCTATCCCAATGTATCTTGGGGAAAGAAAAACGCAAATCTGTCGACACACAAAGGAGAACTCTAATGGCATCCCTTTTAAGGAATAAAGCAGCAGGGCGAATTGAGTCGCGTTTCGAGCGATTGATATGGAAATTTAGGCTTGTCACGATCTTGCCAGTAGTAATGAGTTTAATGGGAAGCATGACATGCTTTATCCTTGGGACGCAGGAAGAGATTGAGGCTCTTCAGCATATTTTCAAAGGAGTCAATTTAAATGAGCAAACGAGGCTAATTGGCAATGTTATTGGTGGAATTGACTATTACGTTATTGGGATTGCTCTTTTGATTTTTGGATACGGGATTTATGAATTGATTATTTCTGATATCGATCCTCGCCATCAAGAATCGTCAAGCGAGCGTCGCAATCTTCTTAGTATTGACTCTCTTGAATCTTTAAAACAAAAGCTCACAAATGTGATTGTCGTCGCTCTCATTGTTTCGGCTTTTAAGACGATGATTGGATTGGAGGTCAAAACCGCAACAGAGTTGCTTTTATTCTGTGCCTGTGTGCTGATGCTAGCCTTGAGCGCTTGGTTGATCGGAAAAAGTCACAACCACTAATTTAAAGTTCACACGACTCTTATTCAGATTTCCCAAAGCTAATGGAACGATTGATTCGACTTTCTTTTGAATAGGGTGACGCCAGGTATTCCTGTTCACGTCTTGTTCAATATATTCTTTTCAGCCCAGGACCCAGTCAGAAGAGTTTGATCGAAGCCGTTTTGAGTGATGTGCTTTAGTCGTCATGATTGGATGACCTTTCGCTTCCTCCTCCACACCCTTCCCTAGGTCGCTCTGGAGTTAAGGTCCAATGACATGTATCGCGATAGCAAGAAAAAATTAAGCCATCGATCAAGGTCTCATCAAGTGAAAATCAAGCATCATCCTTGTTAATACACTAAAAAAACCAGAAGAAGATCTTCAGTTCACTCATCAGAGAATTTTCCTTCCTCTTGTCTAAGACTTCCTGTGAAAACTCTTGTCCAAGGTGTGTACATCTGCCTGGCAAGGTGCTGGATTCAGGCGTTTTCATAACCTCTATTAAAGCCTCAATGATTTTGTTTTAATTTCCGTGGTCAGTCTCAGATCAATAAAAAGCCCCCTTTCAAAGGGGGCTTTTTATTTGGTGGCGGGGGGGAGATTTGAACTCCCGACCTTCGGGTTATGCGCCCGAAGAACTATGCCTAAACCCCTTGGCATAACTGATGCAAAAATATAAGTGTCACTGTGATATTTACCCCCCTCCCCACTCTGGCCCGGGGATCAGCTCTCTTGCCTTAGCTATTCCGAGCTACACGTACTAGGCATTTGCACTCATGGATGGCCTGGCTTCCTTGGTAGAACATAAGTACTGATCGATGACGCTCGATGCTGGGGGCTGCACGGCATGGCCAGACGCACTGGCTATCTGACCCAGAGGGGTATTGGTACCTCAAGTTCAAAGATGTTTTAGGTCGCAGTTACCTAGAACGCCACATTGAAGTGATCAAAGGTCGACCGATAAAAGGTGAGCCAGCTCTCTTAAAAACCAGGACGATTTATCACCACGTTGATGATGCGAGAGAGTTATGGAAAAGACTTCAACGCGAAGGGTGGAGG
>NZVB01000058.1 GCA_002701375.1 Cyanobium sp. NAT70 | reverse complement strand
CACCTCTTGATGAAGCGCTGGTGCAGGTGGTTCTGGATTGTTCGGGGCGACCACATCTCAGCTTTAGCCTGCAGATCCCAACCCAGAAGATCGGCACCTACGACACCGAACTGGTGAAAGAGTTTTTTGTGGCGGTGGTGAACAACAGCGGCTTAACGCTGCATATCCGCCAGTTGGACGGGGCGAACTCCCATCACATCGTGGAAGCCTGTTTCAAGGCCTTTGCCCGGGCGTTGCGGATGGCCACCGAGATCGATCCACGCCGAGCAGGTGCGATTCCGAGCAGTAAAGGGGTGTTAGAGCAAGCGGGTGTTGTTGGTTAAGGCTTTGATTGAGGGTTTTGTTGAACAAAGGCTGCATTGAGCAGAGAGGTCGTGAATCGCTTATTCGTTTGGCTGGCATCATTTGCTGCCGAGTTGGTTGATTGAATGGATCAAGTGTTGAAGGCCGCCATTAAGCTTTTGTGTGTAGTATTGCGATCAAAAAACTTCCGTTGCCAAGTGTGTTGATGTTCTCTTTTAGAGAAAATCTTGTGTTTGGCGTTGAGGTCTTAAGAGCATGATTTCACCCCGTCCATAGAAGTACCACCCAAAGCTTTCGATTAAACTAAGCATGGGGTGGTGCCTCTGGCTGCTCTTTGCTACGTGGCAGAGTTTAAAGTTGCGGGTTGAATTTTAGGAACTTGTCTTTGTCTACGTCGATTAATGTTGTTCTGATGTCATCGCCGTCTTTGATGATTAGATTGTCGCCACGCTGTATATAATTCAAATTAAGAGATGAGTCGATGATCACTTGATCACCATTGCCTTTCTTCAAGTGGAAATCTGTGATCTTGTCTTTTCCTTTTGATAGTACAAATTGATCTTTACCTTGCCCTCCAGATAAAATATCATCGCCAGCACCTCCGTCAAGAATGTCATTATCCTTGCCGGCATAGATATGGTCGTTGCCGGCCATGCCTTTTAGTGTATCAATGTTAGAGCCACCATAAAGTTCATCATTACCTTGGCCACCATTCACAATATCTTGTCCAGCTTGTCCCTTTAGTATGTCATTGTGCAGTCCACCTTTGATAATATCATCATGATTTCCACCCTTGATGTAATCAACCCCAGATTTGCCATGGAGGGAGTCATCCCCGTCCGCTCCAGCCAGCAAATCTTTGCCAGGGCCACCCATCAACTGTTCAGACTTCTTATGGCCAAGTTGGACAATGTCATCTTTGGTGAATTGGATATGAGTTCCATTAATAGCATCTAACCTGTCTTTAAACTCTTTAATTTTCGAATTGTTGCCTGCAATAGCATGAAGTTCATGCGTGACTTTTTCCACACTCTCCCTGTAATTCTCAAATGTTTCCTTTTTGATTTGATGGATGTCTTTTAACGAGATGGTTTCCTTTTGAAGAAGAGAGTCGTATTTAGCATTCATTTCTGTTCCCGCCTTCACAATAAAGCTGGCCGCATGTGCCATCGTCTTTTGCAAATCAATAGGTGAATCTTGATGAAGATGTTGAATGGCATCAATCATTGCAACGCGTGTTGCTGTGTCTGCAGTGACATTCGATGGATGCTTGAGTAAGAACTTGGTAAATGTTTTCATAATCTTCAATTTATGTTGGTTCGTTTGCTTGTATTGATCATTCGTCTGGCTGAGGATGTTAAACAGCAAGTCGAGATTGAAATGAATTTTGGAATGCGCGAGGTATGTGGATAATTGATCTTGATTTTTGTCTGTAGCTATTGATTTTTTGCTCTTCAGGTGAGCCAGGGGGTCATTGTGGAGATAATCAAAATTACCAAGATTAAATAAAGTGCGAATTCTATGATCGGCAGTTTCTTCTGGATAGCCAAGATCAAGTGCTAGTGAATGAATGGTTGTTAGTGGTGTAATCATTTCCCCTGCAGGGGCAATGAATGGAACTTCAAGCGTTAAGCCAGTCGTTTGATCAACGCCGCCATAAGCCATTAAACGACCCTCATTTGGGTCGATGATGCCGTTTCGATTCAGGTCAAACGTCCTAGAATCAATTTCAAGATGGTAATCAGCGCTTTTGCCAGTGGTAATGCTTGGCTCGAGTCCATTGTGCCAACCATCAAAGTTCGCATCGAAGAACACTTTGCTTCCTTCTAAGTATCCATTTGAAGCTGTACCAGAAGCAAAACTTCCTCCCACACCGAATTTAAAGATTGGTATTCTTGCCAGATTCTTTTCCCACACTGTTTTGTAATAAGAATAAAAATATAGATCGATTCCGACTTGTACTTTGGCTCTCAGGTATGCAGCAAGATCTCCAACCATTTCAAATAAACTGATCGGATTATCAATGCGTTCGATGATTTCGTCTGCATAAACTTTACCGTCGTCTATTCCTGCAATCTCTCCTACATCGATCAGATCAAGACTGGCCTTTGCTTCGATGCCACCAGTCACATCAGCACGTGCAATAAAAGCGTTGAGCCCTGCACCCGCACCCATATCGGCATTTAACTGGAACTCAGGGATATCAACACCATCATGCCTGTCATTAACATAAAATCCATTGAATACTTTCCAGGCATTATCGAGGTTGAAATCGTCCTCTCTCCAAGCTTTAATTCCTCGTGTATCAAAGCCAAAACTAAGGTCAGCTTGAGTATTAACGCCTCCTTCAATAACACCACTGATTGGCCCCATTGGAAAGCTTTTACTTACAGAAGCTTCAACATTGAATGTATTATCTTCATCTGTTTTTGGATTACTTGTCGACACAACCCATTGCAGGATATCGGTATCCTCGCCCGTAATTAACTTTGAAAGTGTTGACGAATCATCAATCAACGGGAATGTAAAACCTAAATCATACATTCTTTTTATAAGACTTTTGGGGGATTTGCTTTTATCGTTTGTCTGGCTTTGATCTTTAAGACTTTTAGGCACATTTGTTTGTTTGGCGGATATGGGCTGGCTGCCAAATGTGTATTGGGTACTGGGATAATCAATATAAACATTGCCGGCATCTGTCATTTGATCTATATCTCTAATGAGATCGCTCAAGTCTTTGAGGTTTGTTATGAATTTTTCCGCAGCTTTAAATTTTTTGGTACGGGAGGGATTTGCGCCTGATAAATTCGAAAACCACTGAACTAGATCCATCACTGATACTTGACCGTCGTTACCTTGATCAAAGACACTTGTAAGTCCTAGTTTCTTAAAGATGTGTGTATCGGAATAAAGAGCATCAATAACTGGATAGACTGGACTTAGAATTGTGTCAACTTGAGAGACTATTGGGTCTGCCAGTTGTGTTACAAAACTGCCAAGATCAAGTTTGACATTATCAATAAATAGGGTTTTGTCCTGGCCTTGTGTAAAAGGTAGTTCTGCTGCTATGTCGAATTGAAATGAGGGGAATGCGCTGTTGCCGCCAACCGAAGTGTTCACATCGAACGACATAACTGCACTCGGAGGAAGTATTGTGTCACCATTCCTATAGTTTAGTATTGAATAATTAACGACATCTGAGATTCCTTGCTTCTTGATGTCGCTGATGGTGAGTTTGTTATTCGCTGCCGCGTTGCTGGCGTTATTCTGTAATGATGCTTGCAACGTTACGCCCATTTCTGTGGAGGGGCTATTTTTTATTCGTTCTTTACCCTCGATCGTCGGGGCCTTTGCATTGGTGGCATCGAGTTGCAAGAAGCCTAAGCCACCGGTGACTTTGAAGTCTTGACATGAGTTGTCTCCATCATCACATGATAGTTGACTTTGAAGTGTTGCTGTGATGGAACTTTCTGGGTTGGTAATCGTGATGTCACCACTGCCAATGCTCGTCAGGTCGATCGCTGCCTGATCGTCATTCTTATTTTTTAGTTGAATCGTATTATCAGAATTTTCATTTTTTAACACGAAATATACTGTTTTTTCTTGCAGTCCACCTGGCAAAGTTCCTGTTGTAGCCAGCGTAACTCTGTCCCCGGTTTCAAAATTAATGGAATCTTCAAGAGTTAAAAGATCTGATTGAACATCTACATTCGAGACAGAAGTTGAAACAGCAGTTTTGACGTAGGGACTATTGCCATTCGTTGGAAAGTATAAATCCAGTTCGCCGTCAACGTTATAGGATAACGATAAATCACCTTGGCTCTTGAAATTTAGAGCTGGAACGCCAAAGTTAGAATCGAGCGGTATATAATTCTTGTCATCTTTATTGTCCAGAGAAAATTTAAAATTTAGGTTAATGTCTTGGTTATCCATTTTTACCGTGACGGGAGAATTTGGCGAATTAATTCCTAAATCCATAAGCTCATCTGCAATTAATTTTTGCACTTTGGCAGTGGTTAAGTTTTTGATATTGCCCGTTTTCCCTGTCACCTCATCGATAAATTCATAAAATTTTGATCCAATCTTAAGATCTGACTTGCCGAGCATAGGAAGTTGATATTCATTGATGCTGGACTGAATAGTATTTAACGCGGTGTGAATGTTATCGCTGGCACCATCTGGAAGCGCTCGATCTATAATTGTGATCAGTTTTGTGGAATTGGTAAAGTGACCAGCATCGTTCAATTTTGCTGAATAGTTTGTATCTTCACTCTTGAATGTAAACCTGAGGAATGCAGGATGGACGCCATTGTGCTGCAGCTTTGGATCCTCTTGCCCTACTATATTACCTGCAACATCGATTGCATCTCCACTGGGGTTGTACCGTACAAGGTTGAGACTTGCATTGTCATAATAACCATCTTCGATGATATCGTCGTCATATGCAGTAAGGGGAATCGTTTTTATGTCCCACCATTCGTCTGAAGTAAACGTTACTGTTTTTGCTGGTCCACTCAACTGTTGGATTGGCTCTTTTGAACCGGCGAAGAAAGGTAGTTTATCTTCCGAAATGTTGATCGTAACGTCGTTAGTTGGTTTTGATAAGAGGCCGACCTGAATATAATTGTTTGTTTCTCCCTCGACCAATGAAACATTATCTCCTGGATGTAAGATGTAAAAACCAGCTTCGTCATCGTCGATGATTTTTAGACTGGCTGAATTTTGCACGGCATCCTTTACAACTTTATATCCAGCCGTAGAGCTGGGCTCTATGAGTTCAATTGAAAATGATTTGTCTCCCGAATCTGGATCTGGAGCTGCTGGATCATCAATAGGAATCACGAAAACATCGCTAGTTGTTTGCCCTGGTGCAATGCGAACCTTACCTACTCCGTTGAGCTCGGGGGAGACGAGATTGGCACCATTGGCATCTTTGATCTGATATTGCACCACAATTCCTTGGGATCCTTTTGATATCGGTGCTGCATTGGATAGTTCAATTCTGAAACGACCAGGTTCACTACCTTCCTGGGCATCATCGACTGGAATGATTGACGCAGTGGGAAGATCGTTATCAACAATATCGATTGATATTGGTTTGATCTTTAAGGCCGTATCAAATTTGGCATCATCCGATGTGCTTTTTATTGTCAACTTACTAGTCGTAATATCTTCGACAATATCGTCGTCTTCTGCTTTTAGTTTAATGGTCTTAATTGTGTTCCAGTCTTCTGGTGTGAATGTAATAGTATCGCTTTGATCGAGTCCTTTATTATTGAGGGTAAATTGGGAATCCGATGGCGATAGGGTTAAGGTTACATCCGCGTTTGGTTGGCTACTCAGTGTGAAGTCAAGATAGCCGCTTTCCGCTTCACTGATCGGATCATTTTGAAGTTCTATCGTGACATCAGCTGAGTCGTCATTCAAATTTTCGACTGACAAGACTAATTTGTTATTGCCATCCACTTGATAGGGAGTAATGGCCTGGTATTCAGAGTCATTGCTAATGATCCTATGATAGATATTCGCATTTTGAGTGTCATCATCGATGAAGTCGTCAACCGGGATGACTGTAAAAGGTTGGGGAATATTCCAATTTGTGGGTGAAAACGTCAAGGCTATTAGCGAGTTTGCGGAAAATTCTTCTTCTTGTAGAGAGTTAGAAAATGTTTGTTTTAATGTGCTTGTCTTGTCTTCGGTCGTGTAGAAGTCCAGGCCATCTGTTTTGCTCGCATCATTCATGATTGTATCGACATCTTTGACAAAATCAATTCTTCTAATAGTGTCTCTTGTCTGCGGATTTCTGTAATTAACTACAAAACCTTTGATTCTTTTTTTGCTGTCAAGCAAATCAATCGCAGCTTGAAGAAAATCTGCGTTCGATGTTCTAGCTGGCTTGATTTCGCTATCAACGATATCATCGCTTGACGGTGTTGCTGCGCTTTGCTTAAAGAATTCGTACCCCTTTTCTAACTTTACCTCAGAAGGGTCATCCGACTCTAGATAGACTGTCACTGCTTCAGTCGGTTGGCTAGAAAGTTGTACGAATCGTCTCTCACCTTGACCATTTTCTTTCAAAGAAATCACTTCACTAGCGTCAGTCTCTAGATAATCATTGTCTTTTCTCTTTGAAAACTGAATCCCTGCTGTTTGATTGTCATTTTGGACTGTTATATAATAATCTTGTCCAGAGAGCTCAGCGTAAGATTCGGCAAGATTAGTAGTTAGATCCTCGCTATCGATTAAGTTGGCGAACGTGTCGGGATTATAACTTGCATCGACTACTGTGATGTCTTGCTTTAATGTCTCACTCGTCAAAGGTACTGCTTCTGGCAAGAGAAGTGAAAAGCCTTGGTTGATGCTTTGTGCTTCTGTAAAACATGTTCCGGCAGTGAAGGATATGCTGCTTAGTGATATAGCTTTTTTATTATTTGAATCCTGGATAGCATTTGCGGCGTCAATGCCTGAGGGCTTGGTATAGGCCACAGTGATTAGCTCGCCGTTTGTGACATCTTCGGTAAGCTCCAGCTCAACGGTGGCACCGGCTACAGCAACTGCGGTTACTTCATTGGCCTCGTTATTCGACGTGATGGTGAATTGAGGTGCTGTCGCCGTTGTTGCTGAGAGGGGTTTGTCGTAGGTGAGGATGACTTTATTTCCACTAGCATTAACTTCAGCTGACTGGAAGATGGGGGGGGCATCATTATCATTATCAGGGGTTAGATTGAAATTTAATTTTGTGCCAGGAAGTAACTCAGCGTTACGGTGATTGGTTTGACCTGGCAAAAGGTCTATCTTATAACTGTTGAGTGAAGCATCTAATTGGAATTGTTGCTCCCTTTCTAAACGCGAATCGAGATAAGGGTTGAGATATGTGGTTAGCTTGCTCTTGCTTGTTTCTGAGACGATTGCGTGAAGAGCTTGATTTGATTTTGGACCTGTAGGCCTTTTCTTTAATACTACGGACGTGCTTTTAGAATCAGCTTTAAGGGTGAGATTTTGCAATAATTCGAGAGTAATTGTCTTGCTCTCATCAACTTCGCTTGTGAACGTAAATGCTTCACCAGCGATCAGTGTGATGTCTCCCACGTAATTGCCAACACGCTCTAAATTGACCATATATTGAGAATCAAGTGTTTCTTCTAGATTGGTTAAATTGATTTGGACTGAATCTGAATACAACGTGGACTCAATCTCCTTTGACGTGAATGTGATGGCATTCAGTGGGCTGTTGGAACTGGTTTGATCATTATCTGTTTTGGGTGTATTGGAATTACTGGATATTACATTGGGGCAATTTGCAAGTTGACCTGTTGAATTGCCAGCAATGCTCATGCATTGTTGCAATGTAATTGTAAAAGGCTCTTTGTTTAAACTCTCTGGTGGCGTGAATGTTAATGTCTGTCCTTTGGGAAGGATTACGGTTTGATTGAAGCTATCGTTCCGCTTAAATGTTCCCGTGTAAGTCGAATCTTGCTTGTTTATGTTTTCTAGCGTGATATTGATTTTCTCTCCTGGCTTGATATTGGCGGGATTTTCTAGATTAACCTTAATAGCATTGTCAATTGTTTGATAGTCAGGAGCGATGCTTGCCTCGTAGGTCCCTGTTGCGATCGTATCTTGATTTTGATTTGAGGGCTTTAGCGTTGCGTTGATAGATACGGGATAATCTTGATAAATTGTGACTGGTGTTTGTGATGTTGCACTTAATTCACCGAACGCATCCTTTTGATTGCTTTCCCCAATACTTAGGGAGGTTAAGTCTGAAGCTTGAAGTGTTAGCGACTCCCTGTCACTAGATTCATCGAGCTCAAATATATAGTTGTTATTTGTGTTGCCGCTTCCTCCAAGTGCTGTGACGTTTATACGTTCACTATGGTCGCGCAGAAGTGTTAGTTTTGCAATTTGATCTGGTTCTGCGATGGCATCCTCTTTTGAGTTTAAAGTGATATTTGTTGAAGATGTCCCTTTCTTGATAAGGGCATGCCATCCACCTACACGACTTAAATATTTCAACGGGACTGCTTCTATTTTTCTACTGGTATTTTGTTGGTTGGGACGGTTCCATTTGAAGTTGAGGCTTGGTTCAAGATTTGACGTTTTATATTCTAATTGAATAGGAACAAATTCGCCTGCTACTCCCTCGTAGACCGTACTTGTTGTGGCTACATCTGTAGATTTACTGGTCTCTAGTTCATCGATGAGTGTTTGATTGTTGATTGAAAGCTTGGCACCGCCAGATCTAGTGATGTCAAATTTATACTCACCAGATTCCGGAATATAGAGAAATCCTTTCCATGAGACGGTTTGGTTGCTTTGCAGGTCGGTAGTTGTAATCCCTTCAAGGTCCACCCCCTCTGTAGTTTGATCTGATCCTGATCCGCTTGAAGTCGTACTTGTAATATGCTTTTGAAGACCTTTCAGGGATTCCTCAACATTGATGTCATAACTAATTGGCCAAGCTACTCCATCCGTATCTAATTGTTGAGGGTTGAAATAGATGACCTTATCTTCATCCGCAATGCTGGGTTCATCGCTTTCTGGGTCTCTTAATGTAATCGCAAAAGTAGCGCTAGTGGGTAGTG
The DNA here is from genome assembly GCA_002701375.1 of Cyanobium sp. NAT70. Taxonomy (GTDB): domain Bacteria; phylum Cyanobacteriota; class Cyanobacteriia; order PCC-6307; family Cyanobiaceae; genus Parasynechococcus. The sequence continues at coordinate 10,233 of NZVB01000058.1, read as the reverse complement.
CGTTGCTCGCTTTGAGAGTTCCTTCAGCTCGGAGATCAAAAAGTTGCTCTACGTTATTCATTTTCACTACACCTGTGAGATCACCTGTGAAGTGAGTAACGTTATTGCTTGTTCCAACTTCGATATTGATAATTTGTTTGGTAATGCTACCGATGTCATCAGTCACCGAAACAGTGAAGAAATCGTAACCTTTGTAATTTAGATTGGGTGTATAAGTCCATTGACCAGTCCCAGGATCAATGACAGCAGTTCCATGATCAGCTTGTGTTGTAATTCTGAAAGGATTAGGCTTTGTTAATCCTTCTGTATCGCTCGCGCTGAGAGTGCCTCTTAATTGTTGGTTGGCAAATCCCGAACCACTTCGATCTCCTGTTATATTGGTTGGAGAGTTAGCGTTTGAACCCACGCTAATGTTGATCATTTGCTTGCTGATCTCTCCGTTGTTGTTATTAGACGTCACAATAAAAGAATCCATGCCAGTATATTTTGAATTCGGTGTATAAGTCCATGCTCCCGTTGTGGAATTAATGGTGGCTTTGCCATTCTCACCCTGGGATGTGATCGCATAGTTCCTACCATCTGGTCGATCAATACTTGTCTCCGCTAAGGTAATCTCGTTTTTTCCTGTGCTATTCGCTAGTACGGCGAATGGCAATGATGAATCTTGTTGCTCTGTTTTTGGAGTTTCTGTCGCGTCACAAGGCTCGTCAGGAATTGTTGATATCGCTAGCTTTGCACTTAAATTTTGATACGAAATATCCTCTCCTGCGCTGATATATTTAATCAATTGAGTGTCATTGGTCGTTTGTTGTTGATCGGCACCATTTGTTGCTGCGACTTCAATGATGATTTGATGTTTGTTGGGATCGTTCCAGTTGTCTTGTGTGAAAACAAGCTGACTTTGATCATTATTTAAGGGCTGTATTGTTATACCATTTAAGTCTACATCTTTAAGCGATAGAGTGATATTATCCTTGATTTCAGTCTTTAGTCGTATGCCAACTTGCTTGGAATTTGAACTGCTTAGTCTGCTCTCTATATTGATTTGATTGATTGGTGCCCAGACAATGGAATCGCTTTGATCAGCCGCATCATTATTTTGTGAAGAGTCTTCTTCTGAACTGTTGATTTCATAAGGCACAACAAATTCTATGCCTGCCTTGTCATTGTCTTTTAATTTAGAAGTGGCAATTTTTTGTTTGTCTCCGATGGTGTATGTGATGGGATCTGTCTTGGTTGATGGATCAAGAGTGGCTGTAATACTCTCCGTGCCTTCTGCAAAGGCATCGTCTTTTGTATTGATTTTATGTATGTACGATGTTTTTCCGGCTGGTATGGTGATGGATTGCTGTTGATCTGTTGCTGTAGAACTTTCTGCTCCTACTAGGTCCTGCTGATTGAATCCATCACCTAACGTCAGTGTATAGTTGATGATTATTGCGTTAGATTGTGGCTGGCTGATGCTGAATTTGAAACCAATGTTCTGACCTTCCTGCCCGTTTATTGCGCTGACAAAGGCTTGCGGTGGTATGGAAGTTTGGGTTCCACCTTCTTTGAGGTTGACAATGAGTGCGCTTTCGTCATTGGATGGAACAATTAATTGCGTAAATTCCCTACTCCCCTTGTTGTCTTGATAATTTGGATCGTCACTTGTAGCAGTTGCTGTAACTAGTACTCTTAAATCTCCTTCATTGGTTAAAGTTATGGTTTGCGGTTGATTCCAATTGTCTTGATTGTACGTTAATTTTGCTAAGTCTAGTACTGGCGCGGGGGCGGATTTGCCGCTGGAGTTATTTTTTAGGATGACGCTATCACTACCATCCGTATCTGTAACTTTAAAAGCTTCAGAGCCAATATATGCTGTTGTTGTCAGATTGATTGTTGTTTCATGTGTGGGCTCACTGTTGAGATATACATCGAACTTGGCTGATTTTACCCCTTGGCTATTTTTTCTGGTTCTGATTGATGATATCCCGGTTCGTTTGTAGGGGCTGATAGTGATACCAGGGGCGTAAGGATTGATACTTCTATAGCCTTCATATTTGGTTGGTTTAGATCCCTTTTCAACTTGAATACCATCCCACCAAACTGTTGTCGTATCACTGGCTACGGTTATTCCGTCGCTATCTGTTGCACTGAGAGTACCTGAAATTTTTGTATTGGCTGCCCCTTTACCGCTTAGATCACCTTTCCATTGGCTTGGTTCATTGTCTGTGCCAATGGAAAGGTTGATGCGTTGGTCTGTTGGTTTGCCACTATCTTCATCAGTAATTGTGACTGTAAAAGCATCAGAACCAATATAATCTTGATTGGGTGTATACGACCATGTTCCAGAGCTGCTATTGATTCTTGCAGAGCCCATTTGTGGCTGATCTTGCTCATCGATTGAGAATCCATAATTCGAATAGTCTTCACTGCTTCGGGATGCATTGATTGTTCCACTGATAATTTGGTTTTTCTTGCCAGAACCGCTGAGTTGACCTGAGATTATGGCAGCGGGATCGCCTGTGCCAATGGTAAGATTGATGATTTGCTGAGTTAGATTTCTGAGATCGTCCTTTGCCGTGACGATAAAGGCATCGGTGCCAGTAAAGCTTGCATTAGGTGTATAGCTCCATGCACCTGTAACAGCATCAATCGTTGCCGATCCATTTTCAGGTTGAGTGTCTATTTCATATGGATTTCCATCGGGACCATCAACACGAAATTGTAACTGTGTATCTTTAGCGATATTCTCTAAGGTAATTGAGTAGCGTTGCCACTCCGGAGTTAATTGGATACTTTGATCATGGATACTAAAGTCGTCACTTGTGCCTCCATTCTCAAATAGAAATATTTGCCCGCCTGTTGTTTTGTCTGCTTTGGCATAAACACTTGCTGTCCAGGTTTCGCCTTTCTCGGCTAGACCGATATTAAACTGAGGCCCAGAATAGTCTGCATTTGAATAAGGATCTATGCCTGTACTGACCATTTTTAAGGGGATTCCACCTGCTGGTGATTTTTCTGTGCTTGCATCAGCACTCATGTCTGCCGAGTGTGCTGCAGTCCCCCAGCCTGCTAATTTCGGGCCCTCTGTAGAAACACCATCGCTGTTTGGGTTACTGAGTTTGTCAGTATTGAAATATTCATATCCATCATATAGATTTGATGGGTTAAATTTTTGGGTAAATATATTTTTAGTGGGCCATGTTTTGTCGTGTATATATAGCGTGTCGCTTGTTTCTGGGCTGCTGTATTTGCCTGCAAAAGGATCTTGCCCTTTTAAGGTGTATTGTTGGATCGATTGATTAGTGGTGTAACTTTTTGCGTCCGGGTCGTAGGAGTCGTAGGTGTCATTAATCAACAAGCTGAGATTGACGGTTTCAGTTCCTTCGGCGATTGCGTCTTCAAGAGCAGTGATGTAAATTCGCCCTTCAGATTCTAAAGGGTTGATGTAAATTAGATTTTGAGGTTGGTGCGCGGGGTCTAGTGGGCCGTCTAAATATTTTGAAGAATAGTAATCTAATTGTGGATAAGCTGTTAGAGAAAGCTCTTTCGTTAGATCGATGTATTCTTGCGACTGGGCTGTGCCCGGTTGCCCAACAGGGCTTAGGTCTCCATCTGTCAGCCCATAGCGCACCCAAATGGGGGGATGTGGCGTTGGCAGTGGTTGCCCTGCCCTATTTTCTAATTTGATGGTAAACCAACCAGGGGAACCTCCTTCAGTGGTGTGTTGGCTAGCCTCAATTGATACCACCGGCAACTCATTTAAGGCACTTTCGCTTTGCCACTCTGCTACTTTTAGCCCCCCATATGTTTGTGTTTGCCACGCCCCCGTGTAAGGTTGTATTTCTGGTTGGAATTTGCCTACATCCCATTGCAGCCAGTTTAAGTCTGTCTTGTAATCAGTGATCCCAGCGTTGTCATTGGGAAGGGTGAATATTGCTGACCTTTTTTCCCAGATATTTCCCTCCCCGTCTTTTTTTCGTGCGATTAATCCTCCTAGTCCGCTATAGGACGAGCTCGATGTAAAGGGATTGCTTTTTTGCTGAACGCAGAAAAATGTTAGACATCCTGTATCTGTAGATCCAGCTGCGCCCCATATCGTTGCCTTTCTGCCTCCCCAGCTCATTCCGAACATCGATCGCTGAAATATTCCTGAGTTTTGATCAACTAATCCACCTCCTCGCTTGTACCAGCCACTCAATTGATACGTTCCCCCTTTTGTAAGCGTGCCGGCGCTAGGAGATCCACCACTATCGACAAAACTAAATTTAACAGGATATGAATTTCCTGGCCAAATTGTTTGCTTTAGTGCGGTTCCGACTCCCTTTGGATCTGTCCAGGGAGCTTGGTTTGTCTTGACTTGGACGGTATTGATTTTGCCGCCGTCATTACCCCAGGACGATTCAGGTGGCTCACCAGCAAATGTTGCATTGAAGTCGGTGCTTGTGTTTCTTTTGAAGCCGCTATCGTTTGTTGACATTAATTTGAATCCCTAAAATATTTACAATTTAGATCTCATCCATTGGCTGCTCTCGTGAACTTAAGTATTTGTCCTTCTTTGTGTTTGTTGCCGCCTATACTTATTGGGAGTGATTTATTTGTTGTCGTTTTGATGTCGTTTCGAGGCATTTGTTGGCGCTTGATTTATTTTCACTGTTGATGCGTTCAGTGTTGTCTTGCGGTCTCATCTTTTAAGATGTCTTGATCTTCCTTGGGGCTACATAGCGATCCCTGCCTAACTAAAAGAGTGATGCAAGATCGCGTTTCATCTTTGCTTGCGCGAGACTATACAAACCATTGTTATTCGCCAGTGACCGTCGCCCCTGCCTGTGCCTACGACCGTCGCGATTGGTCCAGTGCGTTCGTCAACGTTGAGCAGGAATTGACCAACGTTCCTCTCACCGCAGTGCAAGGCAAGCTCCCGCCCGAGTTGCGTGGCACGTTGTACCGCAACGGACCAGGACGGCTCGAGCGGGATGGCCAGCGGGTTCATCACCCGTTTGATGGCGACGGCATGATTGCCGCGATTCGATTTGATCAAGGCAACGCCGTTTTGAGCAATCGTTTCGTTCGCACCGAAGGATGGTTGGCGGAAGAAGCGGCTGGCAAAGTGCTCTACCGCGGTGTTTTCGGAAGCCAGAAGCCAGGTGGGCGGCTGGCGAATGCTTTTGATCTGCGTCTTAAAAATATTGCCAACACCAATGTGGTGCTTCTGGGTGATCAATTATTGGCACTGTGGGAAGCTGCCGAGCCCTATGCGCTCGACCCCGACAGCCTGGAGACGCGTGGTCTGTCCAGGCTGGATGGTGTGCTGAAGAAGGGTGAAGCGTTCAGTGCTCACCCGCGTTTTGATCCTGGCCATCACGGCAGCCCTTGCATGGTCACCTTTGGTGTGAACACCGGCCCGCGCAGCACCATCCGGTTGATGGAGTTCGCCACGGAGGGCCCAGATGCCGGTGCCTTGCTCCACAACCGTTCAGACAGCTTCCCTGGTTTCGCCTTTCTGCACGATTTCGCCATCACTCCGAACTGGGCGGTGTTTTGGCAGAACGCCATTGCCTTCAATCCCCTGCCATTTGTGACCGGAGAGAAGGGGGCAGCCCAGTGCCTGGCCTCAAAGCCTGGTGGAAAAGGTCGCTTCTGGCTGATTCCAAGAGACTCTGGACAGTTCGCCGGACAGAAGCCACGCATTCTTGAGGCTCCGGATGGTTTCGTGTTCCACCACCTCAATGCCTATGAAGACGGAGATCACGTGGTGGTTGAAAGCATNGTCTACGACGATTTCCCCTCGATCGGCCCTGACGACGATTTCGCTGAGATTGATTTCAACACCGTGCCCGAGGGACGTCTGCACCGCTGCCGTCTTGATCTGAGCCGTGAAACTGTTCAGACCGAGCGGATNAGCGAGCGCACCTGCGAGTTCGCGATGGTGAATCCGGATCGGCAAGGACAATCGGCTCGTTACGCCTGGATGGCGGTTGCGGAGCGGGAGATCGGAAACGATCCGCTGCAGGCGATTCAGAAGCTCGATCTCAACACCGGNGCTGCCAAGATCTGGAGCGCAGCCCCGCGCGGATTTGTGAGTGAACCGTTGATGGTTCCTCGGCCAGGTGCGCAATCAGAAGATGACGGCTGGGTGTTGGATCTGGTTTGGAATGGAGCGCGTGATGCGTCTGATTTGGTGATTTTAAATGCGCGTGACTTAGCTCAAATTGCAGTTTTGGAATTGCCTCTCGCGATTCCGCATGGTTTGCATGGCAGCTGGGCTGCATCCGCCTAAAAGTCAATTGCTGAGATCGGCCATCGTGCTGATTTGAGCGGCGAATCTGTCGTCAGTTAGATCTTTTCACAGCTTCTCTTGGTTGTGACATCATTGAGAGACAAAATGGTTGCCCATTAGTGCTAAATCAAGTTGATCTTGTGCTCAATGTTGTGACCTATGTCGGTTAGACGTTGTTTAAAGGGCTTCTCGGCTGCTGCATTGACTGCACTCGCCGCAGCAAGTTTGATGCCATCACCTGCGCCCGTGCAGGCTGAGGAGCCGCAATGTAGAGGTACATTGCTTCAGCTTTCTGTGGATGAAAAAGGCACGAGTTTGATTGAACGTTTTCGCTTCTCTTTGGCTCTTTCAGGAGAGGGGAGGACACAACAAGCGGCTTTGGATCAGCTTAATCAGCGTCTCGCCACGCTACGAACATCTCTTCAACCGTTGATTCAGGGACGGCTCACGGTTCCTCCTCCGTCCAGTTATCGGCGTAGTGCTGCCTCGGAGAATCCACGCTCATTCGTAGCTAATACAGCCGTCTCCGGTGAGGTTGGCCGCCGCAATTACAACGCCTTGATTCAGTCCGTGGGAGGACGACCTGGTGTTCAATTACAGGGGATGAAATCGATTGCCAATAGTCGTAAGCAGCAGGATTTACAGCAGCAATTGATGGCATCCGCGTTGCGTCGTGGACAGATTGAGGCCGATGCGACCGCAAAAGTGATCGGTGCCTCAGCGGCACGTTTGGTGCGGATTCACCGTAATGATTCGATCCGTACAACCCGGCCCATGCCGTTGGCGATGGCATCTCGAAAAGGGTTCGACCCAGCAGAAGCGCCGGAGCCTTCCACATCTGTGCAGGTGNAGCTGCACTACTGCTTGCGATGAGCGTTAGAACAATGGTGAATCGTGATTTGGTGTGATCAGATCGAGAAGAGAGTTGTGATCGATAGGCTCTTTTTGATTTGGAACAGGCGTGATCAGCTGGTTGATTGGATTGTTCTGGGCCGTTTGATCAAGGTCGAAGGGGTTGATCGCTCGGCGTTTTGATGAAGAACGTGCTCGTTGACTGCCGCCGGCAAGGGCAAGTTGTTGTTGTTGGCTGAGCGCATTGATTGTGCTGTCAGGAATTGAGTTGATTTGTTTTGGGCGAAATTGTTTGAGTTGATGCGTTGTCATCGCTGTGATCACATCGACAAAAAGTGATTTGATCAGGCTTGGCTCAAGCTTCTTAATTGCATTTCGGTTGATATTTTGGATCTGTTGTTCCGACATCGCTTTAAATAATTTTGACGGTAAATTACTGATCTGAAACGGCTTGAGTTTGCTAATCACTGAAGCTGAGATTTTGCTGAATTGACTTGGTTTGAAATCTGCGATTACAGATGGTTTTAACTTGCGGCATTGTTTTGCATTGAGGGCGCCTACGGCTTTGGGGGCAAGCTTTTTCGCTTGTTCGGATGTCAGCATTCCGATTAATTTGGGTGGTAATGCAGCGGCCTGCTCCTGTTTGAGTCGTTTAAAGGCGTCCGGTTGAATTTTTTTGAACTGGGGAGCTTTGAGGTCGTCGATCAGGTCAGCAGGTAACTTGCTGACTTGCTTGGGTTTAAGTGATGCAATCGCTTCCGGTGAAATCTGCCGTAGTTGTTTGCTATTAATCGCACGCAACCACTGGGTTGGAAGAGCAGCGGCCTGTTCGGGTTGAATGCCTCGCAACGCCTTGGCAGGGAGGTTATTGACTTGTTCTGGGCTCAAGTTTTTAATCACCTCGGGTTGGAAGGCTGCCAGTTGCTCAGGTTGGATCTGCTTAAAGTGAGTCGCTGGCATGCTCTTAACAGCATTTTTATTCAATGCATTGATATCTTTTGAGGCGAGATCTTGAATTCTCTGATCTTGATTGAGCTCTTCAGGTTTAGCGACTTTTTGGGGGGTATTGGTGATGCCAATGCTTCCGCTCTTTCCCGCAATCGGTCGTGAGACTGGCGGTTGAATCGGTTCCGGCGCTGGGGGGCGCACGGGAAACGGTTCGGGATCAGGCGTCGGATCTGGCTTGGGCTCTGGACGAGGAAATGGAGTGGGTTTTTGGGGGAATGGCGGTTTGGTTGGAACGGGGATCGGTGTTGGCTTAGGTGGCCTTGGTTTCTCTGTTGGCCTCGGTGTCGGCCGTGGTGATGGACGAGGTGAAGGTGATCCGCCGCCACCACCGCCACCACCGCCACCACCACCGCCGCCACCACCGCCACCACCACCGCCACCACCACCGCCGCCACCACCACCGCCACCGCCGCCACCACTGGGCGTTGGGTCGGGATTGGGTGCTGGTGTTGGAGCTGGTGTTGGTGCAGGCGTGGGGGTTGGAACGTTTGAAACCGTGATGGCGTTACCGGTGAGGTCGGCGCTTGTGGCGGAGGGATCAGCACCGGGTGCCCAGCGGTTGGCAGCGGCGATGTTGTAAGTGGTGCCCTGGGTGGAGGCGGTGCCGTTGCTGTTGAGCAGGGAGTCGAGGTTGGTCTGGTCGGTGCTGTTAAGGGTGATGCTGGCTGATGTTGTCGAGGTCAGTTCAACGTTGTTCGACGTCAGGGTGTAGGTGCTTCCGGAGCCACCGGTGATGGTGAGCTTGGAGACGTCGATGTCGTTGCTGGAGCCGGGATAGGCGGGCAGGTTGCTGCCGGTTAGAGCGAGAACACCGCTGGAATCGTCGTAGGTGGCGGAGCTGAGGGTTGGAGCAGTGACTCCAGAGATGGTGATGGCATTACCGGTGCTGTCTGCCGGAGAGGAGCTGGCGCCTGGATTCCAGTTCAGAGCAGCGGCGATGTTGTAGGTGGTGCCGCCGCCGGAGGAGGTGCCGTCTTTATTAAGTAGGCCGGCGAGTTGAAGTTGATCCGCCGCATTGAGAGTGATCGAGAAGGCGGTGGCTGAGGTGAGTTCAACGTTGCCGGTGGTGAGGGTGTAAGTGTTGCTGCCTTCTCCGGTGATGGTGAGTTTGGAGACGTCGATATCGTTGCTTGAGCCTGAATTGGCGGTGAGATTGGCGCCGGTGACGGCGAGGGCTCCGGAGGAGGCGTTGTAGGTGGCAGATGTCAGTGTTGGCGCGGTTGAGCTGGGGTTGCCCGATCCATCGGTCCGCACAATTAGCGTCTCCTCATCGAAGTCTCCGGCGTTGAGGCCCGCCAGCCGAACCGATCCCACGGACGCGACGCTGATCAGCGCATCACTCCCGGACTGGGAGATCGAATAACTCTGGCCGTTTTCGATGCCAACAAGATCGCCTGATGGAACGGAGAAGTCGGTGATCAGGTCATCGCCGCCACCGAGTTGAAATTGATCGGCGCCGGTGCCACCGGTGAGGGTGTCGTTGGCATCGCCGCCGATGAGGCGGTTGGCGCCGGAATTGCCGATGAGCGTGTTGGCGAGGGCGTTGCCCGTGGCGTTGATGTGGCCGGAGCCCGTGAGGGTGAGCTGTTCAACGTTGGAAGGGGCGGTGTAGGTCACCGAGGCCTGAATCAGATCGGTGCCTTCTGAGGAGGATTCGGTGACGACATCTGAGGTGGAATCAACGACGAAGGTGTCATCACCGGCGCCACCGATGAGGGTGTCGTCGCCGGTGCCGCCTGATAGGGAGTTATTGCTGCTGTTTCCTGTCAGGCGATCGTTTTGTGCAGAGCCAATTGCGTTTTCAATGGCTGCGGTGCCTGTGGTGTTGTAAGCGATGGTGTATCCGATGTATTCATCATCAACTCTTGATATGTATCCGCCGCCTCCTGCTTCATCTTGCAGGGTTGCACTTCGGAGGTCGATATAAACAGCGGCACTTGAATTGGCAGCAGTGATTGTGTCTGTGCCGCCGTTATCCCAAATCGTTTGATAGCCGTTGAGGGTGCTGGTATCGAGATAGTAAGTGGTGTTCCCTGTTGATTTTGTGGTGTTTGGACCGTATAGATATTGTAGTGTGGCAATATCGAAAGCTCCTAAGCCTTCATTGT
>NZVB01000057.1 GCA_002701375.1 Cyanobium sp. NAT70 | reverse complement strand
AATAGCAAATGGTACACCGCTGATATCACCCGTGAATTTATTTTGTAAACTTGCATAATCGAGAAGTTTGGCTTGTAAAAGTGAATTTTCAAAATCATATTCAATCCAGGCATTAACAGACTGTTCAACTTTTTTATATTGCGCATAGTATGATCTTACGAGAGCTTCAATCGATATGGTTTGGCTTTTCATTCTTTTTACTATTTGTGTCGCCGTTAACTCATGAAGATTCTCAGTATCATCATTTTCTCGATATTTCCTACCATCATAATTTTTTAAAATTCTTTCTGCTTCTTGCTTCATAAGACCAAAGTTTGGGAAAACTCTAGGCACTTGGAGGCCCAAATGACGTCTGTTATCGCTATTTATTGAAGAATTAGGATCAATTATTTTTTGGATGGAATTATTCACCGGAACATCTATATCTATGGTCATATCCTTTGCAGACGGTAAATTTCTTTTCGCGGCATCTCCCCTTTGACCCTCTAAAGTAGCTGCAAATTCATGTTCGCCTATCCCCGTGATTTTAGAATAATAACTCAGAATTTTTGGTTTGATAGGATCAGTCTGTTTTTGAATCTCATTTGCCTCTTCAATAGTCATTAGTCCAGCTCTTACATCTTGCATAGCAAAATCAGTACCTCTGCCAAAACCTCTTTTTATATATTTTGCATAATCATGTACCCCGGGCATAATACACTCAACACTCTTATATTGTTTATAAGTTCCTTCCACCTCCTCTTCTTTCCAATCTAAATAGTCTCTAACAAACTCCGTTTGTCTTTCAGCATCCCAAAAAATAAAGTCACCTAGGAAAATTCTTTTAAGTCCTACTGCTTCAATTTCCTCTTGGGAAGGTGACTTAAAAGGTGCGAGATCTTTTTTCGATATGTCTGCACATAACATCTCATCTGGTTTTACTTTAGCTGACATTTTCAGAAAATAGTCAATTGAAAATTCTGGGTTATCTAAATAAGTTGCTTTACCCGAGTTTTCAGCAACTGACTCACCATAGATCAAAAGCGGAATTTTAAACTTGCAAGCTATATTCAATGGAAAGGCCTCAACCCCCGTATGGCAATGCCAACAAGCATCACCTATTTTGAATAAAGACTCCCTTGCTAATTTATTAACTAAACCTCTTTTTGGAGTAAATTCAAGATGATCAACATTTGTTTTTTCTAAGATATTTTGGAGATTATATCTTCCGGTTTCGGTAAACCAATTATGACTGAAAGTTACTGCTAAAGGCTTTAAATCGTAAACCTCTGTAAGTAGATAAAGCTGAAAAGCACTATCTTTGCCCCCAGAAATAGGGACTATGCAGTCATAATTATCTCCTGAAGCTTCCTTATATTTTTGAAATATTTTCTTTAAATTCTTTTCACGAATATCCCATGAGATTTTCATTTTCTGTTCAGATGATCTACAAGCCTTGCATAACCCAAGTTCATCAAAATTAATGTTCTCACTTGTTTCAGGATAACCACACCTTACGCAAGTAATGAGATCCTTAAACATAGGCTTTTCCAAATCCATATCAGCTCATCCTTTTAGCTATAGACTCCGCAACATCAAAATCAAGTGGAGTGTCAATGTTAACTTGAAACTCATCTTCGACAATTAAGTATCCACAGCTTTTTTGATTTACTAGCTGGTTGTTTTCTCTTAGCAGTACCGTCTTTGTAACATAGACTGAACCGTTAGGCTTATATATATCCGGAAACTCTTGCCTTTCCATGTTAAACACATTTACGTCATTGCCATATTTAAATACCGTGGACAATTTTTTATCCTCTAATTTAAACATCCACCATGGTGGATAATCCTGTTTTTTAACTGTAATTAAACTATCAAATTTTTCCGAAATAAATTGTAGAATAGCTTTATCTATATGTTCAGTTTTACGAAAAGGCACTGTCGGCTGTAATAAAACTATTATATCATAAACTATTCTATCGATTTTTTCTATTTCATTAAGCGCATGTATAAGTATTTCCGGAGTATGGGTTTTATCTCCTGCTAATTCTTTGGGACGTATAAAGGGAACATCAACACCAAAACTTTTACCTACTTCTGCTATTTCCTCATCTTCAGTCGAGAGAATAAGTCGATCTATAAGTTTACTTTTTTTTGCCTCTATAATAGACCAACCGAGCAGAGGTCTCCCTCCTAGCATCTTTGTGTTTTTTCTAGGCACCCCCTTTGAGCCTGCTCGAGCTGGTATAACTGCTAGTATTTTCAATTTCATTCCTTCTTAATTATTATTATTTGTTCCAAAAATAAAAATCAGGGTTCAATCAACTTATCTCTTGAGTGGCTGATCAACGATTAGCTAATTATCAACCATTAATCCATACCGTTTTCTCGCTTTCAGATGATCTTATCAAAGCGTCAAGTACTCTATACGACTCCAGACCATGTTTAGCAGAAAGAGGATGATCACAATCATCATAATTCGAATGAACTAATTCTTTTGCTATTTTTGCAAAAAGAGTTTCAGCATTTTGAGTTTTAAAAACTTTCTTTCTAACGAGGCTGTAAGATAAAGTTGATCTTGAGGGAGTGCGAGTTTTATACAACTCAAGTATGTTGCCGTTATCGGACACCCTTATTTTGCCTTTTCGACAAAGGACTTCCAATTCAAAATAGGTAAATGTAGTTAGCGCGGTATTAAAAAAGTTCCCAATTATGCCATTTTTAAAAGCAATATGAGCATTAACCCTGGGGTCATCAACTTTGAAATTAGTAGAGTACGGAAGGGTATTAACCTTTTCCTTTTCTATTTTAGCTCTTACCCATTCGATATCACCAAAGATCTTCCTTAAAAGATCAATCATATGAATCCCAATTGCATGGAGACCAGAGCTGCACCAAGCGTTAACGGTTATAGCCTCTCCATCTAATTCCCTATGATAAATCTCTTCCAATTTGTTATATATATCGGTCAAACGTCTGTTATTGATATAAAAAAGAACTTTGTTTTCTTCACAAACCCTAACCATATTTTCTGCGTTTTTCAATGAATTAGAGATAGGCTTCTCACAGAAAATCATTTTTGGTCTGTTAGGATGTTGCGCAACTAAATGCACTATTTCACAATTAAAATCATAAGGTACAGCAATTGAAACTAGCTCTGGTTTAATCTCAGATAGAGCTTTTTCTATGTTATTGAATCTCCCTAGTATTCCAAATTTATTAGCAAATGTCTCACAAGATTTTGGATTAATATCAAAAACACCTTTAACATCATAAGCGGGATGCGCTTGATATGCGCCAATATGGGAGCAAGGTTTCTTCCTGTATAAATCGTCTTCGTTTAAACCAGCAATTCTCCCACAGCCAACTAACAATACATTCTTCATGAGTTTCTTCTATCTCTAACGTTTTCCCAAGCGATTTTAGTTAACTCCAAGAGATAGCGGTCAAAATGGCCCCCATTCTTTGAAACATCTTTTTGAAGCAATGCAATTTCTTTGAAACCACATTTTTTTGCAATTTTCAATGATGGTGAATTTTCCTTAAATATTTTTGTTTTTATTAACTTTAATTTTAACTTGCGAAAGCCAAAATCGGTTAATAAAGTCCATGCCTCTGTACCGATTCCCTGCCCCCAATAATCTTCTTCTCCTATAATGATTCCGAATTGAGCAGATCCTGTTATCCAATCTATATTGTGTAGGGCGGTAGTGCCAACGTGAAAACCATTTTTTGCATCGCAAATTGCCAAGGCCAAGTCATTCTCTGATTCAGTTATTCTCTCAAAAAATTTCACCTGTTTAGCAATAGTGTTTTTTGAAGCACCCTTTGCCATGTACCTTGTCACGTTATCATTATTAAACCATTTCCACCAATTTTCTGATGCATCTTTTTTTCTAAGAGACCTTAAGAATATTTTTTTTCCCAAAATATGAATATCATTATTATGCATTATTTCTTTACTCATTAAAAATCGATCAATTCTCTAAACCAAAGTTCTAAATTTAGATACTGAAAAATGTGAAAGCTTGTTAACGGTCTTTCTTGATTGCAAAAGTTTTTATATTCTTTTAGAACCTCTTTCTGATCAAAGATACCTCGTTCTGAAAATGATTTTGATGAGAAAATATCTGTAATCCAACTTTTCAACTCACATTTCAACCAGCTTCTTTGTGGGTCAACAATACTTCGCTTCGGTCTTGATAAAATCTCTTTAGGAAGTAGATCCTCGCTTGCTTTTCGCATAAAAAACCGCTGCTGATTTTCAAAAACCCTAGCCTGCTCAGAAGTGCAAAAAGAGAATTCAACAATTCTATGATCAAGTATTGGAACTCTTGTCTCTCTCCCAACGGCCATGGACCCCCTGTCTGCATACCTTAAAACTCTGGGAAGATTATGAAAAAATAAATCAATATATTGAGAATTAAGCAAATGCGAGTTGAATGGACGCGGGAAGTTGACCCTATGTGGAATTTCGTCACTTATAAAATCCTTGCTGAAACATTTTCTGTTAATAAATGAAATCCCATCTTGGGTTGAGGACCCAACTCTTGAAATAGCACCAACAAAATTGAACAGTTTTTTTAATCTCTCATTCTCCTTAATGTTATATATGTCCATATATTTAAGCATACTATCGTAAGCGGCATTAGTTCCTTCCCTCATTATTATATCCATTAGATGAGCCATAAGGTAGTATTCAAAACCTGCTCCAACATGGTCGCCTCCATGCCCCTCTAAAACCACAGTAGAACCGCTTGGTGCATATTCTTCGTAAAGTTTATGAGCAGCAATCACTCTAAGTGAAGTTATGGGCATTTCTTCGTTGAAGAGAACTTTATTGAACAGATCCGGAACCTCATGAGACCCTAGTTTAGAAATTCTCTGTTGTATTCCTAACCATTGAGCTACTTCAGATGCATACTCGGCTTCTCCGGCATCACCTGTTTCAAAATCATAGGTATAGGCTTCAAGCCCTTCAACTGTCTTATTCTTTACTAATTGTGCAGCTAAAATTGATGAGTCTACGCCCCCGCTAAGAAAAACACCAACGGGCACGTCACTTCTTACTCTAAGTTTTATTGAGTCTTCTAAAAGATCTTTATAGGTTTCTATAGCCTCAAAGGAAGCGATTTCTCTTCTATCTTTGACGATCTCAAATAGGTCCCAATATCTATTTAAAGTTTTATTCCCCGTTGAGTCTACTTCCATGTAATGGCCGGGGTTTAGACATTTTATTCCCTCAAAAAATGTTTGATCTGAGTGATCTATTAGGCCCCATTGTAGAAAATCTGATATGATATCGTTATTTGGTCGTCTTGGAAAGTTAGCTGCAAATAAAGCTTTTATCTCAGAGGCAAAATAAAAACGGTTTGAATTGAAGCTATAATATAAAGGTTTAATTCCAATTCTGTCCCGCGCTAGAAACATACTTTGGTTTTGCTTATCCCAAATAGCAAAAGCGAACATTCCATTGAATAATTTTAAACAACTTTTTCCATGCTCAATATATGCATGTAATATCGTTTCTGAATCTGTTTGAGACCTCCAATTCTTATTACTAAGGTTTTTTCTGATTTCCGGCCAGTTATAAACTTCCCCATTAAATGTAATAACATAATTACCGTCTGGAGATATCATTGGTTGGGCGCCAGCACTAGAAAGATCAAATATAGAAAGTCTTCTATGACCTAGTCCCACAAATCCGTCAAGATATACACCTTGTCCATCAGGACCTCTATGAGCCAAGCTATCAATCATAGACAAAACTGTGTTGTTGTCTACAGGTCTAGATTGAAAGTCAAAAATGCCTGCTATACCACACATCTATTGAAGATTCTCTGAAAACCTATCGACTCCTTTTTTAAAGAACCTGGAAAAAGCATAATTCATTTAGTTGCCAACACTCTGATACCCCCATCTCCAAACTTTGAACTAACATTTTTGTCGTATGGAAACATATTTATATCGAGATCAAATAGTTCTGAACTTTTCATGACTTTTATATTTTTAAATCCAACATCTCGGAGACGCGCCTCATTATCTTTAAATGAAATAAAGTTGTACTTTGCATAAAAAATGTCCATCCAAAAATGTATATCTGGAATTTTCAACTTTTTTACAATTTCAAGGGTATCCTGATACGGAATTCCAACAAACGACCTCTGGATTACATCCCAAACATCATGATAAACTCCACCAGATCCTTCAACATAAAGCCAAAAATGCCCTCCATTTTTTAAGACCCTATATATCTCTTGAAGAGCCTTGTTTGGGTTATCAAGGTGGTGCAGTACACCATTACAGGTAGCAAAATCGAAACTTTCATCTTTAAAATCGAGATCATAAGCATTTTGAACAGAAAAATTTGTGTTTTTTACTTCTAGCTCACTTGCTAGCAGTTGTGCAAATTCTATAGATTTTTGACCTGGATCGACACCCCAAACCGATGCCCCTAAGTTTGCCATACAAAAACTAAACCTACCTGTGCCACACCCAATATCAATACATTTTTTTCCTGAAAAAAAATCTTTATTCAGTCTATTTTGTTTAAGCCTCCCATCAATTACATCGATCCACTTTTTGTAATTATTTAGGGGGTCGGATAACGTTAGTGTTTTCCATGTATCATTAAATAATTCTATGTGAAGGGCATCCCTTGCTTCGTCATCTTCTTGATACCTAGAAGTTAACGCATCTGGATCATCCCATCGTATGGCTTCAATAAAATGGTTCATGATATTCAAGAAAGAGGTTTGTCTTTCAAAAATTTTTTCAATGTAAGNATGAGGCTCTTCGGGGGTAAAAATATTATTATCTATTTCCCTTTGCAAAGCTATCGTAGAAATTATTCGAACAGCCAAGGGTAGTCCCGATTTTCCAAAGCTATTTAACTTATTTACGTAGGTATCTATGTATGTATTAAAATCTGCCATTTTTTTTAGTAATATTTATTATTGGTTTATAAAATTATAACCAAAGTAGGCTAATTGCTATTTTTGTTCATATATCTGATAAGCCATATCCTCGATTGTATATAAAATAATGGTATAAGTAATAATTTATCTATTCTAATAAACTTCCTCATTGTTATAACAAACGATGGATTAAAGTTCCAAAGATATGACATTATAAAGCTTTGGGGTTTATGCACTTGTTTCATAATTGAGAACTCCCCCTTAATTGGTTGTAATAAAGTCCTAAAGGTAAAAACTTCCTTACTTAAAGAATTGTAAGAGTAACGTAAAATATGCTTTCTAAACAAATATTCAATCATTATCTTCTCATTAGGCAAAATTTCCGATCTCCAGCGATTTACAACCTCCAAAGAGGCCCCGCGTACAGGTTTACCAGTTGAACTGTTACCTAACCAAGGTCGGCCTCCCAGTGTACTTTCATTTAAAGAAGGATTGAACGAAATTTTTAACCATTTAGCTAGTTTATCTACTGTGATACCATAGTTTAAATGTAACTCTTCATTCCTCACCATAAACCATTTATCTTTTTTTCCAGCAAATCGAAAATTTACAATATGTTCATAGTCAATTTTTAGATCTTTGATTATTCGAACCAAAAGATTAGAATAAAAAACTCCTCTCCTTTGAACAAAATTTCCATTAGATCTTAAAATTTCGTTTTTTAAAGACATGAAATTNGCTCTAGGGTCTCTCACAATCTCTATAAATTTTGAATTTGGGAATTCCGCACATATCTTATCCAACATATGGGTCCTTCCAGGAAACTCTATTAACATCCTTATATTCTTTAAATCTTGTCCAATTGCCTTGGCATATGCCTCATGGAGAGCATAGAAAACATCTAATTTTGAAAGTCCATCTCTTTTCAATATGTCTGTAAAGAAATCCTGGTATTCTTTAAAGTCGCAATTAGAAAAACTCTCAGTTTCAGCTTGAATTCCATAAAGAACACCCTTTTTAAAATGCGTTATCTTTGTTTTTGTTGTCCAAAAATCGACCATTTCTTCAAGGTCCAAATTTCTACCCTCACAAGCTCGCTCCCATTGAATATGAAACTTTAACTCCATTGGAAGCATCAATATCTGTGGATGAGAGTCAAGGATACTTTGTACAAAACCACCCCCCGCTCTTCCAGGACAAATTAAAAATGCTACTGGTAAATATCTTAGCAACGTTTTGTTACCACAAGCTGTTTAGTGAGGAGTAATATGCAAGATCACTCTCACTATCTACCTCATACCAAGAGTCTTGAATAGGTACAGTCGAGATTTTAAACTGCTTTTCTAATAATTTTCTCAAAAGAGTAGTTATATCCATTTGAAATTTTTCTTCTTGAGTAAACTGTTTCAATACTCCACAAATTTTCTTCCAACCACTAGGTTCTATCTTTAACAACCCCATAAACTGACCTTCTACCTCATTGTTATTTTTCGGTTTTCGCCCAATTTCTGTCAAAAAGCCTTCAGAATTAATCTTGAAGCTTTCAGCATCAGTTAGTGGGTCTACAAATCTTGCTGTCCAAAGTGAGAGCCAGTTTTTATCATAGGTAATCCCAATTGGTTCCTTAATGGCTTTAAGTTTTTCAATTGTATCACAGGAATAAACTATGTCTGAATAGCTCACAATACACGGGTACCTTGCAAGCCAATCCTCAGCTCTTAATAAAGAAGCTACTATATTGGAGTTACACCAGTTTTCATTTACAAAATAGTGCAAATTTTCTGAAAACATTGACTTTTTGTATCCGGTAACAACTGCAATATTCTTAATATTAGCACCTCTGAGTGAACTTAATTGCCAGTCAATTAATCTTTTGCCATGTAGTTTAATAAAACATTTTGGCATATCTCGAGTAAGGTCTTTCATTCTACTTCCCCGCCCGGCCGCTAAAATAATTGCCCTCATGCCACCACCTTAAAAATATATTTTAGTCTTTCTACATCAGATTTTCTAAATTTTTCAAAGCGTTCAGGATGCCACATCCAACCTTCCCAGGGCATTTTTTTGTGTTCTATTGCTTCAATACAACCATCTTTTGCTTTAGCAAGCAAATTGAAATCATTTGGCAATTGTTCAAATGAAAACTTATGAAAACTATTTACTGAACCTGATATTTTACCCTTTATTTCATGTAAGCTATTTGAATGATGATCAATAGATTTCAATAATCCACCGTTCCTGACCCCCAGAATCTGCATTCCTCTACATATGCCGAGTACAGGCAATTTCTTATCTTCTGCGTAGTCCAAAAGCCAATTTTCATTGTCATCTCTTTCTTTATTATCAGATATATCATTTCCTCCCGACAGCACAAAAGCTGAGAGTGCTAAATCTTTTACCCAATTAAGCAACTCCTTCTTTCTTTTATCTCGGTCTGAAGACAGAATAAGCTTATTTGGAACGGGAACAGGTAAAAAACCTGACAATTTTATAAAAGCTATTAATCTTTGGTCTAAACCGTCTCTGTATTCTGAACGGTTTGATAAAAAATCTACTCTCTGACTTACACCAACAAGTCTCAAGCAAGCACCTCCACTTTTCTGCTCGCACAATCAATGTACAATTTCTCAGAGCTTGACCAAAGATTATAAAGTGCTTCCCCAGCTCCAATCACTGCTGGCAAGCCAAGTTCCCCAGCTCTTATAGCCATATGAGAATTGGCACCGCCCCATGCGGTTATCAGGCCAGAAATCGGAAAAGAAAACAACCAGTCAAAGCCTGGATCCGCATTTTCAATGCATACTATTGAGCCTGGCAAATCATCATGTGAAGTACTGCTTGATACAAAGGCTATAACTTGTTTTTGCGTGATATAATTTGGTGCTGTCTGAGGCCAGTCGAAGGCCCATACATCTTCAGGTTTTACAATTAATGGCGGTAATACTATTTTTAGAGTGTCTGCGTAATTTTTCCTTCCTTCATAAATATTTCGTGATAGCAAATTTTTTATATTAGTAGCAGAAACATGGATTTCTTTAAAAATTTGAATGTCACAATATGCAAGGTCTTCGGTAGAGAATCCATATGCCTGGCCGAATTTTTGAATACATGAAATTGCATCTGAAAGATTTCTAGTAAAATTAAACTTAGCTAATTCTCTTAATTCTATTCCTTTTGTTATAAAGTCAATCAGTCCCTGAGGATCAATCTGGAGTCTATGATATTTTATTAGTTTAGCTATTTCTTGCATTTGCTTGGCGCTGGGTAAAAAAGGATTTGGTTTTTTGATGTTTGCTGGCTTTAAGTCCCAGTCAAAATAAAGTTCAGGTGCTTCGTCATAACGTGGAGATGTTATATCATAGGTGCCAGGTCTTAAGTGTCCATATCGAGAAAGAAAATCTGGTTTTTCAAGATACATTCGGTCATAAGCCATCTGACTGTTAATATTTGTCAGTCCAGACATAAACGCATAATAGTCCTCTTGAGAGAAGACATTTTTTGCAACCAAGGAATGAAGAAATTGAACAGCTATAAATCCTGCCCTTGCAAGTCCTGCGAAAGGGAGAGTGCCGTATCGCTTCGTATCCTCTAGAAACCAATAAATTTTTTCCACTTCATCCATTTTCGAGGAATTGACTATATTATATCTCTTATCCAGGGTAGTTAATCTATCGGCATCACCACGCCATAAGCCGTTCTCTGGATCCACAATCTTTTTAGTGAGTTCTCTTAAGCTATCAGCAATCAAAATCAACTCTGATCTCGAAAAACCAAAGTTTTTGAGATCATTTAGACGCTCTTGAAGATCAAGTGTGTAACAAGAAAAGACAATATCAAATTCCACTTTATCATGAAGAGATGGTTCTTTTAGCAAACGGTCGATATAATAATCTACGAGACGCGCGGCTAAGTCTTCATTTAACGACGCTGGAATAAAGGAATTGAAGGATAAACGCACATCAATATACGGTAGTCCAAAGAAATGTGGCATTAAGGGAAAGCTTCTTAAATTTCTGTAGCCATAATTATGTCTCTGGTATGCCCAGATAGAGTCAGTAACTAATTCTCTATAAAGAGAAAGAGCAAGTGGTTTAGGCCGAATACCAACTATTTCTGCTGGGTTCCAATCAGGCATTACCCCATAAACAGTTCTTTTACCCATAAGAAACGGATGGGATGTCATACCTATCTCAAGTTTTTGTTGAATTTTTTGAAGCCTTTTTTGTTGTTTGCTTTCTGTTTCCGGCTTTTGATGAAGAAAAAGCGGTCTGACTTGAAGCAACCATACATTTTCATTCTGTTCGTTTGACGTCACCGCAAATTCTATGTCTAGTGGTTGGTTACGATATAATTCTAAGAGCTCCTCAATTAGCGTTATAATTGGAGAATGAATACTTGAAACTTTTTTTGGACACCTAGCTGCCTGTTGCCACATGTTACTGTTTGCTCCGCTTGTCACAAGAGATGTGTCATTTCCTTCCGACCAATTAATAACTCTATACGGAGTACAGGTGTTTGGGTCATGCGAAAAGCCCACTCCAGACCTAATGACATTTGTTAACATCCTTTGAACCAATATTTGGCTCTTGTCTATTTTTTCCCCATAACTTTCTATAACCTCTTCAACCGAAGAAACTATTTCTCCGAGAGACAAGTTGGGCACTGATAGAAACTGTCCAGCACCTGAAGTTCCTAACTGATCTTCGGCGAAACAACTAGAACGCACGATTAGGGGCCCTTCACCCAAGCTATCTTTTATTTTTCTTACACATTTTTCTTGATCTTCACGCCACTCACTCACTGAAAAAAATACAAACTCAGGTATTTTAGCATTTTTTATTACTTTTCTTAATGAGTTAAGAGTACCAGCTTTTGTCGAAAATAGTTGCGACATCGAAAACTAATCCTTGCGTTTTGCAGACCAAGCTCTAGTAACGTAGGTTGCTTCTATCATTTCCAATGCTTCAACCTTATTTTCAACAAAATTTAAAAACTCACTGAACTTGCTGGGCCCTAACTGCGTCTGAAGATCATTAACTGAACGCCAAGCCCCCAAATATCGACTGGGGCTCATATTGATTATATGTCTACCTTCTAAATAGATTACATCCTCAAAAAATGGTGAGCTCCATAGCATTTCTGTTAGGTTCTCTGTAATACCCGAATTGCCAGACGACACTCTTCGAATATCAGGTTTCAATTGTTTTAAAAAAGACTCAATCTCAACTAACACGGAATTATTCTCTATAAACCTCGGGTTCCACAAGGCCGTAAATCGACCTTCGTGCCTCAAGAGACGATGAAATTCCTTAGTAGCTTCTTCAAAATTAGTCCAATGAAAACTAGAAGCCATGGTAACCCAGTCAAAGGAGTTGCTTGGAAGACCTGTCTCTTCAGCCTGACCAGAGTACCACTCTATGGAATTTTTGTTACTGTCTAATTTACCTTGCTCCAGCATATCTTTATTTGGTTCTATTGCGGCAACTGACTTCACGCCACTCTCAGAAACCATTCGCGTCCAGATTCCAGTTCCAGCCCCAACATCTAGAAAATCTACTTCTTTTGTCTTTTTGTTCAAGAGACCAAGTGAAGCTTTTAATACAGAAGAGCAATAGTCTGGTCGATTATTGGAGTAATCTTTTGACAACCCACTAAAATCACCTGCTTTTACAATATTAGACATATATGTTTACCTAGAATACAGTTTGTTCATTAGTTCCAGAGCAATATCAGGCACCTTTTTATTAAGTTGACAGCTCACTACCCAATCCGGAGACCGGGGTTCATCAATATCTAAATCTAAGCCAGCTACATTTTTCAATTCACCTGCATTAAAGCGACTATATATTTTTTTNGGGTCTCTNCTTTGAAGTTCTTCTAGGGNAACCTTCAAATAAACTTCAAANTAACCTTTAATGTTTTTTCTATTCCANATATGAACTTCTTTAAAAAGCGAGATAGTAGCTATNATAACCATAAACCCTTGCTTAACTAGTAGATTGCCCAACTTACTGTATTGAATAGCCAGTTTAATACGCTCATTCTTAGTGTAACTTTGNTCCTGTTCTCGTATCGGCACCAAAATATTTCTAATCTCATCGCCGTCGAGAAGTATAACCTTCANACCTTTTTTTTTCAATAGTGCNGTAAGACTCTCTGCAATTGTTGACTTTCCAGATCCTGAAAGCCCGGTAATCCATACTAATTTTTTATTTATGCTTTTCTCTATTTCCTTCAATTTCGAAATACCTTCAAAGACAAATAATACTTGCCATAAAAAATTCCTTAGACTGAGCACCTTACACAAAAGGCAATTTTTTACAATNTTGATTTATACCAAGAAACAGTNGTTTCCAAACCTTCAAGAAAATTATCTTCTTTTTCGTAGCCTAAGGACTGTATCTTTGATATATCAGGACACCGCCTAGTAGTTCCACCCGATTTAAGATTACTTTTCTTCAGACTTACTTCTATATCTAATATACGCCCTATTTTCAACACAAGGCTTTTTATAGTGATCTCATTATCAATCCCAATGTGNTANATCTCCCCCTTTAACCCCCTATGATAGAGCGTTAATAGTTGATCTATAGCATCCTCAACAAAACAAAAAGCCCTTGTTTCCTCCCCTGAGCCTTGTATTTCAATTTCAGCATGCTTCAATCTCCAATTTTCGGAAGCNATTCGCAGTTTATTCACAATTTCAGGTATNACATGCTCATTTCCCATATCNGGGCCAAAAATATTATGTGGNCTAAAAATAATATCCCGGATNTCTTNATGCCGAAGATTATTAACGGTAAGTAATTCACTNATCAATTTCGCCCCAGCATAACTAAATCTCGGATTTAAAACATCTGGTATAATTGCCCTTTCATTTTCTTTAGTAGGGATGGTTACAGGTTGCTGGTATACCTCTGAGGATGAAGCCAGCACATATGTGTTTATATCNTGTNTTTTTGCAGCCTCTATNGAATTCAAAGCCCCTNTNACNCCTACATCAAGAACTAATTCGGGTTTTTCATAAAAATATTTTGTTCCATTAATGAATGCCAGATGAAATATNGACTTGCACCCAATAGCAGCGTTTATTACTGTTTCTTTCTCTCTTATATCGCCCTCTAAGTATTGGATTTTTGAAAAGACAGAATCTAAGCGCCTAACATTTCCACGATATCCATTATCCAAAACTACGACTTTATGATCCAAACCCACTAAACGCTTTACTAGTGCACTTCCCAGAAAACCGGCACCTCCAGTGACTAAAACCTTTTCTGACAATAATTTACTCCTTACTTTTTAATTTTTAAGAAAAAGGCAGTCCACCGCCTACTGCCAAATAATGTATTCCTGGAACATTCTCAAGATCCTGATANGGAAACATATTCCAACCATCAAAAAATAAGGCCGGTTTATTCATTGTTTCTAATAAGCTATTAATATTAAGATTTGTATAGGAACTGTGATTGTTCATAATAAATACAACAGAAGCATCCCTAAACCCGTCCTCAATAGTGCAAGGCATAACTCCAATACTTTCCAACTCATTCTCACTCACAACNGGATCATAGCCCCAGATATTCTTAACCTTTTTTTTCTTAATATAATTAAGGAACCATAACGTCGTAGAGTCTCTCAGATCTGATGTAACTGGGTTACCCTTAAAAGCAAAACCGACAATAAATACTTTCTCTTCAATAAGACTTTTGCTCATTTTATTTAAAACAAGCTCACATCTGTCAAAAATCAATTGTGGCGCTGACTCATTAATTTTTCTTGCAGCTGACGTTACAATACAGTCAAGCCCTAAGCTTTCAAAATTATCTATAAGAATGTAGGGATCTTTACTCAAACAAGGACCACCCACACCTGGAGAAGGTAGAGGAATTCTGTTGCGTTCATATCCTACGTTGACTTTATTTACAAGCTCTTTAAGGTTTAGGCCTAATTTCTCAGATAATAATGCCATTTGGTTGATATATCCAAACATCGCATCCCTATACGTGTTATCCAACAATTTGCACAATTCAGCAGATTCAAGAGATCCAACATCAATAACCGTATGTGTATTTTCATTGAAGAACCTCATGCTTAATTGCCGACTAGTAGGATCGATACCGCCTACTATTTGAGGGAGTTCTCTTAATTCTTTAAGAGCTCGTCCCTCCGCAGTTCTTTCTGGACAGTAAGATACAAAAAACTCTTCTCCTGCTTTCAACCCTGAAATCTCNTCAAGAATTGGTATAACTATCTCTCTGGTGCATCCGACAGGTACAGTTGATCTCAATATAACGAGATCATTTAATTTTAATTTATGCGCAATTACTTTTACAGCATTTCTAATATATTCTGTGTCTGGTTTTTTCGAGCTGTGTAAAATGGGTGTTCCAACAGTTATGATATATATATCAGCTAATATTTCNTCGACTAAATGCGTTGGCTTTAGAGAAGTATTTACATGTGTGTCAAGGAGATTTTGAAGCCCATCTTCATAAAACGGAAGTGATTTTTCTTTAAGTTTTTTTACTAGATTTTTATTCCTATCTAAGCCGATAACACTAAAACCGTTATCAGCTAAAATAACAGCTAGGGTTAGACCCACATAACCAAGCCCCAAAATAGCTACAGATCGCTGTCTTATATTATTACTTTTCTTATTAAACCTAGTGATCCCTAGTATCTTATTATCAATATTTACCACTGGGATTAGCGTTACCCATTTGTTCAGTTGATCAAAAGCTTTCTCGAGGTTTGTATCTCTAGCAACCAAGGGCTCTTGGTTGTGAACATTTAATGCTAGATCTGTAAGCTTATGACCATCAATTATTGCTCTCCTTATATCACCATCACTAACAACTCTTTTTAAAACTCCCTTTTTATTGACAACCAAACATAAACGTTCTTTACCCTTTTCAATTACTTGCATGGCGTCTAGGATAGTACATTTCTCCGAAATACAGATATGCTCAAACTTCCTATCTATCTGCATTAGTGAACTATTCTCTAAATTTATATTTTTTCTCAGTTCTTTCATTTTCATCCCTAGACACATAATTTAATCGAAATAACAGGTAAAGATTTTCCCCTTCGCAAATAGAATAAACGTAAGGAACAAAAAATTATTTCGCATCTTTAACATNTGTTGAATTATATATCTCCTAAAATTAACTATACCAAGTCAAAATTAGGTGCTTGCTAAGACGATTTGCANTTAAATCACTAACACCTATATTATTTTTTGCAAGCTCTTTAACATGACTTTATTAGCTCGAAAAAATAGCGATCAATGACTTTCAACTGGAATCATGAATTTTTTTAACTGGTTTATCACAATATTCTGCTCTTGTATTCCCATATCTGCCCAAATCGGTATATCAATAAAGCTTAAAAAGCAATTCATAGCCTCTCTAAACTCATTAGGTTTAAATCCGAATTTCTTAGCGTAAAATGGTTGGGTATGTATTGGAGGGAATGATAAACGAGTTTCAATTCGACTATTTTCAAAATGTTTTATCAGGCCATCTCTTTGAAAACGATCTACAGTTATTGAATAATTATACCAACTTGGTCTTCCAACATATGAAGGAATAAAAGGCGCTCGAACACTTCCTATTTTTTCTAATTCCTCTGTATAAAAATTGGCAATAGCANCNTTTTTATCCAANATTTTGTCAATACGCTTTANCTGCTCTANACCCAAGGCTGCCAAGACATCAGTCATTCTATAGTTGCATCCNAGAATTGTATGATTNTACCTACCTTCTTGCCCTTGGTTACGAATAATTTTAAGTCTTTCGTACATATCTTGGTCGTTTGTAGTAANTATACCACCTTCCCCCGTAGTTATGTTTTTATTAGCAAAAAAACTGAAGGAATGAGCGTTTGCTTGGGTCCCNACTAAATCTCCTTTATAGATAGAGCCATATGACTCTGCACTGTCCGATATGAAGGGAATNCCTGTTTCTCTACTTAATTCGGCGAATGCATCAAANTCAACAGGCAAGCCCTTCATNTCGACAGTCATAAACGCCTTTGTGTTTGAGGTTATTTTTTCTTTTATATTTTCAACCGTGACATTAAAAGTTAGTGGGTCATTATCACAAAAAATTGGGGTTGCACCTTGGTAAAGGATAACATTAGCAGAAGATATATAAGTTAGNGTGGGAACAATAACTTCATCTCCTGGACCGACATCAAGTGCCATAAGAATAGCATGCAANGTTGCGGTTCCATTATTCATTGCNACTGAATATTTAGACCCTGTATATTCACATACCATGTCTTCAAACTCTTTTACTTTTTTTCCCATGCTAATCCACCCTGACTTTACAACGTCATAGACTGCCTTTGCTTCAGCCTCTTTAATTACCGGAGATGCTACTGGGATAAATTTCATTATTTAATCTTTATATTTTTCATAATGGCAGTATGTAAATTTCCACAACATATTGCGGCTTGTTTAGATTTTAAACCTATAACCTTTTCAGCCCTAAACAAGCTATTTCTATTTTTTATAAACTTAATTTTCATTANAGTTATAATAGTTCGTGAAAGTAATTAACGTCTTAATATTGTCCCTTTGATCAAGCTATTATTTCATCCACCAATTTAATACTATTTTTAAGTTCAAATGCTGAAGCATTTCTTGCTTCNATNCAATAAACTCTTTCAATATTATTAATAGGTTTAGTTTGATTGACNAGTTTTATTGCCTCAAGTTGCCAGCTATCTTTTTTGACTGCTAAATGTTGGTCCTTAANTCCATCATTTTCTGAGAGATGAACCTCAAAAACTCTATCTGCAAACTCGTTTAGATACTTTTCTAGAGATANTTTGCGATCAAATCCATAAATTGTACTCGAAACATTCCAGTGACCTAAATCNAACAAAAGACCAACGNTATCAGAAATCTGAGACATAAATTCAAAAATTTCTTCAAATGTACAACATAAAGAATTATTTTTATTGGGCTCAGGAAATAAGTTCTCTATCAGCAGTTTAACTTTTCTTTTTTCAAATTGACTTTCTAATTCACCAATAAATGATACAGCGTTTTCTAGAGCCTGCGAATAGGTCATAGTTTCATTAGTAAAGACAAACTTACCGTCTTCAACTGTGTTTGCATGGGCTAAATATCCTGGATGAACCCCGTAGAGCGGAGCACCAATTAACGCTGAAAGTTCTAGGGCGTTTTTTACTAGTAGTTTAGATTTTCGCCTCTCAACTTCGTTATTTGAAGCAAGATTTAATATAAAATCATCCTTTGGTGNAGGAAAATAATTATGCAGAGTGAANGCGCACCCTTGTTTGTGAAAATTAATTAACGTCTTTTTAAGCTGTTCAATGGGCTGATAAGGATGAGGGGCCGAAAACTCTATACTTTCAACACCACATTCTTGGCAAAGCTTTATCGCTGAAGAAACAGAAGTGCCACCAAAACAGCTAGTTGAAAGATAACAGGTCAAGCCGTTAAATGTCTATCGCTGACCTGGTTTCTACAGATTTATAAGCCGCCAGTATTAATTCCATTGTTTCAATACCATCTTGAAGAGAGGCAATCGGNGTTTCTAATCCCTTACAGCATGCTATAAAGTGCTNCAATTCATCTATGTAACTGAGATTAAAATCCGNAGGGAATTTTCTGTAAACATGTGTCAATTTTTTTTCTGAACAATAATGCGTTACTTTATTATCAAGTGAATTCCAATATATATTACCCTTTTCTCCCTTGATCTCTAATTCTTTTTTATGATCGCGTCCAAACATATCGGTATGAATAGAGGCTACAATTCCNTTTTTTAATGTTACGGTNAGTTCAGAATAATCGTCTGANTNTACTTNTAGGCTGCTTAAGTTGCCGTTTAAAGCATAAACGGTCTTAAANCCCCCNAAAATATAATGTATAAGATCCATAATATGGCTTTGGTCAAGAATAGAGCCCCCACCTTGGTTTTTTTCGGCCATGTAAAATGATCGATAGTCTTCGTATGGATGCCAATCAGGCAAATACTCGGAAAANTCNCCTCTNACGAAAAGTACTTTTCCTATTGCATTATTTTTGAGAAGTTCTTTAACCTTGCCTGTGAGCGGTGANAAACGAAAAATATATGCCATAAGAACTTGAACGTGATTTTCNTTAATCAATTTTTTGAATTCATCGATAGAGTTAAGATCGCTAGCAAGAGGTTTTTCCATTAAAATATGTATCCCCCTTTTTGCTAATTCAATTCCCTGAATAATGTGCAGATTTGTCGGAGAGCATATTATGCCTGCATCAAACTTTTGTGAAGCTAAGGCCTCCTCTAGAGTTGCAAAAACCTTACCTATCTTCATTTTAACTACTTCTTCTAATCTATCTGCTCGGGGNTCAGTCGCAACTATATCTGAGGGGCTGACTCCAATAGAAATCAAATTGCGCATATGTCTTTTACCAATAGACCCCGCTCCAATACATAAAAACTTCATTTATTTATCTCCCTAATTTTCTGTGTGTTTTTAGTTGTAAAGAAAGTCGTTAAGAACCAATGGTGAACCTTCTTTAATTGCTCTAGCCAATTTCTTTCCTATAATATTNGGNAGAAAACTNGGTGGCAGTCCATTTCCTGGCCTCATTATCGCCACTGCGTCAGTTTCTAAACGTTCNCCAACATTAATATCTCTNGATGCTACTATGCTNCGACGTAGTACCTGAGCAGTATTTTCTTCTTCTGCTGTGCGAAACTTGACAGGAGACCCGAGTGCCAACTTACATTCGCGTAAAGAGCGTACCAACTCACTTAACTCATTTGGTTCTAATGATGCTTTCTGGTCTACTCCAGGCAACTCACGTGATAGGGTGAAGTGNTTTTCTATTGCTTCCGCTCCTAAGGCAACAGCAGCTATACAGGTCGTATTGGTTTCGGTATGGTCTGATAAACCCACGGGAACATTGAATACACTTTGAAATGTGTTGATAACTCTAAGGTTTGCACTTTCTGGTTTTGAAGGATAATTAGACGTACATTGAAATAGCATAAGAGGCGAATTAGCGCTTTTAAATAACTCCACCGCCTGCAATACTTCTTGAAAATTGGCCATCCCAGATGACAAAATTATCGGAAGCCCACTAGAAGCCGCTTCCTCCAAAAATGGTATGTTNGTTAAGTTACAAGAACTTATTTTTATAGCTTCAACATCTAAAGATATTAAGTCTTTAAGACTCCAAATCTCAAAAGGCGTAGAAAGAAAATCTATATCTAATTTTTTAGCGTATTCATATAATTCAGCAGTGTTCTTTAAGGATAGTTCACAGTTTCTTATTATTTCCCTTTGACTTTTACCTTTAAATTTATTTTGTTTTTGGTAGTCAGCTTTTTCTGCTAATGGAGAAATATATTTATCTACCATGAAATTCTGTATTTTTACACAATCAGCCTNACTGTCTTTCGCTGCATCGATCATTTCTCTTGCTAAATTAATATCTCCATTGTGATTAATGCCAATCTCAGCAATCACATAAGGCGTATCAGTATCGACAATTTTTTCGATAAAATTTTTATCTTCACCCATCCAAATATTTCCTTAAATAATTAGTCAACACATTTTAGAGCGCTATTTACTAGGCGGGAATGCTACTCAAAGTTTAATTCTATAAAGAGACCAAAAATATCTTTTTGGCAAACTAATAATTTAAAAATAACTCAANCCGCATTAAATGTTTTCTCACAATTTTTGTCAAAGCAATAATTCCATACTCTATNCCTATTGGGGAACAGTTTTTAAATTCATGATTTCATTATAACTACATTTTCTAACGATTTGACCATCCTCTAGCTCAATAATGAAGTCGCAGCTGCTNAGAGAGGTTAGCCGGTGAGCTATGATCAATAAAGTTATATTTCGGTCTAAACTAGAAATNTGTTTCATTACGGCAAACTCGGTANTATTATCCAGNGAACTNGTAGCCTCNTCAAAAACAAGCACTTCAGCTTGTCTNTATANNGCCCTTGCTATACCAATCCTCTGACGCTGCCCACCTGATANNCTAATTCCTCNCTCTCCTACNAATGTCTCNANCCCNTTAGGCATNGNTTTGATGGTGTCCANTAACTGTGCTTNTNGTGCTACNGANTCAACCAAAGATTGATCTATTTGTTCTTTCGGGATACCAAAGGCAATGTTTTCTNTAATNGAGGTATCNGATAAAAATATAGNTTGAGGNACATGNGCNATTGTATTTTGCCATNCTCGAACTTTTTTTCCTTCTATTNTTTTTCCATCAACCTTTAAATGCCCCTCAGTTGGTTCCAAAAGAGCCATCAATATATCTAACATTGTACTTTTACC
>NZVB01000056.1 GCA_002701375.1 Cyanobium sp. NAT70 | reverse complement strand
ACTGGTGAACCGCCATAACGCAGCCCAATCTTGGTAGTGCTGATTTTCTCTTTAGGGAATATCCCTGCCTGCATCACAGTGATATTCGATGATCACTAACCACTCACACCTAAAATCACAACATTTCCCAGAGTATCAATCCAGATATTGATTTGTTCATTAGAGATCAAATAAATTTCAGAGACTGATCCTTCATCTGATTTCCAATCATTCGTCTCAAACCCTATGGTCAGAATCTTGCCAATAGACCGCCATCGACAACCTCTAGTTCTTCATCATTCAACGCCTCGAGTTGTTTGCCATCTTGAACCTCAGCAAAAGTGGTCATAAGAGTGAGTCTGCGGGGTAGATATGATTCATACGTGGAGACAATACTGACAGGCAAGGGTATTGGCAAAATCAACGGCATTGATGATCTTGATCTCCTGCTGAGCAGCGGTCAAAAAAGTCTCTTCATTTGCTTTAAACCAGAGCCTGATGTTCACATTGTGCTTCTTGTGATTCTTTAAAATTCAGCCTGGCTCGGAGCATTCCAGCGGCTAATGGCTGGCTTGTCGTGTTCCCACCCAAGAATGCTCACCGAAGCCGTACCCATCTGAAAAAGGCTGCCGCCTGCGGCTCCAAGGCCAAGCCAGGTGCCGGTCAGTGCTCGCAAGATGTGCCCGTGTGCAAAGAGCGCTACATCTCCGTCCTCTTGAACGGCGAGGGCTTGGTCAATCGCTTTCTGGCAACGGATCTCAACCTGCTCCGCCGTCTCTCCATTTGGGCATCCATGGGTCCAGACCGTCCATTCGGGAACGGTCTTGCGGATTTGTGGCGTGGTGATCCCTTCGTAATCGCCATAATCCCATTCGAGAATCTCAGGACAAATCTGCAGATCAGCCCCTAAACCAGCCAACTCACAGGTGCGTTTGGCTCGTTGTAAGGGCGAACAGAACACCGCAGCGAATCGACGGCCACGCAGGATTGGTGCTAACGCAGCCGCTTCCTCCTCTCCCTTGGGGAGTAAGGGAAGATCAGTGCTACCGGTATGACGTCCATTCAGTGCCCATTCGGTTGCTCCATGACGCAAGAGCCAAAGCTGGCGTTGGTGGTGGCTCATTAGACGACCTGCTCCTCTGTCCTGTTCAGAATGCCCAGGACGTTCAACGACGATCGCCAATCAGCCACCATTGAGCTCTCGATTAGAGCCTCAGGATCAAAGCGCCTAGCGCGATCGACACGGTCAAACTGACTATGCCGAGCACTGCTCGCCAGAAGCTGGTTGATTTCGGATTGAACAGATCTACTGCCATGAGGGGGGAGTGGAGCCTTTCTGATCAGTTTCAACTGCTGGGCTTGGAAATGGGAAGCGACGAACGATGGTGTGGTTGAGTTCTTTCAGGGCAACGTCGTAGTGGGCATCCCTCATAACGTTGTAGCGACGACCGAGAATCACCGGATGGTCAAGATCCGCTACGCAACTGCGGATTGAAGTTCTCAGCTGTAGGGGTTGCTCCTCCAACTTGGAGGAGAGAAGCAGTGAAGTGAATTGGCCTCCTTGCTGACGCCAATGCAAACAGGCCATCTCCGCGTCTCGGCCCGAGCCATACATTCGTTGGGGAGCTTCGCGTCGAGCACTCACGACGTCCATTCCAACGAGGTGGAGTGCCGTAATCGTTAGAACGATGGTGAACCGAAGCACGGTCTCGATGGAGAGCGGCTGATCTTTTTCCAATAGCTCAACCTGTCGTGAAGACCTGGCCTGTTCTCAATCTCTTCAGAGGCTGATGATTGAAAGGTTCATACTCGCGTGGCTCGCCTCAGTAGCGCACTTCAAACCAGTCATCACCAGTGATTGGCAACTGAATCGGTTGCACATGAACGACATGGGCGCCAGGCGGACCCTGCTCACACCAGGCTCGCAGTTCTGCAATCGCATGGGGCGATCCCTCTGCTTGTACTTCAACACTGCCATCTCGGCAATTTTTCACCCAGCCCTTCAGCCCTAAATCGAAGGCGCGCCGGCTGCAGCTGCTTCGAAATCCGACGCCCTGGACCCTGCCCTGGATGATCAGTTGCCAGCGCTCTTGGAAGGTGTGAATCCGGGGCTCGTGACGGCTCACAAATGTCCTGGTGATGGCATCACCGTCGTGGCGATTGCGTCGCGCCATCGGCAGCAAATCGTCGAGCAGCTGGCCCAATGCAGATGAATCCAGCTGGCGTGAATCCTTCTGTACCCCCATCCTTCGGACTGTTGTTTGGTTCGCCAACCCTCAATGTCCCACAGCGTCTTGTCGTCATGCGTTCTGCGCTGTTCTGACAGCTGCCAACGATGAAACTCATGGCCGCGAAGGGATTCCCCGCGGCGCACGAGCAGTCCATCCCGATGGGGTCTGAGCGTGCGATATCCCACCTGCAGGTGTCCTTTCCTGGCATGGAAGGGCAACAGTCCGGTCATGCGATGCACGCGTCCTTCCAGGTCGCTAAGGCTTTGCCCGAGAAGCAACATGCCACCGCATTCGGCGTAAATCGGATGCATCCCAGCGAACTCCTGCAGAGCGTTGAGGCTGCGGTGGCAGTGGCTCAGCTGTTCAGCATGTTGTTCGGGGAAGCCGCCGGGCAGTAAAACTCCGCACGCTTCCTTGGGCAGAACTTCGTCCGCGAGAGGACTCCAGGGCAGGAGTGGCATTCCCATGCGCTCCAACAATTCACCCGTTTCCGGATAACGGAAATGAAAGGCTTGATCCACTGCGACAGCGATGGGCCGCGCTGGACTCAGTGCTTTGGGGCAGTCGCTCAGTGGATCTGCTGTCGCTGTCGGGGCCTTGAGCAGGGGCTGCCACTGTTCCAGGTCCAGGTGAGCTTCGGCGAGGGCGGCCCAGCGACGAAAGCGTTGTGTCGGCTCCGCAAGCTCATGGGCTGGAGCTAAACCAAGGTGACGGCTGGGAACCTTCAAGGCATCCGTCCGGGGGAGGCAGCCGAGAAGTGGCATGCCGAGACGTTGGAGCACGTCCGCTAAGAGGTCGCGATGGCGCGTGCTGCTCACCCGATTCAGAACAACTCCTGCTAATCGCAGTTGCGGGTCGTGATCGCGGAAGCCGCGAACGAGTGCGCCGATCGAAGCCGCTTGTCCGCCGGCATCGACAACAAGAACCACCGGCAGATCCAGCCATCGGGCCGTTGCCGCTGTACTACCTGTCTCGCTGCTGCCAATGCCGTCGAAGAGACCCATCACGCCTTCCACCAGGGCCAGTTCTGCACTCCCTCCGTAACCGTGAAAGGCTTTGCTGACCCAGGCTTCCCCACAGAGGTTGATGTCTAAGTTGCGGCAAGGACGTTCCGCTGCTGCGCTCAACAGTTGCGGGTCGAGATAATCAGGTCCGACTTTGAACGGCTGGATGCTGAACCCCTGCGTCCTAGCCCAGGCCACCAGCGCCAAGCTGAGCAAAGTTTTGCCGCTGCCGCTGGCCGGTGCGGCGATGACAACGGCCATAGCATTGGCGAGACGTCAGGCGAGCAGCCTGGCAGCCAGGGGGGCAGCACTGGCAAGCAGAGGGTTGGTGCTGTCGTGACCACCGCCGAGTAGCCGAGCGACATCCATTTCAGGAGTGGTGTGCTTCACGGGAACCACTTCCTCTAACAACTCGAGATTGGCCATGCCGCCGCCTTCTAAGCGCATGCATCCTCCGGATTCGGCGCAAAGAATCACGCAAACCCCTTTGCCATTGTCGGGCTGACTGATCATGCGTAATCCGACGAGTTGGCCGGCATGAACGCTTGGTTGCCCCACGGGGACTGACATCAGATGGAAGGCCACCTCGGCTCCATCAGGGCGTCGAAATCTGGCAGCAATCCCGTCCTCGACAGCATTGCTACTCAGCAACTCCCACTGAAGACGATCAGCAATCCAAGCGGTCAGCAGCAACCCTTGAGCTGGATGGTGCCCCTCAACATCGATATCGAGCTGAACAATGTGTGAAAGGGCATCACGTCGATGCGGTGGATCGAACACCATCGCGAGGGTTTCATGCCAACTGCGTAAGCGAAGCCAGTTGAGATCATTCACGGCTTGACCTGATTCCACCCGTTTGCTGAGTAGATCCAGGCAGTGGCGAGGATGGCCAACAGCTGTATCGATAATTAAGCGACGTGGAGCGCTCGCGAGCTGCTCCATCAAAGCTGGCGCTTCATCCAAAAAGCCATTCCACCAAACCCATGAGGGCATCGAAGGAGGGAGGAGTGGTTCGAGAATGGCCATTCCCTCATGCAGGGCGTGATGTCCGCCTCTCAAGACCACAACATCGCCACAGGCTGTGGTCCCGCCCCCTTCCTCTGGAAGGGGGCAATACGCAGCCACCATGGTCTCTAGCCCTTTTCCGTCATCGATCGTGGGAGCCAGGGTGATGAGGCGCCGGGGCTGAAGCGCACTCAGGGCCGGATCGATGTATTGCCCTCGGAGATCCTCGGCTGCTTCACTTCCCTGGAATGTGGCGACTGCAGCAATGACTTCACCATCCAAGGGTGGTGTGCTGACGGCCAGATCTGCGTCGACCACAGCCTGACGGCCTGCCGCCACCAATCCATCAGACTGCTGTCCCGTGATCGGGCCGCTGAGACGGCCACTACGGACCAGTTGTTGCTCAGCCCAAGCGGGCTGCCAAATCAGCAAGCAGAAGGTATTGGCGCCGGTGCCAGTGCTGCCTTGTTGATCGGGTGCCCAGAGTTGTTCGAGGTAGGTCGGCACTTCCGCTGGGGCTAGTTCCAGTGGGGTTTGAAGGGTGAGTTGAGGAGACATGGTGCAACCCTGCGTGGGGCTTGGAGGAACGTCAGAAAGGCGCGATTAAACAGGCTTACAACCCAGGCACCGTTTTGTCATGGGCGTCGCCAGAGCAATCCGTCACGGGCGAGCAGGGCATCTGCAGCAGCTGGTCCCCAGGTGCGGGATTCGTAGGGGTGAATCGGCAACTGCCAAGGACTGTCTTCAATCAATTCAAGGAGCGGTGTATAGAGCCGCCAGGCAGCTTCCACTTCATCGCTGCGGGTGAACAGGGTGGGATCGCTCAGCATGGCGTCCGCCAGCAAACGCACATATCCCTCGTCAGAAGGTTCCCCAAAGGATTCGTCGTACGAAAACTCCATGTCGACAGGGCGACTGCGCATGCCAGAACCTGGAGATTTCACTTCGAATCGGAAATCAGCGCCCTCATCGGGTTGGATCCGCAGGATCAGTTGATTCGAGGTTGGACCACCATTGGCCGCATCAAAAAGGTGAACCGGTGCTTCTCGAAAGGTCAGCACCACTTCGCTAAGGCGTTTGGCCAGGCGTTTTCCAGTGCGGACGTAGAACGGCACGCCCTGCCAACGCCAGTTGTCGATAAACAGCTTCATGGCGACATAGGTCTCCGTGGTGCTGTTGGGATCGACGCCAGGTTCTTGCCGATATCCGGCTAGCGGTGTGGTTTGGCTTCCCCCAGGACCGTATTGACCACGCACGCAGCAATTCCAGGGTTCGAGTTCATTCGCTAAGCGAGCCGCTTGCAGCACCTTGGCCTTCTCATTGCGAATCGCCTCTGGATCGAAACGGCCAGGAGGTTCCATGGCGGTAATCGCCAACATCTGGGTGAGGTGGTTCTGCACCATGTCTCGTAAAGCCCCAGAGGTCTCGTAATACCCAGCTCGTTCTTCGACTCCGACCGTCTCAGCTGCGGTGATCTGAATGCTGGAAATGTAGTTGCGGTTCCAGATCGGTTCAAAAATCGTGTTGGCGAAACGCAAAACAAGAATGTTTTGGACTGTTTCCTTGCCGAGGTAGTGGTCAATGCGAAAGATTTGGTTTTCCTGACCACAGCTCTGCACGATCCGATTGAGTGCCTGAGCACTTCCGTAATCCCGTCCAAACGGTTTTTCAATAACAACACGACTGCGTTTGGGATCCTTCAGCAGTCCGGCATCAGCGAGAGCACGGCAGCCGCTGCCATAGAACTTCGGCGAAACGGAGAGATAAAACGTGCGATTGCCGTGGGTGGCGCATTGTTGATCAATTTGATCGAGACGACCGCCAAGGCGTACAACGTCCTCGGGAGCCTGAAGATCAACCGGCTCGTAAAAAAGCTTGGAAGAAAACTGGTCCCACGCCTGTGGCTCCTCTTCAATTTTGGCCGCTAGGGCCTCCGCCATTTTCCCTCGAAAATCATCGTCACTCCAGGGACGGCGGGCACATCCGAGCAAGGCGAA
Source organism: Cyanobium sp. NAT70 (assembly GCA_002701375.1). Classification (GTDB taxonomy): domain Bacteria; phylum Cyanobacteriota; class Cyanobacteriia; order PCC-6307; family Cyanobiaceae; genus Parasynechococcus. The sequence continues at coordinate 95,348 of NZVB01000056.1, read as the reverse complement.
TTCACTGGGTAGACGACGCTGTTTGAATAATTCGAACAACGCGGGCACAAGCTTGCGATGGGTTAGGTCACCGCTGGCGCCGAAGATCACCAGGCACTGAGGTGCGATGACGCGTTCCTGACGAAGGCCAACCCGCAGCGGATTGGTGATCGTGGCGGTCATGGAGCACAGGCTTCTGACGAAGGTTTAGGCACGGAAGCGGAAATAGACAGTGCTCAACACGATTCCGCAGGGTTTTGAGCTTTTTTTGTTGTCAACTGAAAAAAAAGCCCACCTCCATAAGGAGGTGGGCCAATTCAACAAGCTCGATTGAGACTTTCAGGCTTAGTAGGTCTCCACGTGCCAGCGATCAGCCTTCTTCAGTTGAGGGCGCAGTTCCGACCAATCCAACCCCTTGGCAGCTGCGGCTGTGGTCATGGCTTCGTCGATTCCGGGTTCCATTCCTCTAAGACCACACATGTAGACGTGCGTCTTGGGGTTTTCGATCATCTCGAAGATCTCATTGGCATGCTCCAGAACTCGATCCTGGATGTACATGCGTCCGCCCTTGGGATTCTTCTGTTCGCGACTGATCGCCTTGGTGTAGCGGAAGTTATCGGGGAACTCGCGTTCGTAATGCTCAAAGTCGGCGTCATAGAGCAAATTGGCCGTTGTCGGTGCACCCATAAACAGCCAAGCCTTGCCCTTAAAGGTCCAACCATTGGCATCCCGTTCGCGAGGCTCAAACATGCGGCGGATGTAAGTCCGCATCGGGGCAATACCAGTACCTGTGGCCAGCATGATGATGTTGGCATCTTCGTCTTCAGGCAGAAGCATCTCCTTCCCGACCGGTCCGGTGATCTTCACCTTGGAGCCGGGTTCGATGTCAGTCAGGTAGGTGGAGCAAACGCCATAGATCTTTTCGCCTGCATCGTTGGTGTATTCCAACTGACGAACACACAGTGAAACGGTGTTGTCTTGGTAATTGTCGCCATGACGGGTGCTGGCGATCGAATAAAGCCGCAGCTTATGAGGCTTGCCTTTGGCATCTTTCCCCTCAGGGATGATGCCAATGCTTTGTCCTTCGACGTATTCCAGTTGTGGATCACCTCCGGAGAGGTCAAAGGTGATGTGCTGAACACGCCCAATCGCTCCTTCTTTGAGCAGGGTGTAGTTCTCTGTGACAGTGCCAAGGAAAGGAGCCTTGGGCTTGTAGGTATTGACCGGAATTTTGCCGTGCGGTTTTTTCGGGGCTGGCGCCGACTTCGGAGCTGGCGCCGACTTCGGAGCTGGTGCTGCCTTTGGAGCGGCGGTTGCGGCAGGTGCCTTGGCAACGCTTGGTTGAGAAGCGGAATCTGGTGCTGGCATGCTGCTGCCGCTTTGATCTGAGCGTGTCACCGACAAAATTTTGGCCCCAGAAGCTGACAAACGCTTGTAAAGCGTGTTCAGGTTGGCCATGGCAACCCGATAAGTCTGTTGAACAGACGTGCCGGAACCGGCCTGGATGCCGCTGGCGACAACCGTGATGAGGGACGTGGACGTTCCACCGGCCGTGGCGTTCGGCACCTGCATGTCATTCATGCTTGAAGTGGCGCGACTATAGGCGTCGCTTCTGGGTTTCTATGCCCGGATTTCAAATCGAAGTTCTTGTGATGTTTTCCGGATGACTTCCTTAAGATCTGAAAGTTATCTTTCTCATCGGAGAGACGCACGCCGTTGGTTTCCCCACAGGCACTATTCCTAGGTGGGCTTCGTCAAGCCTCACCTGCCAAGTCCGAAGCCATCCAACAAACGATGGAGCGGCTGCCTCATGGGGTTCGCCGCCTGGCCGTGCAGTTGAGAACAGCCATCCCAATTGATGTTCTTTGGGAGGTCCTCACCGATTACGAAAAGCTGGATTCCTTCATTCCCAATCTCACAAGCAGCCAGTTGGTGTTTCGCGAGGGGGCGACTGTCGGCCTGCAGCAAGTCGGAAGTCAGCAGCTCCTGGGATTGCGCTTCTCGGCTCAGGTTCTGCTCGAGCTCACGGAATACAGACCTGAGGGACTGCTGCAGTTCCGAATGTTGCGAGGCGATTTCCGCCGCTTTGAAGGCGCATGGCGGGTACGTTCGCTCCCAGAAGGCTCGTCTCTGTTGTACGAACTCACCGTGCAGGGATGTGTGGGAATGCCCATTGCTTTGATTGAAGAGCGCTTGAGGGACGACCTCTCCAGCAATCTCAATGCGGTTGAACAGGAAGCGATGAGACGTTGGTCTCAATCATGAACGGCCCTTAGCCCATCAAAGTTTTCCCGAAGATGGCGGTCAGCAGTCGATTGCTGAATCAATGAACTAAGTCGTTCTGAAGGGTCCCGCACTCGGCCATCCCACATTCTCTTGAAGTACCCCCAAGGGGATTCGAACCCCTGTCGCCTCCGTGAAAGGGAGGTGTCCTAGGCCTCTAGACGATGGGGGCGAGGCCGTAATCCGGAAGCAGTCTGTGCCTCCGATCACCAAGTCAAGCTACGGGTCAGCCTGACCCTCCGTCAAGACAGCTTGCCCCCATTCCTGTCCTTGCCCTTGCCAGATCGGGACCGTGAAGTAGAAGCAAGCGCCCTCACCAGGTTGTGAGACAACCCAGATTCGGCCGCCATGCACTTCAACGATGCGCCGGCAGACCGACAAACCGACCCCGAAGCCAGTGGTGCGATTTGATGTTTGAGGCAGACGCACACGGTCGAGAAAAATGCGTTGCTGTTCTTCTTCAGGAATGCCTGGTCCGCTGTCGCAGACGCTCACCTCAACCCATTGGCTGGTTCGGTGCAGCATCGTGAGGGTGATATGTCCTCCATTCCCGGTGTATTTGAGGGCATTTTCCAAGAGATTGAGCAAGACCTGACGCATGCGTCGCTGATCGGCGAACACCTTGGGTAGATCGATGGGAATGTCGGTACGGATCTCGACGTTTCTGCCTAGCCAGAGTTTTTCAAGTTCCAGAATCACCTCAGCTGAAACACTTGCCAGGTCAAGTCTTTGGGGATTGAACAAGGTTTCCCACCGTGTTGTTCCCACCTCGAGCAAATCCTTCGACAAGGCTTCCATCTCCTCGAGTCGTCGTGTAATCACGTCTTGAAAACGATTCATATCGATCTGTCCGAGCTTCTGGCTTTGCAAAGCAAGGGCTGCAGCTGTTAAGGGCGTGCGTAATTCGTGAGCCACCATGCGAAGCAAGCGTTCCTGAGCATGAATCCGGTCGATCAACGTTTCGTTTTCCTGACGCAGCACCAGCAGTTGATCCTCCAACTGCAATTCCTTTTGGGTGCGGCTGCCGTCGAGTTCTGTCGGACGCAAACTCAATCCGAGCCCGCTCACCACACCATCCTGTTGCCAACGAGGCACCCATCCTTTGAGCTGCTGCAGGATGTTGCTGCCAGCGAAGACCTGCTTTGGCGCGGGGGACAGCTTGATCAGGGCCGGGGTGACCACTAGACGGTGAAGTTCCAGCAGTTCTGGTTGTTGAGAGGGGTCGGCGACCTGAAGTGTCACTTCAAAGCCCACATCCTCCCGTTCGAGGTACTGAACAAGGGAGCGCAGATCGTTGCCTGATAAGTGATGACGGGCTGCCACAAGCAGCAACTGAAGTTGCTGGCGACCCTTGGGATCGTCATCCTTCACACTGCACTCAATCTGCAAATCGAAGGCTCACCTTATGAGTTTTTGACTGGAACGGCATTCCAGCTAAGACGAATATGAACAGTCCATTGCGCCTACGGCGCGGTCCATGTCGCTTTTTTCCGCGCACAACCGCGTTCAGCTAACGGCCCCGAGCCCGTCTAGCGAATCGCCGTCCATTCAAGTGGACAGCAACCTGCATCGTTGGTTTGCCCGGAATCTCGGCTTATGGCGTTCGCGACGACAGTATCTGTTTAGTGATGACCAGGTGGTCCACCTGGACATGAACTTGAAGATGGAGGCGTTCGCTGAACCCCACGCCGGCGAAACGCGTTATCGCTTTAGTTGGTGGCCAGAGCCGAATCAATCCGAAGACTTTTTTACCCGCAAACCCTGGTACGAGCGTCAAGGCGTTATGGAGGCAACCCTCTGGGGCCACCAACTCCAACGCAGTCGTGGTTACCTGAATGCCGAACCTGTGCGCACCAGTCTTCGCCAGGTGGATGAGCACGAAACCATCCTTGAATCGCACTACCAGCAGTGGGACATCCTTGAGCACATCCGTTTGGTGGATCAAGACCGGTACCGCTATCGAGCGATTTACAGCTGGAAGGATGGCGAACTCGCGATAGTGGAACATCATCACGAAATTCGTCTCGCTGATCCACTACCTCCCATACCGGAGCATTGAGCGGGACACACCTGCCTGACATGGCAAGAAAGATGGGTGAAAATAATTGCGTCTTATCGGTCTCGATCCGTTGAAATTTCGCCAAAAATTGATGGGAGCTCTTGCGGTGCCTGCCCTGCTTGGTATGAGCGGAGTCCCTGCCTTCGCTCAAAAGGCTGCCAATTCGGTCAAGCCAGCAACAAATGAGGATATTTTGATCTACCAGGCGATGGGAACATCGTTCTTCTGCATGTCAGCTCTGGACGGAGTTGAGTTCCCTAAGGCGCTTGGAATTTCAGCCACCACCTATGCCCAAGCCCTGAAGGGCCGTCATAACGGGCAAGTGGCTTCTCTTAAGGGCAAGACTTTGACCGATAAAGAAATTTTTGCTGCCGCTGAGCAGCAAGTTTTACTTCGGGCCATGCAAGCTTGTCCCAAAGCGATTCCTAGTGACGTTCAGGCGAAGGTAAAGGCTGCCTTGAAGAAGCAAGGCGCAACGAAGTAGGCCGCAGTACTAGGCGAGTTGCATTCGGAAGCACTTGCCTGGACTTTTGGTTGCATCACAGCGGTTCGATCCAGCTTTTGTGGGGGGGTCGGGGATGACCTCGACATTCAGGACTCCTCCACAACTGCTTCCAATGGTCCGGCTCACTTCTCTGAAAGCTCTAGCCCTGGTCAGCGCAACTGCGCTTTCTGTCATCACTGGAGTTTCGACTCCGGCACATGCTCAGCATTGGTCCTCGGCTCAGCACAACGCCTATGCCCCTTATGTCTACGGGGATCACCCATACGGTGGTCGAGACATGTATCGCCCAACGACAAGACCTGTCTTGGGTTATTCGGGTTCGCCATACCACAACAACACTGATCCAGTGGCATGGCAGCAGGCCCAACAACGCCAGCGGGATTGCAATCGAGGACGATTGATTGGAGGCATTGTGGGGGGCGGACTTGGTTATGTGGCCTCTCGTGATGATGGTCGTAGCTGGGCTGTTCCATTGGGAGCTTTGCTGGGCTCACAAGTGGGTTGCAACACCGGAGCCGGCCGTGGCCCCATGCCTTGGTAATTGATCCGCCAGGATCGAGGCAGCTCATCGATGCGTCCAATGGCCTTAGCTGCCTCGATTCGTCTGGCGGACTATGCCCCATGGCCGTTCGCCCTTCCGCACATTCGGTTGGATGTTGATCTCCAAGACGATCATGCGTTGGTCACCAGTAGTTTGAGCCTGACGCCTCTGCAGCACGATCAACCGCTCATCCTTCGAGGTGTTGAACTCGTTCCAGTGTCTTTTGAAATAGATGGTGATCTGCTAGCTGAAAGTGCATGGCAACTGGAAGACGATCGACTGATGATCCATTCAGTCCCTGATCATCCTTTTGTTCTGAGAAGTCGGTGTCGCATCGATCCGTTCAACAACACCTCACTCGAGGGGCTTTATGCCAGTGGCGGAATGCTCACGACACAGTGCGAAGCGGAAGGGTTCCGACGGATCACGTTTCATCCTGATCGACCAGATGTGCTGAGTCGCTGGAGGGTCAGGATTGAAGCAAATCGATCTGGATATCCGGTGTTACTCAGTAATGGCAATGCCGTTCAAACGGAAACGTTGCCCGGAGAACGTCATGCGGTTAGCTGGGAAGACCCATATCCAAAACCGTCTTACTTGTTTGCATTAGTAGCCGGAGATTTATGTGAAATAAATGATCGTTTTACGACCGCAAGTGGCCGAAATGTCAGCCTTCGCCTCCATGTAGAAGCCGGGGACGAACCTTATACGGCTCACGCAATGGCATCATTAAAACGAGCTATGAGCTGGGATGAAAAGGTCTACAATCTTGAATACGACTTGGATGAGTACAACATTGTTGCCGTGCGTCATTTCAATATGGGCGCAATGGAGAACAAGAGCCTCAATATCTTCAACTCAAAATTAGTGCTTGCCGACGCTGAAACGGCTACGGATGGCGAGCTTGAACGCATTGAAAGCGTCATTGCGCATGAATATTTTCATAACTGGACCGGTAATCGCATTACTTGCCGTGATTGGTTTCAGCTGTCATTAAAAGAAGGTTTAACGGTGTTTAGAGATCAAAGCTTCACGGCTGACCTTCATTCGGCTGCGGTGAAAAGGATTGATGATGTTGCCATGTTGCGTAATACTCAATTTCGCGAAGACGCTGGGCCAACGGCGCATCCGGTAAAGCCGAATGAATACTATGCGATTGATAATTTCTACACGACAACAATTTACGAAAAGGGTGCAGAGTTAATTCGAATGTTGCACACCTTGCTGGGGCAAAAGCGTTTCATGCAGGGGATGGCTGTCTATGTGCAACGTTTCGATGGAACAGCCGCGACCACAGAGGATTTCGTTCAAGCGATCGTGGATGGTGCCTGTGAGGGGGGAGAGCCTTTGGGCTTTGATCCGTCTCAATTTCGTCGTTGGTATCACCAAGCGGGCACACCACAACTGAATGTGGAGCGTCATTGGGATGCCGACCGTGGGCTATTGACCCTGCAATTGCGCCAGTCCACTCCAGCCACTCCGGGACAAGCTCAAACGGAAAAGCAACCCCTCGTGCTTCCTGTTTCGATGGCTTTGATTGGCGATCAGGGGCGTCTGGGTGAGGAGAGCTTGCTGGTCATGGATGAAGCGGAATGCAGCGTCACCCTCCAGGCGGATCCCGCACCGGCTGCCCCGGCCTTATCCCTATTACGAGGTTTTTCGGCTCCTTTAACCCTGCAGATGGAGGTTCCCTTAGAGGAATCCTTGACGTTGCTGGCATCTGATGACGACCCTTTCAGCCGATGGGATGCAAGCCAGCGATTATTCCGGCAGGTGCTGTTGGCGCGTGCAGCCGGAACCCCCGCGAGCACAGTAGAAACGGCTTTAATCGAAGCGCTTGACCAGAGGATGGCTGCGGCGAACAGCGCCGATGCACTGGAACTGGCGGTTTTAATGACGTTGCCTGGTTTGGCGGAGTTGGAGGCCTTGCAGTCTCCGATCGATCCTCCTGCGCTGTTTGCCGCGGCCCTGGAATTTCGAGCCGTGCTGGGCCGCCAGTTGAACAAGCCGCTGCAAAACCTGCTTGATCGCAGCCGCCACCAGTGGAGTGATCTTTGGCCAAAGGGCCAGGGTGATCGACAGCTCACGGGTTTGGCATGGAGTTGGCTGGGCGCATCGGGGGATGTGTCCGTTCTGCAAGAGGCCCTACAGGCAGTAAGCGGACCCTCAATGACTTTGGCGCGTGCGGCGCTACGCGCTTTGCAACCCTTGAATTGTCCTGAGCGCGATCAGGCCTTGCTCAGGTTCTACGAACGTTGGCAGGAGAAGCCGGTGATTCTTGATGCTTGGTTCTCACTGGAAGCATCCACGCCGAGGCAAGACGGCTTGGATCGTGTGAAGCGATTGTTGGAGCACCCCCGTTTCGATCCTCTTGCCCCCAATTCCCTAAGAGCTGTACTGGGCGGTTTTGCCGCAAATGTTCCCGTGTTCCACGCCATTGATGGCACTGGCTATCGCTTCATGGCAGAGCAAGTGATCGCTGTGGATCAACGCAATCCGATCACGGCCTCACGCATGGTCAAAGTGTTTTCCCGGTGGCGGATGTATGGAACAGAGCGTCAGGCGGCCATGAAAGAAGCGATCGCAGAGTTAGCGGCGACATCGCTGTCTTCTAATACCCGTGAGGTGGTGGATTTAATGATGAACTAAAGACGATCAATTCGAAAAACGATCAATTGGAAAGGCGATCAATTGGAGCTCCATTAATCAATCAATCAATCAATCAATCAATCAAACTAGCCATTTGCTGATTGCTTAGGAAAAAACACACAATAGCTTGGACAAGCGTTACTACTGGATTCATCAGATTTATGCCTGCACTGGTCGAATAAACCAGACCAATGGAGCCTTGTGCCTGGTTCGAGATCACTTCCCTATCGTTGATCTCTCACTGATGATCAAACATGGAATCAAAGCGTTTTTCTCCTGCCTTGAAGGCTAAGTAAGGAGTTCGATAATCCATTTGAATAGCAATTTTATTGTGAACGTCATCCCCTGCAAGTCGCCGAACCACATGCAGTCCAGCATCAATGGCAGAGGTGACACCGCCAGCCGTGATGACATTGCCCTCGTCGACAACGCGTTCACGGACAACCGTTGCGCAGTAACTCTCAAGTTCGAGCAAGCTATTTGGATGCGTCGTTGCTCTTAGCCCGCGAAGAAAACCTGCCTTGCCAAACAAGAGTCCGCCCGTGCAGACTGAGACTTTAAAAGGTATTTGCCTCGCTGTTTTAATCCATGCGATCAAGTTTTGATCATTTTTAATTTTGGATACATAATACGTGCCAGGCATGAAAACAAGGTCATAATCATTAATTGGCTCATTTACTTTGTCCGCCGCAAATCTGAGCCCATGGTCATCTTCAATAATGCTGTCGCAAAGCGAGCAAATGTCGTAACTTAATTCTGGCATAAACCCCATCGTTCTCAGCCTGACAACGGGATCAAGAAATCCAACAAGGTCCAAACCAGTCATGCCTGGATAGACCAAAAAAGCAATGTTCATGGCAGCAATGCTTCGCTTAGACCTATATTCTTAGCGGCTCTATATAGGTTTGAACCACTAAAATTTCGAAAGAAGAATAATGATCACAATCACGCCTATTAGCAAAGAGATCCATATCCAGGCTCCACTGGGCTTGTGTCGCGAATGGATGCGTCTTGAAGAGAGCCTTGGCGATGCTCCTAAAGGAGTGCCACAACGCTGGCAGACCAATCGCCCCCCGAGTGAGCGGTCAGCGCGAAAGGCGCTACTGCCACAGTTCTGGCAACGATTGGCTGGCAAAACATCCCAGGAGTGATGACGCCAGCATGCCAGCCTTATTGATTTCAAGCTCACACTGTCTGGAGTCTCGAACTAGATTCGTTCAACAATCAGGTGAGTCCGATGGCCAATTGTGACATTCATTCAATCACCGAGCCCAAGAAGATTGGGGCGTAGATCCAAACGACTGATCCAAACCTCACAGATGACTTGATCAACAATCGAGGCCTAACTACCATCGCAAAAGATCATCAAATGCCCACATTCAAATTGACGCAAGATATTTTCTTCCCCTTATTGTCGATTTCACGACGGCGACGGAAAACATTTCAATCGATGAAGGATTAACCCGAACAACAAGTATGTCTTCAGTTGCTGGGACCAAGCCTCTGCGCATCCGTTCTAGACGAGTGACAAGGGGGATTGCTAACAGTCATCCAACTCACTTCGCCTCAAGGGAGATGGACACTTTGGCTCTGGCATAACAGGCTCAGAAACATGGCCCTTCAGTTTCTCCAAAAAGTCGAGAAAAGTTCCTCAAGCCCAAAGGTGAATTGCTTTACCATTACGCCTCACATACTGGTATGTTGAATCAATTTTATTTCAGGATTTCCATATCCAGAACAGCGACGAAAGACAATGTGGGAGCGAAGATTGATCGACTTAAGCAAATGGATTCTTTTGCGATGTTTCCAACGAGAGAAAGCAACCTATTGTCCAAGCGTGGTTGTGCGCGGTTCTCGATAGACAGCAAGAGCCGCTAACAGACCAGCTGCAAATCCCCCGGCATGGCCAATCCAGCTCACACCGGCGGGTGATACTCCTGGAATCAACGCCACAAGTGCTGACCCATAGAGCCAAAAGGCAATGAACCCAATCACGATGGACAGAAATCTTTTTTCCAGCCAACCGATCAGCATGAGATATCCCAATAAGCCGTAAACAACCCCAGACAGCCCATGGCTGGCTGCTGGCCAGAACAAAGCCACGGGCAGTTCCAGGATCAGAACGCCAATCCAAACCGCAACGTAGTCACGCAGGCCTCTGGTCAGCACCAACCAACTCAGAGGAAGAAAGACAACGGAATTGGAGATGAGATGGCCAAAGCCGGAATGGCTGAAGGGAGCACTCATCACTCTCCATAAGGGAAGGCCTGGGCCCATGGGCAAATTCCATTGCCCTGCAAAAACGAGTTGATCAACCAATTCCTGGGACCATGCCAAAGCGAGTAAGAGCAGAGGCAGGAGCAATCTCCAACGCAATCTGTTCAAAGCAACCTTCACAATGATGCTGTTTGAGGCCGTCGGTGGGTGAGCAACAAGGTTGATGTGGTGGTGATTGGTAGTGGCATTGGTGGCCTGTGCTGTGGGGCACTCTGTGCACGGGCCGGGCGTGATGTTCTGGTTCTGGAATCGCATCGTCAGCCAGGCGGAGCGGCCCATGGCTTTGTGCGCGATGGGTATTGCTTTGAATCAGGTCCTTCGCTTTGGAGTGGCTTAGCCAATTGGCCAAGCAGCAATCCTTTGGCTCAAATCCTGCGTGCCTTGGGTCAGCCCCTACCAGTGGTGTCGTATACGGATTGGGATGTTCTTGTTCCAGAGGGGCATCTACGAATTGGCGTTGGGAGTGATGACTTTGAACAGATGCTTTTGGGTTTAAGAGGTGCTGAGGCCGTCGCCGAATGGCGACGCTTTGGCGAGGTGTTGCAACCGATTTCTGCTGCGGCCGCGGCATTACCACTGCTGTCCCTGCGACCAGGTGCCGAGGTCTTGCAGCAGATGTGGAGTCGTGGACGCCGTTTGTTGCCCCATCTGGCAGCGATGCGACACCTTGCTGGGGCATTCGGCCCCCTCGTCGATCGTCATCTTCAGGATCCCTTCCTACGTCACTGGGTGGACCTGCTTTGTTTTTTGATCAGCGGCATGCCGATGGGAGACACAAATGCCGCTGCGATGGCAACACTCTTTGCTGAATGGTTTGATCCAGGGGCACAACTCGATTTCCCTCTCGGTGGCAGCGCCGCCGTCGTAGAGGCGCTTGTGAACGGGCTAGAGCGTTATGGCGGTGAAGTGCGCTGCGGCAGTCGTGTCGATCAGATCAAGCTAGATGGAGATCGTGCTGTCGGCGTTGTCTTGAGGAACGGCGAGTCGATCGATGCCAACGCTGTTGTGAGCAATACAGATGTTTGGAGCTTGTTGGATTTACTGCCTGAGGCAAGTTCTCCTGGTTGGCGTCGTCAGCAACAACAGACTCCAGCTTGTCGTTCTTTTTTGCATCTGCACCTCGGTTTTGATGCAACCGGCTTGAACGATTTGCCGATCCATACGGTGTGGGTTGGTGACTGGGCACGAGGCATCGATGCCGAACGCAACGCCCTGGTGATTTCGATCCCCTCCGTGCTGGATCCTGCGATGGCACCTCCTGGTCATCATGTGCTGCATGCCTACACACCAGCCAATGAACCTTGGCAGCCCTGGCAGAACCTAAGGCCTGGTTCTGAACCCTATGAGTTGTTCAAACAACAACGTTGTTCCGTCTTTTGGCGTGTACTCGAACAGAGAATTCCTGATTTGCGTGATCGCTGTCGTGTGGTGATGGAGGGAACACCGCTCACCCATCGCCGTTTTCTCAATGTTCATCAGGGGAGCTATGGCCCTGCACTCTCGGCGGCGAATGGATTGTTCCCGGGGGGCATCACTCCTTTCGCCGGGCTTTGGATGTGTGGGGCCAGTACATTCCCCGGCATTGGCATCCCCCCGGTAGCAGCGAGTGGAGCGATGGCTGCACACGCCATCTTGGGAAGAAAAGCTCAGCAAGATCTTCTTGATCAGTTGGCGTTGTGAGCAACTGAATCTCTGCGGGTCTCCAAGAGGATCTAGTGATGACACTCAGGATTGGAGCAAGCATTTTCCATTGCAGGCGTCAAAAGTGATCGTGACTGATGTTGATTGCATCCAAAGACACTTGAATGAGGCTTTGATAGAAGAGCTGATCATCCAGTTCAATCGATTCTTCTCTTCAATATATATTTTTTCAACCAATTTTATGAGAGTGCACATGCTGTTTGAGAGCTCATTGGCTGCTTAACCCGTGTTCTGTAGTTCTGGCTTGGTCTGGCTGAACCAACTTGGTTGAGGGTCGGAAATTAGCCGGGAACGATGCAATTGAGCTTTTTCTCTTTTACGGTTCGCATCACCCTCAATATCGTCATGGAAGGTGCAAGAACGAGGCAAGCTCAGGCAGCGTGAGTCATCCTGGATTTCTTGCGCATGAAACTGCGCGATCATCTCTGTTTGTTCTCCGTGCGACACGACTACCAACAGAGTCGTTTGACATCCTGTTCACGATGACGACAGGGGGCATTGGTCTGAGACCACGCTCCTTTGTTTTGATGCGGGAAGCCTCCCCTCTCTGTCATAACCTCGCCCCCACAACACCCTGCTGGCATGAACACCAACGCACGGATCGATGCGCTGCAGCTAATGCTCACCGATCTGCGCATGCGCAATGAACCGATCCGTCATAAAGCAGCATTTCGAGGGTGCCAGCCAGAGTTTCAGGCTCTAGTCAGTCGTCTGATCGAGCAACTGGAAGGGGAGTTGCTCGAAGAGAAGCAGCGCTTTCGAGAGGCTGAGAGGTCGTCATTGGCCTGAGATTCTGAGCTGAGAGCTCCAAGTTCAAGGCTGGGCAAAGGAACCGTTTGCTGTTTTGTGTCCACAGACAGCAAGCATGCACATCACTCGTTGCGTTAAGAATTGATTGATTTGGTGTGATTGTTCCGTTCATCAGAGCAAGTGAAGGGCGTCTTGACCTGATGAACCTGTTAAAACCCAATATCAATCTGAATTACTTCAAAGCATTGCGATCGTTTTTATAGAATTGATTGCACTCTTGCGGTGGCTTCAATGGCGATCAATCCCTTGGTCGATCAGGGTCATGGTCGGTTTAAGCACTTGGGACGTCACAAGAATGCCTCTATCATTCGGTTCAAGCAAAAGACGAATGGCAATGTAGAGATGCACTTTGCAAGGTACAAAAAAAAGAATGATCGCGCACGATTTTATGTCGACGATGGAGATGGCCGCTTTGATCCAAGCAAAGATCAACTGATTGGAAAAGGCAGCAAGATGAGCGGAGCAACGAGTCCACGATCAGGGCGTTTCACGGTGGAAACCCTGCGCGTGGAAGATCCCATTGAAAACAATGATATGCCGGTTGGTTGGGTCGGTCCTGGCACTCTGATCGGATATGAGACAACAATCATGATGGCTGACGATTTTAGCTTGAGTTACCTTAGTGACACTGGCGATCATCAATTCGCGCATGGATGGTGCTTGTGAATACACTTGATTGGAGGGGGCACGCATTGACCTTGAATGCATCGATTCCTGTTCCAATCTGATCTTCTTTCACTGGCTCTTTAAAGGTATGCGCATCTGGACGGCCGATTGAACAGGTGCACGATTGGGCCCATTCCCGATTACTCCTCGATCTGCTTTTTAGACCTGATACACAGCTGCAATCACTAAACTTTATGCGAAAACAATGCCATGAATGTTGCAGACAATAACCTGACTCACTCCATTCGCTCAATTATTCAAACTAGACCAATCGTTAGTAATTGCCATAGATCTGGCTAGCACTCATACAAGATCTTAATACTTTACGGTTCTAGATCGTCTTGGAAGAGTTGTCTCCACTGTCGTTCTTGCAAGACCGCTTCGGGGCTTCCTTCCTCTGGGAAGCTGGCCAGAAAATCTTTGTCTAAGCAGGGCTGATAGGGACCTTGTTTGAGCTCAAAGATGACAGTGTTGGCTTGTAGTGCCACAAGAGAATGCACTTGATTCGCCGCGACTTCGACCCCCCTTAATGAGCCAGTAGTGCTCAATCGCTCGCGTTGAATCACGTTTCCTTGGTCATCGAAGAGAAGCAGACCGATCTCCCCTTGCAGCACTAGAAAGCATTCGAATCCGTTTCCAGTGCCATGGCGCACATGTTGGTGGGGACGCACATAGGTACCGGGTTGGAGCACATTGAGAAACCGCTGAACTTGGTCGTTGCTTTGATGGAGATTGTGGTTAATGCGTTGGCGAGGACGTTGTCGCGCTGCATCTGCAAGATGATCAAAAAGACTTTGATCGAGACGCTGTAGCGGGAGAATGCCTGTCATTCCGCTTTTGTCAGAGATTCAGCCCGATAAGCCGCTGGCACAAGCACGAGAAACAGCAGCCACCAGACCAAAACCCCACAAGCGAGGGGAAGCGTGATCCACAAACGCTGAAGTAGCCACCAGGAACTACTCACAAGGAAAAGGCCTGTCAAGACGATCGTCCAAGGCTGACACCACCATGGTTTGAACGACCAGAACGATCCGGATGGGGTGATGTCTGCTTCGTCCATGCCTCAGCGCAGGAGAGCGAGCTGACCTTTTGCATGCATGGCAGCAAGATCGTCGTAACCACCAATTAATTGTCCATCAACAAAGATCTGAGGGAAACTCGTCATTCCGCTGCGTCGTTGCCAGCGATGAAAGTCATCATCCCCGTTGATGGTCTCCACCCGGTGCGGAAGATCAAGGGTGCGAAGCAGTCTTAGAGCGCGAGCACACCAAGGGCATCCCGGTAGAACGGCAATCTCGAGACGTGGCTGGGCGATGGATGTCTCTTGAACCGATGTCTCTTGCGCCGCGGCCGCACTTGGGTTTTGTACGGATGATGGCTCAATCATTCCAAGCAGCAGATCGACTCCTTTTTGCACCAAGGTTCCATTTTCTAAGTGCCCACCCCAGACTTGGCAGGCACCATCCGAGAGACTGAGATGAAGGTGCACACCTTCTGGCGAAAAGGTTCCATTCAGCGTGATCACTTCTAAATCACCTTCAAGAACGCTGGGTTGTTCTTGGCCAGGACACTGAAAACAGGCACGGGAGAGATTGCCAACGACCCCGAGAACAAAACCGTAGAGCTTTTGCTCTGAAGCCAGCTGCTCCAGGCTGAGGCGCAGATCACTACCCGGAGCAAGCTTCAGAGGCAGTGACTGCATGGAATCCCGAAAAAGCGACGCCACCTTACGTGGGAATGCTCCAAGAACAGAACATTCGCTTTTTTTCACGGGCTCGTGTCAATATTGTGCTAATTACGTGTTAATTACGTGCCAATTCTTCAGGATCTCCTGCGAGAGCTGCAATCACGCTTGGAGGACGGTGCACCAGCACCCAGCACTGGCGAGGTTGCTGATGCTGCAAGTTCTGAGCGCATCAATGTCACTCTGCCTCGTGGTGTCATGGATGATCTAAAGCGTCACGCACTTGCCGAAGGGCGCAGTTGCGGGAATCTTGCCTCTTTTCTGATTGAGGATGGTTTACGCAAAAATACTGTGATTAATTGAGGACATCTCTGGTTAGCCCTTCTAGAACCCCATTGCTTTGCATCTTCAAGATGGAGACATTCATGGGCATATTCAGCTTGTTGCCAGTCTTGGAAACGAATCCATAACTCTCTTGAGAGAGTGTGAATGGTGCCAATTTGAGTTGAAGATTGGGATTATTTTTAAGGTGATAACGAATTGCAGGGCGATCAAAAATCAAAGCATCTGCCTCGCTATTGGCCAGCATGCCTACGGCCGAAATCAAATCCTTAGCAAGAACCTGTTTCATGTTGAAGGTTTCTGCTAGTCCGATTTCATCTGTTCCTTGCACCACGGCGACCCTCTTTCCAGCCAGGTCCTTCGGCTTTGAAATCGTGTTCGTGGTAGCGCCGGATAGAAACAGGGTAAGAGCTGAGGCAAGGCTAGCGGTCAAAGAGGAAACAGCTATCAATGAGATCACCATCCATATCGAAGTAATGCCACGCCCGAGCCTGGTGATCGGTGCTTTGTCGCCATATCCGACGGTTGTGAGCGTCACGAGAGCAAACCACATACCACTAGCAATCCCAGGCAGCAAAGCAGCAGGAAATTGACTCTGATTGCGTCGACGTTCGGCCAACCAAATGAGAACTCCTACCATCAACAACACCATGATTAAAACCACGACTGAAGAGAGGACCGCTCTGCCAAGGAACACTTGAAATCGGCTAAAGATCGTTGGCGGAGTGGCTGGAATTAAGACGCCGGATCTGCCAAAAAAATAGGGCTGAGTGAAATTGATGCCAGGAATGGCCACGCGAGTGGATGTAATGCTGATCGGCCCGATTAAAACATCAAGGTCTCCTTTACTAACAGCTTTAATACCAGCGAGCGGAGAGATGATTTTCGTTTGCAACTCGAATTCGATATTATTTTCATCGGCGATATATCTCCAAATCTTTAGGCTTATACCATCGATAAAATCCTTCTCTTTCGTCACAAATGGTGCCGTACCGCTCACTCCAACTTTGATTGGCTTGGCCGCAAGAGGAGCAGCCGCAGCTGCCGAGAGCAACATGAGCGCCGCCATAGGTCCAGCCACTCGCCTTCGCCAGCGTTGTTTACGAGGGCCACTCACATGGGCAATTCACTCTTGGCAAAGGTTGCCACAGATTGTGTGACGTACAGATCGACTGGGTCTGGGTGGGAGTGTCGACTCAGCGCTGTTCCATGCGTCGCACAATCAAAGCCATCAGGCCCAGTGAGCCAGCTAGGACGAGCAGGAGGGCAAGTGTCATCTGCGCGTTACAGGGATGCAGGGGCAGTCAGAGTGGCATCCATGGCACCAAGCAGCCATTCGGCCACCTCCATCCGTAAGGCATAGGCACATTCATATCGCTCTTGTCGTTCTAAGGAGGCGAGTCTGCTCTCCAACCAGTGCAGTGTCTCGAGTGGAAGCTGGTTTGGAGGCATGGACCGCGCCAAAATACGGATGTCAAGAGCACACAGGTTGATGTACGGACCGTTCGTCCTGATGCAGCTCGGGATACATGTTGCAGCATTGATGCGTTGATGGGGGCACTGAGTTGGCAGTGGCGATCAGAAAAACTTGTGTTTCTGCCGCAACGGGCCCTGTGGCGTCCTGAAGGACGTGCGCTTTTTGTGGCCGATCTCCACCTGGGCAAGGCCGAAGTTTTTCAGTCCCATGGCATCCCTTTACCGAGCGACTCGGATCGCAGCACGATCAATCCCCTCNTGGAACTTTGTCACCGTTGGCAACCGCAACGTCTTTTCATCCTTGGCGATTTGATTCATGCGCGCGTTGGAGTGACCCCTGGCCTAAGACAAGTGTTGCGGGCCCTTCCCGAACTCAGTGGTGCTGAAGTGTTGTTGATCGGCGGCAATCATGATCGC
This sequence comes from Cyanobium sp. NAT70, assembly GCA_002701375.1. Taxonomy (GTDB): domain Bacteria; phylum Cyanobacteriota; class Cyanobacteriia; order PCC-6307; family Cyanobiaceae; genus Parasynechococcus. The sequence goes on along the minus strand of NZVB01000056.1, from coordinate 77,959 downwards.
CACACTTGGTTGGAAGGTTTCCCTCAGTTGCCATCACAGCCTCTTGGTCAGCTTTGGCTGAGCCATGAACCTGAGGAGCCACAACCAGGGCTTGATGGAGCACGGCTCAATCTCTGTGGACATCTGCACCCCGTAGCGAAGGTGCAAGGCAGTGCCGATCGACTTCGTCTTCCTTGCTTTGGCTACGACCCGGAAGGTCCTCGTCTGGTCATTCCAGCCTTTGGGCGGTTGACGGGAGGCCATGAATGCGGTCACCGTTATCATCAATGGCTGGTGGCTGATCAGGCCATCGTTCCTTGGTTAAATCCCCTCCACCACCAAAGACCAGGGCGAAGGTTGGCGTGAAGCCACGCAGTACCTCCCCTCCCCAGCTGAAGCGACGCCGTCGCTTTCGCAAGAGGTGGTTTGTGCTGTCTGTTCCACTGTTGCTGTTCGCAGGGTTAATCGCTTTAGCCCCTGGCACGCCGGAACGCCGCGAGGAAGCAGTCGAATCGGCTCAGGAACCAAGCCANATCGATGATGGCCAACCTTTTCACTACATCCCGGATGACGAGGTCTATGCCTTAGATCTCGATCCGAGGAAGGTTCGCTTTGATTTGCTGGAGGGCTGGGATCGCGAACAGGATGCTTATGAGGACGTTGCCGCCTTGGCTTACGTCTCCGGTCCGATGTACGAGAGGCATGTGGATAACGGTGGACAAGAAATCACCGTTCCATTGGGTGATTTGAAATTTGGTGCCAGGGTCTGGCGCGGTCGTAATCGCACGGCGTCTCGTCAACGGGCCTACATCGGGATTCGCCACGACGGCAGCATTGATTTTGGTTATGGCGAGCTCACCGATGAGCGCAGCCGCATATACGACACTTTTATCGGCGGATTACACAGTCTCTACAACGATCTTGAGGCGCCTCCTGCCTCGTACAAAGGGGCCTATAGCAAGAGCATGGGTCAGCGCATTCGTTATTACTTACCCCGTATCCGCATGGTGATGGGGTTACGGGATGACGGTCGTTTGGAGGTCTTGATGAGTCGTGATGGCCTCACCTTGGAGCAGACCAAGGAGTTGGCTCGTCGGCGCTCTTATCTTGCCGCTTATATGCCAGACCATGCCTCGAAGAGTCGATTCATTATCCCTGCGGTAAAAGGGTTTACAGAGGAGGACGCCAACTGGATCAGCGGAGGAGCGACCAGTTTTGTGCATGTTCCCTACATGCTTCGCATGAGTGTCCGTCAGACGCCTTTGCGAGGGAGCCTGATTGCAGGACTCACCCCAAAGCTCAGTGAAGACAAGGGTTGTGAGGGAGCATTCGACTGCTTGCAGATGTTCGGCACGCATCTCGCCGACAGGGCATTAGCGGGATTAAATCGGGTCATGGAGCAGGGGGTTGAACCTCTGGCTCGAATGATCTGGGCCCCCTCTTCAAAACCCAAACCAAGTTTGGACTCGCAGACTGATCAGCCTAAGAATCTCGACCGTTCTCCGTTGCGGGAACCTCCCATCACCGCCGACCCTCTTGTGTTGCGCGGTGAACCAGAGGCGATCGATATGGGTCGCCCCTTCGATGACATCGATCGCCCCGATCGCTTGGACAACAAATCCAGCTTGAAATCGTTGCCACCAGACTTGCCTCCACCGGAGCTGTTGGAGGAATCTATTGATCAACCAGAATCGCCAACGCAGGAGCTAGGCCCTGATCAGGGCAGTGACAGCGACTCCAAATCTGTGAACGAATTGATGGGTGCACCTCCACCGCCTGATTTACCTCCCCTACCGCCCATGGACCCATTGCCAATGCCATCGACACCTGAAGATTCAATGTCTGTGTCACCTCCGCCTCCGATTGAGCGAACTGCAACAGACCCTTTCGACTAAGTCAAAGAAAGTTGGTTACGGCAAGTTAATGAAATCCCTGAAAATTTGCTTGGCTCGCTGAGGACATTGGTCAATGCAGTAGTCAACAATTGCGACAACCATGCCTTGGCTGAATTCATCAGAATTGAAATCAACTTCTCTCTCAAGTTCTGACATTGCAATACCAGATTGCACAGAAGCCTGCATGAGACCTCTCTCCAATGATCGTTCAAAAGTTTCGTTTCGACAGTAGAAGCTTCCGGCAAGCTTTCCAGCTTTAGCCGAAAAATTCTCTGCCGAGAAGCTGCCCTGAGCCTTGAGTGATTCAGGTGGGTTCAAGACCGACAGACTGACCAATAGGGTTGAGACTGAACCCAGATGCCTCGCGAAGTGCTTCATAACGTTGTGTGTTTTCACAAATCATATGAAAATTTTTTAGGAATTAACTGGTTGTTAGACTTTTTTTAAATAGACAAGCCTTATTTTTGGCACAAGGCTTTCAACAAGATTCGACCCTTTCATGCGGAAAAGTTTTTTGACAGCTGGTGTAAAGTATGTGGCTATCAATTGAGGAGTCCTCACGTGCCTCGAAACTTGAATAAAACTGCGTCACCATGGCTGGTCAAACGCACTGCATTTATTTCACTGGTCGTTGGTGCTTTTGTTCCGATAATGTCAGGTGAAGCGATGGCTCAGCAAAAATATTTCACACAAAATTGTCAATTCACCAATGCAGCAATGATGGGGAAAGGTGGATATCGCGTAGACTATACCATTCGAGTAAATACGAAAAAGGGGCCAAGGAATTTTTATGCCGCACGTTACAGTGATGGCAGTGGCTTGTTCTGTATCTCTAAGCCTGGCGGACAGAATCCCTCTAAGGTTCCAGTCGCATTTCAAGGCAGCTTCTTTAATACTGTCACTCAAAAGGGGCCAAAGTCTGTCTTGGTTGAAATTCGCGATTCGCAAGGCCGTGCTGCCACGATTAAGCTTTACAAGTTAAAATTTAAAAATCCTAATCGACCAAAGGTCAAGATTGTTAAAACATGGATTGATAGCTCTAGATAGACCTGAGGCGCAGAAGACTTTTGTTTGTGGATTTACCTTGATTCTCTTGTCTTGATATTGAACAGGCCTGTCGTGGATGACCGTAGTCGAGATGAAAGCTTGTTGGTCATCTGACCATGNTCCGATCAGGCCTGATCGGAGTGATAACTTTGCAGAATNAAACAAAGCAAAGGCATCAATATTTGTCCTTTACCAGTACGACTATTTTGAAAATTCTGCTCAAATAATCATCACTTTCATTCCTAAGAAGGCAGATCAGAGGGTTGAGCATGACAAAGACTCGCACAGCCTTCAACATTACAGCTTGACTTGAGCAACTTATCAACGGGACCTTTAGCCATGGCTGAAGNCGTTGCCGATTGGATCGATCTGCAGCAGAAAGAACAATGCTGGTTGACAGCAAAAGTGATCATGACCTCACCATGGGAGATGGAGGCTTGTTTTCGATCTGATCAACAAGCCAACACTTCATTAAGATAATATTTGTGTGTTGAAGTGAACAGTTGATGATCATCAATTTGTTGTTTTTTTAGGTTGACTCCTGCGTATCGTCCCCCCTTTCAATTTGGAATCGTGCCTGTTTATGCACCGGCAAAGGATGATCTGATGGCGAGGTAGGCGAGACCCAAAAAGAGGGGCTGACTGGCACAAATCACATGTCGGATCGATCATCTATATTTCTCGAGCTCAAAACCCTTGGCAGCAGATGTTGTCAACTCTGGAGGCCTGATTTGATGCGGATTCTTGTGATGGGCGGCACCCGTTTTGTGGGCAAGCCGTTGGTGGCTCGTCTGCAGGCCCAAGGTCATGAGCTCACCTTGTTCACCCGTGGCAAAAACCTTGTGCCTGATGGTGTGCAACATCTCAGAGGTGATCGCAGCACTGATGAAGGCTTGGCTGCACTGAAGGGGCAAACGTTTGAAGTCATTGTCGATAGTTCCGGTCGCAAATTGGACGACAGCCGTCGGGTGGTGGAAAGCACCGGTGCTCCAAGCCACCGGTTTGTCTATGTGAGTTCAGCTGGGGTCTATGCCAACTCAGAGCAATGGCCTTTGGATGAAGATGCGCCCACCGATCCCAACAGTCGCCATGCCGGCAAGGCTGATACAGAAGCGTGGCTGCGTAAGCAGGGGATTCCCTTCACCAGCTTTAGGCCGACTTACATCTATGGGCCTGGCAATTACAACCCAATCGAACGTTGGTTCTTTGACCGGATCATGCATGATCGCCCCGTGCCGATGCCCGGAGATGGCAGCACGATCACGCAACTAGGACATGTGGACGATCTTGCCGACGCGATGGCGCGTTGTATTGATGTTGAGGCCTCAACGAATCGCATCTACAACTGCTCTGGTCGACGGGGCATCAGCTTTAAGGGGTTGATCCATGCTGCCGCAATCGCCTGTGGCAAATCTGCTGATGCTGTTGAGCTGCGTCCTTTTGATCCCAGTGGGCTTGATCCCAAAGCCCGCAAGGCCTTCCCACTGAGGCTGAACCATTTCTTGACCGACATCAGCCGCCTTGAGCGTGAGCTGGCCTGGCAGCCGCGTTTTGATTTAGCGGCTGGCTTGGCGGACAGCTACAGCAATGATTACGTCTTGAACCCAACGGTGGAGCCAGATTTCAGTTCCGATGCAACGCTGATTGGGGTTTGAGGTATCCAACCGCTGAGGTCAGGGCCAGCAGCAGTGATGGCCAGAACATCCACCAACCGATCAGCACCAGCTGTCGATAGCCGAACCAAGTAGGCGGCCAGAGCAGCAGAAGCAACGAGATGAATTGCAGGATGGTTTTTGCCTTGCCGGCGCCAGAGGCGGGTGCCCCATCACTGGCCTCGGCGCGCCATCCCGAAATCAGCAGTTCACGAGCGAGCAAAAGCCACACAGCCCAAACAGGCAAAGCATCTGTGCTGGCGAGCCAGAGCAAGGGGGCTGCAATCAGCACCTTGTCCGTAAGCGGATCCAAGCGTGCCCCCCAGCTGCTCCCCCCTCCGGCAAGGCGCGCCAACCATCCATCTGCCGCATCGCTAAGACCGGCAAGAAGGAGAAACCACCAGGCAGCAGCAAACCAGCTGAACTGCAGGGCCAAGATCAATGGCAAGCCAACGACGGCACGTCCCACAGTGAGTGTGTTGGCAAGAGTGCGAAGAATCAGCGGGGGTGATGCAGCCAATCGTTATCAGATCACATCCACCTCCTCGCCAGGCAGGACGGTGAGATTGAAAGGGAACTGAAGAGGGAAATTCTGCTTGTTTTGGGTGAGCAGCAAGGTTTTGATGTCATCGGATCCACGAATCATGAAAACCATGTTGAAGTTGAATTTGGATCTTGAGATGCTTGATCACATCATTTTTAATCAGATTGACCATTCGCATAGTCACCTTATCGCTTTAAATCAACAACAAAGCTGTTAAAATAGATAGCATAAGCCTTGTNTAGATGCGTCATCTCGTTGCACCGAAACCACTTCACTGCGAAATCCATTGAGTTAGCAATTAGTGTTCTTCTGAAGCCACATTTGAGCACTAAGAAGCATGCATAACCCTTTCTAGGCAGATCTCTTTTGCCGCTCAATTTAGGCATCGAGTGGTCTTGAATGAAGGGGGCAACAAGTCACAAGAATTTGCGCGCTCATTCAGGCACTTTTTTTGGGATGAATCATCAATTTCGTCTCGCAGCCTCGCTGGGTTGGATGGACTCAATCAATCTTGAGTGGGGTGCAGGTCGGTTCGTTCCACCCGTGAGCGGCCATACCACTTGCGTTCCATCTCCCCAGTCGACCAATCGCAACGCAGAATGCGTAGAGCGAGAACAAGCCCATGGTCCTGCAGCTGACGGTGGCGGATGTGATGACCCAACCGGTTTTGAGCGTCACGCCTGAGACTGCACTTCAGGACGCCGTTCAGTTGATCAGCGATCACCACGTCAGTGGCCTGCCCGTTGTCGATCAGAGTGGAGCGCTGGTCGGCGAACTCACCGAGCAAGATTTGATGGTTCGCGAGAGCGGGGTCGATGCTGGGCCCTACGTGATGTTGCTGGACAGCGTCATTTATTTGCGCAATCCTCTCAATTGGGACAAGCAGGTGCATCAGGTGTTGGGCACGAGCGTTTCAGACCTGATGCGAAAGGACACNCACAGTTGTTCATTGAGCTTGCCCTTACCAAAGGCTGCCTCATTGCTGCATGACAAGGGAACCCAACGCTTGTTTGTTCTCGATGGAGAACGCAAACCGATCGGTGTGCTGACGCGTGGAGATATTGTGCGAGCCCTTGCTTCTCACCAGGAGAGCTGATCAACGATCAGCTGCCTTTGCGAATGGCGATAGCAATGGGCTTGATCGCTCGGAATTCGACGTAATCACCCACATTCAGGTTCTCCACTGGATCACCGCTGATGTCGTGACGCACGTCTAGGTTGTGGACACCACCGAAGGGACCGCGCAGGCTGATCTCGTGATCAGTCTTGGAAATCTTCACCACTTCAGCGGTGCCGGTGGCCATCGCAACCTTGGCGCCTTGGCGTACTGGCCCGAAATCTTCCGACAGGATCAGATCTTCCCGTTGCAAGCTAAGACGCTTGATCGGGCTTTTACGGAGGTCGACCACAAGACCATCGAGCAGATCGACTGTGATGGTCTCGCCCACACGCAGACCAACTGCGGTTAAATCGACTCCGCTGGTGATCAACATGGTGTGGCCGTAGGGGCTTTTCAGCTCAAGCACCTTGTCGGCCGGCATCAAGCGAATCACCTCTCCCTGCACCTGGCTGATCTCGAACGATTGCAGAAGCTCAGCCTTGATGCTGGCACTCGTGTCAACGACGCGGCCAACAAGTGGTTGGGGTGTGTTGGTTCCGCGCACGCCGTCGGCCACCTTGATGCGATTGACATCCACGGCAACCGGTTGGATCAGACGGAAGTCCACCAAATCTCCCGATTTCAGTTGGGGGAAGAGATCGTCTGTGCTGTCGGTGATCACATCCAAATTGTGAATCCCTCCCAGGGGGCCCATCAGGCTGATGCTGCGGTCTTTGCGCGACAGCTTGACAATGCGGGCAGTGCCTGAGGCGAGAGCAACTCGCATGCCCTTTTTCAAAGGGCCCATCGTTGTGGGCATGATGATGTCTTCACGACTGAAGCTCAGCTCGTCTTCGCTGCTGCGCTCTAGATCCACCACCAGCCCGTCGAGCACCGATAGATCCACTCCATCTCCAGGCTTGATCGCAAGGGGGGCCAGGTCGATGCCGACCGTGATGATTTCTTTGTGCCCCTCTGGATCGACAATCTCGAGAACCTTTTGCTGCGGCATCACCGTGGTGACCGTGCCGCGAATGTGGGTGACCTCAAATCCAGCCAACTGCTCCGGAGAAAAACCTGCCCGCACTGGTTCCAGTGACGCCAGAGCTGAAAAAGCAATCGCACCGCTGGTCAGCAGGACGCGACGGAGTCCGGAGAGGCGAGACATCGGATTGTGGACAGTCATTTCGACGGCTCGACGCTAGCTCCTTTCAGATAGGTCAAAATGCTGCTGGATGCCTGTTCCGGAAGCCCATGTCTGTCCGCCCGATTCTGCTGGCCTCTCTCTTGGGAAGCGCGGTTGTCGGTTCTGTGGCAATCGGTGCTGTCGCTGCAGCCCCTGCTCAGGCGGAAACCTCAATTCGGATCAGCCTGAAAAACCGCTATCTCACCTTGTTGGATGACGGCAAGGTGATCGCGACATACCCAGTAGCCATTGGTGCGCCTGAATCCCCCACCCCTGCTGGTGATTACTCCGTCACCAAAATGGATCCTGCGCCGACTTATCACAAGGGAGCCAAGATTATTGCTCCTGGGCCCAAGAATCCGGTGGGGGTGCGCTACATGGCTTATGTACAGATTGGTGCCGGTGAATATGCAATTCACGGCACAGCTTGGCCAAATTGGGTCAAGCTGCGCTCGGCAGTCAGCCTTGGCTGCATTCGGATGTTGAACGATGATGTGATCCAGGTGTACAACCGGGTCAAAGTCGGCACTCCCGTAATCGTTACCAAGAATTGAACCCTATTTCTCCTTCCCAACCGATGTTCAAGGTTCTTTTGACGTGTGTNGTTCTCAGCCTGAATCCCGNCGGGGTTTCAGCCAATCCGATGCAGGAAACCAAGGAAAATGATTTTCTTGATCTGGTTGACGGCCAAGGAAATATTCTCATCCAGGGTCAAGGAGTTGATGATGTTAACGCCAAAGCAAAGGCTCAGGGACTTCGTTTTCCAGCCCTAGGTTATTGGTCCCCAGAAGGCCACTGTTTTATCAAGCCAGTGCAAGGTGATTGCAATGGAGTGTTTAAGCGTTAATCAAACCATAACGAGTTATAAGCTCCCATTCAAATATTTTGCCGCAAGAATCGATTTGCGCAGATCTTTGAGACTAGCATGATCACACTTTCAACTCTCGTGGATCACGATGGCAACTTGAAGCATATCTAGACAGATAATCCATTTATTTCTTGGCACACAGGATCTGGTCAATGGAATGAACTTAGACTAAATCTTGATTGTCCTGCACTCTCTTATGCAGACAGGGTGAGCAACAAACAACTTTAAAACTGAAAAGCAAGTCGAAACCAATGCGATTAAGTGGTAAAAAAAGAATCTCTCCTACAACGAACAAGTAGCGCTTCCTTAAAGGCAATCAACAAGACAAATTATCATCAAGGAAAGAGGACATGCATGATTTGATCATTTCATTCTTAGTTCTCGAAAGCTGGGCACCGAGCCCGATTTTGAGCGCGTGATGCCAAGGATCAGGGCTCCAATCACGGCAAGATTTCTAACCAGGCCAGCGTCTACGGGAAAGGCATGAAAAATCAGAGTCGTGGGAACAAGAAAAATCAGCAGGAACGTTGCCCCAAGCCTACTATCTGTCTGGAACACAAAGAGAGTCGAACCAGCGATCAAAAACCCGATCGCGCAAATCAAAAGGAAGCTCGCCAAAGGTTCAGCAATCCCTTTGGAAGAGATGTAGCCAACTGTGGCAGCGAATTGCGTGAGTTTGCTTGGCACGGCGTTGACGAAAAGAGCGGCAATGAAGACCCGACCAAGGATGTCCCAAACTCTTGCAGAGGTCATGAAGAGATTTAAATCAAAATCGAATTTATAGCACTGATTGCAAAAAAAATAGAAGTAGCCTTCCGATCTGAAGTCAGAGGAATGAAATGATCAGAGTACAGATCGCAATCATTGCATGAGTACATTTAAGCAAGAGTCACGGATAATTTAAGCATTGAGAATGAGGATTTAGATGAGCCTTGAAACTCATTGGCTATTTGATTTGCCTTAAATCAATCCAAGGAGCTGCAAGTATTTAACTTATACCCTCAAATTTATTGATTTAAATTAAATAAATTGAATTAAAGCCGCAAAGACAGGCAACTTCGGCAAACCAAATGATGATTGATATTTATTTTCTGTCGTATTTTGTCTGGCTGCTTTGATCAAAGCATGTCGCAAATCTCTTGTGTTAAAACTTCATAGCAGGCCCATTCTGTTTCGTCCATGACACTCGCTTGTTGGCCAACAGTTTGAATGTTGGTGGACACAATGGCTAGAGTCGTCACTGAAAAGACAAGCGTTGTTGCTGTCGCTAATGTCGTCAGCATGGTAGTAATTTCTTTCATCGAACTGAGAGAAGGAATGTGATCGAAACTGAATTGTCTCGACATTGATAAGATCACATCTAGATTGGTGACCTGTTCTAGCTTTATCGAGTGGAGCTCTAGAGGTGCTTTGGTGAATAACTGGTGAATCGCCCTTGTCCCTGCTGACGTTGCATCTCCTGGTTTTCGCTGAAGACAAGCAAGCAGATGCCATTAGTGTTGATTGCTTGGATCGCAAGGTTCATGCTTGGAGAGAGTCAATATGTCCATTTGCTATAGAGACTGCGAATGAGCCAATGGTCGTCATCCGAACCATGTTCACTGAGGCGTTGAAGCAGAAGACGATGTCATCACATATTTGTCAACGCATAAGAAATTAAATGTCAATCATTAGCTTTTCGTGCTTACAACGCTAGGGGATAAGAAGCTAGCAAAGCATACTTCTATCATCGTTTATCTTGAGATTTGGCCATAGCATTCTAATTGCATGTCTGATCATCCTCCTCGTTCACGCTGCTGGGTCTGGATTAAGGGTAATCCTTTAAAAAACGAATCGCATTGGATGTCGGGTTGGCTGGGCACACTGTCCCAGTTAGGTGGGATCAAGATTGAACATCCAAATTTTGTTGCTTGCCGTGTGCCTGAATGGCGGGTCTCCTTTGAGGAACCCTCAGACCTCAAGCTTCCCCCAGCCATTCCTGAGGGAGCAACTTGGAAGTTCTTCCCAGTGGAATAAGCTTGACTGAAATGAATTCACGTGTGCTCAGACCGGCAGGAGTTTGCATTGCACCTTGCATCTTGAACAAGCTGATGATGCAGTCAATGCAAACACGTCATCAGCTGTGACCATACTTTTAGATTTTTTTTGGCTAGACAACTTCTAGTTCAATGCATTGCCTGCTAAAAAGCTCGAGACAAGCGAGGCACAGGCCAAGATTTGCCCCATTTGGCTGAACAGATGTCTTTTGATCAAGACTTCGCGTATCAAAAGCCACACACGAGCTTTGTTCCTAGCATCAAATCAATAGTTTTTATTGATGATGGCTTCCACTCCTCGCGAGCGGTTGAACTTTTTGTTGTCCATGTGTTGGGAAGAGAATGGTGAGCTGTTAAAGGAAGAACGTGTTCATCTTCTGGATGCACTCAAGGAACATGTACCAAGTGAGTTATGTCGTTCCAAGCTTGAACCTGTTTTTGACAGCAAGTCTTCTTAATCGCGATTCTTCGTCATCTGCAAGATTAATGTAATCATTATATAGATTCATTATTTATTTTCAATTTGTACAGTCCGATTATCAACTAAAAGCCATCCTGTTGTGTTGTTGAGAGTGGTCTTTACCCACCAGGCAGTTACAGAGGGAGATTCGTGGCATGGAGAGCAAAAACCTGAGTAAACGTTGCTGTTATGCTCAAAGAAAAAATCTCCTTCCGCTCTATATTGAAGGACATTGATCACATCACCTGTTTCTAGACGGAGTAAAATAGGTTTTTGCTGGGAATAATATAATTTTTTTGAAATATACTTTGTCCTGCCATGATTAATGACTTCGAGCTTGTATGGCTTAATCAAGGTTCTTTTGTTGGGTATTAATGTTTGATAGACAGAATGTTTGATGTGGATTGTACTACCTTTCTTGATGACAAAACCGGTCACGTCTTGCGAGCTTGGGTCGGGTTTTTGTTTGACTTGCAGATCGGTGATGGCTGTGATGAACGGTTGCGTCTCCCCAGGGGCTAGTTCTGATACAAAGTATGGATCAATTTGAGCTTTTGCTGCGGAAGGAAAGGGCAAGGAAAGGCAGGATGTTGAAGCAAAAACAAAGACTGCTTGTTTTGCAAAGCGATACTTTCGCTGCCATTGTTTCTCGAGAAGGCCTAATGGCCTTTGGAGATGATCAAGTCGATCGATATGGTTTTGCATGCATAGATTTTAATCACCTCTAATCATGCCAACGAATTTTTAGATCATATTGGTTTGTATTGTTTGTTTTTGATTGTCATGTAATCACGCCATAAATCGCAAGTCTTTTCACTGTCGCCGATTGAATTCTGGTTCCGCATCCTGACTTGAGTCTGCAGCTGTCCAACAATGGAGATTGGAGAGGAAGAGTTCGGTTCTTTGCAGGCCTCTTTATGGATTGGACCATTGATGAAATGCTTGTTCCTTTGAGGCTCTTGCTCGAAGAGCGTTGTCGTGGTTGTTTTTTAATATGATCCAAGCTGAGTAGAAGGCTTGATTCGAGATGAGACTAGGCTTGACGGCCTCTGCCTGTTTGAGGTTCTGCAATCGTCTTGGTTCTACCTTGGCCCATTCAAGATATGTTCATTTTTTCAACAGCCTATTGATAGGCTAATTGGATATAAATTGCTCTCAAGAGATCTAGCGAATTATTGATAACGGAGCTTATCCGACCGATTAAATGTACGAGATCTTCGCGGTCAAGCGTGCTTAATTCTATAAAGATCGCATTCATCCGGTCCACCAAAATAGCCAAACATGGAAGCCTTTCATTCTTTACTTACTGCTGATAGCAGCTCAGGTTTTTTCTTGTGCCATCGTTAAATTAAGAGCAATTTTCAAGCCAATCGACTTACATCATCCCATGTTTATCGATTTCAAATCTTTAAATATTGTAGGTTCTATTTTTCTCCTGAAGGACAACTTCGCCTGCGACGAATCGCAGTCAGACGCCACGGGTTGGGGAATAGATGGCTCGTTTTTAGGTTGCTGCTTGTCTCATATTCACTCGAGATGCCGCGTATCGATTCACAGATTGCAGAAACACTCGGTTACACAAATGCTCTTGAGGTCAATTTTGGGATGAGAACGGACCGTGTTGTTGGACAGAGTTGCAAGATGGAGATTCCTAGGCCTTCTCGATGGACATTATCCCGGCGATTGATCTGCTCGACGGAGTTTGCGTGCGGTTGCATCAAGGGGATTACGACCAAGTGACGCGTTTTAGTGATGATCCAGTTGCGCAGGCGCTCCGTTGGCAGCAGCAGGGAGCGACGCGATTGCATTTGGTCGATTTGGATGGTGCCAAGCGTGGTGAACCGGTGAATGACCGTGCCGTTCGCTCGATCACATCCGCTCTTGACATTCCGGTTCAACTTGGCGGAGGCGTGCGCTCTTTAAAGCGAGCGGAAGATCTGTTGGCCTGCGGTCTCGATCGCGTCATTCTCGGCACTGTGGCCATTGAGCAGCCGGACCTAGTCAGTGAATTGGCCGCACGTCATCCAGGCCGCATTGTTGTGGGAATCGACGCTAAAGATGGACGTGTCGCCACCCGGGGGTGGATCGAGCAGAGCGATGTGCTCGCCACTGATCTGGCTCGTCGGTTTAGCTCTGTTGGAATTGCTGCGATCATCACGACGGATATCGCGACGGATGGCACGCTCGCTGGACCAAACATCGATGCGTTGAGATCCATGGCTCATGCCAGTGATGTCCCGGTGATCGCCTCTGGGGGCATCGGTTGCATGGCAGATCTACTAGCGCTTCTTGCGCTAGAGCCTTTGGGTGTTTGTGGCGTGATCGTTGGACGTGCCTTGTATGACGGTCAAATAGATCTGACCGAAGCAATTCAGGCAATCGGAGATGGACGGCTCCAAGATCCCTTGATCGGCTCGAGTGAATTGGCGTAAGCGCAGCCCGGCGACACGTCTTAAAGTGACAAGGTCGAGCCCAGTTTTGTGGTATCGAGCCCTCATGATCAAGATTCCAAAGGTCCTCTAACCGAGGAGCTGATGGACGTTTTTGAGCGCTGCCGAACCTTGGGAATGCGTTTGAGTCGACAGCGGCGCATGGTGCTTGATTTGTTATGGACCGAAAGAAGTCATCTCAGTGCTCGTGACATTTTCGAGAAGTTGAATTCAAGGGGGCGCAGCATTGGTCATACCTCCGTTTATCAGAACCTAGAAGCATTGCAATCAGCAGGTGTGATCGAATGTCTAGATCGGGCCAATGGGCGACTTTATGGATACCGAAGTGATCCCCACAGTCATCTCACCTGTTTAGATACCGGCAACATCGAAGACATCGATGTGGAATTGCCGGAAGACTTGCTCCAACAAATCGAACATCGCACTGGTTTTCGGATCGAGTCCTACACATTGCAGCTGAATGGTCGGCGCACCCTGGAGCTTTGAGCAGGGTCTCGTTACCTTGATGAACAGATTTCCTGGCTCCGCACCTTGGCAGTTTCCATTCCGGTGCGGGTTTTGTTGCTTGCTCCCAAGCTTTTGGGGGAATCACTGGCGTTGCAGCTCACCTCAGAAGAGCCTGAACTTGACGTCATCCTCAGTGTTGAAAACCTCTCTGGTCATCCAGCACTCGTGATCTGGTCGCTGGATTCGATCACAAGTTTGTCTGCGATTCGCCGTCAGGCTCATGACCTTCAACAGCAATGGCAGCCGGCTCCCTTGCTGTTGTTATTGCCGTCTGATCTGCCGTTCAATCGGGACCAGCTTCTGGCCTTACCAGCTGCAGGCCTTTTACAAAACATCGACACCACCACTCTGCTGGAAGCGATCAAGACCTTGATCGGTGGCGGTCGCGTCGTTCGGTTGGAGGCGGATGGCGCGCCATCGACCTCGACCGCTCCCGAGAGTCAACCCATGGGGTTGGGGCAATGGTTATTGGTCAGTGGGCTTCAGCAAATCAGCAATGATCTCAATGTGATTGAGTCTTTGCTGGCACCTCCTCCGGAGCAGCCCTTGTTAAGGCTGATGCTGGAGGGGCGTTGTCGAGAACTACGCAGTGCCCGATCTCTGTTGCTTTGGTTGTGGGGACCATTGCAGATGGCCGTCGAGGACGCGGTCCCGCTTCCTCGACGCAGAGTTCATACCGGTCATGACCCAGAGCGATTACACGATGATGGCGGCAGCACAGCGATCACCCTGCGAGAACGCAATGCTGTTGCGGTCTGGTCTGCGATCCGAGAGCGGCTTGATCAATCCGTTCAAGCTGGTCTCAGCAACGCCACCGGTCGTTTACTAGCGATCGAGGGGTTGAATCCGGAGCGTCGCCGCGAGTTGTTAACGGCTTTGCTGTTACAGCTCGATCAAGTGCTGCTTCAGTTGCGCTCTGGTGCTGGTGATCTTGCTCTGCCTCAGCACTGGCAATCACTTCAGCTTGAACTAAGACGGCAAGCCCTCACGGTGATGGCTGGAACGTATGTGCAATTGCCTCGCAACGGGGCATTGGAGCCGGTCGCCGAACAATTGCTTCATCATGCTGATCTCAGCGGTGGAGATGACGAACTACCCGATCCCCTCAGCATGTTGCATCCACTATTGGCGGATCAGCCGGTGCTCGTGAATGGTCAACTGCTGCCTTCTGATGATCCTCGCGCGCTATTGCAGCTTGAAACGCTGGTGAGCAATTGGCTGGTGCGGACGGCCGAATTGATTGGGGCTGAACTGTTGGATGCTTGCGGCGAATGGCCTGAGTTACGCCGTTACTTGTTACGGGATTCCTTGTTATCCACCAGAGAATTAGATCGGTTACGCAATCAACTCAATACACAATTACGTTGGACAGATTGGATTGAACGGCCCATACAACTGTACGAAAGTCGTCGCACATTCTATCAATTGCGCCAGGGCCGCATTGAGCCTCTGCAGCTGACTGAGCCCCGTGATCAGGAGCTTAATCAATTGGGTTGGTGGCAGAGGCAAGTCGCACTTTTGCTGGAGACTCGTGATGCACTTGCACCTCAAGTACAAGCATTCGTTCGTCGGCTTGGCGATTTAATGGTTGTGGTTCTAACGCGGGTGATTGGTCGGGCGATTGGCTTGATTGGCCGAGGCATTGCTCAGGGGATGGGGCGTAGCTTAGGGCGGGGATGACATCGACTTGCTTGGACCACCGTTTCGTCAAATGATCAACTTATTTTCGAGTCTATTTTGTAATGGCTTGAGGCTATTTTTTCGANAAGACGTCCACTGTTTCAGGCCTATATGATNTTACCCCTATACATTTCACCCCTAGACTGGGTGGCTTTTATTTTTNATGCATGCATCGTGAACTGAGCTTTAACAATTGAGACTGCTTGTTTTTTACGCATGCATATTGTTTTAGGTTGCTCCTTTGTCGGCTTGATTGAATTTTCCACTTGCCTGACAAGCAATTGGGCGTGCAGGGATTAGCCAATCTAATCAATGCCGTCATGCTAGCTATTTCGAGTGTTAACGCAGTGCTGATTTCAACGCATGATCTTTTGACTCGCGGTGGACGAGTGTTACTTCAATTGAACTCTATTTCTGACAAGAAATCGCCATGGATGAACGAGTTCATTTGGCTGCATCGAACCGGTTGCGTCGTTAGGAGTCATCAATCTTGAGTCGAACAAGCTGCTGATTGAATTTGTTCTGGACGGAAGGCCACAATGAAGGTCTGGCAATCCTCTGCAATGGCCTTTTTGGCACAAGTTCTGGTCTGCTGCAGCTTGGCTTTGCTGCTGCTGGTCAGTCCTGCTTTCGCGACTCGTGACACCAATAGCTATGACGGCAATATTTATGCCCTCTATGCCGGGAATGGCTCCCTGGTGCCGCCCGCTTCAACCCTGGCGGAATCGTTGGATGCTGGCCGCACAGCAGTGATGGTTTTTTATCTAGATGACAGTGCCGATTGCAAACGCTTCGCACCGGTCGTGTCTGAATTGCAACGGATTTGGGCCAGAAGCATCGATCTGATGCCTTTGACCATCGATCCTCTGCTCGGGCGTTCGGCCAATGGCGCTTCCGATCCAGCCACCTATTGGAATGGCCGCATCCCCCAGGTGGTTGTGATCGGCCCAGATGGTCGCGTGCTGTTGGATCAAGATGGTCAGGTGCCCCTTGACAAGATCAACGCAGTCGTCAGTGAAGCCACCGGTTTCCCGGCTCCTGATGATCGGGCGATCAACCCTGGAGGCAACTTCAACGAAGTGAACATCGAAGTCACATCCGATTAGTCGGCTTACGCTGCGCCCTTATGTTCCCGGTCATCTGGCCGGTGATTCGGTGTGGTTTTGCTGAGTGCCCTGCTCGCTCTAGGCCTTGTTGTGGCNTGGATTGAGCTGCGCCATCGCTTGCGTCCCGCCTCTCCGCTGAGCATGACTCCGCTGGCCTGGGATGTGAACAGAACAGGGTCCACCGTTCGTGTGGAAGGTCTGCTTGAGATCAGCAATCCCCATCGACGCATGGAGGTCTTTGTTCCTGAATTGTCGGTTCAACCGGTTTTGCTGGGTCAAGCGGATCCTGGTTCGATCGACGTCAGCACGCGTATCGAGGCCAATCATCCTGATGAAGAAACCCGTGCAGACGGGTACTGGGCGGCTTATATCGTCAAAGGACGCCGCAGGACGCAGGCTCGGGTTTCGATCACTCTGAGAGACACCACGGGTGCCGACCCTCTTGATTGCGTCGACACGGTTTGGGTGGATGTGCATTGGTGGAATTACGGACCGTTCGGGCGCATTCCGCGGAGGCAGGGTGTGCTGGTCCCCTTGAAGCGTCCGCAACCTCTGACCTCTGATCAGGCCGTGTTCCGTGCCGGTGATGGCTGCCGAGTTCTGCCGTTACGAACTCATCTCTTAGGACCTCTCGATGACCCGATTGAGGTGTTGCGCACCTATGCCTCCCCATTGCTGCAACCCGGGGATGTGCTCACCATCGGAGAGACTCCCGTTGCCGTCATCCAAAGTCGCTTTCGTCATCCAAGCGAAGTGATACCCGGCATGGTGGCTCGCTTGGTCTGCCGAGTTTTTCACCCCACGAGCAGCTTGGCTACAGCTTGTGGGATGCAGACCCTGATCGATCTGGTTGGACCCACTCGAGTGCTGGTGGCCTGGATTGGCGGACTGATGTTGAAGTTGATTGGAGTGTCTGGGGGCTTCTATCGCCTGGCCGGTCCTCAAGCTCGCTTGATCGACGACATCACGGGGACAACTCCGCCTTATGACCAAACCATTGTGCTTGGACCAAAGGATGCTGAGGGGTTATGTCGCCGTGCGGCAGCCGAGCTCGGTGTCGCTGTGGCGATTGTTGATGTCAATGATTTAGGGCGTGTCAAGGTGCTGGCATCGAGCGACGGTTGCGACGAGGTTTTGCTGCAACGTGCTCTTCGCCCTAATCCTGCTGGCAATGCCAATGAACGCACTCCTCTGGTGTTGGTTCGTCCAGGTGCTGCATGAGCGATACATTAAAAACAGCGTTCTGAGGTGGCTGCCATGGCCGGGGACACCCCTCAGCTGCGGGTTGAGCCGCTTTCTATCCTTCACCTGACACGTTTTCTGTCGTTGGCTGGAGCCGGACAGCTTCCTCGTTTCCAGGCTGTGTTGTTGGGTGATTGGTTGGCGAGGATTGAACAACGCTTCCCCGATCTGCTGCCCAGTCGATCGTCGCGCTGTTTGGTGGCGCTTCAAGAGGGAAAACCGCTTGCCGCAGTCGTGGCATCTCCTTTCAATCGCCGGGGCAGCTGTTGGTCGTTGCAATTGCCGGAAGCTTTGGACTCGTCCCTGCAGTTCAGTGTTCGAACGATTGAGCGCACGCTTTTGCAGCAGGCCTTGCAGCTTGGCAGCCCACACGTGCGGAGTTGGTTGGTGCGCTGCCCCATGGTCGACTCTGAGGCGATTGGGCTGATGCGAGAACTCGGCTTTCAGCCCCTACGATCGTTGCAGGCTTGGTCGGCTCCTGCCTCGTTGCNCTCAACTCAGGCTTNTCCTTCCTTGCCCGAAGGCTTGAGTTGGCAGCCGATCAACCGACGGACTGCTCAGTTGCTATGGCCGATTGAGCAGGGCGGCAGTTTCAGTCACTTACGCCAGATCACAGATCGACACTGGTTAGACCTGCTCGATTGTCATGGCCCTGGATGTGGCGTCTTGATGGCGGACAACACAGTTTTGGCAGGCTGTATTCAATGTCCCGAGGGCGACCGCAGCGGTCAGTTCGAGCTGTTACGCGATCTCGCTTGGGATCCACGTCTTGAGCGGGCGATGCCTTTTCTGCTGCAGCGTATTCATCAGGAGGGACGTCCGACTGCTCTGCTGACGGCACTGGATGATGCGGCCTTGAGTGGGGTCTTGCTAGAGCAGGGATGGCAGTGTGAGGAGGAGCAATTGGTGTTGGGACGCAGTATGTGGAAACGACAGAGCGCACCAAGAAATCCCCAGATCGTTCGACCATTTGGCCAAGTTTTTGGACGTNTGCGCCCTGGTCAAACCCCACTACCCACTCCCAGTCTTGGCCGACGTTGACCTTGACTCAGAGCTGTTCTGTGCTGAGTCTCGATGTAGGGCGCCGGCGGATTGGTTTGGCGGGATGTGATCCGCTTGGGATCACCGTGACAGCGCTGCCAGCTCTGCATCGAAACCGTTTTGATGTCGACCTGAAGGTGTTGCGTCGACTTTGCTGCACAAGGGCAGTGCAGGGGCTTGTTGTTGGCCTTCCCTTGGATGATGCAGGAGTACCAACCGCTCAAGCCATGCATTGCCGTCGCTATGGCGAGCGGCTTGCGGCTGTGCTGCAACTCCCGCTGGCATGGGTCAATGAGCACAGCAGCACGTGGGCTGCCGCTGAACGACATGGTCTTGGCGGTGATCGCAGCGGGCGGCTTGACAGTGCTGCTGCTGCTTTGCTGCTTGAGCAATGGCTGCGGGAGGGACCTGCCCTCAAACCGGTCGAATCGGCGACCCCGATGCTGGGCAACGGGGTCGGCCATGGTGGATCCTGTGGCCAATGAACATAGGTCCCATGCGCGACTCCGGGCCCAGCACGAGCGGTGACGTCCCAACCGTCCTGGTGCGGGATCGAGATGGTCACGATTTGCTCTGTTTCCTGGAACAGCTGATTCCCCTCGATGGTCAGGACTACGCCCTGCTTACGCCCGTCGATACACCGGTTTCTCTGTTTCGATTGAAAGACGGCGATGCACCTGAACCGATTACCACTGTNGCCAGTAGTGAACCAATCCTTTCGGTCGCAGATGTGGTGTTACAAGAGCATGACCTCACTCTGGTGCGTTCTGCAGTAACACTCACNGTGAGTGGTGAGCTCGATGAACCCGATCCAGACGATTTAGAAGATGAAGAGGAAGAAGCCGATGATGAATCTGAAACGTATGAATTGTTGGTGAGTTTTCTGGTTGAAAATCAAGAGTACGGTTTGTATATCCCGCTGGATCCGTTTTTTGTCGTGGCGAGGATGGTAGATGGTCAGGCTGAGTTAGTCGAAGGTGAGGATTTCGATCGAGTTCAGCCTCGCATCGAGGCTGAACTCGAGGAGCGTGATTGGCCTTGACTCACCAACGCCATTGGCTCGTCCCTGACTGGGAGCCCGGTCTCACCATTGCTCAGTTGCCTTTGCCCCATCTGATCAGNTGCGGGATTCAGGCNGCTGTGATCGATGTTGACTTGACCTTGTTACCTGGTCGGGAAGTACAGCTACCAGCCCCCGTTCTGACTTGGTTGAACGATGCCAAACGACGACTTCACCTGCATTTGCTCAGCAATAATCCCTCTCGAGGAAGGATTTCAGCTGTAGCCGAGCAACTTGGCTTGAATTTCACTTGTGGTGCGGGTAAGCCACGCCGCGGCGCCTTACGACGGGTGCTTGAAGATCTGGCATTACCTCCTCAACAAGTTGCCATGGTTGGTGATCGATTTTTTACCGATATTTTGTGTGGAAATCGTCTCGGCCTTTACACGGTGCTGGTCCGTCCGATCACGGAGGATGGATCACCTTCACCACAGGATCGTGTACAGCGTTTTGAGCGCTCCCTCGTGCGGTTGATGGGAGCCCCCACGGCATGACGCTGTGGGTTGTGAAGCTGGGCACCAGCCTGCTTCGCGGAGATGATTTGCGCTCCACCGCNATGATGATCAAGGGTTATGCCTCGTGCATCGCCAGCGCCAGAGTGCGTGGAGATCAAGTGGTCTTAGTGACCAGTGGAGCCGTCGGCCTGGGTTGTCAACGTTTGAAATTGAGGCATCGGCCCGACAATGTCGTGGCCCTACAGGCAACAGCAGCAATTGGCCAGGGCCATTTGATGGCGCTGTATGACCAGGCAATGGCAGCGCATGACATGTCGGTTGCCCAGGTGCTGCTCACACGCTCGGATCTGGCAGATCGTCGTCGTTATCACAACGCCTCAAGAACCATCCAGCAGCTCTTGGAGTGGGGTGTATTGCCGGTGATCAACGAGAACGATGCCCTCTCGCCTGTTGAGTTGCGTTTTGGCGACAACGACACGTTGTCCGCACTCGTCGCAGGAGCGGTTGAGGCGGATCAACTGATTTTGCTGACGGATGTGGATCGCCTTTATTCCGCTGATCCCCGCGTTGATTCGGAGGCGCGACCCATCTCCGATGTTCATCATCCCAACCAGTTGCAGGCACTTGAGGACGCTGCAGGCAGTGGCGGGCGCTGGGGCACCGGCGGCATGACGACCAAGCTCGCAGCGGCGAGAATTGCCACAGCGAGCGGCATTACGGTGCATCTGGCCGATGGTCGTGATCCCTCCCGTCTGGAGGAGTTGCTCCGTGGAGGACGAGGGGGAACGGTGTTCCACCCCAGCTCTCAACCCCTCGGCAATCGCCGCAGCTGGCTTGCCCATGTTCTGAAGCCTGAGGGCGAGCTTCATCTCGATGCTGGCGCCTGCCGTGCCTTGCGCGAGCGTGGAGCTTCGCTCTTGCAAGTCGGCATTACTGCGATTGAAGGAGATTTTGAAGCGAATCAGCCTGTGATTCTTCGCGATCCTGATGGTCAGGAAGTCGGACGAGGGCTCTGTTCACGCGATAGCGACAGCCTGCGCATTGCGTTGTTGAAACCCCATCAAGCGGGCACTTCGCCTGTGGTGGTTCATCGCGATGCTTTGGTTTTGCGCGAANGGCATTTCAGCTGATCCTCAATCGCCTCTACGATCCGGCCGCAGCATCGCTTTCCCATGCGCTTCAGCAGCTTGATCAAAGCCCTGCAGCAGGGGCAGGCCGGTCTGAAGCACTGCGATCAAGCCGGTGATCCTGAACTGAGAGGTGCCGCCTCTCTCGAACAAGCGGACCACGATCAGCTCAGCTTTTTAGAACAGGGCAATGTGCTGACTGCCGCGTTGGAACAGAGTGCGGTTGGGGCTGTGTTGCTCCCGGATCAAGATGATTTGATCGCCATGGCCTCAAGACGAGGGCTTGCTTATGCGGTTCTTGCTGATCCGCGACTGGCTTTTGCAGAGGCTCTCGAGCTGTTGCATCCACGTTTGCGACCTTTGGCCGGCATCCATCCCACGGCTGTGATCGATGACCGGGCGGTTGTCGCCTCTGGAGTGAGTGTTGGTCCGCGTGTGTGCATCGGCGCAGGGAGTCAGATCGGCACTGATTCCGTTCTGCATCCCGGTGTGGTCATCTACGACGACGTCCTGGTTGGTGAGGGTTGCGAAGTGCATGCCAATGCTGTTCTGCATCCCGGCACAAGGCTGGGGCGTGGCTGTGTTGTGCATTCCACAGCTGTGGTGGGCTCAGAGGGCTTTGGATTCGTCCCGACTGCCTCGGGTTGGCGCAAAATGCCACAGACGGGCTTGGTTGTTCTGGAAGACGGCGTCGAGGTGGGTTGCGGCAGCACCATCGATCGCCCTTCGGTGGGGGAGACCCGCATTGGTGCTGGCACCAAGATCGACAATTTGGTGCAGGTCGGCCACGGCGTGACCACCGGTCGCGGCTGTGCCCTGGCGTCTCAAGTCGGTATCGCCGGTGGCGCGAGTTTGGGACACGGCGTGATTTTGGCTGGGCAGGTGGGGGTGGCCAACCGATCTGTCATTGGTGACCGGGCGATTGCCAGCTCGAAGAGCGGCATTCATGGAGAAGTTGGTGCAGGCGAGGTAGTGAGCGGCTATCCAGCCATTCCCAATCGTCTCTGGTTGCGTTGTTCTGCGGCCTTCAGCAAACTTCCTGAGATCTCCAAGACCTTGCGAGAGCTCAAGCGCAAGACTCCTCAGTAACCTCAGCGGCTGTCAAAACGATCGGAGCGCCATGGCTCAGCACAGCGTTGTTCTTCTGCCCGGTGACGGCATCGGTCCGGAGATCACCGCCGTGGCGCGCCAGCTGTTGGATGCAGTTAGCGAACGTCATGGATTCTCTTTGCGCTTTGCGGAGCATTTGATTGGTGGAAGTGCCATCGATGCCACCGGTGAACCACTGCCTGCCAGCACGCTCACAGCCTGCAAANCGGCAGATGCGGTGCTTTTGGCTGCGATCGGCAGTCCTCGGTTCGACAGCTTGCCGCGCGAACAACGTCCAGAAACAGGCCTTCTCGGTCTGCGATCGGGGATGGAGTTGTTTGCCAATCTTCGCCCTGTGAAAATTGTTCCGGCTTTGATTGGCGCCAGCAGTTTGCGACCGGAGGTGATTGAGGGCGTAGACCTGTTGGTGGTGCGTGAGCTCACAGGTGGCATCTACTTCGGGAAGCCGAAGGGCCGAATCGAAGCGGATGGCGACGAGCGCGGCTTCAACACCATGACGTACTCCGCCTCTGAGGTCGATCGCATCGCACGAGTCGGCTTTGACCTAGCGCGGGAACGTCGCGGTCGGCTCTGCTCGGTGGACAAAGCCAACGTGTTGGACGTGAGCCAGCTTTGGCGTGATCGCGTCGATGCGATGGCTCCCTCCTATGACGACGTCGAAGTCAGCCATCTCTATGTCGACAATGCTGCGATGCAACTGGTGCGCGATCCGCGCCANTTTGATGTGGTGCTGACAGGCAATTTGTTCGGCGACATCCTCAGTGATGAAGCAGCGATGCTCAGCGGATCGATTGGCATGCTGCCGTCAGCCTCCTTGGGGAGCAGTGGCCCTGGTCTGTTTGAACCAGTGCATGGTTCAGCTCCTGACATTGCAGGTCAAGACAAAGCCAATCCCATGGCCATGGTGTTGTCCGCCGCCATGATGCTGCGCGTCGGTCTGGGGCAGGCGAGTGCAGCTGATGCGCTAGAGCAGGCGGTAGACCGGGTGCTGGAGTCCGGTTATCGCACTGGCGATCTGATGGCGGAGGGCTGCACTGCACTTGGTTGTGAGGCGATGGGAGCGGAATTGCTCAAGGCGCTTTAGTCGCAGAATTGGTGAATTCGGGCCCTGATCTGTCAAGATCGCCGGGCCTGTTGTCCCTGCGTCGATGTCGAAGCGTCACCCGGTTGTCGCTGTTACTGGTTCTTCTGGAGCCGGAACCAGCACCGTCAAGCGCGCCTTCGAGCACATTTTCGCGCGGGAAGGGATCACCCCGGCTGTGGTGGAAGGCGATAGCTACCACCGCTATGAGCGGATGCCAATGAAGCAGGCCATGGCGGATGCCNTAGCCCGCGGCGAGAACTTTTCACACTTTGGACCGGAAGCCAACTTGTTCGACAAGTTGGAAGAACTGTTTCGCATGTACGGCGAAACAGGTGCAGGACAGAAGCGTTATTACCTGCATAGCCCTGAGGAGGCCGCTGAACATAATGCGCGTCTCGGGGTTGACCTTGAACCGGGTCAGTTCACGCCATGGGAGGACATCCCTTCCGGCACAGACCTGCTGTTTTACGAAGGTCTGCATGGTGGGGTGAAGGGGGAGAGCTACAACGTTGCTGGTTTTGCAGACTTATTGGTTGGAGTTGTGCCAATCACCAATCTCGAATGGATTCAGAAGATTCACAGGGATAACGCAGAACGCGGTTATTCAGCCGAGGCGATTGTGGACACAATTCTGCGACGCATGCCTGATTACATCAATCATATTTGTCCTCAGTTCAGTGAGACGGACATCAACTTCCAGCGGGTCCCAACGGTGGACACCTCGAATCCTTTCATCTGTCGCAATATCCCCACTCCGGATGAAAGCTTTGTGATCATCCATTTCCGCAAGGGCGCTCGGGAGAAATGGGGCATCGACTTCGGCTATCTGCTGAGCATGATCCACGATTCGTTCATGTCCAGCCCCACCAGCATCGTTGTCAACGGCGGCAAGATGGGGTTTGCCATGGAGCTGATCCTCACACCAATCATCCATCGGATGATTGAGGAGAAGAAAAACATCGGCTGAACGGAACAACAGCACAATTCATCTCTACACTTGGCTCATCTGTTTGATCAGGTGGGCCTATTTCTTCTGCAACGCCATCTTTTGTGATCAGCGGTGCAGCAAGATCGCCGAGTATTCCACGCTGGGACCGTGTTGACAGCAGAGCTTTGATCAAGCTGGCCAGGCGGATTTATTTCAACTACCTGTCTGACACCCCCGGGGGGCACGAACCGACGGGTGTGGTCGTTGATCTTGCGGCTGGTGATGGTCGAGTGGTGTTGGACCATCCTGTTTTGCTTCCAGAAGAAGACTTTGTGGGTCTGGACTTCATTCGAGGTCGAAGTGGCCGAACTCGATATCGATGCAAGGGTTAATTCTGTGGTTGTGGATCGGGTTGTTGGGTGCTTGCGTTGGCAGCTTTACCAATGTGGTTGCCTGGCGCTTACCNCGTCAGGAATCGGTTGTGTTTCCTGGCAGCCATTGCCCACGCTGTGGGCATTCCATTCGCTGGCATGACAATCTGCCGGTGTTTGGTTGGTTACTGTTGCGAGGCCGCTGTCGTGATTGCGGTTCCGCGATTGGTTGGCGCTACCCAACCGTGGAGGCAGGCAGTGCGGCGCTCTGGCTGAGTGCACTCTTGGTCACCCAAAGCGGAGGCGGCGGTTTGCCATCGCTTGTTTTGCCATGGGTGGGGTTGCCCTTAATTGCGCTGCTTTTGCCGTTGACCTTGATCGATCTTGATCACATGTGGTTACCCGAGGGTTTCTGTCGTTGGGGCCTGGTCCTCGGTTTGTTCGTCAGTTGCAGTGGCGGACCTGTCTTATTGGCGGATCATCTAATCGCAGCCTCTGCTGCACTACTGGCTTTGGAAGGCCTCAGTGCCCTAGCCGAACGATGGCTCGGCCAACCTGCTCTTGGCCTCGGTGATGCCAAACTCGCCGCAATGGGTGGTGCCTGGTTGGGGTTGTCTGGCATTGGCATGGCGATGGCCCTAGCGGTCACCAGTGGGGCGATTGTGGGACTGCTGGGGCGTATCAGCGGCCGATTGCAGCCACGGCAAGCCTTTCCCTTCGGCCCGTTCATCGCATTAGGAATCTGGTTGGTGTGGCTGAGTGGCCCGGGTTGGTGGTGGGATCATTGGCAGCATCTCTTGGGGCATTGAAGGGTTGAAGTGGAATTTTGAATTCAGTTTTGATGTGCTCCGAGCCAATAATGTCGGATTCAAGTGTGAGCTATATTGATGCTACATAGCCGTAAACATCCCTCTTTTAAGTCTCAAATTTTGGCAACTTGCTTTCACTCGAAACCCCAAAAATGATTGCCAAGCTGTCTTAATGCAAAGCCAAGATTCTTGTTCATTGTCTAATGACACATTTCAGTTGCTTTTGACATGGTGGCGACGATGGCGAATTGGAGAGGTTCGAATCGTCTTCTCTTATGGTTCTGACTTGCAAACTATTGGCAAAAATGTAGCGTAGATTATTTCTCCAGCTACGCTTGAGATTCAAGCCGCATTCCCATCTGCTCCAGATCCGCCACTGCTGTTAAAGGCTCCACCTGCTTTCACATGTGCGAGCAAAGTCCCATCCAAGAATTGTTGATCGAGCAGAATCAGAGCTGCTGCGTTGCCGTCTGCAAGGCGTAAGCGCTTGAGGACAAAGCGAGCCTCTGCTTCTTCCTGAAGTTGTTCTGAGATGAACCAATCGAGCATGGCCGTTGCGGCCCGATCTCCTTCTTGTTCCGATTTTGAATAGATGTTGTTAATAGATGCTGTGACGTCCTTTTCCATTTCATAGACCATCTCAAACACATCTTTGACCGATGGCCAGGTTCGATTTGGAGATTCAATCGTTGGCAATTGAACTTCAGCATCACTATCAACCAGGTATGCAATCATCCGTGAAGCATGACCACGTTCCTCTGTACTTTTATTGAGCATGTAAGACGAGAATCCATGCAGGTCTTTCTCTCTAAGCCAAATAGACATGGCCAGATAAGTATGACTGGCTTGAAATTCAAGAGCTAGATGCTGATTAATCGAATTAATATGTGATGCCATTCATGCTTGAGTATTTTGCCCTGTCTAGGCAGGATTATTTTACAACGCCGTATGAATTGAATGGCCTTGTCGTATCAAATGCTTCTATTGCTCATGCGAGGCTTTCCAGGCGACTTCATGAAGGAACAAGCTGACAGTCACTGAAATCCGACGGGCTCTCAATCGTTGTTTGAAACATTTGGTTTGGCCAACGATTAGCCCCATAACTCGCTAGAAGTCAATCTCGCCAGTGATTTTTTGAGCTCTCGTGACTTCAAAAAAGTGATCTTGCCTTACTGATTTCCTTGCGAAACGGAATCCTTATTCACAAGGAATAAGGTAATTTTTTAATTCTAGATGACGCAATATTTTTTCCATAACAGCCAAGGATTGGTTGGCTTGTTTCAAGCAACGTTCGTTGCTGTAACTACTCTCGTCGTTTTATGACTCTTGAACTCTCCCTCAAGGCTGTGGCACTCACTATGCCTGGTTGTTTGATCCCGAGCAACCTAACAATGAATGTGCAGCCTCTTGGCATGAAGGTCATTGACGTGAACCCACGCGACGTTTACAGATCACTCTGTACAGGGATTGATCCACAACAGAGAGATCGTGGTCAACAACGAACGGATGGTGTGGATATGCCGCTCACTCCAGGTTCAATCATCATAGGAGAGGTTCATGCAAGAGATCATCCCAGAACCGCCGTTTTAGGACAATCAACCGACCAGATCAGAGTGATCAGATCAATTCATCACTGCCGAGAGCGCTGGCAATCGTCGAATCAAAGCGACGCTAGATTGCCTGAGAAATAGAAAGCACATTGTGAATGTACTGAAGATAATCGTCGAAAACAGCAGATTTTTTCTGAAACCGATAGGTGAAAAAGGCACATTCTTGATCACACGATTGAGGCGTAACAACACTGGTGACAAAGGAGATTACTTTGTTGGATCCATCCATAACCAACAACACTTCCTGATGATATTGCAAAATTTGACGGGACAAAATAGCCCTGAATCAAATCAGATCCGATCTGATTATACCGAGCAAGAACGACAGCCTGCATGAAGCAAATTTAAGCCGTAGAACTTGCCCATTTAAGAGATTCGTCAATAGACGGCGATTTCCTTGTTTGATCAAAAAGTGACTTAAAAGTGTCTAATCAATCCAGTTTTTCAAGACCCTAAGTTCAGGCTTTCTTGGATTTCTTAATTGCAGTTTATAGCGGGTCACAGGCACCTGCCTACCATTGCCATAACGAATATTGAATTTATAAACGGGCTTATCATCCTTGCGCTTAATATTATTATAAAAGCGATTTTGAATAGCCGGCAGGCGGAGTGGGAATGCATCCGAATAATTTTTATCCGAAACGCAGAAAAGGCCGGCTCCATCCGCCGCTCTAGCGACATAAAAACGATAAGAACGATTATTAGCCTTGAAGACACTTTGATAATCAACGCGTAAACTTCCCGCGCTATTTCTTACTCGACGACATTTTGTGTTGACAAATGTTCCTGAGCCTCCAGAAGTTTTCGGGATCGTGCCCACATTACTCGGCGGCATCCTGCCAGACACGATCCGCCCATTCGGTAGAATTGTTCTCAATAAGAATGCATTATCGAAAAAGCCAGGATCAACTTTTGCACCCCTTAAATCTGCTCTCTCAAGATAAATCTTTGATCCTCTTGGTATTCGCACGCCGCGAAGATCCGCATTTCTTAGATTAGAACTGGTGAACATCGTGTCTATTATTCGTGCTCCGCGCAAATCAGCACCTTCCAGATTTGCTCCACCTGTAAAAAATGTATTTTCAAGGACCGCATTTCTTAAAATAGCACCCTTAAGATTGGATCCCATAAACACATTATTTGTCAAATTGGCAGACTCTAAATTGGCACCAGCTAAATTTGAATTTTGCCGATTAGCACCAAGGTAGGTTCTCGATGAAATATTGATGTTGCGAAGATCACAATTAGGGCAATTAAATTGCGCCGCATGAGCTGCTTTGCTCATCAAAAGTGTAAGGGAGGGAGCGACAAGCGCCAAGGTTATTGAATGCCAGGACTTGAATAGCATCTGCTGGGATTTAATGTCCAAAGCCATTATGGCTTTACCTCTTAATTGCTCTATGCCTTTTAAGAAAGAATCAATATCTTTTTAGCGTTGAGTTGCTTTTAAGCCAGGTTGCAATGGCTGCTGGTTTTGATGACCTAGGCAGCAAGCAAGCAACACTCATGCATCGTTGTTGCCGTTCTGATAGTTTTTCGATCTCCAAAATGATTTTTTCAAGCTGTTGGCCGATGTCTTTTGATTCGTCTTAGCCTAAACGTTAATCATGCTCACATAACATGAAACAATTCTTCCTGATCACAAGTAGGCAGCCTAGAACCCTAGAGGCCAAGTAATTCGCTGCTTATTTCAAGCAGAACCAAAAAGATCAATCACATTACAACCGGAATGACT
The DNA here is from genome assembly GCA_002701375.1 of Cyanobium sp. NAT70. GTDB lineage: Bacteria > Cyanobacteriota > Cyanobacteriia > PCC-6307 > Cyanobiaceae > Parasynechococcus. The sequence continues at coordinate 48,878 of NZVB01000056.1, read as the reverse complement.
CCGCCATTCAACACTCCTTGCTGTGCTCTAAAAATGCATGTATAGTCATGAAAGAAGACACTTAAGTCTTTCGCAAATCCTGTCTAAAATAACGAACATCAGATCACTTGTTGGATTGAAATCACCCCTTGAGTCGCTTCAGTCCACATCAGAAGATGCTGTGTGAAATTGAGTAATAACATCAGAAGCAAACCGCTCAATAGTTGATCACAGTCGTTTCCGTCAAAGAGTGCTCGCCGCAGGTGGTATCAAATGATTGACTCGCGAGAGTGATTTGTCATGGCTGCAAAGGTCTTCGGCCCAGCTTGATGTCGTATGCGCAAACAGATTGATCTGTTGTGGCTCTTGCACTTTAGTTGTGAAAAAAACGGTTTCTATTGGGCTGACCCTTCTTGTGATGAATTGTGGAAGTGTGGTTGCTTCTGAAACAACACCCGGCCAAGCGGTCTCATCAGTGTCAGTCAAGACGAACCTTTCGGCTGCCGAACAGGCGAATGCTGATTTCACAGATGTACTTCGTGGCGATGCCTTGTTGGCAGCTTTGCGACAAGGCGGATATGTCGTGTATTTCCGTCATGCAACAACAGAGAAAGATTATGCAGATCAGGCTGATCCGAAAATGAGTCTTCAGAATTGTGATTCTCAGCGTAAACTTAGTCTGCAAGGAATCAAGGAGTCCTATGCGATTGGTCTGGCTTTTGCGGAGAAAAAAATTCCCATAGGTGAAATCATTACCAGTGAATATTGCAGATCATGGAAAACGGCTAATTATGCGTTTGGTCGTGAGGATCGTAGAGACTCCCGATTAAATTTTCTTCCTTATGAGGAGTACAGCGATGCCCTTGTGCAGCTGATGAAAAAGAACGTGACTCCTTTGCTGAGTGCAAGGCCAGCCGCAGGCGTGAATACGGTCATCGTCGGACACGACGACATTTTTGAGGCAGCCACTGGCATTTATCCAGAACCTCAGGGAATTGCCTATGTGATCAAGCCAGATGGCCAAGGAGGCTTTGAGCTCATCGCCAATCTGCTCCCCGCCGAATGGGGTCAGCTTTAAGTAGAGGTTTAACCCCTGCCCTAGCCCGTTCTTTAATGGTTGGGTCTGGCTCTTCCCCGTGTCTCTGTTTGATTGGTTCGCTGACCGGCGTAAAGGTCAGTTCGTCGGCAAGGTGAGCCAGGAACCTGATGAAGGGGATGGGCTTTGGAGCAAGTGTCCTGAGTGTTCACTCGTTGTTTATGTGAAGGACCTCAAGTCCAATGCCAGTGTTTGCGCGGGATGCGATTACCACCATCGCATCGATAGCCAGGAGCGGATTGAGGTCATCGCTGATCCAGGCAGTTTTCAGCCTCTGCATGATTCCTTGACTCCCGTCGATCCTCTGGAATTCAAGGATCGACGGGCTTACGCGGATCGATTGGTTGAAAGCCAGGCTGGTACTGGACTGAATGATGCGGTTGTGACCGGCACCTGTCGGGTTGACGGGATGGCGATGGCTCTTGCCGTCATGGATTTCCGCTTTATGGGTGGCTCGATGGGATCTGTGGTTGGGGAGAAGATCACCCGTTTGGTGGAACATGCGACAGCCGATCAGCTTCCTCTTTTGATCGTTTGTGCTTCTGGTGGTGCTCGCATGCAGGAAGGCATGTTGAGTTTGATGCAAATGGCCAAAATTTCAGGTGCCTTACAGCGACATCGGGATGCTGAACTTCTCTATATGCCCTTGTTGACCCACCCCACCACCGGAGGGGTGACGGCCAGCTTTGCCATGCTTGGAGATCTCATTCTTGCCGAACCAAAAGCATTAATTGGCTTTGCTGGTCGACGTGTGATTGAGCAGACGCTGCGCGAAAAGCTTCCCGATAATTTTCAAACGGCTGAGTATCTCCAGGAACATGGTTTTGTCGACACCATTGTGCGGAGGACCCAGTTGCGCGCCACCCTGGCGCGGTTGCTTCGCCTGCATGGGTGCCACCCTCTCGAGCTGACCAGCGCATGAAGCACGTTGTTTTAATTGTTCTTGGTTTGGTGTTGCTCTGGCCTACTCCACTCTTCGCTGGGCCGGTGGAGTGGGTTGAGGTGCCCCAGACGCAAGCTGGTCAGCAGTGGTGGGATCGCGGCAGCGTTCGCCTAGGCAATGATGGGATGCGAACGGTGTTGAGCCGCTTCACCCCTGCGGTTGCGGATGATGAGCCTCCCCGTGCTGGCTCTCTTTACGTGATGCAAATCGATTGCGCTCAGCAGTTGTATCGGGATAAGCAGGTGAACGGGTTGCCCCGCTTTCGGGCGGAATGGCAGCCTGCTGGATCGGATGGTTTGATCGATTCCGTGATCAACGCTGTCTGCAGCGCTCCTCTGCCAAGCTGAATTCAGATCCATGACTGCTGCTGCCCGTCCGCTTGGGGTTGCCGTCGCCGGCCTCGGTTTCGGTGAGAAAGTTCATTTGCCGGCGCTCGTCGCCAATCCTGACTTGCAAGCCGTGGCTCTGTGGCATCCACGCGAAGATCGCCTCAATCAAGTCAGCGCCTCCCACGGTCTACAGGGGTACACAAGCTGGGAAAAACTGCTGGCTGATCCAGCGGTCGACGCGATTGTGATCGCCACACCGCCTGCGCCTCGTTTCGATCTCGCCCGGCAGGCCTTGGAGGCCGGCAAGCACTTGTTACTCGAGAAGCCAGTGGCGTTGAACGTTCACCAGGCGCAGGAGTTGCAACGGCTTGCGATTCAGCAGCGCCTCTCCGTTGCTGTCGACTACGAATACAGAGCTCTGCCGTTGTTCATGCAGGCTGAGCGTTTGCTCCGTGCTGGTGCAGTGGGGACCCCCTGGTTCGTCAAACTGGATTGGTTGATGAGCAGCCGAGCCGATCCAAAGCGTGGATGGAATTGGTATTCGCAGGCCGACCAGGGGGGTGGAGTGATCGGCGCTCTCGGCACCCATGCTTTTGACATTTTGGGCTGGTTGATTGGACCTGTTGGCATGGTCCGGGCTTTAAACAGCATTTCGGTGAAGCAGCGGCCTCATCCAGACGGCGGCCTTGCTGCTGTAGATGCCGAGGATGTGTCTCTGATTCAAACCACACTTCAGTGGCAAGGACGTGCCGATGTCGCTGTTCCAGCTCAGGTCAACCTGGCATCCGTGGCCCGCAATGGTCGAGGTTGCTGGTTAGAGATCTATGGCTCCGGTGGCAGTCTGATTTTGGGAAGTGACAACCAGAAGGATTACGTGCATGGCTTTGGGTTATGGCATGCCGAGACCGGTGAAAGTCCACAACGGATCGAGGCAGATCAGGATCTCAGCTTCCCCAAGACCTGGAGTGACGGACGCATTGCTCCTGTAGCTCGGATCCAGGGCTGGTGGGCGGAGAGTATTCGCACTAGTCGGCCGATGATCCCAGGCTTGATCGAGGGAGTTGCGAGCAGAACGGCCTGTGATCAAGCCGCAGAAGGTGTTGTCGCAAGCTGATCAGCGACTGGATGCATCATTTCGTTGTTTCAAACGCAACGGACTTTTGTAAAGCCAAGGACCTCTTGTTGGTGAGAGGAGTTGAAAATTCACTGCTTATTTCATGCCTCTATGACCCTGGCTGATTACTCCTCAGAGCTGATTTCTACAGCACAGTCACTGGCAGCTCCAGGAAAAGGAATACTGGCGGTGGATGAATCGACCAAGACGATTGGTAAGCGTCTTGGTTCTATCGGTGTTGAAAACACTGAGGCCAATCGTCAGGCTTACAGGGGCATGCTTTTCACCTCTGAAGGATTGGGAGAGTTCATCAGTGGCGCCATTCTTTATGAGGAAACCCTCTTTCAGAATCACGCTGATGGAGAGCCGATGGTTAAAAAACTTGAGAAACTTGGAGTGATCCCCGGCATCAAGGTGGATATGGGGTTGAGACCCTTACCTGGTGCTCATGCCGTTGAAACACTCTGCACAGGCTTGGATGGACTTGTCGAGCGGGCGACTGATTACTACGCCCAGGGAGCACGTTTTGCGAAGTGGCGTGCTGTCCTACAGATCACCTCAGATGGCAGCCCTTCGTCATTGGCCGTGAGGGAAAACGCCTGGGGGCTTGCTCGGTATGCCAGATCTGTTCAAGAAGCAGGCCTGGTTCCCATCATCGAGCCGGAGATCTTGATGGATGGCGATCACACGATTGAAACCACGGCCGAAATCCAAGAAAGGATTATTCAAGAGGTTTATCACGCATGTCATGCCAATGGCGTTTTGTTGGAAGGCACGTTGTTGAAGCCGTCGATGACTGTTCAGGGTGCCGATTGCGCTCAAAAAGCTGATCCAGCGCATGTCGCCGCGATGACCGTAAGGACCCTGGAGCGAAGCGTTCCTGCCAGTGTGCCTGGCATCGTTTTCTTGAGTGGTGGTCTCAGCGAAGAGGCTGCATCGGTTTACCTCAATCACATGAATACGATTGAGCGCAAGGCAAAGTGGAACCTCGGCTTCTCCTATGGCAGAGCCCTACAACATTCCTGTCTGAAAGCATGGTCAGGTTCCAATCTTGAAGCTGGGCAGAAAGCATTGCTAGCTAGAGCACAGGCCAATTCGGAAGCTTCGCTTGGTCGTTATGTGCCCGGCTCTCAACCTTCATCGGATGAGCAGCTGTTTGTAGCTGGCTACACCTACTAATAAGGTTCTGATCACCCCCTGTCGTCAGGCTGAGGACAGGGTCGCGTGACATTTCTAACGCTGCACGGGTAAAGTCTCGCCGCTACGAACTTCTGTTCGTTTTAAGGCCCCTCCTAAACAAGACTTCACCATGGCGCTCGTTCCTCTTCGGCTTTTACTCGACCACGCCGCCGAGAACGGCTATGGCATTCCTGCATTCAACGTCAACAACCTCGAGCAGGTTCAGGCGATTATGGAGGCCGCTGCCGAGACCGATAGCCCCGTAATCCTTCAGGCATCACGTGGTGCCCGCAGCTATGCCGGTGAGATCTTCTTACGCCATCTGATCCTCGCGGCTACTGAGACTTACCCAAATATCCCGGTGGTGATGCACCAGGATCATGGAAACGCTCCTTCCACCTGTTTCTCCGCTGCGATCAACGGCTTTACTTCCGTGATGATGGACGGATCACTTGAGGCCGACGCAAAAACACCTGCCAGCTACGAGTACAACGTTGCTGTTACCAAGGAAGTTGTGGATTTTGCCCATTCCGTGGGTGTCAGTGTTGAAGGTGAGCTGGGCTGCCTCGGTTCCCTTGAAACAGGAAAAGGTGAGGCTGAGGATGGCCATGGTTTTGAAGGCGAACTGTCCAAAGACATGTTGCTGACTGACCCTGCCGAGGCAGCAGATTTCGTCGCCAAAACCAAGTGCGATGCTCTAGCAATTGCCATCGGCACCAGCCACGGTGCTTATAAGTTCACTCGTAAACCCACCGGTGAAGTTCTGGCCATCAGCCGAATCGCTGAAATACACAAGGCCATCCCGAACACCCACCTGGTGATGCATGGTTCCTCCTCCGTGCCTCAAGAGTGGCTGGACATGATCAATAAGTTTGGTGGTGCCATTCCTGAAACGTACGGCGTACCTGTTGAGGAGATTCAGGAGGGCATTCGCAACGGCGTGCGCAAGGTGAACATCGATACCGATAATCGCCTCGCCTTTACTGCAGCTGTGCGTGAAGCTGCTATGGCTGATCCTGCCAACTTCGATCCTCGCCACTTCAACAAGCCTGCTCGCAAATACATGAAGCAGGTTTGCCTCGATCGTTATCAGCAGTTCTGGTGTGCTGGTCAGGCCAGCAAGATCAAGCAAGAGAGCATCAATTACTACGCCGGCCTCTATGCCAAGGGTGCCCTTGATCCGAAGACTGCAGTTGCCGCATGATTTTCAGATCAACCCGTTGATTGAACGAATCACTCAAGGGGGGGGCAACCCCCCTTTTTTGATGCCATGGATCATGTCAACACTGCTTGTCAAACTGTGACTTCTGACATCGTGACTTCTGACATCGTGTTCGATTAACAATCTAAGGTGTGTTCTCGATTGGATTTGGCGCGTGTAAATTTGATGGTTAAGACGATTTCGGCTCCTGGCACCGTCAAAGGTTTTTACGCTCTTTTGCATTAATTTCGCAACCAAACACGCTTATCATTGCCCCATTCAACGGGGGCTTGATATTCGTTAGCATGATTTTTCAATACATTTACAACCTGCTCAAAACCAACTATTCCTTATCTCCGTTTCGCTTATAGCCAATCTTCTTTCACAAATGATCTTAAGATGTACATGATAACTTCGTCCTGGCTCATTGTTCCGATTCATTCCGGGATTAAGCCTCAGCCCATAGCTGGTTGCCGTTGAATGACTCGATCAGCATGACGATTGCACGGGTAATTGCTGCTGAGGATCACATCGATCTCTCATATACAAAGACATCAGCCCACTAGACATTTCGACTTCGCCACCAAGTCGCTTGATCATGATGTGATGCCTGGCTTCTCCTCGCTCTGGTCCAGACCTCTGGATCGATCCAAAAAGATCTTGCTTTAAAAAAGCTTGTTCATCACAGTGAGGTGGCCTGTGCGTCCATTAAGCATCGCTTGACGTCCAAGCGGCAAGGAAAGATTGGGCAAACCATGGCCCACGGGTAGATCCATCACCAAGGGGATTCCTAAATCGCCAAGCCGCTGCTCGAGAACTTCTTCCATTGTGAAATCACCCGGGAGGATGTCGTCCTTCTTCCAGCTGAAACGGCCCGTTGCTACACCAGCCAGACCTTGTAAGCGTCCAGCGCTGCGCCATTGCGTCAGCATTCGGTCTACTCGGTAAGGGGCTTCCCCGACGTCCTCAAGCACCAAAATGCTTCCCCGTAGATCGGGGAACCAAGGGGTCCCAATCAGATGGGTGGCCACCGTGAGATTGGTCACGACCAAAGGTCCCGTGGCAATCCCTTTGCGCATGCCAACACCCCTCAGAGGCTCCACATCCTTTCCACGGAGCAGATTGACTGTCCGGTCCCACTGCTCCTTCGGGCCGCCCATAGAGCCATGAATGGCACCGATGAGTCCTGCGCTCCATTGGGCTAGAAGCAGGGAACTGCTATCGGAAAAACCTAAGCTCCAAAGAGGACGTTTGGGGAAGCGGAATCCTGCTTCCAGCACGCGTGCACCACCCCAACCTCCTCCCACGTAAAGGACTCCGTTGATGTTTGGGTCCGCCCAGGCGGCCTTGAGATCGGCCAAACGGTCCTGGTCGCGTCCAGAGAAGTAGCGCCATTGATGTCGAACCGACTCAGGAATCTCTAGATGCCAACCCTCGGCAGCACAGCGTTCGATCAGTGGAGTGAAGTCTGTCTCTGGATCCATCCAGGTGCCCGGGTTGACTGCCCGCAAGCGGGCTCCTCGATGCAACGGTTTGAGATGGGCAAGTTGTCGTTGCGCTGAACTATGTCCTCTGCGTCCAGGCATCAGGGCTAGAGCTGCTGCCGCTCCCGAGATCAGCAGTGAGCGGCGGCTTGGCATTAATTCAAGAGAGCCTGGAGCAGTTCACGTCCATCAAGGCCTCCTGTCACAGGGTCACAGGCTCGTTCGGGATGGGGCATCAAACCAAGCACGTTGCCAGCAGAATTGGTGATGCCGGCGATGTCATCAATCGATCCATTGGGATTGTTTTGATAGCGCAGGGCGATAGCGTCGTCGTCTTGGAGTTGTTTCAAGGTGTCGCCACTGCATTGGAATCGACCCTCTCCATGGGCGATTGGCAGATTGAGATAGGCCTTAGCTCCATAGGCCCTCAGCCAGGGACTGCGGGCACTTGCAACCTGAAGCACCGTGTCTTCACAAATAAAATGGAGATCTCGATTGCGGGTGAGTGCTCCAGGCAGCAATCCCAGCTCGGTTAACACCTGAAATCCATTGCAGATGCCTAAAACACGCCCTCCGTTGTCAGCAAAATCGAGCAAAGATTGAAGCACTGGCGCAAAGCGAGCAATGGCACCACAGCGGAGATAATCGCCATAACTGAATCCTCCGGGCAGAACCACTGCATCGAGTCCGCTGAGGTCGGTTTCTTCATGCCAGAGGCAGCGAGTTGCCATGCCTAAGCAGCCTTCGGCCGCCCAGCGGACGTCCCGATCACAATTCGAGCCGGGGAAAACGACAACTCCGATGCTCATGAGTTCAGCATCTCGAGAGTCCAGTCCTCGATCACGGGGTTAGCCAGCAGACGATCACTGAGTTGTTCCAGGCGGCGCCGAGCTTCCGACTCATCCGGGGCTTCTAATTGCACGTCCACGGCTTTCCCAATCCGAAGACTTTGCACACCATCGACCCCCAGTCTTAACGCGGCGGAACGGGCGGCTTCCCCGGCTGGATCCAACACGGAGGGGCGCAAACGCACAAGAACGCGAGCTTTAAAACGCGGCACGATCTGCGGTGGAATTGATGGAATCCTGCCAGACACCAAACCCTTAAAAAATCCGTTGGCTCAGCCAGGCTGAAAGCGGCCATTAACGCATGTTGAAGGTGGGGTCAAGACCAAGTTGTGTTTCGCGTCTCTGCTATTCGATCGTGCTTCTGCCATTGCATTGGCACCACTGTGTTGTCAGCATCAATGTGTGCTTCAGAGGTGTGGGCTTCGCCCCCCCAGCTGGAATGCCGACAGTCTGATCAGAGCTGGTCGTTGTGTCGGATTGGACAGCGTTTACCCGGAGAGGATTGGTTTCTTGAGATTGGGCCACAAAGAGTTGATTTTTTGCATAACGGCAGCGGTCGCATGACCATGCGCATTGGCGAAAAGGGAATATGGCAATCGGTTGAGCCGCGTTGGACGGCTGATCAAAGCCTCTGTTGGGGGGACATTTGTGCTCGTGGTCAGATCCCACTGGATTGACAGGGTGATAGACCAGTGAGGGAGGTTGTGATCTGGGGTTATGGCCGTTTTTTCGTTGCCTTGTAGCAACTGTGGGATGCCTGTCGAAATCCCCGGACGTATTGGTTACAAGCTCAAGAATTCTGGCAATAACACACTGCTTTGTCGTTCTTGTCGTCAAAACAATTTTCGCAAAAATCGTGATGCAGATTTGAAGCTGAAGATCCAATCCAGTGTTGATTTAACCAAGCAACGCTTGATTCCTGCTGGTGTAGCGATGATTGCTTTGTTGCTCGTGATCGGTGGCCTCTGGCTACGCCAGCTTCAGGATGTTGAATCTGCTGTTCAGGACACTGTTCCTTTAAGAGAGTCCCCCTCAAGCCCTTCGAGATAAAGGGTCTGACTTGGGAAGGCAAATTCGATGCCACGCTTGCCAAACTCCTCCATGATGGCAAGGTTGATTGCCTGCTGGGCGTTTAAGGCCGTGGTATAAACCCTCGTATCAATGTAATAAACCAATTCAAAATTAAGACTGGAATCGGCAAATTCTGTGAAATGACAGCGATTAAAAGTAGCGTGGTCTGTGCCGGATATGATTGATTCAATGAGGGATGGTATTTCTTTCATTTGCTCAGGAGTCGTGTCGTAAGTGACACCAATGCTGTAAATCATTCGGCGTTGTTCCATATCAGCAAAGTTGAGGATTGTTGCATTGGTCAAGGCGGAATTGTTAACCACAACAGCTTCTCCCCTAAGGCTGCGCAAGTGTGTGGAGCGGACTCCGATTCTTTCAACCAAACGTGATGGATTTGAACCTACCGCAATGTATTGCCCGACAGTAAATGGCTTGTCGAGTAGAATCATAAAATAAGCAAATAACTCTTGTGCTGGTTCTTTTAGAGCGAGACCAAGTCCAATTCCTCCAGCACTAAGCAAGCCCCATATGACCCCCATTTTAACCCCAAAACTTTGCAGAAGAATGAGAATACCAATCACCCAAATCGATGCCTGAAGCAGTGGCATCAGTGAGTGGAGTAATTGGGTGAGATCTTCCACATTGCTGCGGCGAGCGATTCCTTTCAAGAATCGAGCGCCTAGCTTATTGACCATCCGTACAATTAATATTGTTCCGCTTAGTCGCAATAGAATGTCGTAGCCCGTTAAAGCATCTCCTTTTAACCCGAGGTCATCTTCGACCAAGAAAAGGATGATCAAAACACCCAAAGGGATGATTGCATCTGCCAAAACTTGTAGAGCGAAATCGTCGAAATCTGACTTGGTTCTGCGTGTGAGGGTGGGCAGTACCCGCTGACATAAAAAGAACGCCAGTAAAGTGACCCCAGCTCCAATTAAAATGTCGATTAATACCTGAGGCATCGTTCAAACAGGTCTTGTGGCTCATATTCTGCTGATATTTCAGCTGAAGGCAATGGTTAAGGTGTCCTCAGCACAATGGTGACGTTGTTGGCTGGCATCTGGTGCCAGTCGATCAGCTTCAAACCTTGTTGATCGGCTAATTGTTCGATCCATTCTTGGTCTCGTATTCCCCAACGCTGATCACGTTGACGCAAAGAGGAGTCAAAGCTTGCGTTGCTTGCGCTGGTATGGACGCCGTTCTGCTTAAAGGGCCCGTAAATGATCAGTGGCGCCTCGCGTGGAAGCAGCTTGGCAGCTTCCTCAATCACTGCTTGGCTGCATTCAGGCGGACTGATGTGAAGCAGATTGATACAAACCACCGCTGACAGTGATTGCAGGGTGGCGCTTGGCAAAGGCCAGGGTCGTTGCAGCACATTCAAATTCAGGGCTGTTGGCATGCGCCGATTCAAACCTTTGTGATCGATCCAGGCATTGATACTGCGGCGATGTAATGCCTCTGGATCACTGGGCTGCCATGTGATGAATGGGAACCGTTGTTGAAAGGCGATAGCGTGTTCTCCGCTTCCACTCGCGAGTTCCAGAACAACTCCTGAGCGTGGTAATACTGTGGAAAGAACATCTCCAATGGGCCCAACATTGCGCTGGGTGGCAGGAAAGAACAAACGATCCGAGTCATAGGGATCAGACATGGACATGACCTGATGACGAGTAGCCCTTGGACTGGGATCTAAAGCTTAGAAACCTATCGGTGGCGTCTCTGGGCAGCAACGACTGGCACCGTCAGGGAGATTGTTCAACCCGGAGGGACTACGTCTTGTCTGAGCAATCAATATCAAAAGCTTGGTTCCAGCGCAGTACTGAACAATGTGCTGTCTCCTATTTTGAATCATCTACATCGGAGCATGAATGAGCAGACCCGATCTGTATAGGAATGTCTAGGGCAACTGATTTTTTGGTCTTATTTTTTATACATCTGAATTGGTCATAATTTGGCGTTCATCTGACTTAGGCCTTGAACTGCCAAGTTATTTTGACGCTCCATTGCCCATAACGTTCTTCATAAAAAAACCACAGGAGAAGGAGGGAGCTCATCCTTCTCCTGTGATGTGAGCACTGTTTTGATCAGCGTATAAATGCTGATCAGGCAAGAATTGACATCTGTCTCTTTTTATAGTTTTCAAGTGACTTGTTGTTCATATTGACCTGATTGTCATGGTCGGATTGCAGATACTTCAGAACTGCTTCACCGGTTTTCGGATTTGTTGCAAATGGAATTTGATACACATCACATAATCGCCCTAGCGCTTCAATATCAGCATGATGCGGATGGGCTGAGAGGGGATCACGAAAGAAAATCACTCCGCAGACGTTATTTGTTGAGATCAGTGTGCCAATGGCTTGGTCGCCTCCCAAGGGACCAGATGCTACTTTTCTCGACAAGACCAAGCCGGTGTCTTGATAAAGCTTCATACCAGTTGTTCCTGTTGCGACCAGTGGCAATATCTTTAATTCGTCAACATGCGTTTTAGCAAATTCTGCCAAACTTTCTTTCATATCATTGTGGGCAATTAGAGCTAGATATTTAGTTGGGTCAACATATGATTGTGCCTTGCTGGTTTCATCTCGCTCTCGTTTCACCGCTTTGAAGTAATCCCTCAACCGAATTGCTATTTTGATTGAATGACGCATGAGCTGCTCATGGTCTTCAAGCGTAAAGATGGCCACCTTGGCGGAGCCAATCGCTTGAACGGTGGCATTTCTCGTCCCTTCATCTGAAAACATGTTTTCGCCAAAGAAGTCTCCTTCCTTAAACACAGCCCTTTGAGTGTCGCCTGCGATCACTCTGGCGTGCCCTTGAACCACGAGCATCAAGGCATCAGCAGGTTGTCCGATACTGATCAGTTCTTCATCGTTGGCAAAACTTTTCAGTGTGAAATATCTTGCGATCATGTGGATCTCATCCTCTGAGAAGGTATCAGATAGATCGCTCGCCTTTTGGATTGTTTTAGCAATTTGATCAATGCTCAAGCTTGGAAGCGATGACAATGCTTGTTCAGAACACTCTGGAAGGTTTTCCGCGACGTTTTGCTCAAACTCATTGACTAAATTACTGGCGGAGCTGGCTGTGGTGTGAAGCATTGTTGGAGGTGTGTGGTGGAGGCGGTGCCTTCGAAGAACACACGGTGGCTGAATCGCTTTGATGATGTCTTGATGAGGAATAATTGAGGTTGTGATGTTGAACACAAGCGATGGATTGAGGGGCCACATTGTCCTCATCAACCAATACTGAATGGCATGTAATTGTGCGTCTCCTGATCAATCAAGGGTTGGACAAGGTCAGTTCATCAGACCTTCGCTCAACATTCGCTCAGTCTCTGTTGCACGTCTGAAAGTATCTTCTCAGGCTATGCAACATCAATTGATATCTTTTGGGCGAATGCAGTTGCTGGATGGGACAATCACCGTTCTGGAGAGCGTTGACAGGTTGTTGGCTGCGAGGCAAGCTGCCTATGGAAATCCTGCGAATCACCCCTGCGGTAGGCAATCGCACAGCTGTGATGTCAGCCGATGGGCATGAATAGGTAGAAAGCCCTTCTCGGATCATGATTGACGAACCTGGAAGCCTCGACTGTCGTCTACTCATCGATGCCAAGCGTTCTCTCGAAGACGTTTTGCGCGTGCTAGACGGGTTGCCGCATACGGATCACATCCGTCGTCAACTCCTTTCTGTTTACAACCAGTTGGAAGGAATGCACGATTTAAAACGAGCCGGAGGAGCTGGTGTGTCGTTTCGTTCCTCTGATTGGTGTTCAAAGACTTCGTAGATATGTAATGAAACAGCGACAGCTAATTAAGCCTGCTTTAAATTAAATTGATTTTAAAAATTTTCAGGTGTTTGAGAACGATAGGCGACCAGCTTGGATGAACTGGGTCTTTTTGGCCATTTTCTTATGGTCGTCGTGGCAGTTGGCAGGTTTTTGGTTCCAGCGGTTGCATGGTTAAAACCTAAGCCCGTCTCGCGCAAGCACTGCTGCTCAGGCGAATCCTGTCAGTCTGATCGTTCCCCAGAGATCAAAAACGCAAAAGATCAGACCGATCACGATCAAGTCCCACGCTTTATGTCGCACTGCCCAAGGGGCAAGAAATAGCTCTGCGACACCATGAAGCGCCGTTCCAACGGCGATGTGCTCAAGCACGAGCAAGCCGTGGGCTAGCAGGAAAAGCCCGCTTGCCACGAAACGCATCAGCACTCGCCAGGAAGTCAGCAAATCCTCTGATCAAAAGAAAGAGCAGCACCTTAAGCGCGATCAACCCACGGTTCCAACCCCGCATCAGCCACAATGTAACAAGTTCGTAACATTGCTCCCATGAGCGTTGGCGCTGTTTTTCTCGAATCACTGAACAGTGGCGTGATCACGACCGCTGAAGTGGATTGGTTGACCAAGCATCAAAAGCACTTCAATCGCGCCGAGGTGGCGACAGCACTTCGTCTCGGCCGTCTCATGGATGAAGGAAGGGTGAATCTCGGTTGCCGACTCTCTGGCTGATGATCTGTAGCCATCGGGGGACCTGCACTCTGTGTCACTCAAACCCAAGGCGTTCCGCTGGTCTTCACCCCGGTTGCGGCTGAGGAAGTTAAAAAGCGCTGGTCTTCCGATCGAGAGAGTCGATCACCACTTGCTTCATTGGTTTTAGGTTTAAGTTTTTGCCACATCGTCTTAAGGCCTAATCGGTACAGGTTTACCACCGACGACAAAGTGGAAATAGATGCATGCGTGGTTCTCACATTTAAATCAGAGTTGAGATTGGCCCTAGAGAGGTACGCGACTTATACGCCTGAACAAGACGATGCTCTATTTTCGCTCGACAATTGTTTGTAATTCACGCGTTGGGCACAGGACGGTCTTTGACCACGTTCATTGCATGAGATGTTTGACTTCATCCAGATTGAAGTCGACCCACAGGCCAACATTCAACATTGAACTTTTCTGGTCTTAAAAAATGGGTTTTCCCACTCTATTTCATTATTGTTCGCTTCTTATTCTTATTGGAGACCAGTCAACGCACACTATCCTTGAAATCCTTGAAACCCTGCGAGCCAAACCTCGCTTCAAATCATCTTTAAGCATTTGCAAGTTAAACGATTTGTTTTGTTGCACAATTCTCATTTTCCTTCTACTTGATTTTATTTATCTTTATAGGGGTAGTGATTGGGCACGAAGAACTGCTCATTAAAGGGTGGCCGCCTGTAATCTCCTTGCTCAGGGCGAGCCGGCATGTCAATAGGAGGAGGAGTCATGTCCTCGTAGGGGACTTTGCTAAGCACATGCCGTAAACAATTTAAACGAGCTCTTCTTTTATCATTAGCCTCAACCGTAAACCATGGCGCTTCAGGGATATGCGTCTTCGAGAACATGATGTCTTTCGCCTTTGAATATTCAACCCATCGATTGCGAGATTCAATATCCATTGGGCTGAGCTTCCAGCGTCGTTCTTCATTGTCAATCCTGTCTTGGAAGCGCTGTTCCTGTACTTCATCGTTGATTGAGAACCAGTATTTGAGTAGCAAGATTCCATCCTGAACAATCATTCGTTCAAATTGTGGGCAGGTCACGTAAAACTGTTCCACTTGCTCTTGAGTCGCAAATCCCATCACCCGTTCCACGCCAGCGCGGTTATACCAACTGCGATCGAAGATCACAATCTCACCAGCACTTGGGAAATGTTCTACGTAGCGTTGGAAATACCATTGGGTCTTCTGCTGATCAGAAGGTGTTCCCAAAGCGACGACACGACAGCCTCGTGGATTCATTGGCTCCGTTAAACGCTTGATCGATCCACCCTTTCCAGCAGCATCTCTGCCTTCGAATAGAACGATTAAGCGATAGCCAGTTGCTTTGACCCAGTACTGCATCTTGACGAGCTCAGATTGCAACTTGGCGAGCTCTTTTTCGTACGTCTTCTTGTCGAGTTGTTTGTGATCGCCAGAAAAACCCTCCTGAAGTTCCAAAAGCTTCTCTTGGGGATGGTCGATGTCACCGCCACTTGAGTTCAGAGCATCCAGCACGACCGTGGAGTCGTGCTTCTGGTTTTTGCTCATCGCTGCAATCGATTCGGTTGGATCCCTGTCATGCCATTGGGAGGCTAAAAAGTGTTTGCAGATCAGGATTTCTGCATATTGTCCGCTCGCTCAAGCGTTCTGTGGGGTAGACCGATTCGCACACAAAAGCGCCCAGGCTTGCCAGAGCTGCCCGTTCCTTCAACAACATCAAATTGAAGTTCACCGCCGTGCCGGTGCACCACGTGGCTCACGATGGCTAAACCCAGGCCGCAGTGACCTTGTTCTCCACGCGCTTCGTCAAGCCGCTGAAAGGGTTGTAAGGCTCGATCCCATTGGCTTTTTGGCATGCCCGGTCCTTGGTCCCAAATGTCGATGCTGCAGCCTTGTTGTCGAGAGCGAAGCTGCACCACAACAGGAGCTTGGCCGTAGGTAAAAGCGTTGTCGATCACATTGGCAACGGCCCGCCCCAGCGCGACGGGACGGACTGGTGCGGTGATTTGCTCTAGGTCCAAGATCAACTGCTCGGATGGATGACTCGCAACCACCTCCGCTAGCCATTGATCCAGTGGGCAGTCCACAAGCGCTTCGCTTTCTCCGCCTCCTGCATAGAGAAGAAATTGTCCTGTGATTCGCTCTAAGGCCTCTAAGTCACTGTTGCAACGATCTTTTTCTGGTTGATCGAGCCGTGGCATGGAGAGGCGAAACCTCAGCCTCGTAATCGGAGCACGCAAATCATGGGCAATGCCGGCGAGCATCGTGGCTCGTTCTCGGCGGTTTGCGGCTAGGCGCAGAACCATGGCATTGAATCGATGCGTAATCCGTTGCACCTCAGGTGCACCTTGGGCTGGAACCGCTGGTGGATCGGAACCATCGCCGACTCTCGACAAGGCACGTTCCAGTCCGCGAAGTGGTCGTTCAACCTCCATCAGCAGGTAGACGCCTCCAGCAATGATCACCGCACCGACGAGACCGACTACCAGCAACATCGGTTCAGGCGGCCACAAGCTCACGGTCGGCAATTCGGCCTGCAGCCAGACTGGTTCTAAAGGTGAAATGAGTTCGATCCAAACTTGACGGGTTTGTCCTGAGCCTTCTGCAGGGAGCAGTTTTGGGCAGTGGGAGAGTCGGGAACACAGTTCCCTTTGCAGGCCCACAATGCGGTGATCGAAGCCAGGATCGTCGCGCCTCGGTCGTGGTGGACGAATCATCACCGCTAATTTCAGACCGGTGAGTTCGTTGATCAGGACTGGTGGATAACGCTCAAGCGTCAGCTCCGTAAGACGCACATTCAGAGCCAGTTCGCGTCCGAGTTGAACGGTTTGCAATCGTTCCAGCTGACGACCGAACAAGACCTGAAGCAGCAGGAGGCAGAGCACCCATGCGCCGAGTAAGAGGCCGCTCCAAAGACTGATCCGAATGATCAGCCTCCACCAGGAGACCGCCAACTTCATTTCAGCGTGAACGCGGTGTTCCGTCTGGGACAAAGACGTAGCCATACCCCCAAACGGTTTGCACGTAACGCGGCCGCGTTGGATCTGGTTCGACCAGCTTGCGCACGCGAGAGACCTGGACATCCATGCTGCGGCTGTCGGTGTCGCAGCCTGGGCCGCGAGCCAGTTCAATCAGCCGTTCGCGCGATAGAGGCCGGTGCGGGTGCTGAACGAAGGAGGCCAGCAGGCTGAATTCCCCGCTGGTGATCACCACGGGCACCCCATCACGCAACAGGGTGCGGGCCGAGAGATCCAAGACGTTATCTCCGAAGTTCACCTGTCCACCTTCGGCAACAGGCGTCCCTGCCGGTGCAGCACTGCGGCGTCGCAGCACCGCATCGATTCGGGCGGAGAGTTCCCGCGGCAAAAATGGTTTACCGAGATAGTCGTCAGCTCCTTGTTCGAGCCCAATAATCCGATCCACGGCTTCTCCTCTCGCGGTCAGCATCACAACAGGCAGGTCATCTCCTGCATCTCGTAGACGTCGCAAAGCCGTTAAGCCATCGTCTCCGGGCATCATCAGATCGAGGACCACCAGATCAGGACGTTGGAATTCCAGCCGTGCTTCCAGCTGCTTCACATCACAGAGGCAGCGAACGTCGTAGCCCTGATCGATCAAATAGGTGCCCACCATCTTGCGCAGCTCTGGGTCGTCATCGACAACCCAGATCTTTGAGGCTTGCTGTTCTTTCGTAGACATGCGTTCCGCAACAGATAAAAGCTCGAGGCCTGATCTTTGACCTGGGAAGCCGTTGCAGGGATGGTAGGTCTAGAAAGATGAAAAGGATGACTGAACTATGACGGGGATTTGATCAGCCGTGTCTGTTCTCTTTGCACTTAATGAGAGGACTTGTCTGCTTACTTCTCGAGGAGTTGCACTGTAAAAGTTCTAGCGCAGGAGTTCAAGCTCATCACTGGATCAAAGTTGCTCTTGTCCATGATCGATATCGTTTAGCGAGAGGGGAGTCAGATCAATCACATTCAACACTTGCAATAATCACAAGAAAAACCCATTGGAATTGATGTTCATCAAAAAGACGACTTCTTGTTAGCTTGAATTTTGTGTTCATTGACTATCGGTCACTCGATGAGCGTATATTCACCCTGCTGGCAGGCTCATGGTTTCACGTTCCATCCAGGTTACTAACTTCAAGGACAGCGGTCCTGGGAGTCTGTGTGATGCCTTGAAGCAGTCACAAGCGAGTGAAGGAAATCGTTTTGATATTATTTTTGACAGCACGGCAAACCCATACAATCAACTCAATACTGGTCACTTTACAATGAGACTTAAGAGTCCGCTCCCTAATATTTTTCGAAATAATGTCACAATCAACCAAACGAACCCTCGTTCCGTGATTTTGGTTGCTGATACAGCAGCCAATACAGCTCAGTCAAACACTGGCTTGATGAGTAGGTCCTCTCCAGGCAGGGTCAATGGCAGCATGTTAGTGGCGGGTGATGCTAATTACATATATCCATCGCAAGGAAATTTTACAGGCGATTCCCGACCCAATGTGTTTATTAATAATGCTAGCTTTATTCGCAATGAGGCCAAAGGTGCTGATGGTGGTGCCGCTGGAAGTGGTACGAATATCTACGCTGGTCAAGAGAATTTTTCAACGCATGGTGGAAACAATGGCGCCAATGGTGCCATTGCCACCAATATGGGAATGGGCGGCGGTGGAGAGGGGGGCACAGCCGGTGGAAAAAAATCTTTTTTGGGCTGGCACAACAGGTCCAAATGCACCTTCCGGAGGGAACAAAGGCCAAGCTGGTGGTGACCGAGGGGTGCTATTGCCATTTGGGATAGGGCTGCAAGGGCAAATAGTGAATTAACGGCACGAGCCAGCTTGAATCTGGATCGGGTTAGGTTCTATCAAAGTGGATCCAATGGAGGTCAGATTTTGAGCGACAGTAATGATTCCTTTATCGGTATTAATGATGTTTATTGTGGAGAGGGGCGTCACTCTCGCCAGAAAGTAGAACCCGGTCAGAGAGTGTCGAACTTTGTTGAAAGATAAACCAGCAGCTATCAAACCAATAAAAATTTAGCTCCTAATTTTTCTGGAATTTCGATTCCAAGAGTGGCCTCGGTCGCTGATTTCTACGACACAATTCTTGCGGGCACTGAGAAAGCTGATCGATTCAATGTTTCGCTTGAAGATAGATCTACAGTTGCCGGCATTACTTCAGATCTCACTAACCCAAACAATCCATTGAATAAGATTTGGAAGGAGCTGGTGCCAGACAAGGAAGCATCAATTCTTGCTGATTACCAGGCCAAGGCCAATGTATCCTATGTGGAAGCAAGATTTACGACTGAGCGTTTAAAAAATATTGGCTAGAATTTTTCGAGGACGGCATTGCCGCTTCCATGACTGGTATTACAGTTCAATTTAATCCCACAGGATTTGGTAGTGCCACGATTGTGAGTGCCGTAACGGATTTCATGAAGGATCATATTGACTATATGAAAGAGCGCGTCATGTTAGAGCGCAATCGCGATGAAGCTCTTCTTGAGAATCAAAAGAAGAAAGAGACNCATTTCAACGTATTTTGTTTGCTTTGCACATCCTTTGTGTCNGATTCAGTTTGTTTGTCATGTTCTTCAATCGTCACAAATCCAACGCTTTGGTCACGTTTCAGTCATTGCCTCAGCTTAGGGCTTCCATAAGGTGTGGGCATGCCTAGTTCCGGCCTGACCAGGGGTGTCATCCTCAGCCTCGCCTTGCTTTCTGCAGACCCTGTGATAGCTGGGCCTGGCCCCCAGACCATGCGCACTTACAACAACCGCATGCAGGCCTTGTTTGTACGGCTTGATGTCAACGGTGATGGACGCCTTGATGCGGTTGAATTGAGGGGGCATCGCGCCCTGCGACGGCGCCTGCGACGGCAGAAGAACCGCTCTTATTTATTAATCGAGGATTTTCGTCCGAACGCGACCGGGCAACCCAGTGGTCGTCGCTTGAGGAAGCGTTTTCGAAAAGCTGATCGGAATCGCGATAGAAAATTGAGTCGGGTTGAAGCGCAAGCAATTCCCTGGCTGGGCCGACAGTTTGATGGGATTGATCGCAATCGCGACGGGAATATCACCCTCGACGAACTTTGGGCCTTGCAACGCTCCCTCGCGCCACCTCAGCGACGTCCTTGAATGGGTCTTGCTTGCTCCGCTGCATAGGGAGAGGTCGCAGTCGAACCGCGCAGCATTAAACGGATCAAACGGAAAACACGTAAGACACTGCCAAACAGCAGCAACGTGGCAAGCAAGACCAAAGCGGCAATCAGAACAACCGCAGCGAATCCCAGCAAGGCTTCTAAGAGTTGCTGGACGCCACGGATCAGGTCGGCCACGGCTTCACTGACAAGCAGAACAACATCGATCTGCTCGGGCAATTGTTGTATAGCGATAATGATTCCAACGCTTCCGCTCAGCATCAGCACAATGGCCAGCAACTGTCGGACCACGACAATTNCTGGTAANCGAGGCCGCCTTTTAAACATCCTCCGCTGGGGAATGGCCGCAAGTTGTTGGCGTCGGCTCGTGCTCATGGCACAAGTGCATGACCGGCGCCTCGCATCCAGCGCTCGAACTCGACAAGGACGAGTTCATTTGGACAGTCGATCAGGGTGAGATTGCCAACGGTGCAGTCTCCATAGCCGCTGTGATGAAGCGTGAGTTGATAATCCGAACCGCTGAGTCCGCAGACTTCCGGATCGCTACGAACAACCACATCAAGTGAGGCACCAATTCTGGCGACATGTCGTCGGAGATCTGACCAGCTGGACGCCATGAATGACTCCATCCATGCGTATTAATAAACAAGTTTGACGGCACATCGCCTCGCGTCAACGTTCTGTTTGCGTTGCAGAAGGATTGGCCGTCGCAGTTGATTCCGGAGCTTGCTCTTGAAGTGGTGGAAGCGGAAGCAGTAGGGCAACCGCCGCTGAGGCAGCCAGAGCCGCACCCCCCAAGACAGATGGGCCGAATCGCCTGCGCAAAGGAATTCGCTCCGCTAAATCTTGACGTGGAAGGGGGCGATCCGGTTGGAGCTGCCAAGACAGTCGCACACGCTCGTCCAGGCGCAAGCGATCCAAGCAGCGCACCAAATCGCTGAGTTCGGCATCATCGAGCTTGAGCTCTAAGGGTTCGACGTTCTCGCGGCTGCTGCGCAGTCGCAATGTGTGAAGACTGTCTTCGTGAGAAATGCTGACGAACCCTTGTTCGCTGTCGAAACGACGACTGATGCCAGAGAGGCGATGTCTGGCATATGGCATCACAACTGCCATGAGCGCTTCCAAGTGTTGGCGACTGCCTTCCAGTTCTGGGGAGGCCACCAACTGAAGACTCCANGAGGACAAAATTCCGATGGCGTCATCAGACTGTCCATCCGAGAGGTCTGGATAACCCTGCACCGTCAAGCGAGCTGCGGTCTGCTCGTAGCGATAAGCGTTGTTCTTCATGCGAGGTGAATCGAGGGCACGTGAACCGTCAGGGGGTTGGGTCAAGCAAGGTGGCGCGGAGCCGATCGATGCCGCCTGGACCAGCCACCAACGCCAGTGTGTTGATCATTTGTCGTTGGATCGTGGAACTTGTCTCAGGATCGAGCAAGCGCATCACCGCCCCGCGCCGCGGGTTCATTCGTTCTTCAATCAGATCCCGAAGCCGTTCATCCAGGAGGTGCCAACGATGTTGCGTGAGTTGAGCCGGCTCTCGGCTGGAGAGCAGCTGGCGAAGCATTGGGTAAAGCTGTTCTGCCATGGCGCAAACCAAACAAATCAGAGATTCAGCATCGATGGGATTGAGCTGGTCTCGACGNGTCGAACGCCTCAATGGGTTGTGGCAGCGCCGCTTCCACAACTCCACCCGATTGGGGAACTGGGCATTGAGTCCCATCCGATTGCTGGTCCACAGCATGGTTTCTCCACCATTGAGATCGAGGGCTTCGATCGTCAAGAGCAGCAAATCAAGGCGTTCAACGCCTCTTCGGCCAAGGCGTACGCCACTGGGAGTGGGGGCATCAGTCATGGCTGCGATGATGCCAGGGGTTATGCCCCTGCGTCAGCAAAACTTTGGATCTTCAGCAGTACATCCGGGCGATTCCAGATTTCCCTAAGCCAGGCATCCTGTTTCGAGACATCAATCCACTGCTCAAAACTCCGGCTGCGATGGCCGAAGCCATGCGGCAGCTCGGAATCATTTGTGAAGCACTCAAGCCCGATTTGATCGTGGGAATTGAGTCACGTGGCTTCATCGTGGGAGCACCATTAGCTCATCAGCAAGGTTTGGGGTTTATCCCTGTTCGCAAACCAGGCAAGCTGCCTGGAGAAGTGGTGGGCATCGATTATTCGTTGGAATATGGCCAAGATCGACTTGAGATCCAGGCCGATGCATTAAAAGACGCACCCTCAGTGATGGTGGTGGATGATTTATTGGCAACCGGAGGAACGGCTGCTGCAACGGGTGGTTTGATTGCGCAAGCTGGCGGTCGTTTGGTTGGTTATGCCTTCCTCATCGAGTTGGAGGGGTTGGGTGGCCGGCAGGCTTTGGCCAAAGACGTTCCAGCCCATGCGCTGCTGAGCTATTCCTGAGCGTTTTGCCAGTCCAAGACCTGTTGCAACTGATCCAGGCTCAATAATCCAAAACTCCAGAGCACGATTGGCAATGGAGCTTGTTCCAGTTCCGCTTGTCTAATCCCGAGATTGATGGCATTAGCACTGAGCCCAAGCCTTCGCTGTAAAAAGTGCAGCAGGGCTTCGGATGGTGCTGGTTGAGGATGACTACAAACAACCATGTGATCGACGAAAGTTGTTGTTCTCAAAGAAGAGCTGTTTTCAACTCGAATGAACTAGACGGATGAAATCGATCAATCCGAAACAGCTGACAGCATCTGCAATGGTCCATTGGTCATGGCCCTGAGGCTAAAGCGTCTCAATAAAGAAGAGGATTTTAAACTCTTTAAAAGTAACCATCGAGATACTAAGAGCATCCAGAAGCGATTGGAAAAAAGTCTGACCAACAAGTCTGTAAAACTGCTCACCAACAAAACGTCGGGCCATCGTTGCAAACCGTACTGAAAGGCGATGGTTTGGGGTGTGGTCTTGCGTTGAGTTAGGACCATCAGCTTCGAAACATCCCTCCAACAAAGATTGAGGCCCTGACCACCAACTGGGTGACAGCGATGCGCAGCCTCTCCCAAAAGAACACCACGCCCTGAAGCCATGGATTTGGCCAGCATGAGCTGCTGAGGGATGGCGGCAGGCTGATCCAGCAAGAGATCTGGTTCTATCCCTTCTGGTAAAACAGCAGCGAGAAGATCGAGGAAGTGGCTAGAAGAAAAATCAGCTCTTTCCTGACAAAGATGAAACGGCGCACTCCATACAACCTGAAAGTGATCGTCAGATAACGGAAGAATTGCGAATGGTCCCTCTGGGCGAAAAAGTTCGTATGCGACACCCTTGGGTGCACCTCTAAGTACGACTTTTGCGGTTAAGCACCCTTGGCGGTATCGATGGTTAAGGGTTCCGATATTCCAAGATTCACGGGTTGGAGAACGAGGACCATCCGCGGCAANAATTAAAGCTTCAGGAGGCGGAGGAGGAGGACATCTCCCGAGAAAGAGCTGTACATATGAATGTTGATGCAGCCGCTCAAGCAAAAGCTGCATCAGTGGAAGATGATCTAAAATCCAACCGATAGCGTTGTGAGGCCTGGAAGGGTAATCTAAATCTGAAACTGTAAACTTAACAAGAACATCGCAAGCTTCATCTTGCAAATGAAGTTGCGAAAAGGGCATGCAATGGCACAACAATTCTTGCCAAAGTCCAAGTTTGTGAAACAGGCGACGACTGGAGTGTGTAATCGCATAAGCCCGGCTGCGATTCAACAGTGCGTTGCCATCAAGAGGATCGTGGAGGACAACAGGTCGATTGGCCTTGGCTAAAGCCAGTGCCGTTAATGCTCCACTCGGGCCAGCGCCGAGGACGTGAACGGGAATTGTGGGATAGGAGGCCATGCATAAATTTTGGCCGACCTCCTATGCCCACTGCGGGCTCAGCCCAAGCCAAGCAAGCCGTGAGTGAAGGCTTCTCCACCCATGGCGAATTCCGTGGCGAGCAGAGCGATGAAGCCAAGCATGGCCATGCGGCCATTCAGTTTTTCTGCACGATCGTGGAAGCCCCAACCACGGTCTGAATCCACAAGTTGCATGCGTGGCTCTGCAGCAAAGGCGTTGAGACGACCGCCATCTTCAGTAGTGACAGTTGCGCCACGGATGACAGGCGCAGAGGAAGAGGAAGCCATGACGCGTCATTGCGAGGTATGCAACAAATTGTAAACCATGTTTAAGAAATGTCACGAGCGAGTTTGGCGGCGTGGCTTCGGCTTTAAACGCAGTTGGCACAGTTCTTCGAACGCCGGTCTCAAGAGGAACGGGTAATCGCCAATCCACATCCGTTGGTCGGGGAGCCAAGCGTCACTAAGGGCGCTGATTTTGGAAAAGTCTTTTCGCTCACTCAACACCAAGCAGCGCACGACGTCCCCCGGTCGAATCGACTGATGCTTTTTATCCATGGGAAAAGCAAGACGACCGAGATAACCATCCTCATCGTCTAGTTCCAACAACATCCAAGTTCTGCGGTTTTCCACCCGCTCCAATTCGCCACGTCTGTTGGCTTGCTCATGGCTGCCCTCAACCCGCTCACGGGTTCGAACTTCAGCCACTTCTCCTTCAAACAATGCTGCTGCTGGGTAGCGGCGCAGGGTGGAATTGCGTTGACCCGCTTGCAGGATGGGGCCCCACAGCACATACAACAGAAAAACCACACCCACCACAAGCCAAAACGGTCCCCAGCGGGATGTCATCTGGCTCTGGCTGATCAGCAGGGTGATGACCCCACCGATGGCAGCCACCATGACCCGTTGCAAAATCTCTCGTGGAGAACCGAGTGAAACACGAAATTGATTGCCGGTGGCCACCGCAGGGATTAAGCGATGGAGTTCACCAGGTCGCAGTGGAATCAACATGGACGAAGCGGCGTCAGAGCAGTCGTTCGAGCCCGTACACCAGGCTCTGGAGGGATCGCACTTTGCGAACGGTGAGAAGAACTCCCGGCATGTATGCGGATCGATCAATGGTGTCGTGCCGCAAGGTATAGGTCTCACCTGGTGNACCGAACATCACTTCCTGGTGTGCGACCAGTCCAGGCAGGCGGATCGAATGCAGGCGAAGGCCACTCTCACGCAGCCCGCCGCGACTCCCTTGCAAGGATTCGTGCTCATCGACCTGGGCCGGATTGAATGGTTTGGCCAGCTCTTCCATTAATTCGGCGGTTTTGATGCACGTGCCGCTGGGAGCATCGGCCTTGCGGTTGTGGTGCAGTTCCGTGAGCTCTGCATGGTCATAAAAACGCGCTGCTGCAGCGGCAGCTTGCTGGAGCAGCACCATGCCGACTGAAAAGTTGGGAATCACGGCTCCACCGATCGACGCTTTGCTGGAGAACACGGTTAGTTCCTCCAACTGTGCAGGTGTGAGTCCTGTTGTTCCGATCACAGGATGCACTCCGTAGGCGATCGCGGCCCGTGTGTGCTCATAGACCACAGAGGGATGGGTGAAATCCACGAGCACTGCTCCCTTGCCTGCCCCTTCATTGCGCACGGATTGACTCACGGCGCAGAGGCACCCTTCAAAATCGGCCGTAATCACGATGTCGAGTTCTCCCAGTCCAAGGTCCAATCCGACATCGACACCTTCCTTGCCTGGCGTGTTGTCGATGGCACCGACAAGTCGGCAGTCTGCAGCCCCCACGACTGCCTTAATCACTTCAGCTCCCATTCGGCCTAGGGCTCCAGCAACGACGACGCTGATCGGGTGTGCCGGAGTGGCAGTTGTCATGACTTCAAAGGATGGGAAATGGTCGGATCATGCCGCAGGACTGTTGCAACCAATCGAGACCAGCCTCTCTGTTGGCTGCAAAGCTTTTTCAGATCGGATGAATGATCCAAATGACCATCATCCATGCGTTCGCAACCACGTCAGCAACGGTTGAGATTGGTCGGATCTTTATTGCGATTGCAGTTGTTATCAGCGCTTCACAGATTTTTGGTGAGCTTCTGAGTCGATTGAGTCAGCCCCGAGTTATGGGCGAAATCCTGGGGGGTGTTGCCCTCGGTCCAAGCCTGTTGGGTTGGTTGTCGCCTCAGCTGGAGGATCAATTGTTCGGAGGCGGTGTCACCGATCAGTTGAATCTGCTGGGGCAGTTGGGGTTAGCCCTGTTCATGTTTTTGGTTGGTCTTGAACTCCAGCCATCAATCCTCAAGGGGAAAGCCAAGGTTGCCGCCGTGATCTCCCTGTCTGGAATCGTGCTCCCCATGGTGATGGGCATTGGCTTAGGCACTGTTTTAGACGGACTGGAGCCAACGTTGTTCCCAGGCGACCGTCGTCTCGATGGCGCTCTATTCATGGGTACAGCCATGGCGATCACAGCCTTTCCGGTGCTGGCGTACATCCTTCGAGAACGGATGTTGATTCGCCAACCACTTGGTGCCCTCAGCCTTGCCACAGCGTCGGTCGACGATGTGTTGAGTTGGGTGCTTCTCGCGGCTGTCGTTGCGTTCACTCGCTCTGGTTCAATCTGGGAGTGCGCGATTCCCCTCGCCAAGACGGCGGCCTGGGCCTTTGCCTTGCTGGTGCTGCTCAGGCCATTCACAACACTGGTGGAACGCCATTACAACAGCAGAAAGGGGTTTTCCCCATTATTTGAGGCGCTCATCCTGATCGGACTTTTGGTGAGCTGTGTGGTCACCGATGCCATCGGTGTGCATTTGATTTTTGGGGCCTTCCTCTGGGGTCTGGCCATGCCTCGTCGCCAGGACATGCAGGACATGGTCGAAGCAAGGTTTCAAGTGATCGTTGTACGTCTGTTATTGCCCATGTTCTTTGTCGTCAGTGGTCTACAAACTGAGTTGACGCAACTGGGTCAGCTTCCTCTGCTGCTGATCACGGCCAGCGTATTGGTCGTCGCCGTTAGTGGAAAATTTCTGGGGACCTGGTGCAGCGCCCGCCTGTGTGGGATTCCCTCTCGCGAAGCTCAGGCGCTGGGTTGGCTAGCCAATACCCGTGGAATGACGGAATTAATCGTTCTGAACGTGGGTTTGAAACTGGGTGTGATCGGAACAACCATGTTTGGCATTGGTGTTGTGATGGCCCTCACCACCACACTGATGGCTGGCCCCTTGCTGACTCGACTGGGATACGGAAGAGCATCGACCGTTTAGTTGTTCTGTAACGCTTGCCGCAAGAGCTCGCGTCAAATTCAACCCACCCGTAGGCTTATCCACTTAGCTGACACAGCGCCGATGTTCACGCAGGTTCGCTCCGCCGATCGCCGAGTCGCTCCTGCTGAGGGTCAGAGCCACAAATCCGTGATGAAAGCGGTTTATGTGGTGCTTGAACCGCAGTATCAAAACGCCCTCACTCAGGCTGCAACATCGCTCAATGCAGCTGACGGTGATCTCGGCATCGAACTCAGCGGTTATCTAATTGAAGAGTTGCGTGATGATCAAAACTATGCCGACTTTTGCGCCGACGTTGCTGCAGCAGATGTCTTTATTGCATCGCTGATCTTCATCGAGGATCTTGCTCAAAAGGTGGTGGATGCAGTGCAACCCCACCGAGATCGACTGAAGGCTGCTGTGGTGTTCCCCTCCATGCCTGAGGTGATGCGATTGAACAAGTTGGGCAGCTTCTCGATGGCTCAACTCGGGCAGAGCAAGAGTGCGATCGCTGGCTTCATGAAAAAGCGCAAGGAAGCCGGTGGTGCGGGCTTCCAGGACGCCATGCTCAAGTTGCTGAACACATTGCCGACAGTTCTGAAATATTTACCAGTCGAGAAGGCGCAGGATGCTCGCAGCTTCATGCTGAGTTTTCAGTATTGGTTAGGGGGAACTCCTGACAACCTGCGCAACTTCTTACTGATGTTGGCGGATAAATATGTCTTCACCGCAGCGGATGGTGACGAGCGCCCAGTGATGGAGGTGGCGGATCCAGAGGTGTTTCCTGATTTGGGGATTTGGCATCCACTCGCCCCTTCAATGTTTGAAGATCTCAAGGAATATTTGAATTGGACGGAAAGTCGCAATGATCTCAGTGAGAAGGCACGCAAGGGTCCGTTGATTGGTCTTGTGCTGCAGCGCAGCCACATCGTGACCGGTGATGACGCTCATTACGTGGCCACGATCCAGGAATTGGAGTTCCGGGGTGCCCGGGTGATTCCAATCTTTTGTGGAGGTTTGGACTTTTCCAAACCGGTCAATGCCTTCTTTTACGACCCGATCAATCCTGAGCAGCCTCTTGTCGACGGAATTGTTTCCCTAACCGGGTTTGCTCTGGTGGGCGGTCCTGCCCGTCAGGACCATCCCAAGGCTGTGGAATCGCTGAAGAAGCTCAATCGTCCTTACATGGTGGCTCTGCCCTTGGTGTTTCAGACCACCCAAGAATGGGAAGACAGCGACCTTGGTCTTCACCCTGTTCAAGTGGCTTTGCAAATTGCCATTCCTGAACTTGATGGTGCGATCGAACCGATTGTGCTTTCTGGCCGTGATGACGCCACCGGCAAAGCCCACACCTTGCAAGATCGCGTTGATGCAATCGCTGAACGAGCGATTCGCTGGTCTTCGTTGAGGATTAAGCCACGTACGGAAAAGAAACTCGCGATTACTGTTTTTAGTTTCCCCCCTGATAAAGGCAACGTTGGTACGGCCGCTTACCTGGATGTGTTTGGCTCCATCCATCGTGTGATGGAGGAGATGAAGGCAAAGGGTTACGACATTCAGGACATGCCGAGAACACCAAAGGCGTTGATGGAAGCGGTCATCAATGATCCTGAGGCGATGCAGGGTGCTCCTGAGCTTTCGATCGCCCACCGCATGAGCGTTGAGGAGTACGAACGGCTTACTCCTTATTCCGAACGGTTAGAGGAAAACTGGGGCAAGCCTCCCGGCAATCTCAATAGTGATGGCCAGAACTTGTTGGTTTTTGGTCGACATTTCGGCAACGTTTTTGTTGGCGTGCAGCCCACCTTTGGCTATGAAGGTGATCCAATGCGGTTGTTGTATTCCCGCAGCGCTAGCCCCCATCACGGTTTCGCTGCTTACTACACCTACCTCGAGAAGATTTGGGGAGCTGATGCGGTGCTGCATTTCGGCACCCACGGTTCGCTGGAGTTCATGCCTGGGAAGCAGATGGGCATGAGTGAAACCTGCTATCCCGATTCGCTGATTGGTGCACTGCCAAATCTGTATTACTACGCCGCCAACAATCCTTCCGAAGCCACAATCGCGAAGCGGCGCGGTTACGCCTCTACGATTAGTTATCTAACGCCTCCGGCGGAGAATGCCGGCCTCTACAAAGGTCTTAAGGAGCTCGGAGAACTTGTTGGTTCTTACCAACAACTACGTGAGGGTGGCCGTGGTGTTCAGATTGTCAACACCATTGTAGAAACGGCACGACAGTGCAATCTTGATAAAGACGTCGTCTTGCCAGACGACGATGCAGCGGACTTGGATTTAGATGGTCGAGACGCCCTAGTTGGGGCAGTTTATCGGCAGTTGATGGAGATCGAGAGCCGTTTACTGCCTTGTGGACTTCACACGATCGGTAAACCACCCACAGCAGAGGAGGCGATTGCAACTTTGGTCAATATCGCAGCCCTCGAGAGAGAAGAGGATGGCTTGCGTTGCCTACCAGGCTTGCTGGCCGAGTCGATGGGGCGAACGATTGAAGACGTTTACAAAGGAAACGACGATGGTGTGCTCGCCGATGTGGAACTCAATCGCACAATCACTGAGACGTCTCGCGCTGCGATCGGTGCCATGGTGCGATCGCTCACAGGCCGCGACGGGCGGGTCAACCTGCGCAACAACTTTGGATGGCTGTTCGATCTGTTGGCCTTGTTTGGCATCAAGTTGCCATCCCCCTGGCTGAGAGCTTGTCGCAACGCTGGCTTCAGCGAGATCGATGTTACTGAACTCGATAAGTTATTCGCCTATTTGAGGTTCTGTCTGGAGCAGGTTTGCGCAGACATGGAAATGGACAGCTTGCTCAAAGCCCTTGATGGGGAATACGTCTTACCAGGACCTGGCGGTGACCCCATCCGCAATCCGGGTGTGCTTCCCAGCGGAAAAAACATCCATGCTCTTGATCCTCAGGCTATCCCCACTCGTGCCGCTGTCGCTGCTGCCAAGGGTGTGGTGGACAAGCTGATTGAGCGGCAGCGTGAGGAGCAGGGCACCTGGCCTGAAACGATTGCTTGTGTTCTGTGGGGAACAGACAACATCAAGACTTATGGCGAATCGTTAGCTCAGATTCTCTGGTTTGTCGGTGTTAAGCCGATGCCTGATTCTGTTGGCCGAGTCAACAAACTTGAGTTGATCCCGCTCGAAGAATTGGGACGTCCTCGTATTGATGTGGTGGTGAACTGTTCAGGCGTATTCCGTGACCTATTCATCAATCAAATGGCCTTGATTGATCAAGCAGTCAAGATGGCTGCCGAAGCCGATGAACCACTGGAACAGAATTTCGTGCGTCAACATGCCCAAGAACAAGCCGAAAAGGAAGGCACTAGCCTGCGAGATGCAGCCTGCCGGGTGTTCTCCAATGCCAGTGGCAGTTACAGCTCCAACGTAAATTTAGCTGTGGAGAACAGCAGCTGGGAGGAAGAGGGTGAATTGCAGGAGATGTATTTGTCACGTAAAACATTTGCTTTCAACGCTGATAATCCCGGAGAGATGAATCAGAAGCGCGAGGTATTTGAGTCTGTGATGAAAACTGCTGATGTGACGTTCCAAAATTTGGATTCAGCGGAGATCTCACTGACTGACGTCAGCCACTATTTCGACTCTGATCCAACCAAATTGATTAAAGGGTTACGTGAGGACGGGAAGGAGCCCACTAGTTTCATTGCCGATACGACCACAGCGAACGCTCAAGTGCGCAGCTTGAATGAGACGATTCGCCTGGATTCCAGAACCAAATTGCTCAACCCCAAGTGGTACGAGGGCATGCTCGACTCGGGGTATGAGGGAGTGCGAGAGGTGGCCAAACGTCTTAATTTCACGCTCGGCTGGAGTGCGACAAGTGGTGCCGTGGATAATTTTGTCTATGAAGAGGCTAATGAGACCTTCATCAATGATCCAGAGATGCGCAAGCGCCTGTTGGAGTTAAATCCTCATAGCTTCCGACGCATTGTTGGTACCCTTTTGGAAGTTAATGGCAGAGGCTATTGGGAGACATCTGACGAGAATATCCAGCAATTACAAGAGCTGTACCAGGAGGTCGAGGACCGGATTGAGGGTGTTACGTCTGCTTAAAGGCGCCCAAAAAACGAATGTGGCAAAAGTCGACTTGAATAAACAAACTTGTTGCTCCAACGGATCAAGCGCATCAAAAAAGTCCTGAAAACATTCCCGATGGTCAATGGTGTACAAAGTGATTTTTACCGGTGCTTCATTTTCAGTCATGTACATCTTTGCGACGTGCCAATCTCTCTTGATTAATTGATCTTCCTTGAGCAGCGATGATGCTTCTTGATTTCACTTGGTTCATGGTATTTAAACAGAAAATATCTCTGCGATGAGATAAAGGATCGACCTAGAACTATATTTCTATTGTTGTGATGGGAATATTGGACCAATTGCTGTCACTAGATCCAGATAGAAGGATTGTTTTGCTGTGTTGCGGATGGTGCTTGTGCGTCAGGCTTAGTTGATCAGGATTTTGTTGATTGACCTCGGTGAGGATGCCTGCTTCGATGACGATTTTATCCTTTTTTGCGTTGAAATCGAGCAGGATAGTTTGTCCATGCAGATCCGCCTGGCTGACTACAACAATATCTTTACCCAATCCCAGGAGTCCTTTTGATGCGCCACGGCCTGGCGAGACAATGTCGTCACCCTTGCCTGCTTCAAAGGTCAGCATCCCATGGGTATTGTGTTGACTTGGTCCGATGATGACATCGTTGTAGTCGCTGCCAGTGATTCGATCAACACCACCTTGTGTTGCCAGGTAAGTGGCAAATGATTGATGCAAAACCTTGCCGGCAAGGCGATGAACATCCTCTAGAGGGCGCACGACGCATTGATTGTTCTTGATTCGATAGTTAACTTCTGTGGAGGGATGCAGTGTCTTAGCCTGCTGTTTGGAGAGCATTGTTGCAGTAATCGTTTCTGCACTAAGACTTGCTTGATCAAGCACAATGGCTTGATCTGTNTTGTCTGAAATTTTAAAATTATTGCGGTATTCATTGATCGTTCCACCACGAAAATCCTGTGGAATTTCTCGTAGTTTTTTAAGCCTGAACCATCCTTTACTAAAGACTTTTGAAATGTAATTTCCCCCGAATGAGGCATCTCCTTGGTAGGGCGTTGTTGATTGAGCTGGCGTGAAGGTTAGATAGGGGTACTCTGGCGATTTGAGTTGGATTGCAGGATCTGCTAACGCAGATCTAGGCATTGACCTCGGCAACAAGAGATTATCAATCCAGTACTCCTGTCCTGAGTAGAAATCCAAAAGGCTCTTTGAGTTCACCAGGTCTTCATAACGTCGACCAATGAGCGGATGGGCCGCATTGGCGTAACCACTGCCGTTGCTGCCTGTATTGAGACTGCTCGAACGCAGTGCAATTGCTTCAAAAATACGGACACCGATGCCAAGCTCTTGAATTAGGCGAGCATGCCTTTTTGAATTACGTGGAGACTCTCGGAACGCATCTAATCTTTTTTCGAGGAATCCTGTGTAGAAAAGCTTCGCGCTGTTCTTAACAGTAACCGGATTGTTGCCTTTTCGGAGCGCTTTAATTGCTTGTCTGGCTATCTTGTAATTTGGATGAATTCGGTTGCTTTTTGGGATCTTTTCTAATCTTGTTAAACTGCTCAAGTGTCCATTGAGTTTCGCGGTTGCAGATTGAGAATTGTCTCCACCAAGTCCAAATTGATAGGGGTTTTTAACCCCAGCGATCTTTGCATAGATTTCAACTGGTGTTTTATTTTGATATTGGTATTGATCCGATAGCCAATCAAAAATTGAATCTGGTATTTTTGCATTTTTTTGTCTTGGTAGCGCCGTGCTCAACAGTTGATTGATGAATTTCTGATAAAAGGGGAGTGTGGGGATGCTTTTCTGAAAGTTAAATGTCTCGATAGGCTTGCGTGCCGTGATTGCTTGCCCGCTTTGACTCTTGATGTTTCCAGTCAGGGTGACCCATTCTCCGTTGTCTCCCGGTTGATTGAGGTCAAGTGCAATCCATTTCTGGCCAACCAACTGACCAGATTGATCCGATTCAGGAGTTCCAATTTGCCCCCCAAGGTAAACGCTACGTACATTAAATGGTTGGCCTTTTTGATTGGGCTGGATGTGGCTTTGGTCCCATCCGAATTGGAAGCCGACCTCGCGTGATAGCGAAGCTAGAACGGCATTGGGTAAAATTAAATCAGACGCATTAATGTTATCTAAAGAGTGTATTGCCTGTTTATTTTGCTTGATTTGCTTCCTTGAAAGGCCTTCATTTTTCAATCTTTGATTGACAACTAAGAGAGTATAAATTGTTGCCGATGAGCCAACCCAGGCCATGTTCATGCCAGGCGCGTATAGGCTGTTGAAGTTTGGAAAGTTGATGATCAAATTAGGAGCAACTTCATCAACAGTCCCCTCAACAATGGCCTTCCTGAGCTGCTTGAGACTTGTGATCATTATTGGGTCTTGGTGGAGGCTGCTTGGGATGAATAACTTGTCTACTGGCCTTTTCTTTTGTGTCGAATCAATTACAATTTATTATTTTAGTTCGCGATAAGTTCAATGGTCAGGAGCCTATCCTGTTCAAATACAGACAGCTTAGCGAGATCAACTGCAATGACCACTATGGTGTCACAGGCGCTTTTGCTGCTGCTTTTTGATTTATAGTGCCTTTGCTTGCCCGGCTACTCTTAATCTGGTCATTTAGTTGAATGATGTGAAGATTATTTTCTCTAGCATTAGCATCTCCTGCCATTAAGGATACAAAGGCTCGATTGCTAAAAATTATCAGCACATGCCTCCCGCGCCTTGTTGTGACGTCTGACTGGTTGTTCTCATGACATCCGTGAACAGTGCCGCCATAGGCATTCTCTAAAAGGTGTGGCAAATCTGCTGAGATTAATATTAGATAACATGACTGAAGATTCCACTAGTTTCGCTGAGATTGAACCGTCCTTTGAGCACCGCATAGTCATGTTCGCCATCTGTAATGTAGGTTTTATTTCGTCTAAACTCAGTCGAAACGCCTTTGATTGCAGTGGCATCGATTGAATCACAGCAAATATTAAAATCTCGAATCAACACATAGCCATCCAAATCAAGAATGACGCGGTCATTGCCGGTACCTGTTTTAACCACATCTTTTCTTCTACCACAGGGACCAGGGTAAATGATGTCGTCACCTGCGCCGGCAATGATTTTGTCATCATCTTCATTGCCATACAGGACATCATTTCCTTTTTTTCCCTTGATTTTGTCTCGCCCTTGATAACCCCAAATCTGGTCGTCCTGATTGGACCCCTTGAGTTTGTCCCTTAGGTCTGTCCCCTTAATTGTGCGACTTGGCTTGGGGGGGGTGACGGGAGGTTTTGTCGTCGTCGTCGGTGGCGTGATGGGAGGTTTGGTTGTCGTCGTCGGTGGCGTGACGGGAGGTTTTGTTGTCGTCGTCGGTGGCGTGACAGTAGGCTCTGTCGTCGTCGGTGGCTTAATCGTCGGCTTTGTTGTTGTCGGGGGTGTGGTTGATGTTGTTGTCTCTAGTTTGTAGATGCCACTCCGCATTGTCATATATAAATCAGTACCACCGTGCTTTAAGTCAACCGGTGTGATTGATCCAACCCCATAGTAACCAGAATAGGGCAATTCGACTTCTTCTATTTGAGAAGTGAGTCCGCTCAACTCGAAAAGCTTCCCGTTTTTGGCAGTGAAGTAGAGATCGTCGGGAATTGATGAAGATGTCTGTCGATTTTTTTTGTGAATTGCAAAATTCTGTGGTTCTGAACTCCCTGTTCCACTTGTCAGGTCGCTAACCATCAATGTTCCTGACGTTGTGCCATCGCTCTTCCACAGTTCCTCACCTGCTGCCTTTGTTTGGCCTCTGAAATACAGTGTGTCATTGCAAACGATGAACGGAAGACTGGCGCTGTTCCATTTCTCTTGAATGGTCGCGACAAAACGGGTTTCCTTTGAGATTGGATTGTAGGCATGCAGTTCTCCAACAGCGTCCTGAACGCTGTCCCCAGACTCTTTTCTGGTCCGGAAATAAACTTCGCCTTTAAAGAGCGTGAAATCCTCGGCGCTGCTTCCGTTCGGGGTATTGGCACTTTTCCATGATGGATTGATGTCTTTGATTTCTTGCGTGGTGGCAAAAGTTCCGTTGCTCACCCAGGGTTCGTAATCATAGTTTTGATCACGTGTATCTCTCGATAAGCCTAAAAAGTAAAGGGAATCGTTGATGGTTGTTTGATTAGAGATGGGCGAGGAAACATTCCACAGGGGTTGGTAGTCGAAATCGCTGATTTTCTTGAATGTTCCTGGAGCCGACGAGGTGACCCAGAGCTCATTTGGGTCCCAGCGAGGTTCATCTCGACCTGGTACAGACTCATGTCCATCGGCGATGAAGTAGAGCAGGTTGTCTGCTCCTTCAAGCCAGACAAAGGTGCTTTGCGGTTTTCCGGGTGTGTTGCCACCTAAGGAATAGGTGCTTCCAGGCTTGCCCGTTCCATCGCTGAACCACAGTTCATACTTATCGTCTTGTGCGGGCTGAAAGAAAAACAAACCACTGTCAATCGCTTCAATCTTGTCATCCCATCGGCCATCTCTAAAGGCGTTCGGTAAAGCATCGTCGATTTTTGTTAGCCGTTCACGATTCGTATCTAGGTCGATATCTTTATAGGACCAAAGTTGGTAGGTGTTGCCTGGGTCGATTCTGGTAATGAAAAAGAGATGATCGTTCGCAACGTTGAGATCGCTGGCGACATAGGTATTGTCACCTGGTGTGAAATCAGAGAGAATTCGGGTTCCAGGTTTCGTACCATCTGTTACCCAAAGGGAGTAGCTCGAGTGTTTGTCGCCAGGATGATATTGATCTCGATCGGCTTCTTCTGGATGGGCTGTGAAATATAACTTTCCATTGTAACCGGTTAGATCGTAGATCGATCCTGTGGTTGCGAAACCTTTAATCCGCTTTAAGGGGCTAACCATGGGGTCGTTATTTCTGCTTTCGTCCTAGCAAAAGTATCTGATTTAGTCATCCTCCTGTTGTAGGGGAATCGTTGGTTTCGATTACAGCAATCCCTTCACTCACGACCCGAGGTTCTGGAAACATCCGACACGGGCGTCCTCGCTGATGGTCTGGTCGCTGAAGTTCACCCCTGCCCAACGCTGATAGTCCTCGAGGCTTCGCTCACCACCAAGCCAGAAAGCGTTGAGATCGGCAACATCATCCTTTATTGCATTGAGGCTTTTAGGTGCATTTTTCAAACTTCCAAGCAACATATGGACTCTCACAAGTGATTTTCGATTAAAGCGAAACCAGTCGCTGTGATCACTCCAGTGTGTTGCTGAGGTGTCTCCATCGGCGGCGGCTGATTTGTATAAATGAAACAAGAGGAGTTTGTTCGGGCAGAACAGGTTGAAGCCGTGGGTCCAAAGCCTGGCAGACATGGCGATTTCTTCGCCATAAAAGTAAAGCCCTGGGTCATAGGGAACGTTGCGGACAATCTGGCCTGGTCCAAATAAAAATCCACCAGCGATGAAGGCATTTGGAAGAGGCTGTTTGGGCTGTTGCTCTGGTAATGAATATCGGCTTATCCCTTGGAACTTCAAAATGCCATAGTCATCAAAGCGATCGGCAGCCATCACGGGAAGGGTCGCCAGATTCAGTTCACAAGGCAGGTGGAAGGCATTGGGGTACACACTTAAAACCGCCATCTCATCATTGCAATCTTGCCAAGTTTGCAGCAACTGTTGATCCCAATCGTCAATAGCTCGCATGTGGCTATCAATTTGAAGCACAAAATCTTCATCTCGATAGAACTGTTGTGCCTGGTGTCTTGCCCAGCATGCCCCCTGACTTTCGGAGGCTCGATAGCGACACACACTCAGTTTTGGATGCGCTGGGAATGCCATCTCCCCCCATAGATCAGAGTCTTGCTCAGAAAGTTGTAAGCAAATCCCGAAACTCAACCGTTCTGGATTGGAAGCTTTGCTCAATAAGTTCTGAAGTGTCGCTGGTAAATCTGGGTCCCGATAAGCCGCTATCTGAATAAATATCGTGCTGGTTGGATGCGCCACTTCTTCCCTGGTTTGTTTACCAAAGTGTGGCTGCCATTCGCAGTGTTTGGACGATTGGGGCCACATCGTGGACACGAACCATGGCGACACCGACCTGAGCACACCGACATGCCACAGCAGCGGTGCCCCAGATCCTGGCCCGTGGTCGTGGTTCGTCAAGCACTGCACCGATGAAGCGTTTGCGTGACGGCCCAACGAGCAGCGGGAACCGCTCGCGCGTAAGCGTTTCAAGACCTTTCAGGAGAGCCAGGTTTTGTTCATGGGTTTTGGCGAAGCCCAGACCTGGGTCCCAGATGATCTGTTCAGCAGCAATACCGGCTTGCTCTGCGGCATCGGTCCGTTCCAACAGGGCAGAGCGCACATCTCCCACGACATCGTCGTAGCCCGTCAGTTGATCCATCGAGTGGCTGTTGCCTCGGCTATGCATCAACACCACGGGGCAGCGAGCCGCTGCAATCAGCGGCAGCATGGCCGGATCTCGCTGGCCACCACTAATGTCATTCACCCAATTAGCGCCAGCTTCAAGCGCAGCCTCTGCCACCTCTGCCAGAAAGGTGTCGATTGAAATCAAGGCCTCTGGAAAGTTGCGTCGGATCTGCCGCAAGGGTGGCAGCAACCGTCTCAACTCTTCTTGAGGGCCAACCTCGTCCGCTCCAGGCCGCGTGCTCTGAGCACCAAGATCAAGTACGTCAGCGCCCTGACGCAGTTGCGAGGCCGCTTCATTGCAAGCTCGCTCTGAGCTGAAAAAGCGGCCGCCGTCACTAAAAGAATCTGGGGTGACGTTGATCACACCCATCACGGTTGTGCGTTGTTGCCAGTTCTGTGGCCAGAGCCTGGACTCAAACGGATTGGTAGTTGGCAATGCGGGCAAACCCATCGGGTTTTAGGGATGCGCCTCCGACCAGTACTCCATCGATATCGCTCATAGACATCAATTCATCGATGTTGTCTGGTTTCACCGAGCCGCCATATTG
Organism: Cyanobium sp. NAT70; assembly: GCA_002701375.1. GTDB lineage: Bacteria > Cyanobacteriota > Cyanobacteriia > PCC-6307 > Cyanobiaceae > Parasynechococcus. Next base: position 10,789 of record NZVB01000056.1, on the reverse strand, counting down.
AATGACCAAATCCGTCGCGCCAACCCAACTGCGAATCAGACCACAGATGCGATTGGCTTCTGATGATTCACAGGTCTGACCGGTGCCGATCGCCCAGATCGGTTCGTAGGCCACCACCAATTTGTTGGCATCGAGGCCCTCAAGCCCCTGCTCGATCTGTCTGCGAATCACCCGTTCCTCCTCTCCACGCTCTCGCTGCTCCAAACTCTCGCCAACACACACGATCGGGATCAATCCCTTGGACTGCGCACAACGAGCTCTGTGATTGATCTGTTCGTCGCTTTCGCTGAAGTATTTTCGAGGCTCACTATGGCCAACGATGGTGAACTGCACTTGATGCTCGAGCAGCATGTCGGCTGAAATTTCAGCAGTAAAGGCACCGGATGGTTGCCAATGCACGTTTTGACTCGATAGCTCGACCCTGCTGCCAGCGGCAAGTTCCGCCATGGTCGAGAGGGCGGTAAAGGGTGGCGCCAGAACCACCTGACGATCCTCAGGAATGTCTTTGATTAGAGGCAGGAAGGCAGCCATGTAGTCCCTGGCCTGAGCACAGGTCATGTGCATCTTCCAATTGCCAGCGATCACCCGTCTGCGCACGCTCAATCCTTAGCAGAACTGCCGGCCAACTTACGGTGTGATCGATGGTGATTCGCCAAAAACAGATTCTTCAGCGGCCATCGAGATCCGGTCACCANNGACAAGTTGTCGGCCCCGACGGGTTTCGACCGATCCATTCACCCGCACAGCACCAGCCTGAATGTGATGTTTCGCTTCGCCTCCTGTGGCCACCCACCCCTTCCATTTGAGGAACTGATCAAGCTTCATTCACCTGGGATGTCAGATCGGGATTGATACTCTGCCGTGATGCTTACCCCATCTCAAGCCGGCTTTCGCAGGCTTCTGCCGCTGTTACGTCCACATGGCCGGCAGTTGCTCTTGGGTGGGCTGTGCATGCTGATTTTTGTGGGCTGTTGGCCGCTGTTGATGCGGCTCGCAGGTGCTTTGATCCCAGCGATCGGGGCCGGNGAGCTGTTCAAGGTCGTTCAGGTGATNCTGCTGGCGATCGCTGTCTTCCTGATCCAAAAGGTGGCGCAATTTGGTCAGGATTCTCTGTTGGCTGGACCTGCACTACGTNTAAGCCAGGACTTGCGTAGAGATGTTTTTCGCCAGTTGCAACGGGTCGAACTGGCGTCTCTTGAGAAGTTGTCCTCAGGCGATCTCACCTATCGACTCACCGAAGATGCTGATCGAGTCAGTGAGGTGATTTATAAAACGATCCAAGACACCTTGCCCAGCGCCTTACAGCTGGTAGCTGTCTTCGCCTACATGGTGTGGCTGGACTGGAAGTTGTCCGTAGCGATCCTGTTGATCGCACCTTTGGTGGCTGTGCTGATCAGCTTGTTCGGCGCGCGAGTGATGGCAGCGACGGAACGGAGCCAGCGCAAGGTGAGTGAACTGGCTGGATTGCTGGGTGAATCGATTGAAGGATTGCCCTTAGTGCGCGCCTTTGCCGCTGAAGCATGGCTTCAGGATCGATTTGAAACGAAGATTGATCAGCATCGTCAGGCTCGCTACCGCACATACCGATTGGTAGCCCTGCAACACCCTGTTGTGGGTTTTATTGAAGTCATTGGAATTTTGACTGTCCTCGCCCTCGGCGCAGCACGCATCCAGACGGGTGATCTGGATGGGCAGGGATTTAGTAGCTACGTGGCTGGCTTGATCATGCTGATTGATCCAATTAGCCACCTCACGACGAATTTCAATGAATTTCAGCAAGGACAAGCCTCGCTGAAACGATTGCGAGACATCGAGCGAGAACCTCAAGAGCCCCCAGATCCCCAAGATGCCGAATTACTCGGCCATTTACGCGGAGATCTGACGCTGGAACAGGTCAGCTTTGGTTATCAGCCGTCTGAACCGGTGCTGAAGGGACTCAATCTTTGCGTTGAGGCTGGTCAAGTGGTCGCCCTTGTTGGTCCTTCTGGTGCTGGCAAAAGCACCTTGTTCTCCTTGTTGTTGCGCTTCAACACCTGTCAAGCCGGCAGGATCTTGATGGATGGCTACGACCTCAGCCAACTGCGCGCCCATGAGTTGAGACGGCAGGTCGCACTTGTGCCTCAGCGCACCACGGTGTTTTCAGGGACGATCGCTGAGGCGATTCGGTTTGGTCGTGAGGCCAATGATGCCGAGGTGATCACGGCGGCTCAATTAGCGAATGCGGATGGTTTTATCCGTGCTTTCCCTCAGGGTTATGAGACGGAACTGGAAGAACGCGGGACCAACGTGTCTGGGGGACAGCTGCAGCGGATTGCCATTGCCCGCGCTGTTTTGGGAAATCCTGCTGTGCTGCTGCTCGATGAAGCGACGAGCGCTCTCGATGCTGAGGCTGAGGCCGCCGTGCAATTGGGGCTTCGCCAGGCCATGGAGGGGCGCACTGTTTTGGTGATTGCCCATCGCTTGGCCACGGTTCAGGAAGCCGATCAGATTGTGGTTCTAGAGCGAGGGGCAATCGTGGATCAAGGCTCCCACGATGAACTGATGCAACGTGGTGGGCGTTATCGGGAACTTTGCGAACGTCAGTTCATTCGTGATCTGCAGAACTGTTGAACATCTCTAAAGTTTGTCGGCCGGATCCCTGACCACCCGGTTTTATCGATGACTGATTCTGCCGCCAACAATCCAAATCCTGTTCTCACCTTTGAGGGCAAGCGTTATGACCTGAACTCCCTGCCAGATGAGCTGAAGGAGTTGGTTCGCGGCATGCAAGTCGCTGATGCTCAGCTCCGCATGCATGAAGACACCTTGAAGGTGTTAGCCGTTGGTCGTCAGAGCATGGCGATGGAACTCAACACAAAGTTGCAATCCGTGACGCCCCTCCCCGAAGGTCAGGGCTGATCAGGATTTAAGCGTGCTTGGTCGCGTCCGCCTCTCTGTTCTCTTTGCTTTTTAGCGAAAGCGATAAGCCTTGGAGAGGCGGAACACCGTTCCAGAAAGCAACAACAAAGCAACCAGATTGGGCAGGGCCATGAGGCCGTTCAGAGTGTCTGAAACACCCCAAATCAAGCCTTCTTCACCTGCGATGGCTGCAAATACAGCGACTGCTACCCAAATCAAACGGAACGGAATCACAGCTTTGCTGCCTAACAAATACTGGGTGCATTTCTCGCCATAGAAGCTCCACCCAAGGATGGTGGTGAATGCAAAGACGACAATTCCAGCAGTAACAACAAGTCCACTACCCGCCAAAGCGTCGTTGAATGATGTAATCGACAAGGTGGAACCTGCAAGCGCCTTGCGTGCATCGTCCGTCATGCCAAGCAATTTCTCACCGCTGCTTGTGATGATCACTAAGGCTGTCATTGTGCAGATCACCAATGTGTCGATGAACGTGCCAAGCATGGCCACAGTTCCCTGACGCACAGGATCGTCTGTTTTCGCTGCAGCATGGGCGATGGGTGCACTACCGAGACCGGCTTCATTAGAGAAGATTCCACGTTTAAAGCCCATTAACACCACCTGTGCGAACGCTCCACCGACGGCGGCCTTTCCGTTGAAGGCAGAGTCGAAGATCAGATGGATGGCTTCTGGGATCCCGTTGCGGTTGATCACCAGGATGGTCAGGCAGGCCGCGAGATAAAGAATGGCCATGACCGGCACGATCGCGGAGGCGGCTCTCGCGAGTCGTCGAAGACCTCCGATGATTACGGCGAAGATCAGAATGCCCAGCAAGATGCCAGTTAGCGTGCGCGACACCTTGGCGGTGTCAAAAAGCGCCTTAGACAGGGTGAAGGCTTGAACACCATTACCAATGCCGAAACTGGCGAACATGCCAAATAGGGCAAACAAACCGCCCATCCAGGCCCAGCCTTGACCCAATCCATTCCGGATGTAATACATCGGGCCGCCAACGTGGTTGCCGTTGGCATCAGTTTCCCGGAAGTGAACCGCTAGAACCGCTTCGGCGTATTTCGTGGCGATGCCAAAAACGGCGATCAACCACATCCAGAACACAGCACCAGGCCCACCGATGGCGATGGCTCCAGCAACCCCGACAATGTTGCCGGTGCCGATGGTCGCCGATAGGGAGGTCATCAGCGCTTGAAACGGTGAGATTTCTCCTTCGTTCAGGGCGTCAGCTGGACGGAGCATCATGCGCGCGCCGTACAACAGGCGCTGCAGTGGCATGAAGCGCAATCCCACCATCAGAACAATGCCTGTCAGTGCGATGAGCCCCACCGTTGGCCAGCCCCAGACGAAGGAGCTAATGGGATCGTTGATGGCTTTGATCGCTGTTTCGAAACTCCCCATCGTCCATACCGATGTTGGTGGGATCGTGTCACAACCTTCTTAAGTCGGCAATTCTGAAACCATCTTTTGTCTCAACAAGATTGGCGGCCTCCTCTGATCAGCTCGCTGCAGGAGCTTCTGGAGTCGAGATCTCGCTTAGCTCGCGCTGCATAGGGTTTGATTGAAACCAAGGGGTTTGAGGCAATGAGATCACTCTAAAAATCATCACTCGAACTTCCTTCCATGTCGACCAAGGAATACTCAAAAAAACAAAGCCTAAACATAAATAATTAGCCTATTTCTGTTGTCTTTTTTGCGTCGCCTCTATTCAGACTCCGCATCGATTTGAAGCTTAAAAGATACTGTGAAACAACAATGTGTGAGTGATATCGGCGCCTCCGTTTTAGCCCAATAATGCTGAAGGCACAAACATCATTGGGCTCATATGGATTAAAGGCCTTTGAGATCTTGAAAGCTGAACGTTTGCGCACTTGCTGGCTGATCAGCATAAGCGTCACTTTTGATCACCCGCTGTTGAAGCACCCAGGGGCCACCTCCCGGCAAGGCCACAAAAGTATCGATGAAATGATTTTTTCCACCGCGGGGTTCGCCACTGGCGGGGTCGGAATACTGGCTTGTATAGGTATGACTCAAATAGCCTTCACCGGTTTCAGTAACTTCAGTTGTGTAAATCGTGACGACCGTCCCATGAATATGTCGATGAACCATTGTGACCACATCATCTTTGATGCGATAGCGATCTCCATCCCCTTTGCCGCCAATAATCACTTCCATTCCTACAGCGTCGGTTTCACCGGCCGTAAATGTATTTTGCCCATGCGTTTGTTCAAAACTGCGACGAACGCGATGAATCGCTACTTCCCAAAGCTGGGAGTTCATGGCCTTGAGAACCTCTTCATCGTCGATCCCTTCCACGGAAGCTTTGAGATCAGCCCCAACCTGAAACGTCCCTTCCAAGCGGCGTTCCCCTTGTTCCCAAATGCAGCGTCCGCTGTAACCAGAAAAACCTGGCGCCCACGTGTAACGGTTCTCGTAGGCGCGTCGAAAAGACTCACGACAGTCGTTTCCAGGTTTGACTGGTGCGGAGACGGTCATCGTTGATCAACGGCTTAATCCAACCCTACCGATTCGTCGCATCACCCAGTGGATGTTTGGACGTAGGCGTGGATGTCTTGCAGTGCATTGATGCACAACATCGGTTGATCCTGAAGCGATGCGATCGCTGCAACAGCGGCTCTCGCCCCAGCCAATGTCGTCACAGTTGGAACGGCGTAATCGAGAGCGGCGCGACGTAGATACTTGTCGTCATGGGCGGCCTGCCGACCGATCGGGGTATTAATCACCAACTGGACTTGATTGGAGCGGATCAGGTCTTCGATGTTGGGCCGTCCTTCATGCACCTTCAGAACGGGACGAACAGTTAACCCTGCCTCGACCAATGCTCCTGCAGTGCCAGAGGTCGCTATCAGCTGGAACCCCAGTGCGATCAGGCGTTTCGCAACAGGGACAAGCGCCGGTTTGTCTCGGTCATGGGTCGAGAGAAACACGGTGCCTTGGGTGGGCAGCGCTTCGCCAGCGGCTAATTCAGCCTTGGCGTAAGCCATGCCAAAACTACTGGCGGATCCCATCACTTCACCGGTGGACCGCATCTCGGGGCCTAACACTGTGTCGGAGCCTGGGAAGCGCCGAAACGGCAGAACGGCTTCCTTGATGGCTTGAAGCGGCGGTTGCGGCTCTTCGGTCAAACCCACGTCTTCCAGACTTTCACCCGCCATCAGGCGCGTCGCAAGGCGAGCAAGGGGTTGACCGGTGGCCTTGGCCACGAATGGGACCGTACGCGAAGCACGGGGGTTGGCTTCAATGATGTAGACGACTTCCTGTCCCTGCCCATCGCGCTGAACGGCGAATTGCAGATTGATCAGACCTTCAACCTGCAGTGCAAGGGCGAGTGATCTACTCCAGGAACGGATCGTCGCAAGAGCGTTTTCTCCCAGAGAGACGGATGGCAGACAGCAGGCGGAATCACCGGAATGGATGCCGGCTGGCTCAATGTGTTCCATCAAGCCACCGATCACGACCGCTCCGGTGTGATCGCACAACGCATCGACATCGACTTCGATGGCATTTTCCAAGTACTGATCGATGAGGACGGGATGATCAGGTTCAACTTGCACCGCTTCGTGCATATAGCGGTTTAATTCCGTTTCATCGAAGACCACCTCCATCGCCCGGCCGCCCAAGACATAGGAGGGACGCACCACGACTGGATATCCCACCGAAGCAGCCACAGAGCGTGCTTCGACTTCACTTCGGGCCAGTCCGTGACGGGGCTGGCGAATCTCGAGCTCGCTGAGGATGGCCTCGAACTGTTCCCGATCTTCGGCCCGATCAATCGACTCTGGTGAGGTCCCCCAGATCCGCGTCCCGGTCGCGAGACCTTCTGCACTATTGAGCCAGTGAAGCAGAGGAATGGCCAGTTTTAAAGGGGTTTGGCCACCAAATTGGACGATCACACCATTGGGTTTCTCCACCTCGATCACATTGAGAACGTCTTCAAGAGTGAGGGGTTCGAAATAGAGACGATCGCTTGTGTCGTAATCAGTGGAGACGGTTTCGGGGTTGCTGTTCACCATCACCGTTGTGATCCCCTGCTCCTGAGCTGCAAAGGATGCATGACAGCAGCAATAGTCGAATTCAATTCCCTGCCCGATGCGATTGGGACCGCCACCGAGGATCATCACCTTGCGACGATCATCAGCAGCACTGACTTCGCTGGACGCTGGCAAGGCAATCAGCCTGCCGTCATCGCCTAGTTGATGCAGAGGCTGCTCATAGGTGGAGTAGTGATAAGGCGTCGTTGACGCGAACTCTGCGGCGCATGTGTCCACTGTTTTAAAGACCGCCTGCACGCCAAGCGACTGGCGGCGAGAGCGAACGCTGAGTTCATCACTCTTGGTCGCCCAGGCAATCTGGCGGTCAGAAAACCCGCGTTGTTTGAGCGTGAAGAACGCCTCTGCGCTGAGTTGATCAAGCCGTTGACCACTCAGGAGCCGTTGTTCCGTCTCAATCAAGAGGCGCAATTTGGCTAAAAACCAGGGGTCAATGCCACTGATGTCATGGATGTCGTTGTCGCTGCGACCGCGGAGCATGGCGCTGCGCACGGTGAGGATTCGTTCGGGTGAAGCCGTTCGCAATCCACGATCAATATCGCTATCGGTGAGCTCGGCTTCGGTTTGATCACATCCCCAGCCAGCTCTGCCGATTTCTAGAGAACGCATTGCTTTTTGGAACGACTCCTCGAAGCAACGTCCGATCGCCATCGCTTCGCCAACCGATTTCATCGACGTTGTTAAAACGGCTGGGCTGCCACGAAATTTCTCGAAGGCAAAGCGAGGGATTTTGGTGACGACATAGTCGATTGTTGGCTCAAAACAAGCCGGTGTTTTGCCGGTGATGTCATTGAGGATTTCATCGAGGGTGTAGCCCACGGCCAGGCGGGCGGCGATCTTGGCAATGGGGAAGCCTGTTGCCTTGCTGGCCAGAGCCGAGGAGCGACTCACCCGCGGATTCATCTCGATCACGACCACATCCCCATCGGCGGGGTTGATGGCGAACTGGATGTTGCTGCCGCCTGTCGCAACTCCGATTTCTCGAATGATTGCGATCGACTGATCTCGCAGCCGTTGATATTCGCGGTCGGTGAGTGTTTGCGCCGGAGCGACGGTGATCGAGTCACCGGTGTGAACCCCCATTGGATCGAGGTTCTCGATGCTGCAAACGATCACGACGTTGTCTGCGAGATCGCGCATCACCTCCAGCTCAAATTCTTTCCAGCCCAGGAGTGATTGTTCAATCAGAATTTGAGAGACAGGGCTCGCCTCTAAACCGCTCTTGCAGAACGCTGCGTATTCCTCTGGGTTGTAAGCGATTCCACCGCCACTACCACCCAGCGTGAAGGCAGGGCGAATAATTCGGGGGTAACTAGCGATGGCGGCCCCCACGGCCTCAGCTTCCTCCATCGTTGAAGCGATGCCGGATGGGCAGACCCGCACCCCGATGCGTTCCATCGCTTGCTTGAACAGCAGACGATCCTCGGCCTTTTGGATCGCCTTTAGGTCAGCACCGATCAACTCAACACCGAAGCGATCGAGTGTTCCGTTCTCCGCCAGGGCAACAGCCAGATTGAGAGCGGTCTGGCCCCCCATGGTGGGCAGCAGGGCGTCAGGGCGTTCAATCTCGATCACCCTCGCCACCACCTCTGGTGTGAGCGGTTCGATGTAGGTCCGATCCGCCATGCCCGGGTCGGTCATGATCGAGGCGGGGTTGGAATTCAACAAGATGACTTCGTACCCCTCCGCACGAAGTGCCTTGCAGGCCTGAGTGCCTGAGTAATCGAATTCGCAGGCCTGTCCAATCACGATCGGACCCGACCCCAGCAGCAAAATCCGATGCAGATCAGTCCGCCGTGGCATGGGCTGTTGGGAACGGCCAAACCAAAACAGCTTCCCACGCAGCTGTTTGACTCGTGATTGACTGCTCAGCAGCTACGATGCCCCGCTACCGTGAACGCACTAAAGGGTTACGGACGCGATGAGTGAGCTCCAGCGCCTCAAGGGGTTGCTGCCGCCTGAGATGCAGAGCTGGGTGTTCGTGGAGTCCGCTGCTGCGGTCGACCCACCTCTGATCACCCTGGAAGAGATTGGCCGCGACGAGGTTGAGATCCAGGTTGATCTAGAAGAATGGGATCGTCTCGCACTCGACCATCGCAATCTCTTGTTCTGGCATGAGGTCGGCCGGATTCAGAACGACACGATTCCCCGTGATGGTTGGGAAATGGCGGCTTTGGCCATCGGCCTCGGTGGTGCCATAGGTGAGCTGTGGGTGCAAGACGGTTTGCTTTTGCTCATGGCTCTAGGTCTCTCCGGTTTTGCCGGATACCGCCTCTATCTCAAGAACAACTCCGAAAAGCGCTTGCAGGACGCAATTAGTGCGGATGAGCGCGCGATTGATCTCGCTTGTCGATTTGGCTATAGCGTTCCAAATGCGTATCGCAGTTTGGGTGGGGCTTTGAAGGACTTGGTCGAACAAACCCGTAAGAAGCGCCGCCGCAGTTTTTACGAAGATCGGCTTGAGGCGCTTCGGAAAAGTGCCAGCAAGGCCCGGGCTGAGATGGCTCAACAGGAAGGTTCTCGCAGTTCCGTAGCGAGCGAAAATGTTTATGGGTAGCCAGGATCTTTATTTCTTTTTCCCGTTAAAATTAGCGAAGAAAGACTTCTTGAGTCTTTTTTAACGCCCTCATTGCTATCCACCAATTCACTTTTAATCAACGAAAGCCTTTCACACTTCTGATCATAGTTATAAAGGAAGCCATGCTTCAATCAAGTCTATTAACGCTTAAGTGATTCAATTTTGCATGAACTTACTGCTTGGGCAACAGACCCATAATAAGACTGTATTTGTCAGACCTAGAAACATGCACCGCGAACTTGATGAGCCAGGCTAAATCGAGCGCACGCTCCCCGATTCAAAGCATGCTTGCGCCAAACGTCGGGCATGAAAGTCAATCTTCTACTCAGAATATTTGCTTTCTCATGGAGGAAACCGGATCCAAAAACTTGACCCAGGCAAAGTAATTAAGATGGCCAAATTATATTTCAATCAACCCTGCAACATGCTTGCTAATGGCTATGAGCATCAAATCAATACAAGCCATAGAAACGCAAAAATTAAACCGCTAATCAAATAACCATATAAAAAAATATCCTGATCACTGTATCAACAAAAACCTAATAAATGACAGTCACACACCTCTTTCGCAGCTAAATCTCACTCAAGGAATAATGGGAGTCAAAAAAATGTAAGAAAACGTATACAAAACGAGACCTAAAGCGATGGTGGAGTACGTAAAACCCATGAAATACCTCAACAACTTTTTAAGTGTAGCGGGAAAATCCAAGGGCGCTGTTACACGGCATACATAAAACCTGCTCAGGTAATAATACCTAGTTCTGTAATCTGCTTTTGCGTTGAAAAGAATGAGGTCAAAGCTGCTCGCTGCTCCCGTAAGCAGAAAAACTGTATTTTCACTTGCCAGCGCGGCCGACTAGGCATCGATCAGCGGAAAGCAGCTCGAGACCTTCTTACAAAAGAGCAACGGCATTGCCTGCTTGCAGGAATGTCAACCTGCCACTGGGACGGTGCCCGTGATTGCCCAGGCAGACGGGTTTGTCGCCATCAATAGAAACAACATCGCTGACGGCAGCGGCCCTCTTGCCCTGCCTTGATCTGCGCGACCCTCTTCTCTTCACCTCTGCATGAGTGCTAACTGAGAAGACGATGTATAGCGCCTAAGTGTTTACCAGAACGCCTTTTTATCGTGCGCAGTATCACAAGAATTCAGGCCTTCAATCATTCGCATGCTCTTCATTTTCGGCGATGGTATGTGCATCGGAGGCAAACACAACTGCCCTCACGATTC
>NZVB01000055.1 GCA_002701375.1 Cyanobium sp. NAT70 | reverse complement strand
CCCCCAGCCACTCCTTCAAGCTCATCATCAGATAACTCCGTAGCAGATTGCATCGATTGAATGTCTTCTGCAGTAATTGCAAAGCCAGCCTCTTTCGCAATCGCAAGAGCAGCATCGGCATCAGCCGCGCCCTTGAGCTTCTCCTGAAGGCCTGTGTCTGTCTTGACCTTTTCCAGGAAAGACTTGAGTTGCTCTTCTGACATCAGGCTTTGGTTGGGTTACTTTAGTTGTAGCACGAGAATTCAATTGAGGCGTTCATGATATTTAGCGGCTAATAGTGAATAGTGCCAAGAGTTGAATAGAATTCAAGGAAAATCGCAGCTGCTGATGCTGTTAAAGTTTCAACCCTCACCTCTTCAGGTCTTACATTCTTAATTGGTCAACAGAGGATTCTGCCTGGCCAACCAAGAAACAACGAGAAAATTTTTCGACAAAATAAAAAATATATTTCTGACGCGTCTTTACGTATAAGCATGCTCCTGAAGCCCCCAATGCGGGCATGATCAAGCTAGGTTTGTATCTTTAACGATTGCAGGGCTCTCCTCAGCAAGCTTCGATCGTGTCGCAGACTTGCTCGATATAAGGCCTCCAGAGGCACTTTCCCATTGTTATACCAACTCAATTTCCATTCCAACTGAAGCCGAAAGCTTCTGTGCTAATTGAGGAGTGTCAATTCTGTGGGAACTGGCTTAATGCTAGAAAACTATTTTAATGTGATCTATTTCAGCTGTAATGCAACCAAGCAGAAACAAAGCGCGTCAAGCATTAAACCAACTTTTAAATGCAATTGTTCCTCAGCAAGCGAGTCAAGCCACAGCATTAAAAGACGCCCCAAACAAAAGAATCAACCGTTGCCTTGAGCAGGTCAAGGCAACGGTTTCTAAGGCTGCTGTTCTCATTGCTGACTGTGCCCCCAGGGAAAGCCAATGATGGCTCAAGCTCAGAAGAAGCTAGAACACCTAGAAGCATTGAATATATTGGAAGCAGTGGTGTCTGATATGTACAGAGGGTAAGCACTAAAAACCTGCTTCACAGCGAAGCTAAGCATTAATCAAGCCAACTTTAGTTGCTCTTGTGTGCAGGGTGAAAAGCCTTTGTTCATGGTGCCGTCAGGGCAGGTTGTTTGGTACCACTCTGCATTGGTCAGCAACGCACCGTTGAGGTTTGCGCCAGTCAGATCCGCGTTACTCAGGACTGAGGCGTTTAGGGACGCGTTTTTCAGCTCCGCATTGTTTAAGTCTGCGTAATTTAAGGACGCTCCCTGGAAGAACGCGCCATCCAAGTTTGCATTCGTCAGGTCCGCCCCAACCAGGTACACACCATTCAGCGAGGCACCGGTGAGGTTTGCGCCAGTCAAGACCGCCTCATTCAGGTCTACATGGAAAGTAGTGTGACTGAGNTTTGTGTCACTTAGATCAGCGGACTCAAAATTAATTGCCAGTTCTTGTCCAGTCATATCAAAGCCTTGCAGGTCTGCATTTTCACAATCTGGGAAACAAGAAGGTTTTACAGAATTGGTGTTGTCAATAAACAATGAAATATCATCCATCACCCTTCCCGAAACACCTGTAATTCTATCTTCTCCTGATTCGCTTAGTGGCTTAATATTGAAGATTATTTTATCAGACTTNATCTTTGGCTTGAACATTTCAAATGTCAATATTTCCCTGTCTTCACCAACCTCAACTGTTGCCTGAGCATTGGGTTCGCTGCTAGCGAAATATTTGTCCCATTCACGAAGCAGCTTCTTTGGCTTCCAAGTGCCCTCAACACGGTTAGGTCTGTCAGTGAACCAGTCAATCTCGTTAACACCATTCAGCGCCATGCGGTGGCTGCCGTTCTTGCCTTGCTTGATCTGCCCCGAGTCGGCAAGAGCACCGAACAGCAGTGATGAACCAGCAGGTGGTTGGGCCATGAAGGGTTGAGGGCGATGCACCACTCATAACCCAGCTATCAAAAGTGGGCTCAAGATTCAGTTTTCCATCCATTTCAGGTTGAATGGTTCGGTCCATGGCATTGCGGACGTGGGCCAGAAGCTCAAGTCACATAATCTTCAATAAAAAGCTCCGCCTTGTCTAAGTTCGGGCTGTGAGTGGAGCTGAATTTCTCTGGTTCAATAAGGTGATCATCCTACAATGTTAAACCCAGGTGCATCGGGAGTGATTACAGAAACGACATTTCCACTGACGGCAACATTCACCTCTTCGCCTGACATAAAGTCAATGCCTCTAATATCATTATAGTTCGTGAAAATGGTTGCAATGAGTTGATGATTGCCTTCAAAAACTTCCATTAGTTGTAACGCCTGATCACGCTGGTGAACGCCTCCCTCGCGCAGGTACAACTCCCCTCGCAAGCCCTCAAAGACAATCCTGTCACCGATGTCACAGAAGTCCAAAATTGTCACGTCACGAGCTTGATCCGTAATTGGATCGAAGTCTTCTGCGCCATGTCTAACAATAAAGGTATCACTCTCAGATCCACCAGTAAGCATATCTGGGGAAGAACCACTTTCCATATTGCTTGAAATATAACCAACCAAAGTATCGTGACCTGCTCCTCCATTCAGGTTGTCCCAATCGTTGTCGTTACCGGCATCTAAGTAATCATCAAAGTCACCACCAAAAAGGTTGTCTCTGCCAGTTCCACCGTACACAGTGCTAGGAGCATGATCGCTGATCAAGGGGGAGCCTAAGAAATGGTCATTCCCTCCAAGTAAATAATAAGTTCGTGCTGCACCTTCAGCACTGCTGACACTGATTCTATCATCCTCTTCAGTGCCGTACACAATATTTGGATCAACTTCCTCCACGCTTTCTTGCTCAGCCGAAGAGTCATCTTCTTGATTGTATTTGATGAAATCATGTGCCGTAATTGGCCTCACGAAGAAGTCCGTAATTGCTTTAATAGGATCTTTCCTTTTAGTTGCCCCCTTTTTTTCGTGCTCATTAATGAGCGTCAGAAGTTTTTGGTAGCTTGCGTTTCTCATTGTTCTGAGGAGTGTGTGGTGTAAGTCTTGGGTCTCCCCCTCCGATGCACACACCATCTCCGGAATCACTGCTCGACTCGATGACCTGAGGCAGCGGTCCCTGTGAAGTTGGTCACAGGCGATCAAACGCATTGAAATGACTGGGCTTTAAAAGCTCTCAGTCCAAACGGCAAAACCCACAGTCGCACCGATCAGGCCAATGATGGTGGTTTTGATTTCAGTGGATCAGGAGCCGTGGCGATCGACTGACCGAGCAATTGGCTAAAAACGTGATCTATTGACCGTACCGACTCCATATATAGGGTCTATAAAGTCATGCCCTAGATCAGTAGTTGACGTTATCTCTCCCAGGACCAGCAGTGTAAAAGCCATGGATGAGTTCGATGCTTTGGCATGTGTTGATTTCTTCTTGGCAGAAGCCTCTGCACATGACGTCATGCACCTTAAAACTGATACCAACTCAAAACGGACTGTATTTATGGAACCCAGATTAAGTGATAGGAAGTGTTCTTAAGGTTTGCATGCCATCTTTCTCACTTCATCAAGGACTGACTGCCTTGTCGGATTTGATGAATGGTAGGAATGGATTGCCTTGAGAGCCCAGCCGCCTGTTTCCGGACATCCCTAAGCCATCAGTCAAAGCAACCGTAATGATCGAAAGGCATCTCATGACATGACACGAACGCCACCGCTGGAGCAAAACGGTTCCTTCACTCCAGAACCCCGCTACGACGCGGTTTTAGTAGGCGCAGGAATCATGAGCGCCACCTTGGCAACTCTGTTGCTGGAGCTTGATCCAGCCTTGCGACTGCTCTTGGTCGAGCGTCTGGAAGGACCGGCTCTTGAGAGCAGTGCTGCGCTCAACAATGCTGGAACGGGCCATGCGGCCAATTGTGAGCTCAATTACACCCCTCTCCAGGCCAATGGCACAATTGCCACGGCAAAAGCGCTTGCCATCAACGCAGCCTTTGAGCGCAGTCTCGAATTCTGGGCATCACTCAGCGATCGAGGGCAGTTGGACCCACTCGGTTTTCTGAAACAGACACCTCACATCAGTGCGGTTTGGTCGCCAGACAACATCGATTTTCTACGGCAACGCTTTCGACAACTCAGCGCATTACCTGCCTTTGCCGAGATGCAATGGAGCGAGGACTGGGGGGAACTGCAGGACTGGATGCCCTTGCTGATGAAAGGTCGTGACCCCCGCTCTCAACTTGCTGCAACTCGAATTACGCGGGGAACTGATGTGGATTTTGGAGCTTTAACCCGTCAATACCTGTTGAGACACCAAGACAGCGGATCTCTCAAGGTCCTCTACAACGCCAGTGTTCGCAGACTGAAACGTCTGCGATCTGCAGACATGCGAGAAGGTGATTGGCAACTCAAGATCACAGACGCATCGGCTCAACATGAGGTCCGCACACCGTTTGTCTTTCTAGGTGCAGGCGGTGGTGCGTTGCCTTTGCTGCAACGATCTGGCATTCCAGAAGCTGCGAGTTACGCCGGGTTTCCTGTTAGTGGCATTTGGTTGATTTGCAACGATCCAACTCTTGCCAAACAACACAACGGCAAGGTGTATGGGAAGGCGGCGGTAGGTGCTCCGCCCATGTCAGTTCCGCACCTCGATAGCCGTTGGATCGATGGTCAACGCTCGTTGCTGTTTGGACCCTTCGCTGGTTTCAGCAGCCGTTTCCTCAAACAGGGGTCGCTGCTCGATCTCCCCAGGTCAGTGAGAACAACCAATTTGATGCCAATGCTTGAAGTCGGCGTCTCTAATTTCGAACTGGTGCGTTATTTGATCAACCAATTGCGCCAAAGCCCAGCCGAACGACATGCTGCTCTTCAACAATTTCTACCGCTTGCTAAGGAAGAAGATTGGCAGCGTTCCGTGGCTGGACAACGGGTCCAAATCATCAAGCGCACCAAAGCAGGGGGGCAACTTCAATTGGGAACAGAGGTCGTGGCATCGGCCGATGGTTCTCTTGCCGCTTTGCTTGGAGCCTCTCCAGGTGCCAGCACGGCTGTGACGATCATGTTGGAAGTGTTAGAGCGGTGTTTCCAAAAACGCTTGGCAACACAGGCCTGGCAAGAACGGATCAAGGAACTCATCCCGAGCTATGGCAAGGATTTGGAACGGAATGGTGACTTGCTGAGCTGGATCCGCCGACGCAATGACGATTGCCTTGGCCTGCAGCCAGATTAAACAGAGTTCCTGCTGCCATGAACGCAAACAAAAGAGAATGCAGGACTATTTTTTGCACCATATAAGTTGCTCAAAACATGATGTGTCCGCTCAGACGAACCAGATCACAAGCCAAAATACTTGGCGTGCATGATTAGGATTGACAGACGCAAGGCCTGGTTTTATCTATGCATTGCTAGAATTTTCATCGACCATCCGTCGCGTCAATGCTGAAATCAAGGCCAGAATAAAAATACCAAGTACAGCAAAACCCAGCACCATTCGGCCTCCATCCAACAGGCCTGCTCCTAAGCCAACAATCGGAGGATCACTAACAATGACACTGAGGAACAGGGCCGGGGCGAATCGGCTCCATGATGTACCACCTAATCCAATTGCATAACTAACGAAATCAAACAACCCTGTCATCAATAGTCCGGTCATCAAAAAGAAGTTTCGTTCGAGCTGAGATTGATTGAATTGCTCGATTCGCTTCATAGCAGCTCTACCGAGCCAACGATTGAGCGGTCCGCGTCCGTAATTGCGGGAAATCAAAAAAGCAGCTTGGCAAAAGATCAGATCTGATATCACGATCGTGATAACACCCGTTTGAAATCCCAATAACGATCCAGCGAGCAATGAATAGGCCGTGCTTGGCAGAGCCGGTATGAGAATACTTAATCCTCTTAAAACAATAATTCCAATGGGCGCCCAAACACCCATTCGCTGAACCTGTTCACGCAAAGGTTCCAGGCCATACATCTGAACCGCATAAATGGCAAGCACGACCAAGCCAATCACAACAACGAAACCAGCAGCTTTCCAAAGTTTTTGTCGTCGTTGATGATGCAACTGCATTGTTATTCCCGCAAACGATTGGGTGGCTTGAATCGATGCTCAAGTGGATTTTGGGCTCGAGATAGAGTATCAGGCAGCTTGCAATAGCTAAAAAAATTGCTACGAAACAAAATCTCTTTTCTGACATAACTTTAGTTCTCAGTCCTTTCATGTCTACCAAGCATCAGTCGCGCCCGATCATCAATACGCTTCAAAACCACATTAGATAGCGGCTGATCAATCTATGGCTCGAACATATAGCGTGCTTCCATGCGCGTCAAAAATTAAAGATTGAATCAGCCAGCATTGCCTTGCGAGACGTACTCCATGAGGAGCTGATAGATAAGCCGTAACCCATCTGATTTGATAGCAGATTTGATGCAGAGATTGATTGCAGTGATCAGTGATTGAGATTCACGATCACGACCCCAGTAGTAATCAGGCCAATCCCAAACAATTGGCCCTGTGAGAGTTGCTGCGCATAGGCCATCCAACCAACCAAAACGATCGCGACAGTGCCGACTCCACTCCAAAGGGCATAGGTCAGGCCGAGTGGCAAGCTAAGCACCACTTTGGAAAGAAGCCACATCGCGATGGCGTAGGCCAAAAGCACCAGAATCGTGGGAATGGGCTTGGTCATTCCTTCGGACAGTCGCAGACAAGACGTGCCAACGACCTCGGCACTGATCGCAAGAAGAAGCTGCGTCCAGACCAGATGATTAACAATTGGATTGCTCACGGATTTGATGCCGTCATGATGTATTTTTTGTCAATCTGCAAATAGTCGCCTGTCGTGCGCCCTGAAAGGGCTTGCATCCATGTTGATTGCAAGCCCAATGCAATCGTATTGACCTTAAGATTGATCTCTCGTCTGCTATTCAGTTGGGCATAATAAGCTGGTTGAGATTCATGATCTTCCACAGTCCAGCGACCACGATTACGGTCGTAATTAGGCTCCCCATCTGAGAGAAAATAAAGGGTATCGGTCTCTGCATCTGCAAAGGCCTCATCGAGCCCTTCCCATGGTGCAGTACCACCCCAGCGATAGGCATAATCATCATCCAATGTATTGATGAAGGCAATAGCCGAATCTCTAACACCTGGACCACCAACTTGAATCAGTCCCTTAGAAGAAACATCCCAAATTTTGTGATTTTTATAACCAGGAGAGCTAAAAGACCTGATACTAATTTGTGTATCATCCGGCAAATCAGTGAGTAGGGAGATTAATTCATGTTGCAATGATTCCATCCGTGTTAACGCACAGCTACGACGGCTCCAAAAGTAATATCGACCATTCCAATAAATTCTGCGTTTTCCATAGCCACTGCCCCAGAGAATACATGCACTCATCGAACCTGAACCATCAACAAGAAAGCGGATACGCTTGCTGCTGACATTCCGGAAAAACAATCCATTCAGAATCTCTCCATCCTCCTGGCCACCTTCAATTCGCTTGTCTGCACGTGCGTACGCAATGAAGTAAAAAGGTTGCGTTGTAATTTCCTTGTTAACCGTCTCAAGTTTAAGGAAACTTGTTTGAATAGCATCATCAGCTGCGGTGGGATCGATGAAACGGATCAGTTTTCTATTTTCATCTGTCATCAAACGAATAGCAGGCTCTCTGGCACTCCGTTCTGGTGTTTTATCATCGGTAAAAACAAAATCAACACCGGCAGCAACCTCTTCGAGTGGTTTTTGCAACAGCGTTGATTCAATGCTGCATTCAGGCTTATCGGAAGAGCAGCGAATACTACCTATATCGTCAATGACGGTCGCAATGGATTGCTGTTCTGTTTCGTTGTACTTCCCGTCAAGATGCATCACGGCGCCACATCGATGCAGTGCATAGCCACGGCCGCTACTACTGACTGAGAGTCCGTAATAAACAGGGTTGTTCAATTCAGCCATCTTCACCCCAAAAACTGGTTTAAACACCTGAGCTGATTGCTGTGCTAATACTTGACATTGATCCAATGAATCCTGATAGTCTTTGTGATCAAGATTTGTATAGGCCAGTTTCTCGGGAGGAGTTTGATCACTCTTGACAAGGACATGAAGGCTGCGTTCAATTTCCGAGCGCATCAACCGTTTTCCACTTGTTGTGTTCTGCTGTAAGGTCGTTTTCTTATCCATTTTATTGATCAAACTTCCTGTGGATCGAAGTGCCAGTGTTGAGGCCCCAAACAAAACAACACCCGCGCTGGCAGCAATCAACATTTCCGGCATGCCAAAGCCCCTCTGTTGCTTTGCTGGTTTTCTGCTTCGTTGGATGTTCATGTTGTGGTTGAGATGGTGAGCTTGCATGGTGACCTGCGAATGAATTACTTTGAGGATTGAGTTTTTTTAAGTAAGAGTCATTTCATCGTCGGCGGCATTTATTGACCTCCCAAGTACCTCGATAAAGATGTCCAGTGGTGGATAGTTTGATGCACCTCAGGGGCAAGGGGCGTTGCGGATCTTGATCCCATTCAATCGAGCGAACCAGAAAGATGAGAGGAGTCACATCGGTACTGGTTCCAGGAGGAGAAAGAGAATATTTCTGTTGAGATGCTTTGAGTTCAATCGCTTTCGAGTCGCTCGTCCCTTCTTGGCTGATCAAGCGATAGGGAGGATTCCAAGTACAGCCCGTTGCATCACAACATTCCAGGCGTGCATTTCGTTGCTTCGCATTCAGATGACTCAATTCGATCACATCCTCAGCGCGACCAAAAGCAACATTGATATTGCCAGTACCCACATAATTTGGATCGAACTTGATTTCGCAACTTGTGCCTTCAGCAGATTGGCGCGCCAACAAATTGAACAAACCAGATTCAAGTTGCTGGGTGTATCGATCAAGTTGATTAAGGGAGTGTTGACGACGGTATTTTGGCAACGCCCAAGTGCTACCAAGCATGATAATCAAAACGACGATCAACAACTCAATCAGAGTGAAGCCAACATCATCTTTTGCCGCATTACGTTTCATCATTCCAAGATACAACGCGTTTGAAAGTTTGGATTGAGCTCGACCACCCGTCGCTCCTCGGCTATCGAGGATTCCGGAGCTGTAAATTGATAAGAAACCACAGTGATCCCAGGATTGGCTCCAACGTTGATCACGCGTGTAATCGGATTGACACCATCCACTCCCGTGTATATGGGAGGAGCGACTGCGATAGCTCCACCATTCTGTTCTAATTGTTGCTTCAAGTACAACGCTGGATTGAGACAAGCTTGGCGTTGTTCCTGCAAAGGAATGGAGGCCAACGTTAGCTTTGCATCGGCTTGTTGAATCAGTTGAATATTGTTGTGAATAGCAGCTTCGATTCCATCGCGCTCGATGCGATTTCTGCCACTGGTGATCGAATGGATGGAGATTCGCGACACGGCGACCATCACCATCATCAAAATCCCTCCCGCGATTAACACTTCTGTGAGGGTGAATCCTGACAGCGAGGTGTTGGGATGGCTGGCATTGAGGTTGTGACATCGTCGAAGTGCCATGATCAGAAACGTTGGAATTGATCTAGGCCTGTGCCCCTGATTCCTCTGGTGATGCGTCGTCCATACCCAGAGAATCCCTTGCTGCCCCATTCCCAAAGATCAGAGGCTTGTTGAACCAAGCTCTTCTGTCCCGACTGTTGGGTGGTGGCATTAAGGCTAAGCCGATGGTTATTGGCGCAGAAGCTATGGCTCCAAATCATCCCCTGAAGTTGTGTCTCTGCTTGCAGTGCAACAGTGCCTTGGCGCATCAGAATCCAAGCAGATGGAAGACTATTGCCGGATAAATTAATGGTGTTGTGCCGTGCAGAGCATCGATCAGGAACCGCTGTGGTTTCCGTGGTAATAATCAACCGTTCTGGTCGTTGATTGCAGGTTGTGGAATTGGTATCCACACCACAGATCAATGCATTGTTTGCCAAAGTGATCGCAGCATCTTCACCTCCTTGCCGATTTGTTTGGCCTGGTTCTGGGCCCAACAAGTGAATCACCACTGGTCTAGAGCCATTTTCAATCAGCAACTTTGATCGACTAAGATTGATGCGATCGACATACATATGGCAGTCACCTGTCTGCCCTTGACAGATGTCTTTTTCTCGCAAACGGATTGTGGCGGTGGTTTGCCACTCACCTCCGACCCGCCTCCATCGACGGCTGCTATCAATGCCAGAGGGCCGACTATATGACGTGTCGCCACTGGCCCTTTGGCAAAGAACACGCCAGAGACAACCTGTGGAAAGATATTGATCATCATCAATTCTCCACACACGTATCTCTCCACGACGACCAGGGAAAGTATCTTTCGAACCATTCTTTTTAAAGATACTGGTCGGTGGTTGCTTCTGATTGACGACTGGCCAGATGCGCGATTCAAGGCCAACTGTATTGCGATCACTTCCCCCCAGACGTCTCACCAGACTCGCATCATTGCATTCGCTAACAACGTCGCTAATTTGATCCTTTGTTGTATGCCAGAGAATAAGACCTGGACTATTCAATTGCACAGGACCCATTTCAAAATAATCTGCGGCCAAAACACCCCAATCATTCGAGCGGTTCACATCCACCCATGACTGGATATAGAGAGAGCGTTCCAGGCGACTTCTGGCAAGATATGAGTCCAAAGGTGCTCCTTTGCGACGTACAATTCCTTCAATGATGAATTTCGCTTCGCCACTATCCGAACTGCCAGAGGTTCCTGGGCTGCTATATCCCCTCAACCGATAAAAGGTTTCAATCTTCGAAATTCCATCATCTCGCATGCTTGGACTATCTGAACCGTCCAGACCAACTTCAGTGGTGGGCCAAAAAGCACCACTTTGTTGTTGTTGATGGCTGGGCAAACCAATTGATGTGTCAAGGCAGACTTCAGAAAGTTGAGGAGATTGATCAGTATTCAACAATTCCCAACTAAAACCATTATTCGCTTCATTAATATTTTCACGGTTATCCAATGTAAAAAGAAAACCGCGGTTTTGGTCTGGATTTGGATTATTGAGTTCTCCAAGAATTCGATTCAGACCATTGTTGGCAGCAGCTTCAGCCATCTGTTGATAGCTTTCTTTGCTGCTGAGGCGCCTCGACATCAATTGCTTGGCGAGAAGCCCACTTACACCTGCCAAGAGAACCATTCCGACCATCAAGCTCATGATTAAGGTCAAGCCCTTTTGGTCATCGCTACAACGCTTGAGTCGTTGATCCTTTTGCCGGGCATGGACTTGTTTTTGGAATGAAGTCTTCATGACTCTTTCCTCACACAATGTAAATCTTTGGTTGATACAGGATTCGCATGAGTCCCTTTCCTGAGATCGCTCGCACCTGTTGAGAGATCAAGACAGGCAACAATGTTGTAGCTCGCAGCATCAGGATGCTTTGATCGTGCCGTGAGAGTGAAGATCTTTTCGCTCTCGATGGCCTGAACTTGATAACATTGCTCCGCGGCTGATTTTTGACAACTCGTGCTGGCAAGACTGATCCAGAAAAAATGATCTTGATTGGCGGGCCCCTCCGGGGGCATCAATGGAGAGATTTTGTTGAGATCATTCCAGCTGGCTGGAAGAAGGCCCATTTCATCCACGAATGCTGCGATGGTGGTTTGAATCTGAGAGAGGGCTGTTGCCGCTTCGTTCTGTCTGGTTTTATGAACCTGATTGAAGTATTGCGGTAAGGCCACCGCTCCCAGAATTCCGACGATGGCGACGGCAACCAAGAGCTCGACCAGCGAAAAGCCGTCCACATTTTGTTTTAGGTGGAAATTCATTGCTTTGGCTGTGATGAAATTGGTTGCCATAGCAGCCACGATCAAATACCAGTTACAACAGGCTTGGAAAATGTCCCATCCGTAAGATTTCCGGTAAAGGTAACAACAACACCCTTCGTGTTGTCATTATCCTTTTTACCAGTAGCAACCACTTCAAATTTTTCTTTCGAGCCTTTACATTCATATGTAAAGTTAGTATTTGTCGTGTTGAGCTTGCCTGAGTATGTGGCACAGGTTGAGTCAACATCCCCTAAATTGCCTTGTTCAAGGTAATAAGCCGAGGCTTGCTTGGCGATCGACGCTGCCGTCTGCGTTCCTTCTGTGGCAGCAGCTTTCTTGGTTTGACTGAAGAACTGAGGCAAGGCAACAGCACTGAGAATGCCAACGATGACCACAACAATCAGCAGTTCAACCAAGGTGAAACCTTTGCTGCTTTTTGCATTTCGTTGTCGTGAACGTGTTGCAAGCACATGAAGCAACTTGTTTTGAAATGTCGTCATGATGTGCAGGTGGGTGACTTGTCTGTTGTAAATGGAATCGGCTTCAAGCACAGTGATTGCTCTCACTCAAATCTGTGATCGCTCTCACACGTTTCTGTGATTCCTCTCACAACTAAATTGTATGAGAATATTGTCTGAGGATTGGGTGAGTGGTGGCTGAGAACAACCTGATGATTTGGCCTTCCTGAACTGTTGAGAATGACTTTTATTGTTTAAGTCCTTTTTCCAGCTGTATTTTTCATCGTCTGGCTTCTCAAAGCATTCCCAAAAGCAGCCACACGCTGTAGTCCGATCAGCTCGGCCCTAGCTGAGCTGGCATGCCTTCTAAGATTTGGCCACGACAGAATCTGAGCCCGAGACGGGATTCCGCAACTGCATGACCGACGCACCCGTCTCACGGATCCGCAACTTCTGCATCATTGCTCATATCGACCACGGCAAGTCGACCCTGGCTGATCGGTTGCTGCAGGACACGGGCACCGTGGCCAACCGGGATATGCAGGATCAGTTCCTCGACAACATGGATCTGGAACGAGAGAGAGGGATCACGATCAAACTCCAGGCCGCCCGCATGAACTACCAAGCCGCGGACGGCGAGAACTATGTGCTCAATTTGATCGACACGCCTGGTCATGTCGATTTCTCCTATGAGGTGAGTCGAAGCTTGCAGGCCTGCGAAGGGGCATTACTCGTGGTGGATGCCAGCCAGGGCGTGGAAGCTCAAACCCTGGCCAACGTGTATCTGGCCTTGGAAAACGATCTCGAGATCATTCCAGTGCTGAACAAAATTGATTTGCCAGGGGCTGATCCTGACCGGATCAAGGAAGAGATCGAAGCGATTATTGGCCTGGACTGCACAACGGCGATTGCCTGCTCCGCCAAGACGGGGTTAGGTGTTCCGGAGATCTTGCAAGCAGTGGTCGATCGTGTACCAGCCCCTCAGGACACGGTTGAAGAGCCTACCAAAGCGCTGATTTTTGATTCTTACTATGACCCCTACCGGGGTGTGATTGTCTATTTCCGTGTGATCAGTGGTCGCATCAACGCCAAAGACAAGGTGTTGTTGATGGCCAGTAAAAAAACCTATGAACTCGATGAAATCGGGATTATGGCGCCTGATCAGAAGCGGGTGAATGAGCTGCATGCAGGCGAAGTGGGTTACCTGGCAGCCTCGATCAAGGCAGTGGCTGATGCACGTGTGGGCGACACGATCACCCTGCTGAATGCACCGGCCGAATCGCCCTTACCCGGTTACAACGAAGCAAAACCAATGGTGTTTTGCGGGTTGTTTCCCACAGAAGCCGATCAATATCCCGACCTACGTGATGCTCTTGACAAATTGCAGCTGTCTGATGCAGCTCTGAAGTACGAGCCGGAAACCAGTAGCGCCATGGGTTTCGGGTTCCGTTGTGGCTTCCTAGGTTTACTGCACATGGAAATTGTGCAAGAGCGCCTGGAACGTGAGTATGACCTCGATTTAATCGTCACCGCTCCATCGGTGATTTATAAGGTGAATTTAATAGATGGCTGCGAGGAGATGATCGATAACCCGGCAACATTACCTGAGCCACAGCAACGTGAATCAATCGAAGAGCCCTATGTGCGGATGGAAATCTATGCACCAAATGATTACAACGGAGCCCTGATGGGCCTCTGCCAGGAGCGTCGAGGTGAATACATCGACATGAAATACATCACCACCGATCGGGTCACCTTGATTTATGAGTTGCCTCTAGCGGAGGTGGTGACCGACTTTTTCGATCAGATGAAAACCCGCACCCAGGGTTATGCCTCGATGGAATACCACCTCATTGGCTATCGCCAAAACAAATTGGTGCGCCTGGATGTGTTGATCAATGGAGAACGAGCCGACCCGCTGACGACCATCGTCCATCAGGACAAGGCCTATGGGGTTGGCAAGGGGCTGGTGGAGAAACTGAAGGAACTGATTCCACGCCAGCAGTTCAAGATTCCATTGCAAGCATCAATCGGCAGCCGGATCATTGCAAGCCAGAGCATCAGTGCGATCCGCAAAGATGTGTTGGCTAAATGTTATGGTGGTGACATTTCACGCAAGAAGAAATTGTTGAAAAAGCAAGCCAAAGGCAAGAAACGCATGAAGGCGATGGGCAAAGTGGATGTGCCTCAGGAAGCCTTCATGGCGGTGCTCAAATTAAATGAATCCAACTAACGTCAGCACTTAAGTTGTAGCCCAATCAATTAACCTTCTTCAGACTCCTCAATGAGCGTTGTTTGATCAATTTAATTGTATTCGCCAGCTGCAAGATTAGACAATTATTCCATCCATAGAGATGACAAACCCAAAGAGGTTGTGTTGATCTTCAAGTAGACATTGCGATTCTTATTCTGATCAGCATTTTGAAATCAAACGAGCGAAATCATTGATGGCCTAAAAGAGTTATGAGCGTTGTCTTATTGGCACCAGTTCATCGCTTGAGGGATGATTGAGGTGGTAGCAAGAGCGTATGAATCACGTTTTTCGTCGATATAAGTAATGTCCAACTGTCGATCATTGATCGCTACAACACGTGAAATCTGGATGTTTGGATTGTCACTGCTGAGTGGTTTGCTTTGAATCGGGAATTCAGCGAGAGGGTCGTCCTCTTGGCAATGGGACACGTTGTATCTCACGGGGTTGTCACGATCCGCAGTGCGGCCGCTGCATGCTGTCCCAGGCTGACATTGCCAGATCAGAGCTGCTTTGCGAATCGAGGCGATATCCTGACGGATGCGGTCTTGGGTCTGGTTCATTTGTCCAGACTGCTCCATGCGACGAACACTGTTCAGGCGTGATTGAAAAACACCCACGATCACAATCATCAGAATCAAAAAAGCAACCAGCACTTCCACGAGGCTGAATCCCTTCGGGTGTTGGATGGCTGNTCGATGTTTCGACTCTGCTTGGATAGCCATTAGTTCGTCAGTCGCCGACTGCTCGACTGGAAGACCAGCATCTCCACACCCGTCAGATTCAGCCTGCCTCCGGTACTTGAATCAATCTTGCAGGAGTTGCTGCTGCAGTCGCGGAGGGTGTACGTGGATTCCTCACCGTTGAGATAGACGCGGTCAAAATCCCATCCGCCATGAATGGTGATGGTGCTGTTCTCCTGCTTGGTTGATATCCAGGGCACAAAGCTGTCATTGCCCTCATCACCACTGAGGAAGTCTTCACCGCCACGTCCGATCAGGGCATCGTGATGTGTCCCTCCCGTCAAGGTGTCGTTGGCTGGCGTTCCAAGAAGAATATTTCTGCCGTCTGCCCCACCAATGACGTTGACTCCTGTTGAATCATCACGGCCTGGGGTTGGGTTGGCATCCATCACATAATTACTATTGGCCCCCTCGATGCCATCACCGGTCCGTAACGAACGGTTCGTGCAGATCGTGTCGGTTCCGAAGGCTGGTTCCGAGTTGAATGGCGCTTTATAAACACGTTGCATATTTGATAAAAGTGTGGTCACGCCATCGCCACAATCAACATCTTTGGAACGACAGATTGTTTCGCATGTGGATTTATCGCTGGGGATGGGTGGTATTTCGTTGATTCTGGACATTCCACCACTGCTTAGGGTTTTTGTCCGGATTTTTGCGGCAGTTGCATCACCTCGATTCTCATTAATGCTTAATGAAAACTCCACAAGTTTCTTACTTTCGGTTAGATCATTGATTTTCAGACCGTCATTCTGTGATAAGTCCAAATTGTCCAACACGATCGATTGCTGGTACTCCCCCTGTATGTACTTGATGCTTCCGTCATCTTCAATGAATAGACGAGGGCCACAGCGAATCAAAACACCCGCATCCGGTGTCCCCATATACTGATTGTTATGAGGCTCTGGAAGTGTGCTGATCTTCCGGACGCCATAGATGATTCCAGGCAAGGTGCCAACAAGATTCATGCGGAGCTTGAGGCGAGCATTGTCATCCCGAAGTAGATCACAATCAGCATCTTCTTCGATAATACTCGGAGAGATCCCTTGTGATTCGATAAAATCACTCATAGCAATTTCAGATTGAATCAACGAGGTGGCTTGGTTCCAGTTCTCATGAAGACGGCGTCTGGATTCAGCTCGAACATCACTCTTCATACTTTCAACCAATATCGTCCAAGTAATCGTTGACACCAAACCAGCCACAAAAGAAGCGACTAACAATTCAATCAAGGTAAATCCTAATCCTGAATTCCCTCGCCCGAGAGGATATTTGTTGATGCGATTAGTAGATTTTGTCATAACGACACCTCGATGATGGCCCTTGTGTCCGTCCATCACGGATCATTCCGATGGGAGAGATGATTCTGATGCAGCGTTGTTCTTCGAGATCTTGATGTAACAGCATGAGTTGTAATTGATCAATATTCTTTTGTTCGTCTACTGGTATCTTGTTACATATTGGGGATTTGAATTCATACTCTTTTGCTGATTCTAGACCCTCATTCTGGCTGAGACCTTGAAATGAAAAGAGGATTCCTCCTTTGCTTTGTTCTGAATCCTTCGGGGGGCAAATGACAAGAGAAAGCTTTTCATGTCCCTTGCCGAAATTTGAGGCAAGATCAAAAATGCCAGCATTCGGGCTCAATGTGCTGCCGATGCACGGCTCACTTCCAGTGGGGTAAACTGTGCTGATCAGTTTCAGATTGCTGTTGTCAATAATGACACGGCATGTGAGGTTGTTGTTGATCGCAAAGCGGCGTTGCTCACTGAGCCAATTTTCCAGCTCTCTCGTGCTGGCGGCCAATCGTTTGCTTGTCCACGAGGAGGACAAATTAACCATCGTGATTGTTGAAAGAACACCCAGGATCGACACCGTAATCAACAGCTCAATCAAGGTGAAACCCCTTACTTCAGAAGTTTCTTTGTAGTTATTCATTCTCGGTTCTCTCCATTTGAATCAGCCTCCATCGATTGGTGCCGAGGGCGGCAAATTCTCGCCCATTCTCCTCTCCCAATGAGATGTTGTACCGATCATTCATCACTTGTGCTGCGTCGGGAGGGACAATGAGATCGCTGTTTCCAGCCGCCCGCCAATTTTTGACAATGGCAGTCCCAATAATATCAACATCGCCGCTTAAGGGCATATCAGTGCAAGGCATCTGTAAAAAGATTGGCCCAAATGTTTCTCTGCCACTCAGGTTGAAGCTTTGTGGTGTACAGCCCCATGGCCCACCTTCTTGGCTGAAAAATGCCACCTGGCCGAACTTTCCGCTGGAATTCACGAAATTGTTGGTGTTGATCGAAACCATTTGCCCTTGGAGGTAAAATCTGATTTCGCCATCTCCTGGGTTGATGTTGACTTTGCCCCCTGAGATAATGACATTTCCCATTCGGCAGTGAGTGATCGGAGGTGAAACATCTTCTGTGTAGCAATGGCTGGAGTGGGTGTTGTGGCCGATATTGATTGTCTGCCAATTCACCGTTAAGTTCCATTTTGTCTTTCCCCACTCCCATTGGGGTGCTGGAAAATCGCTAGGTTTTGGTTCTGGACTTTTGGAGCGTTCACCATCAATAGTACTGCTGCCTGACTGAACATCTTTCCAGGGAATTGTTTTATCTGGGCTGGGTTGGTGCCTGCAATTGTTGCAATTCACATTCGCTTGGCTAGGCGTTGTGCCAGGGATCTGATCAATTACGCTGCTGCTGTTCAGAGAAACGTTGCCGGCAAGAAGTCCGAAGCCTGATGATGAGCCTGAGCTTTGTTCGAAAGGTGCTACACCACAATATTTCGGTATTATTGTTACTTCCTGTTCCACAATGGCTGATGCGGCAATTACTGGTGAACCACCCCTGTGTTTGATCCGTTGCCCTTGAACCTGAATAATGGCCGTTCCTCCTTGAATCTGGTCGCCAAGGAACTCGTAGTTTCTCAGTCGATATTGGCCCTTCTCATTAGAAACGGACGCATAAAGTTGATCCATGATGTTTGCTGGTTCTGTTGATCGGCCTGAGCAGGCTGAATCCGGTCCACCAAGTTCCCCAAATTTAAAGTTCTCCCAGCCATTGCAGGTTGGCTTCTCAAATTGCTGGGATAGACCATTATTCTCAACTTGACAATTGGTTGTAAGCAGATAAGGAAATTTATTGTTGAGCTCGTTGAGAAGAATAGAAGCACCTGTTTCTGCGATCTCGATCGCTTGATCTCCTTCACCTTGCTTGCTGGAACGGATCAGGCTGTTGAAGCTTCGGGCCGAAATNACCATGGCGCCAATGGCCAGAATCAATCCACTGACGACNACCAAGAGCAACACATATCCATCTGGCTCAAGCNGGCTGGTTGATACCCTGCCTTGTTTTGCGTGGNAGACAGGATGCTTGCTCATGGCCTTCCCTGGCTTGCCATTGCTGGGTGAGCAACTCGCAAGGGCTTCAGGCTCTATGGCGTTCTGAAACCTTGCTAGCCCTGGTCAGCATTGGTGTCAATCGATTGGGGATCTATGCATGCGTTTTGTTTAATTGAAATTTGTGCTTCTATTTATATTGTGATTACATGATCNAGAAAAGTTCTCGGCCGCCTTTGTTTTTTGTTTGTGGAACTATTGTTCGGCGGCTGATTGCACGCAATTTTCTCAAGCTTGGTCCGACCTCTTGCAGGCTTATATTCAGGTATCCTCTTCCGAATTTTCAACCAGAGTTGTTTGATCGATCTGATTGTATTCGCCAGCAGTAAGATTAGACAATTGTTCCATCCATGGCGATGACAAGCCCAGCGAAGTTGTGTTGACCTTCAAGGAAATGCTGCGGTCTCTATTCTGGTCGGCATAGTATTCAGCCGTTTTGCCATAATCACTCGTGGTCCATCTTCCCCCATTGCGATCTTTATTGGGCTGACCATCAGATAGCAAATAAAGAGTATCCACTTCATCATCATCAAAAGCAGTCTGAATCGCATTCCAGGGCTTGGTACCACCCCAGTAGGTCGGATAAGGATCATCCAAGGTGTTCACAAAGCTGATGGCGGATTCTCTCATTCCTGGTTGACTGATCGTGACTAATCTCTGCGCGGAAGGTTGCCAACTTTTGTTATTAGCGCGACCACTTGTGCTGAATGCCTCCAAGCCAATTTTTGTATCTCCGGAGAGATCTGTGAGGATCGAGGTCAGCTCTCCCTGCATGGCTTCCATACGGGTGAACGCACAATTCCGAGATGTGGAGATGTAATTGCCTCGATTCGGATCGTAGTAAGTGCGGCGAGTGCCGTAGCCCTCACCCCACATCACGCAAGCACTCATTGACCCGGAACCATCCACAACAAAGCGCAGCCGTTTGCTGGTGATGTTCTTAAAGAATGCGCCAGAAAGAACGCCTCCACTTCCATCATCACCGTTGTTATTGATGCGCTTATCGGCACGAGCAAAAGCGGCGAAATAGGTNGCAACGGTAGACTTTGATTTCTCACCAGAACCTACATTTTGAACAAAGCTTGAAATAATCTTGTCGTCTTCACTGGTGGGATCAATAAATTTAACTAATTTGCTGTTCTCATCCGTTTCAATCCGCAGTGCAGGTTGCTGAATCGTACGCTCAGGCGTTTTGCCTGCAGTGAAGGTGTAATTCAAACCATTCAGCACATCCTCAAGAGGTTGAGACTCTGGGCATTGTTTGGCATCGCGTAATTGTTTGGGACATTGAATAACACCAATATTCTCGAGCACTGGCGACAGGAATAAATCCTGAGTTTCTTGATATCGGCCATCAATGGTTAATGGAGCACCACAACGCATCAAGCTGTAACCCCGACCACTGCGTGCTGTTGTCATGCCATAGATGACCGGTTCCGTCAGCTCGATCATCTTGGTGCCAAAGATCGGCTTAAACGGGCGAGTTGAAAGATTTTGGCATTGATTCAACACACGTGAATAGATCGGATCGCTCATATTGGTATGCGCCATGGCTGGCTTTNTTGCTTCTGATCGGTTCATCACCAAGTGCATACTGCGCTCAATCTCTGAACGCATTAGACGCAAGCCATTGGTTGTGTTTTGCCTGAGAGTTGTTTTTCCTTCTGATTGTTTAATTAAGCCCTGGGTGGATTGCAACGCAACACCCGTTCCAACAATTAAAAGAGTGCCAGCTCCCAAGCTCACCACCAGCTCGGTCATGCTGAAGCCATTTGTTTGTCGTGTAGCGGGCTTTCGTTGAGAAAGATGACTACACGTCCAGAGACAATGTCTCATGGTAAAAAACCCAAACGGGTCAATCCTTTGTCTTTTAATCGTGCCATTATTTTGAGCGGTTGATCCAAGCCAAAGCTGAATTCTGTCTTAGAGGTGTCTGATCAACAGTGCTGACGCGTTGCACTCATGGATTAGGTCGTGTCTCAGCACCACGACTCCTGCAATAGCCCTGGCTCAATGAACCTTCCCATGTGCCACGAGACAAATGGCCGCTGCCGGAAATCTCAACACAACGCGTACGCAATCGGTTGTCATTCCCTGCCTCTAGTGATCGCACCATAAAAATGATGGGTTCGGTGCGCGCACTGGTGCCTGGAGGTGTCAGTTCATAGTCTCCTGTGGAGACAGCAACTTCTACCTGCTTCGATTCAGGGCTGCCTTCCAGGCGAATGAACCGCAGTGAGCTTGCATTTTGNAGCAGAGATCCAATTTTGGGGCCATCTTCACACTCCTCACTGCTTCCCAGCGCCAACTTGGCTTGATGAATTTGACTGTTGCAGCAGCGGAGCCGGTCGGTTTCTTGATACGTTCCATTGGGCTGGCGGAACTCCAGCAGTTGATAGGGATTCACCCAAGTTTGCGTCTGGTTGAACGTCAATTGGCAACTGCTCCGAGAGGTGCCAAGAGTGGCGCGTAAGTCGTACAAGCCAGCTTCAATCGCTTGGGTGTAGCGATCCACGTCGCCTTGTCGCAGCGTGCGAATGAAATTGGGCATCGCCCAAGCCGACACGGTGGCAATGATCGCGGCTGCGACCACTAACTCCAAGAGCGAAAAGCCCTGAGCACGCCTTGTCAGTTGGTGGTGTAGCACTGAGCGGAGAAGTTTGGGTTGAGCTCAATCACGCGGTACTCATCGCCTACGCCGGTTTCAGGTCCCTGGAACTGGTAGGAGACTTGCACCACATCATCGGTAGCACCGGTTGTGATCTCGCGACTGACATTGAATCCCTCAACATCAGCAGCAGGCACTTCCGTCTCCAGATAGTTGATCAGATAGCTCGTGGGAGCCTGACAAGCATCGTCTTGATCACCCAGGTCCTCAATCGATTGATAGGTGAGATAAGAGTCGGCCTGTTGGATCAGCTGGATGTCGTTGTTCACAGCTGCTTCAATGCCGGCTCTAGAGGACAAGTTCTTGCTGCCAGCCAAGGCTGCGACAGACATCTGAGCCACTGAGGTCATTACGCTCACCAGCAGCACTCCAGCGATCACCACTTCCACCATCGTGAAACCACCAGCGCTGTTGCTGCGCAGGTTTTGGATGCGTTGCTGGAGTTGTGTGTGGATCATGATTGGCCTCCTCAGCCGGTACGGCTGGGCTGATGCGACTGGATCGCGGGAGTGAATTGATTCGGAAGTAATGCGCTCCTTTTGATGTCTTCAGTCTTCAGAAATCGGCACTCGAAACCATCCCCCATGAGAGGGAATAGCTCCTGAGAGCTTGATGAGCGCCCCTAAGATTGATCTCAGAGGCCTAAATAACAGCGATCAAAACGATGGCAATAGAGATAAATTTTTCCCTTTTATTTTCGCTCGCTAATGATCAGCTTTGGCTGATCAATCGAGAATGGTTGACTGGGTACTAGCTGAGAGATTCACTCCACCAACCAACTTTTTGATCGACTTGTTATGCTCTATACAGCACCTCAATCGCAGTGTTGACGTTCTGGCCATGAGGAGCGCATCATTGTGTTGGCAAATGGAATCATCTCGACAGCAGCAAACCTGATTTCTTTGGCTTTGCCACTTTTAAACCGACTACACGGAATCCCTAACCATACCCCCGCCATCACAACAAAGGGATGAAATGAATTTATTCGCTTCTCGNATCACGCCATTTCGTCAATAAGAATCAAGTGATCTTTGGCTTGGAATCAGCTTAAAATATATCCAACAACCTCTCACCAACGGCGGAATGTGTCTAATCCTGTTCCACGAATTCCCCTCACCACCATTTGTCCATAACCTGGGAAGCCTTGCTCACCCCATTGCCAAAGTGTGTTGGCAGCACGCACCACGGTTTCATTCAAATCTGATGTGTTCAGGGTGAATTGGACGTCTTTNGTGCAGATGTTTTGGGCCCAAATCACCCCATGNAGTGTTGCATCANCAGCAGGCTTCACCGTTCCCTTGCGGAGATGAATGAACGCATGGGGGAGGGTGTCGCCCGTGAAATCAAGCACGTGTGCGGTGGCATCACAGGACAGGCCATCGGTGCCCGCAGATGCGGCGATGACAAACCGTTCTGGCTTTCCGTTGCATTGCCTTTGGCCATTGTTGACGCCACAAAAGAGGCTGTCTCCACTTAGTTTGATGTTGCCCGAGAGATTGCTGATGATTTTGGAGCTGCTCTTGGGCAATTCCAAATGAATAACCACGGGCCTTGGTTTGGAAGAACTACCGGTTTCAATCAGCACTTCTGTGTTATTTAGGTTCATATGCTCGATGTACATATGGCATTCAAATGAAGAAGAGCCATCGCAGATGTCGTCCTGTTCGATCACAATCCTTGCGTTGTCTTGATCAACACCAGGTGGATCGTCAAAACTATCTCGGTCTTCACGGCGCACACACGCCACCTCTCCACATCGATCAAGACTATTCGAAGGGTCTGAATCATCAAAACTCCAAACGCGGATTTTGGAGGAGCTACTGCTCATCATGTCTTTCGCGTTGCCCTTTTCAAACAAGCTGAGAGTGGGCAGACCCCGTTCCATCACCGGCCAGATACGAGGCCAGAAATCTTCATCATCGTTGGTTGATCCAACACTTTGAAGCAGGTTATTTTTTCGACAACCATTACTCATTTGGAAGGCTTCGGCTTCTTCTTCCGTCACATCCAAGAGAATCTTGCCCTTCCCCTCAATCTCAGCATCACCAAGACGCATGTGATATCCAGCCATAACAGCCCAATCCCCCTCGCCAGCCACTCGCTGATCGATGTAGAGAGACCGGGTCAACAAGGTGCGAGCTAAGTATTTGGTGTCGTCATCAGCATCCGCTTGGCGTTTCACAATGCCTTCGATTTGNAANGTTCCTTCGTCGTTGCTGGTGCCATCTCCGGCCAAGGCATAACCGCGCAGGCGATAGAACAATTGAATGTCTCCCTTCCCGTCAGCCCGGTGGGTTTGGATCTCTTCGTCTGATCTTGGAAGGGGGACCGTGTTGAGCGGCACGGTTGGAGCTGGCAAATTCGGATCGTCAGCCCCGCCGAGGGGATCCGCCGTCAAACTGAGGCCGGTGTAGGTACACAGTTCAACCAAGGGGTAATCGCCTGAATTCGGGTTACGCCATCCCCAACCATCGGCATCATTCCGCAGGGTGAGGAAATAACCTTTGTAATTGGTTTCGCTATCGCGGTTCACTTCNCCGAGNATGCGATTGAAACCATTGATGGCAGCATTNTCNGCCATTTGTTGATAACTCTCTGAGCTACCCAACTTGCGTGCCATCAGCTGACGCAGCATCAATCCACTCACCCCAGCAATGAGGATCAAGCCGAGGAACAAGGCGAGCACCATNGTGAGGCCTTGTTCCTCTTTGGGGATGCTCTGCTTGGGTGGGATGGAGCGTTGCATTAGTCGTCCTCTTTAACTTCTTTACAGTTCACACTTGTAACGGGGTTATCCTTCTTACCCAGCTTAATTTCTGTGGCACCATTATCAATATTGACGCAACCAAGAACGTTATAACTAGCTGCATTTGCATCATCAGAAATACATTCATAGCCGTAGATCGATGACGAACCGTCATAGGGATTTGTAATCGTCATGCTGTAATTGTCATTTCTGAGTTTGATTGTTCCAAACCTCTTAATAGAGCCTGCGGTCCCTGAATCAATGAGGATTGCAGACATCTCGTTCAAATCACTCCAACTGGCTGGAGGGATTGCGTTCTCATCGTTGAACAACATGGTGGAGGTTTGGACCATTGCCAATTGGGCCGAGCAGCCGCGTTGGCGGGTGATGAGGAGTTGAGAGAAAAACGAAGGAATTGCTATTGACGACAAAATGCCAAGCAAAGCAACCGCAAGAGCCAACTCAGCGAGAGTGAATCCTTGCTGGGTGTATTTTTTTCTGACTTGGTTCTTCATTTTCTCATTTTAGCCTGCAGCAAAAGATGAAATGTTGAATCAAATTAGTTTTTAATTGGAGATTGCTGAGTGGTCTCTGGCTCCACCAACTCATGCAATACAGCGTAAACTGGAGATTGAACTATATCTTTGATACGGTCATGTCATGGTTGCCGCTGCGGAGATTGATGGTCTTGTCGTCGTTGTCTCCACTGGCAGCTCCGCTTTCTTTCATCAATGCCGCAATCGTGTACATATAGATCAGCCCAGCCTGTAGGCGCCTCGTTTAATTAATCATTGAATTCCGTTGTTGAAGGTAATATCTGAGTCATCACAGAGGAGCATTCATTCTGGCATTCCTACAAGAGACAGTTGAAAAAACTTGAAGCGTCAAAGGGCATCGCATCTTTGTACCGACCATGACAGTACATACAACTGTTTTGACAATCATGGATCCTTTAATCCCATACAACAAAATGTTGATTAATTTATTTTACATAGCCTTATTCTCAGTACCGCATCTGGCTGGTGAGTGGACGAGGGCAGACCTCTACTTTCTTTTTTTTGGTTAAAGAATAAGCTCCCTGGAGATTGTACTTAAACAGGGAGCTCTTGTGGTAATACGCCTTGCTTCGGCGATCAGCTCTTATCGCTCATTATGAGTATTTATTATTTTGCTAGCGTCTCGGCAACGTCTCCAGTGCTTACATCTAGGACCATACTCTGCTGCGTTGACACTCCAGTTCCAGTCGTCACTGAGCTGCAGGCCGTGGGGGCACCTGTAGTCTGGGTGACAGTTGGGGTCCATGTAAGTTTCCCAAATGTTTTCACTGAANTTAGGTTCGCAGNAACANTTGTTCCGTCAATAAGGGCCGTTTTGCAGGCAGCCATTAATGCTTTCCCTTGTGTATTTGCAGCTGAAATGTTAGCTTTGTCTTGTTGTGACAGAAACCCTGGGACTGCGACAGCCGAAAGTACTCCAAGGATTACTACGACAATCAGAAGTTCAATCAGTGTAAAACCCTTCTGTAGTGCATTCTTGGATTTCTTTTGGTTNATCAGAGCCAGCTGCAGCCGACTATTGAGAGTCGTCATGGTTCAGAGAAGCAATTTTGCTTGGGTGGCACCAATGGCGCCGAACAATTCAAGAATGGCTTGTTTGATTGGTATTGATAAAAAGAACAGCTAAAGCTTCCCTAAGAGGGCTCTTAGGTTTTCTCTCAGAGTTGTGGCCTCACGTCCACTGCCATCGCTACGGGGCTGGTTGCAGTCCACCTCACTGCTGGCTGTGGTGGCTGGCTACAGCTGCTTATTCGCCTTTAGTTCCGTACTGGCAGAAACGGATCGCTTGGAACGGCATCAGCGCCTAGTGA
The DNA here is from genome assembly GCA_002701375.1 of Cyanobium sp. NAT70. Taxonomy (GTDB): domain Bacteria; phylum Cyanobacteriota; class Cyanobacteriia; order PCC-6307; family Cyanobiaceae; genus Parasynechococcus. The sequence continues at coordinate 4,646 of NZVB01000055.1, read as the reverse complement.
GCAGAATCAGCCAGGACGTTCAATCCGGTTCGATCCAACTACCGCTTCCATCAGGTTTTGGAGTGAAGGCGGTTTGGCTGGCTCAAGCTGAACCTCAGCCGCCCGTAGAGCGTCGATCCAGTGATGGAACCACCTGGTTGATCAGCCGCACTCCAGCAGCGGATCCCGATCAGCCCAGCGGCGTGCTGGAAGTGCGCCAAAACATCACCACCTCGATCCAACGGCAGCAGCGTGTTCAGCTGTTGCTGATTGCAGCAGCCGGAGCCTCAGCTCTGCTCACCTCGCTGTTGCTGCGAGTGGTGATCTGGCGCGGTTTACTTCAACCGCTGCGCTCTCTCACCCAAGAGCTAGCCAGCCTCAGTGCCGACTCCCTCGGCCAACACAGCCTCGATCCAGCGGGTCAATCCCAGGAACTGCAGCCGATCGTGACGGCGTTCAACCACCTCCAGCAGCGTTTAGCAGAGGCCTGGACACGAGAGCGCAGCTTTGTGGATGGGGTAGCCCATGAACTGCGCACCCCGATCACGGTGATCTCCAGCCACGCCCAGCGTCTGCAAGCCAGTGCCGCAGCACCATCCGGCTCGGTGGTGGCGCTGATTGCCAAGGAAGCAGAACGGATGGCCAGTCTGATCAGCGTGATGCTCGATTTCGCCCGGGGCGATTCCGGACGCCTGCGCCTCGCCATCGAGCCGCTTGATCCGGAGGCGTTGCTGCTCGATGCCTACGAACGCCTACTCGTCTTAGATCCCAGCCGCCTGCTGCTGGCCCCAGCCCTCGATCTCGATCTTGATTGGGCCGTGATTGAGGCCGATCGCGATCGGCTGCAGCAGTGCCTAGCTGCATTGGTGGAAAACGCCTTGCGTTATTCCGCCGATGCCGTGGACATGGCGCTGGCAGTCACGGATGGCTGGGTGAGTTTGCACGTGCGCGATCGCGGGCCCGGCATCCCCGAACCAGAACGCGTCGACGTAGTGCAACGCTTTGCCCGCGGTAGCAGCTCGATCGGCACCCGCGGCAGCGGCATCGGCTTGGCGACGGTTGCGATGTTGATGCAGGCGATGAAGGGTGAACTGCTGATTGCTGATCGCAGCGGCGGCGGTGCCGACATGCAGCTGCGTTTCAAGCTTTCACATCGCCGATCCGCGCCATAAAGCCCACACCGCGCACCGTGTGCAGCAACTGGGCTGAACCAGACCGTTCCAGCTTCTTGCNCAAATAGCCCATGTAGACATCCAAAGTGTTGGGGTCGCCAACAAATGGTGATCCCCAGATCGCCTCCAAAATCGTTTGCCTGCTCTGCACAGCATCGGCATGGCGCACCAAGAAACAGAGCAGTTCAAATTCCCGTTGGGATAAGGCGATGGTGCGCTCGCCTCGCCTCACACAGCGTTCCACCGGATCGATGGTTAGGTCATCGAGCACCAGCACGTCAGCTGATCGACTGCGTTGCTCCCCATAGCCGCCGCGTCGCAGCCTGGCCCGCACCCGTGCGTGCAACTCCTTGAGGTTGAACGGTTTGGTCAGGTAATCGTCCACACCCGCATCGAGGGCCTGAACGCGCTCGTCGATGTCGTCGCGAGCTGTGAGCATCAGCACCGGAGTGGTGTCGTTGCTGCTGCGCAGCCGCCGACACAGCTCCACACCGCTGAAGTCCGGCAGGGTCCAGTCCAGCAGCACCAGCTGAAACGTCTCCTGGCGCAGGCGCAGCAGTGCATCTTGGCCATTGGAGCAACCGGTGCAGTGGTATCCCGCAGCCGAGAGCTCATCCACCAGGAACGTGAGCAGTTCCGGGTCGTCATCAACGATCAACAGCCGGGCTGGGGCGTCAGACAAGGGTTGTGGAGTTTCTGATCAAGATCCCGCCAGCTTCGCGGGGAATGCTTCGGATGTTGTCAAACCGATCGCCACGATGCCACCGTTTGTTGCACGACCCCCTGCGGGCTGGGAGGTCAGCTCTGGCTTTGCCTTACCGGCTGCCCTGACGCTGTCGGCCCTGCTGTTGATCAGCAGCCTGTCTTTGCAAACCTTGGCGATGCATCAGCAGCAGCGCGGTCGGCAGCGCTGGCACACAGCAACCCAGCAAGATGCGGTTCGATCCGCCGCTATGGACTTCGCGCAGCGGGCCAGTGGTGCCGAAGCTTGCCTGTTGGCGTGGCCCTCAGAACAATGGTCACAACTGGCCGCCTGTGGTGCCGCCGATCCGCAGGCGTTGCGCTCGGGGCAGGCAGACGGCTTGGCCTGGATACTAAAGCGATGGCAACCAGGGCAGAGCATTGGCCGCCTCAGCCTGCATATAGCGGAGTTGGGCTCTGCAGCCATTGATCTGGCCTGGTCTGAAGCCGGAGTGCAGCAGGTGGGGCTGCCCTGATGACTCTGAGCGAAGTCTTGGTTGCCGCCTTGATCCTTGGCATCAGCAGCCAGGCAAGCCTGCAGGGATGGTCACGATCGCTTCAATCCGAACGACAAGGGCTCAGCCTGCAAGACAATCTGCATCGCTTGGATCGGCGTGTGTTGGCCACCCAGCGTGTGCTGGCGATGGCTCCTCCCACTGAGCTATTGCAGCTCGATGGCTCCTGTCGGTTCGCTTTTGAACAGTTGAAGCACACCCTCGCCGCGGCCTTACCGGCAGAGACATCGCTCCAACAGAGCTGGCAGCGCGATGGGCAAGGCCATGGTGTTTGGTTGCAGCTGTCCATCCCAGCGGATCACGGCACAGATGCTCTGCAGCGCCGCCTGCTGTTCACGCCAGCGGGCCTCGGTCTTTGCGCGGAGAAGCTGTGACCGATCGAAATCACGGCTTCACACTGATGGAGATGCTGGTGTGCATCGCCGTTCTGGGCATCCTCGCCACGCTGGCGATCGCCCATCCAGGGCGACATCACGAANCATTGGTGTTGNACACGGCCATGCGGCATCTGCGTCTCGGTTTGGACCGAGGCCGACTGGCGGCGGAGCGTTCGCAGCAGCCTTGTGCTCTGTCGCTCACCGCTCAAGGGTGGCAAGCACCGCAGTCCAGCCGCTTGCCCCATTGCCATGGGGCGAACATCAACTGGCAGGACGTTGATGATCAACCTTTAACGCTGCACAGCAACCTGCCGGAGTTGGTCCGCTTCACTTCGAACGGCCTGATCTTGGATGGCGGCTTGGTGGTGCTCAGCCATCCGCAGCTGACGCAACGCCTCTGCTTGGTGATCGGTTTGCCCCTGGGGATCACTCGCACTGGCAACTACGACGCGGATCCAGATCAGCCCTTACGCAGTTCCCACTGCCAACCCACCAATGCGGATTAAGTGCTTCTGCGCTGGTGACGGTCGTCATCGCAGGGCTGGGTTCACGCTGGTGGAACTGATGCTGGCCATGGTGCTTGGCCTGATGCTGTTTGGCGTTGTCGTCCGGCTGCTGATGGCGGAATCAGCCCAAGGGGTTGCCATGGCCCAGCGCTTGCAAATGCGGCGGCTGCAACACCGAGCGCTGGCGTTGGTGAAAGGCGATTTAGCGACCGCCGCTGCTTGGCAGCTGCAGCCAGTCAGCGACGCGAACTGGCGCTGCAGCATGGCAGGTCGTCAACCCGTACTCGCGATCACCCCCCGACATGGCACCTCTGCTGTGGTGTACAGCGTGGGGGAGGCTCCATCCGCTATCTGGCGTGGATCAGTGCTGATGCGTTGTGGCCCTGCCTTTGATCTCTACGGCCAGGTCAGTGCCAGTGGCCATTATCAGAATCGCGTGGTGTTGGATGGCGTGGAGCAGTTCACGGTGGAGCAAGATCCGAACCTGCCGCTGTTGAAGTTGCAGATCGACCAATTCTTCGAGGCTGGTTTTGGTCGCCGTCAGAGGCTGCGTTCCAGCGATGTGGGTTGAGACTCAACCTCTGCAGGCAGTGGTTCAAGCAAAAAGAACACCAGAACGCTGACTTCTGAGACCGCCAGCAGCACATGGTCCAGCCAACCAAACTCAACTCCCATCCCCATCACGGTGATCCAACTATTGGTCACCAACATCACCACTGCGAACACACTCAACATCAGGGCTGGGAAACGTTGCAACAGCCGCCGATTTTTCCAAAGGCTCAGCAACATCGGCACCAGCAGGAGCGATGACACGCCATGCAGAAGCCTCATCGAGAAATCACTGTGCAAGTGCGGTGTAATCGCAGCCCAAAGGTTGACCGGAATCAATAACGAGCAGAGGACCAAATAACTGATCATCGAGGCAAGCGCACGGTGAAACAGCTGCCTTCACCGAGACGGCTGCGCACCTCAATCGTGCCTCCCATTCCCTCAACTAGCAGCTTCACCACGGACAGTCCCAAGCCTGAACCGCTGTGTTCTGGCGCGTTGCTGGCTCGATGAAACCGTTCAAACACTTGCTGGAGTTCCGATTCAGGAATGCCGATGCCCTGATCAATCACATCAATCGCACTGTTGTCTGGCTCTTGACGCATCACCAGACGAATTGGACGCGACTCAGGAGAGTATTTATCTGCATTTTCAATCAGATCCAGCAACACTTGACGCAAGCGGGCTGGATCGGCCTGAGCCATGGCATCACGTTGATCAGGGTCCAACGGCAGCTCAAGCTCCAAGGGGCGAGACAGGGTGCTACGCGCCATATCCGTCACTTGCTCCAGCCGGTCGACCAGATGC
>NZVB01000054.1 GCA_002701375.1 Cyanobium sp. NAT70 | reverse complement strand
GCGGAAGGACCAGGTTTTCTGACCAAACACCACACCGCTGAGCCAAAACCAAAGACCCAGGCCCGCCACAAGTGCAGCAAGCAGAGAAAATCCGATGGTGGCCTCTCGAACGCTGCGGCGCATCAGCTGATCACAGCTCCTGGGGCTGCATCGGTCCGCAGAGGCTAGCCGTTCTGAACTGAACGACATAAGGATTGTCTGCGCAGCGGAAGGACTCCACCGACCCCTGCCAGCGGAGCTTGCCGTCATAAAGAAGAGCCACTTGCCGGGCAGATCGCTCAATGGTGCTCAAAACATGACTCACCACCACTGAGCTGCCTCGGCTGAGCTGAGTGGTGGTGACCATCAGATCCTCAATTCGTGTTGATGCAACTGGATCAAGACCCGCCGTTGGCTCATCAAACAGCAGTAGTGGAGTCTCTGATTCGGTTTCAGGGTTATCGATCATGGCCCGGGCAAAGCTCACACGCTTCTGCATCCCGCCAGAAAGCTCAGATGGCATCAGGTTCTCTGTACCGGCCAGACCAACCGCCTCAAGGCAACGGGCTACCCGCTCACGGATCTCACGCTCAGACAAGACGCTGTGGCGAAAAAGTAAAAATCCAACGTTCTGCAAAACCGACAGCGAACCAAGCAGCGCAGGGTTTTGGGAAACCAGCCGTACATCTGGAGGTCGCCACTGATCCAACCGCAGGTAGTCCTGACGGTGACCGAACAGAAACAATTCCCCTGAACTAGGCAGCTCCAAGCCGGCGAGGAGTCGCAAAATCGTTGTCTTTCCAGCGCCAGAAGGCCCCACGATCGCCAGGCTCTGGCCGGCCTCCAGTTTTAGATCAATGCCATCAAGAATCGTGCGCTGACCTCGCTTAAGGCTGAGATTGCGCAACTCCACAACCGGGGATGAGGGGGGACAGTCCTTGTTCATCTCCTTACAGTGCCGTTCTGATGCTGCCTAGGCCAGCACGATGCGTCAGCGGCTTGCTGAACAATCCCGCCGTGAGGAATTAGTCCAGCGGTCTCGCCGTGCTGTGCAGTGGTTGCAGCCTGGTCTGGTAGTCAAGCGGTGGGTGCTGACCTCCGCCCTGGGCTTTGTCCTGGCCCTTCTTGGAGCTGCGATCTGGGCTGATCTCAAGCCGATCTATTGGACCCTGACCACAATTGAGGACCTGCTAAGGCTCTTAGCAGGAGTGGGCCGCGAATTCACTGGTCCCTTGGTGCTCTTGCTTGGAGCGGTACTGGTACTGCTAGGCCAAAGTCGCAGTTTTGGGTCGATTCAGAAGGCACTGGCACCGCAGAAGGACACAGCTCTTGTCGATGCTCTCCTGGCCCAGCGCAGGCGCAACCGCGGACCCAACATCGTCGCGATTGGTGGAGGCACTGGCCTCTCAACCCTCCTAAGCGGCTTGAAGCGTTACAGCGGCAACCTCACCGCCATCGTCACCGTTGCCGATGACGGCGGCAGTAGCGGTGTGCTCCGACGTGAGCTAGGGGTCCAACCACCTGGNGATATCCGCAACTGCCTAGCAGCACTAGCAAGGGAAGAACCACTGCTGACCAAGCTGTTCCAATACCGCTTCACAGCAGGGGGAGGACTGGAAGGCCACAGCTTCGGCAATCTCTTCCTCTCTGCTCTTACAGCTATTACTGGCAATTTGGAGACAGCCATCACTGCAAGCAGCAAAGTGCTGGCGGTTCAAGGACAGGTGGTACCTGCCACGAGTGCTGATGTACGGCTGTGGGCCGAGCTGGAGGATGGCCGCCGACTGGAGGGTGAATCCTCCATCGGACATGCCGAAAGTCCCATCGTGAGGCTTGGCTGCACTCCCGCACGTCCCGCCGCCCTTCCTCGAGCACTTGAGGCTATTGCCCATGCCGATTTGATCGTGCTCGGGCCAGGAAGCATGTACACATCTCTGCTTCCCAATCTGCTGGTTCCTGAGATTGTGGATGCAATCGGTCGCTCCAATGCTCCGCGTCTTTACATCTGTAATTTGATGACCCAACCGGGGGAGACCGATGGTCTTGATGTCAGCGGGCATCTACGCGCAATCGAGGCTCAGTTAGCCAGTCTTGGCGTGGAAGAGAGACTTTTTTCTGCAGTATTGGCACAGGACTCTCTTCCTTCTGGGCCTGAGTTGGAGTACTACCGCGCTCGCGGGGCTGACCCGGTGAAGTGTGATCTTGAAGCTCTAGGCAAAGAGGGTTATCAAGTAATGCTGGCTTCCATGCAAGGCTCCCATCAGCGCAGTCAAGGCCGCTCTAGTAAGGGAACTCTGCGACATGACCCCCGCAGCCTTTCTCTGGCGGTCATGCGGTTCTATCGAGAGCAGAAGTAGTGGTTCAACGCAACAAGCCAAGTCAACAGAAATCAGACGAAATTCACAAAAAGACGGCAAAGTTAAGCCTAAGCGCAATCATGAATCTGCAGGAATATTTCGCTGGAATTTCGCCTTTATAGTAGACGCGTAATTCATAAGGACAGAATAGAAAAGCACTGTATTAATCCAGAGGAGATTTGGCAACAGATAAAAGATTTCATCCAATCTAAGTCGCCTCATTACAACAAGGACCAGGCTCCGAGCCGGAAAAAGAAGCAGCCCAATAGCTTTCAATGAAAACAGTGAGCCGCCTGGGAAGTATTTGGCCATCCCTGAAGGCAGCTCTCGCCAAACCATTGGCGAATTGCTTTTGATTTCAATGTGAGCGCCTTCCCTTAGCGTCAAAAGAGTGAAAGCGAGATCACCAGCAAACAAAGTCATTTTCAAATTAATCTTCTGAATAGTCGAGGAACGATATACCCCGTGAAATCTTGAATTATCAGTTACCGCCTCGAGATACTTACCCATTCTTGCCTTTGAGCAACGATCATTAATCGAGAAAGTTCCATCCGAGTAACGTGAAAAGCCATTAGCCCTGAACCTCAAGGTTCGCCCAGTAACGCAAACTACACTTGGGCTAGCGACCAAAAGAGCTAATGCTCTTTCCAGATAGTCTGAAGCGAAGTAATCATCCGATGATAGATAGCACATATATTCTGTTTGGACCATCATGCCAAGCCTATAAAACGAATCAGCAGCGCCCTGATTTACATCATTTCTAATTAATTTAAATCGCGAATCTCCCGAGACAAGCCGAGCCAAGATATTGAAAGTATTGTCGACTGAACAGTTGTCGATAACAATGCACTCAAAATCACGAAATGTCTGACTTAACAAGGACGTGATCGCAACTTCAATCGTACGTGAAGCATTAAAACAGGGAACACAAACCGTCAACAAAGCCACAGCCCTAACCGCAAATCAATAAGAAGCAATCAACCTACCAGTAGACAGAAGCAAATTGATCGCGCAATGTGATTATTGATTCGAATCGAGCTATGCCGACAAGAAGACGATTTTTTTGAGAACATGACTGCGCAAATCTCTGGCAAAAAACAATGCGCAAATAGAAACCAGGAAGACTGCCAGCACAAAAAGAAATAGAAATTCCAGCCTTGACAAGTATTCCAACTGCTTCATTCCAATTCCACAAATAGTGGCCGCCGAGAGGGCTGATAATACAGGGTAAATGATGCTACGCAAAAGCCAATCTCTACAAAAACCAGAAGTGAACCCTTCAAAACCAAATCTCGAAACAACAAATACTAGGCAAAGGTTCATGCAGAACCAGGACGCTGAAGAACCAAGAGCGCCATAGCTTTGGGCCACTAAAAACAAGATTGACACGTACAAAAGCGCAAAAAGCATATATATGCGCAACCAACGGACTGTATTTCCAGCTGCCAATAATGCTAAATACGGCATAAAAGTGAGTACATTTAGAAAATTTCCTAACATCAAAAAAGAAAGAGTCGGGGCAATGGACTTTGCCATCAGCGCATCCTGGCTCCAGGCAAATAAAGCTTGCTCAGAAATCATGGAACTCATAAATGCTATTGAACCCGTTGTCACTACGATAATTTGCGTACCAAGACAGAAGAACTGTCTGAATATCTGCCGATTATTAGACTCATATGCAATGCACAGCTGTGGGAAGAAGTAAGCAGACACCGGTGCAATCATCAAGAGAATGATCGCTGAAAGACCAGCAGCCGCTGAAAAGTATCCATATTCATACATGGGGAGAACTCGCGAAAGGACAACCCGGTCTGCTTGGAAAATCAATGTTGAAAGAAGAGCCAAACCATATGCACCTTTTGCAAAAGTCATTGGACTGGGTTTGAATGATATTGCTGAGCTTGGGCTTGGGCTTGATCTAAGCCAGACCCCCAAAGGGACTCCAAGCCTAAATAATAAATAAGCCTTAAACGCGATAACAGACCAAGCAGCAATAAACAACTGCCACCAAAAAAAAGAAACAACATCAACATTAAAAAAAACTAGCAACAACAATGCGCCAAAGCTCCTCAAGGTTGAAAAAACAATGGTGTGTAGATTGACAAACCAATATCTTTGAGAGCCCAGCAATACAGCCCTATAAAAAGACTCAAAAAATCTGATTGCAATAGCTAGCGACATAAGCACAATAGCTTTTTTTATTAGAGCTGGTTGAATCAGATCCGCTTGGAACCAAGTTCCTGCAAAGTAAAGAGAGAAAAAAAAGCCTATTGCTATCGAAACCGCGGACAAAGCAACTGCAACGCCTTCAGACAAAAATACAAGTCGCGCCAAATAGCGTCGAAGAAAATATGCATCCTTCTGCCAGATCTGACCCCCTATTCGCCCTGCCTCTCGCTGAATATACTGAGACAAACCCGAGTCAAGTATCGACATCCATGCCTGGAATACGGCATAAAAGCCAACAAGCGCATAAGACTCAGGCCCCAAGTATTTAATATAAAATGGAATAAATACAAACGAAAGCAATGCTGACCACGCTTGTCCCAAGTAGTTAATGAGGAGACCACCGGATTTCACGTAAAGACGAGTGCCAGCATAAAACTAACGACTACTTGATTAATCAAAAAGCGTCCTGAAGCTCGTAGAAATCTGGCTGCACATAATCCTTGCGCAGGGGATAACCCACCCAGTCCTCCGGCATCAGCAGACGTTTGGGATGAGGGTGTCCACTGAATTGGATTCCAAACAAATCAAAAGTTTCACGCTCCTGCCAGTCGGCCCCACGGAAAAGTGGATAAAGTGAGGGAACGGTTAGATCACCATCTCGGGGCAGCGATACCTCAAGACGCACCTCGGATGTGGAGTTGCCATCGCTGCTCCCCATCTTTAGTAAATGGTAAAAACTCACTAAAGGCTCGCCTGGGCCGTTGTCATACCCCCCCTGCACTTGCAAGTAGTCATAACCCTGAGACTTCAGTGCTGTAGCTACTACAGGAAGAGCCAAAGGCTCCACTGCAATGCGTTCAATTCCAAGATGGTCGGGTAGCAAAACCGTGTGATCAAAGCCCTGGGAATCAAGCCACTGGGAGAGCGGCCCTGCCTGAGGCAGATCAGGAACATTGCTGACTGGAGTATCGGTCATGACTTCAGCGACTGGGTTTGCTTGGCTGGAGCAAGGTTGAGAGGTGAAACGGCCTCTGCCGCTGCCAAAGCCTGCTGTTGGGTCTCTGCTCGCAAATAGCGTCCATCGACCAAGGGGTTAACAGCGATCATGCTGTGCTCAACAGTGAAATAGCGGTGGGTCTGCTGCTGCATACCGCGCTCAGCGATGCTCTCGTCACCGACTTTCTTGCGCAGCTTGATCACTGCATCAAAGATTGCCTCTGGCCTGGGAGGGCAGCCGGGAAGATAAAGATCTACAGGAATCAACTTGTCAACTCCGCGAACGGCCGTGGTTGAGTCAGCAGAAAACATGCCACCGGTAATGGTGCAGGCCCCCATGGCAATCACATATTTAGGCTCAGGCATCTGCTCGTAAAGGCGAACAAGTGCCGGAGCCATCTTCATGGTCACNGTGCCAGCCACNATCAGNAGATCCGCNTGNCGCGGNCTGGAGCGGGGCACCAGGCCGAATCGATCNAAATCAAANCGNGAGCCAATCANGGCCGCAAACTCAATAAAACAGCAAGCNGTGCCGTANAGAAGTGGCCANANNCTGCTNAGACGAGCCCAGTTATGNAGATCNTCAAGGCTGGTNAGAATGACATTCTCNGAAAGNCCGCTNGTGATCTCNGGGGCNCCAGTGGGTCCGCAACTGGCGGCACGCAGGTCTCTCAGNGCGTCGATCGAAGAATCAGTAGATGGGGTCAAGCTCATNTGATTCAGCTCCACTCNAGTGCGCCTTTACGCCAGGCGTAGGCCAGAGCCACCACNAGGATCGCAATGAAAACGAGTGCCTCGATGAAGGCCAGAAGCCCTAGGCGATGGAAGGCAACGGCCCAGGGATAGAGAAAGACTGTCTCCACATCAAAGATGACGAAGACCAGGGCGAACATGTAATAGCGGATATTGAATTGAATCCAGGCACCACCGACAGGCTCCATGCCGGACTCATAGGTCAGCCGGCGCTCTCCTTGCCGGGAGCGTGGAGCCACCAAAGCATTGGTAACCAAAGCCAGTACTGGGACTGCAGCTGCGATCAGCAGAAAGCCCAGGAAGGCGTCATACCCGGGAAGAACGAACATCTGGGAGCTCTATCCTCTCAACAAGCTTGGAGCATTCTGGCACTGACTGCACACTGATCTGGATAGAGTGCCGGCGCCGCAACGGGATTCGAAGGATGGACCAGGATCCGCAGCCGACCGAGCAGGTCATTGAACAGCTGACGGAGGAGGACAGCGCCGACTCAGAGCAGGTCATTGAGAATCCAGACACCCACCGTTTTGAATGCCGCAGCTGCGGCTTCGTATATGACCCAAGCGAGGGTATCCGTAAGTACAACATCACTCCGGAAACTCCCTTCCTGAGCCTGGATCCAAGCAAGTTTCGCTGCCCGGTCTGCCGTAGCCCAATGCCAGCATTCCGCGACATTGGCCCACGCAACAAGCCAAGCGGCTTCGAAGAAAATCTCAAATTTGGCTTAGGAGTGAACGTACTCACTCCCGGCCAGAAGAACGTGCTGATTTTTGGTGGCTTCGCTTTGGCCGTCGCCTTCTTCTTGTCTCTGTATTCCCTGCGCTGATGTCTTTTCTACGCCCTTTTCTGAGCCTGGTGCTCAGCTTCACCCTCGCGCTGGGTCTTAGTGGCTGTGTGACCACCAGCCTGCCAGCGGCCTCCACAAGCCCGTGGCAAGCGATTGAGCTGAGCAACAGCGCTTCACCCCTTGATGTTGCCTTCACTGATTCAGACCACGGGTTCATGGTGGGCAGCAATCGCCTTGTCATGGAAACTGCTGATGGAGGTGCTAGCTGGGAGGAGCGTGAACTCGATCTACCTTCGGATGAAAATTTCCGACTCATCAGTATTGCTTTTGCAGGAAAAGAAGGGTGGATCGCTGGTCAGCCTGGGCTCCTTCTCCATAGCGATGACGCAGGCCGCAACTGGACTCGTCTACTGCTCGACACCAAATTGCCCGGTGATCCTTACCTGATCACGGCCCTTGGCTCCAAGCAAGCAGAACTGGCCACCAATGTCGGTGCGATCTACCGCACCTCTGATGCGGGCAAGTCATGGCAGGCAGAAGTCAGCGACGCCGCTGGTGCTGTACGCGACCTACGCAGAGCGGAAGACGGCCGCTACGTCAGCGTGAGCAGTCTCGGGAACTTCTTTTCAACTTGGAATCCGGACCAATCCATCTGGCAGGTGCACCAAAGAGTCAGCAGCCAGCGACTTCAAAGCATGGGGTACCAGCCCGATGGACTGATGTGGATGGTGACGAGGGGCGCGCAGATGCGCTTCAATCCAGATGGCAATGATCCTGAGAGCTGGAGCAAGCCGGTCATTCCGATCACCAACGGTTATGGATACCTAGATATGGCCTGGGATCAGAAGGGTCGAATTTGGGCTGGGGGTGGCAACGGCACCCTTCTGGTCAGCGATGACGATGGCAGTAGCTGGAAGAAGGACCCCGTGGGCAGCGCCACTCCAAGCAATTTCACCCGCTTGGTCTTCCTGCCTGACGGCAAGGCATTCGCATTAGGCGAGCGAGGCTCCCTTCTTCGTTGGGTGGGCTGACGGTCTGTAACTCTCCCGCCATTGAGCCGGCACCACCGCTTAAGATCTCCGAACTGATCAGGGAGTTGAGATGGCCGCCGGTTCAACCGGGGAACGTCCGTTCTTCGAAATCATCACAAGCATCCGCTACTGGGTGATCCACGCTGTCACCCTTCCTGCGATTTTCCTGGCTGGGTTCCTTTTTGTAAGCACAGGCCTTGCCTATGACGCTTTTGGGACGCCCCGTCCTGACAGCTATTTCCAGGCAGCTGATTTGAAGGCTCCTGTGGTGAGCCAACGCTATGAAGGCAAGTCCCAGCTGGACCTGCGCCTTAAGAACTGAGATCCATCATGACCTCGACCCCATCCCCGACCACGCCACGCAATTACCCGATCTTCACGGTGCGATGGCTTTCCTTGCATGCCCTAGGCATCCCCACGGTGTTTTTCCTGGGTGCCCTGGCTGCTATGCAGTTTGTCCGCCGCTGATTCTCCACACCCATGCAGCGCAACCAAAACCCCAACAACCTGCCGGTTGAACTGAACCGCACCAGCCTTTATCTCGGCTTGCTCTTCATTTTCACAACTGGCGTGCTCTTCTCCAGCTACTTCTTCAACTGAGGCCAACCATGAGCGGTAAGAAGTCCAATCTCCCCGATGGTCGTATTCCCGATCGTCTGCCTGATGGCCGTCCTGCTGTGCCTTGGCGTAGCCGCTGGACCGAAGGGCCTCTGCCCCTTTGGCTTGTCGCTACAGCCGGAGGTATGGCTGTTCTATTCGTCGTAGGCCTCTTCTTCTATGGGTCCTATGTCGGAGTAGGTTCCGCCTGAGTTGAGTTCTACTCTTTCAACTTCAACATATTTCTGAGCAACTCCGCCCTACCAAGCGGAGTTTTTTTATGCGCATCAATTGAAATTGCTCACGCTGCAGAAGGGCCAAGTTCATCTCCATCCATGGGAGAACTCAGGGAAATGGGACGAACATTTGATTTGTATTCAGGAACAATTCTGACCAAAACATCCAGAACCTTCTCAACATCTCTGGCATCAATAGCCTTTAGAAGGGAAGCCATTAAAACATCTAGCTGATCCGCAGCAATAAAACCTTCACGAGCCTGACTAATTAATGGATGATCAGTCGGGCTGTCATCTGCGCTAATTAGAAGCTCTTCAAACAACTTCTCTCCCGGCCTCAGACCACTGAATTCAATAGCAATCTCTCCGCAAGGATTACTTGTATCACGCACACTGAAGCCAGAAAGCTGAATCATCTGGCGAGCCAA
>NZVB01000053.1 GCA_002701375.1 Cyanobium sp. NAT70 | reverse complement strand
TGACCAAAGCTGGCGGGGAGATCAGGGCAGCCCGGCGTCGCTGGTCCTTCTGTCAAACAGAGATGGAGACAGATCCCTGCAGTGGATGCCTGCCGTTGCCAAGCCTGAACCGCGGTCTCTGCAGTGGGGCCATCGACGAGCAAGCTGGCCCCATCGAGAGAGCCAGCTCGGACGAGATCGAGGATGGCGGTATCGACTTCAGCAGCCAGGCCGAGATCGTCGGCATGGATGTGTGGCTCGTGCCCTTCAGCGCGGAGATAACGGGCACTAAAACGGGCGGCTCGGCTCCAAATCAAGGCGTTGAGCACTGTGGGCGTGAACACCATCACCAGCGTTTGCAAGAGTGCTGGGGCCCAGCCGGACATCAGCAGCGGAAGAACAGCGCAAACGCTGAGGTTCACGCCGTACTGCAGCAGCAACCAGCGACGGGCAAAACGCTGTCCACCGGTTTCCTCGCGAAACGTCACCAAGGCATGGCCGAGATAGCCGGCCAATGACGCGGTCAGGAAGGCGAACGGGTTGGCCAGCCAGAGCGGAATCACGCGGCCCAGTCCAAGCAAAACTGCGGCATGGACGGCAGCGGCCACAACGCCGACCGCTCCATAACGAGCCAAGCGTTGGAGCAGGGACGGCGACTGGATCAATGCGGGACGGATTGATTCGGTGATTGGTTGTGTTGTGTTTTGGTTCATCAAGTCTGGTTGAGGCGATCCAACCGTTGACAGGTCATTGGAACGTGCTCATTTGATCTGGCGGACACCTATGCCAAAACCAAGAAGTAGTGATTGGTTGTTTATCTGACCATTGCAGCGACATTGCCGCCATCCACAGTGACCAGAGCGCCAGTGGTTCGTTGCATTTTGGCGAGGGCAACAAACGCTTCAGCAACATCACTGCTGCGTACTTCTTGCTTTAACAAATTGCCAGACATGTACTCTTCTTCGCTGATTCCGCGAGCATTTGATCGGGTGCTGATCATTTCGGCATCGAGTAAGCCAGATCGAATGCGGTCAGCGTTAATGGCATTGGATCGAATATTGTTCGATCCTTCTTCCAGCGCATATTGACGCATCAGTGCAATGAGTGCTGCTTTGGCGATTCCATAAGCTCCAAAATTTGGCCCAGGATTTAAGGCTTGCTTGCTGGCGTTGTATAAGAGGCATCCACCTATCTTGGGACTGTCAGTCAGATGATTTGCGCTGCTATCTTGAAGTTTGTAGATCGCGACTGCCGCTTGTGATACGTGTTGATGTGAGAAGAAGTTTAGTTCAAAGCTTTGTCTTAAGATGTTGTCATTCATGTTTGATATCGCCTGATTCCAAGCCGCACCTGCATTGCTCACCACAAGATCTAGCCCGCCAAAATGTGTGGTCACTTTGAGGATGGCATCAGATACTGATCTGGGATTTGTGACATCGCAACCGATGCCAATCGCATTCTTGCCGCACTGAGATGCAGTTGTTATGGCTGCCTCTTGGTTGATGTCCAGGATGGCGATTTCTGCTCCCTGCTTGGCAAACTCTTTGGCTACAGCTGATCCGATTCCGCTTGCGCCTCCTGTGATCACAACGATTTGTCGGGCGAGCTCTTGTTCCTTGCTTTTGCCAAGCTTCGCTTGTTCGAGGCTCCAATACTCCAGATCAAAGGTGTCATCTTCACTGACGGGTCTGAAATGACCAACGGCTTCCGCTCCAGCAAGCGTTGTAGCCCATACTTCCCCAATATCATTAACAATGTTTGCCTGGGCAAGGCTGGTTCCTAAACCAATAAATCCAAAACCAGGCAAAATGAGCAGTCTTGGGAGAGGGTCAAGCATTGTTTTCCCTCCCCCCACGCGCGCATTTTGCCTCTGAAAGTATGCTTTGTACTCATCGATGTATTGTGTGATTGCCCGGCAGCTATTGTCGATCCATATAGATAATTCATTGGCAATTTCTGTGTTTATGTTGGGAAAATTGTTGTATGTTTTCGCTGTAAAGCTATCTGGAAGCGCTGGAAGGATTAAGGGAAAAGCCTTTGTTCTGATCACGTGATCCGGAGTGGCAACTCCTCTTTTGGCAAAATCATCCAGGTTGTTGTGGTTGGCAATCATTAAGGCTAAATCTGTATCTCGGTGTGCAAGGATCCAGTGCTTGGAATGCCCTTCTAGAGCACTAATTCTGCCAATCATTCCTCGAATAATTGGCAGAATTAGCCCTATATTTTCGTGATGAGTAGTGTTCTCCGATCGACGTTCGCGTTGAAAGGTCACGTCGCTTTTTTTGATCCTTTCTTCGGCGATATTGACAAGCTCGATCATGCGATCGTAGCTTTCTTTTGCGGTTTCTCCGAATGAAAATATTCCGTGCTTGAGTAAGATCATTCCATCGAGTCTTGTTCCCTTATTAGTGGCTTCCTCTTGCGCGGCTTCATAGGCTTTTGCAGCAGCAATTGCAAGGTCGAAGCCAGGCATGACATAGGGAACGATTGCGACTCGATTCCCATAGATTTCTTGGCATATTTGGGCGGCATTAGGTTGATCTGCAATGGCAAGTAAGGACGTGGAATGTGTATGATCTACAAATTTATCCGGCAAAAAGGCATGGAGTAATGTTTCAACGGATGGATTGGGGGATTTAATATCAAGTAAATTTTTTCGCTGGGTTGCCACCATGTCTTCATCACTTAATTGGTTGAGTTTTCGAAGAATCTGAAGCGGCTCTAACGCGACTGCGGGGTGACCTTCTGGTTCGATGGTGGCTAAATCCCAGCCAGACCCCTTTACACATAGCACTTGAATCGATTCGCCTAGAAGATTTTTTTGGAATGTCTTGACGGAGGTGTTGCCTCCACCATGCAAGACTAATTGTGGATCTGAGCCAAGCAGTCGAGCTGAATAAGTTCTTAGAGCGATATCTTCGTTGACTCCTAAATTGGCATAATTTTCAATGGTTTTTTTAGCCTCCGCTTCGTCCCATCTGTTCTGGCAATTCAAGACGTTGGTTGTCATCGGCATGACCAGTCCTCTGGGGCGTTGAATTGCGGAAACAAATTCTACACTTCATTGTTTAAACTGACCAGCCGCTGTCTAATGGGGATAGATCCTTTTTAGGCCTGCTTCCGTTGCATTGACGATGCCACGTTCCGTGATTAATGCTGTGATCAGGCGTGCAGGAGTCACATCAAAAGCGGGATTTAATCCTTGGCTTTCTGATGGGGTTAATTGGACCATTGTGACGCTGTTATCATGATCAAGTCCTTGAATATGAGTGACTTCTTTGGCATTTCTTGTCTCAATCGGAATCTCTTTGATGCCATCTGTAATGCTCCAATCAATGGTTGAAGCGGGTAAGGCCACATAAAAAGGAATGTTGTTATCATGTGCTGCTAGTGCTTTCAGGTAAGTTCCTATTTTGTTGCATACATCTCCACAGCGTGTGGTTCGATCTGTTCCGACAATCACGGCATCGACTAAGCCGTGTTGCATGAGATGTCCACCGGCATTATCAACAATGACCGTATGGGAAATACCCTCCTGGCCAAGCTCATATGCTGTCAGTGAAGCACCTTGATTTCTGGGTCGGGTTTCATCCACCCAAACATGAATGTTGATCCCATTGCGATGCGCTTTATAGATGGGAGCAAGGGCTGTACCCCAATCGACGGTTGCGAGCCAACCTGCATTGCAATGGGTGAGGATGTTGAGGGGCTCGTCTCTCTTCTCGGCTTCTCGTTGCTTTAAAAGTTCTTGGAATAAAGATAGTCCATGATCACCGATGGCAGAACACATCTCAATATCTTCATTTGCAATTAAATTGGCTTCATGTTTGGCCGCAGATGCTCTTTGCTCTGGCGGTAAAAGTGAGACACGATCTTTGACTCTTTTTAGCGCCCACGACAGATTGACAGCTGTAGGGCGGCTTGAATTTAAAGTTTGACAGGCAGCATCTAAGGCTTGATCACTTGGATCATCTTGAAGGGCAAGCATGAGTCCGTAGGCTCCGGTGACACCAATTAATGGGGCTCCACGTACAACCATCGATCGGATTGCATCAAATGCATCGTGCTGTGTAGAGAGTTTTTTAATCTCAAAGCGATGAGGTAGAACCCGTTGATCAATCACGCCGACGCCTGACCCGTCTGGCTCTAACCAGATTGTTTTCCAGGGTTGTCCATTGATATTCATGACATTTCGACAATATTTAGATTCATGCTAACAGAGAGGACCCATGTCACACAGGCATCTGTTGATCGTTGAAGTTTGAGCCTCACCTCATTGCTATTTTTAGCGTTTTTTCGAAGCATCGTCTTGTTATGTCTCAACCAGCTTGTTACGCAAGTTCGATGGCAAAATTGATGCCCATTCAGCGCCTGCTTGCACGTGTTTGATCCGTGGATGTGGCTGGTGGATTTCGATTCTAGTTTCCCGCTTCTGCCTAGACGATTTGCTTTCTTTCCTGTAAACTAAACCATCAAATTTGGTTTAGAGTTGATTCTATGATTTCAGATTCTGTTGCGCGTCTTGGCGTTTTTGGTGGTAGTGGCTTGTACAAGATGCCAGGAATGGAACCTCTTGAAGATATTCGGATTGAGACGCCATTCGGTGCGACTTCTGATGTGATTAAGCTTGGTTTATTGAATGGGCAAGAGGTTGCTTTCCTGGCTCGACACGGACAGGGTCATTGTTTGAATCCATCAGAGGTTCCTTATCAGGCTAATGTTTGGGCGATGCGTTATTTGAATGTTAAATGGTTGCTTTCTGCTTCGGCCGTTGGTTCCTTGAAGCCAAGAATTAAGCCGCTTGACATCCTAGTTCCTGATCAATTTATTGATCGCACCCGCAATCGTCCAGCCACTTTCTTTGAAGGAGGTGTGGTGG
The DNA here is from genome assembly GCA_002701375.1 of Cyanobium sp. NAT70. GTDB lineage: Bacteria > Cyanobacteriota > Cyanobacteriia > PCC-6307 > Cyanobiaceae > Parasynechococcus. Next base: position 47,719 of record NZVB01000053.1, on the reverse strand, counting down.
CTCATGTGGCGATGGCAGATCCATTTTGCCTTCAATTTCGTCATCTTTTATTAGAGTCAATTCATCAGTTGGAACTTGGGGATCGCTCGCTCCATGACGGGGGAACGTATGTCTGTATGGAGGGTCCGGCTTTTTCAACGCGTGCCGAATCTGAAATGTATCGAGCCTTGGGTGGTGCTGTGATTGGCATGACCAATCACACTGAGGCGCGTTTGGCGAGGGAGGCTGAGATTGCTTATGCCTCCTTATGTATGGTGACGGATTATGACTGTTGGCACCAGTCTCACGAGAGTGTCACAGTGGACATGATCGTTGAAAATCTGAACTCAAATGCGCGTTTGGCCGCCCAGGTTGTTTCTCAAGTTGCTCAAAATATTCTGCTGAATCCGTTGGATAGTGACGCCCATTCGTGTTTAAAGAACGCCCTTTTGACGCGTCCTGAAGCGGCTAAGCAGGAAGCAAAAGCTAAGTTGCAATTGTTTTTATCGAAGTATTGGGACGTTTAAATCTTTGTTTTGTGTTGGATATTGCTTGCATTGGCTTGCCTTTTGCTGCGAAATGTTGGTTCGGCGGAATTCGTCAAAGCCAAACGTTTGACGTCGACGAGCAAGGATCACACGTTGGTTTAAGCGCTTGATTGTGGGCTCTGGTTGTGGAGATGTGGCTTGGTTTGTCGATCGTCTGGAGATTTGCTTCTGCCGTGCACCGCTTGTGGGGCATGGTCGATGCAGGACTGCCCAATCGCATGAATGAACGCCAGGTCGTGTGTGAACGTGGTTCAACCAGAACTGCCGCGACTTGCCAGGCCCTGCAGCATGGATTCAGTGAGGAGTCCTGTTGTGAACGCGGGTGAATCAGTGCGGACGGTGGCCCAGGTCCAGGCCCTTGCATCTGCGGTGACTTTGGTGCGTCGTCATTTCCCTGCGGCGAAGGCGAATCTTCGTCCTTGGCGTGATGACGCTCAGACCCGTGAGTGGAGTGAGCCTGAATCTCTCGATCTCTCCTTCCATTTCCCCGGATGGAGTCCTCGTCTGCAGTGCCGCAGTCTTTTGATGCAGTTGCGTTTCAGTTCAGATCAGGCTGAGGAGCAGGTGCATTTGCTGGGAGTTTTGATGCGTGGGATGACATACGACGGGGAGCGCTGGCGCTTGGCCACAGTTGGTGACTGGCAGCCAGCCGGCTCGCATCTGCCGCAACCGGAGCAAGTGATGTTGCTTCGTCAGATCTGCCATGAGTTGTTTCAGGTTTTCGCATCCGATGCATCAGACGCTTCAATGACTTAACCCTTCGCAACTCAGTGGATCGCTTGTTCCGTCTCTCCTTATAAGGTCAACGGACTGCCCATCTGCATGTCGACCATGTCTGTTGCTTTGGCTGCTCAGCTTCGTGAAGGCACCAAGAAGGCCCACACGATGGCCGAAAACACGGGCTTCGTGAGCTGCTTCCTGAAAGGTGTGGTCGACAAGGCCAGCTACCGCAAGTTGGTTGCCGACCTCTTTTTCGTTTACTCAGCGATGGAGGAGGAAGTTGGCAAGCTGACCGATCACCCGGTGGTGGGTCCTGTCGGCATGGAGCAGTTGAACCGTCGTGAGTCCTTGGAGAGGGATCTCGCTTACTACTTCGGCGACACCTGGAAGGATCAAATCCAACCCTCGCCTTCCGCTGCCGCCTATGTCGATCGTATTCATGCCATCGCGAAGGAGTCTCCAGAGCTGCTGGTCGGTCACCACTACACCCGTTACATGGGTGATCTCTCCGGTGGACAAATCCTCAAAAACATTGCTCAGAAAGCGATGAATATGAAGGGTGACGACGGTCTGCATTTCTATGTCTTCGACGACATCGCTGACGAAAAGGCGTTCAAGACCAATTACCGCTCAACGATGGATGAGCTGCCCATCGATCAGGGCACAGCAGACCGCATTGTGGAGGAAGCCAATCATGCGTTCCATCTCAATATGAACATGTTCAAGGAACTGGAAGGGAACCTCATTGCAGCGATTGGCAAGGTTCTGTTCGGTTTCTTGACGCGTCGTGAGCGCACCGGCAGCACGGAGGCTGCGGCTGCTTGATTTGTGTCCACAACGCTGGTTCGTTTTCTGGTCCCCGGCACCAGCCGGAGGTTCCGATGTGGAGGGCTGAGCGTTGAATTACAGACAGCCCGGCTTTTAGCCGGGCTATGCACGACGGAGATCGTCACGTATCGGGAGAAACGAGACGATTGTGGTTTTTTGGATGATCTTCTGAGACAGGGTTTCTCAGATGATCACGTGCTTTGGATCGTCAGTTGGGGGTTTGATGTGCCTCGCTTGATCCATCGACTGCGTGGACAGAGGGTTGCTTATCACGCCCATAGCAGTGGGTATGGATTCGACCTGCCGCCAGGAGTGCCTGTCTTGGCGGTGAGTCGCAACACACTCGGGTATTGGGGTAATCGGGCCCCTCGCAATCCCCTGTTTCTGACGCCCAATGCGCTCGAGTCGCAGTGGCTGGAGCGAGGAGATCGCGCTGACACTCGCGGTTGCGATCGGTCCATCGATGTACTCGTTCAGGCTCGTAAAAGTAGTGATTACGTGCTCAAGCAGCTTGTACCTGCGTTGCGGCAGCAGGGCTTGAATGTGGAGGTACAGACGGGCTGGGTGGATGATCTGGTGGGATTGTTCAACCGGTCGCGGGTCTATCTCTACGACTCAGCTGAGTACTGGCGAGGACGTGGGGTGACGGAGGGGTTTGGACTACCGCCGCTTGAAGCGATGGCCTGTGGTTGTGTGGTCTTCACGAGCCTCAACCACGCCCTTGCCGATCATTGTGATCCTGGCAGGACAGCGCATCAGATTGGGTGCGGCTGCCTGTCCCATGATCTCAGTCGGATCTTGGCTGCTGTGGCCGATCCACCGCATTGGCGCCCGCCAGCCGAGACGCTTGCGATGCTTTTAGAAGACAGCGACGAATCAAGGCTGAAGCAGCGTTGGCGTGAAGTTTTGGGCGAACTTGATCAGCTTCAGCAGCAAGGCTCAGCTGATGCTTTTCTGACTAGTCCACCAACCTGGCTGTTGCGATGGCGCCAGTTTCTGCAGCGGTTTAAGCGGGTGGTCGATCGGTTGCCCGGCTGGCCGAACTCCCACTGAAAGCTCTGAGCTGCCCGCTTAACTCAAAGAGACACAATAATTCCGTTCAAATTCGTTCCCGGCGAAGAGATCAGACCCTCCTATGCCCTTGTTGCAGAGCCAGACCTGGAATGAGTTGAGCAGTCTTTTGCGTGAGTTGTCTCCAAAGAGGCGAAAGTTTCTCGTTGTTGTTTTATTTGCCTCTCTTTTTCAGGGTGTTATAGATATCATATTGGTGGGATTGTTGGCGCGGTTGGTTGGGCTGTTGGCCGGTGCAAAGTTAGATGATCAGATTCCAGGTATTCGTTTTTTTGGTGGTGGTTTTCTTGACCAAGCTGGTTGGATTGTTGGGTTGTTGATCGCAGCCTTTTGGTTCGCTTCGGCAGTGCGCTTTGGTGTGGCATTGTTGGAAGCGTTGCTCTCTGCAGATATTTGGTCCGATTTGGTGAACAAGGTTTATAACAATTTACTGCTTCAGAATTATGAGTTCTATACACACAAGCGGACAGCTGTTCTTTCTGAGCGTTTTAACAGGATATTGACCCGTGTCACGTCTGCGGTGATCTCTCCAATGATCGCGATCACCGGTAATTTAATCAGTGTTTCCGCCTTGCTTGTTGGCGTTGCCTTCGCCCTTGGTGGTCAGGCGATTTCAATTTTCGTATTTCTGTTGATTGCGTACCTGATCGCGTCATTGATCATCACTCCTTACTTGAGGCTATTTCTGAGGCAGAAGATGCGTTACACGCGAAGGATTCGGTTGACTTTTTCGGAGTCTCTTCGCTCGATTCGTGATATTCAATTGTATTCCTCTCATCAATTCTTTGTCAATCGCTTTATGCGGGACGGCACGATTGCGAAACGTAATGATCGATTGGCTAATCTCCTGCCTAATGTCCCCAAATTTCTGATTGAACCTTCTGGTATCACGATTTTATTTTTAGTCGGGCTTGCGCCAGCTATGGCGACCGGAAATGCCGATCAACTGCGTGACGCGATGCCGCAGTTGGCCACGGTGCTTGTCGTGTTGTTGCGAATTTCTGGTCCACTTCAATCGATGTTTCGCAGCCTGAATCGGTTGCGTGGTGGTTTGCCTGAAGTGAAAGATGCCCTTGAGCTGTTGTGTATGCGACCCACGCGATTAGCGCTGAATGATCCTGTTGTTCCCTCGCCCGATGGCGTGATGCCTCGACGCCTGATTGAGCTGCGGGATGTGAGTTATTCCTACGGACTTTCAGGCTCAACGATTCTGCGTCATGTTGATCTATCTATTCCTGTGGGCTCTCGCATTGCTTTGGTCGGGAAGACGGGAAGCGGTAAGACGACTCTGGCCCATCTTTTGCTGGGATTGTTTAAGCCTGAGTCTGGTGAATTGCTGCTTGACGGTCTTCCAGTTTCGGATGAGGAAATGCCAGCCTGGCAGGCCAATTGTGCTTTTGTTCCTCAACAAATCCGACTTCTCGATGCGAGTGTGCGTGAAAATGTAGCTTTTTGTGAGGATCCAGATCAGATTGATGATCAAAAGGTTTGGGGGGCTTTGAAGGCTGCGCAATTTGCCGATTATGTGGGGGATATGCCTTACGGGCTGTACACGATGTGTGGGGAAAATGGCATGAAGTTGTCGGGTGGTCAGCGTCAGCGTTTGTCGCTTGCCCGTGCGTTCTATCGCAATGCAAAGTTGTTGGTCTTGGATGAAGCGACAAGCGCTCTAGATAACAAAACCGAACACGATCTCATGGAAGCTCTTGATTTGGTTGGTCGGCGTTGCACGATGGTGGTGATCGCTCATCGTCTCTCCACAGTGAAAAAATGCGATCGTATTTATGAAGTTGCTGATGGCAGTATTCGAGCGTCTGGAGACTTCCAAACCTTGACATCTTTGTCTCCAAGTTTCCGCGAAATGGCCATGCTTGATGAGGCCTGACCTCCATGGCTGATGTCATCTTGCTGGCGACGGCGGATTGGGATCATCCGCTGTGGACCAACAAGCAGCACGTGGCTGTCTCTCTCGCGGATGCCGGTCACCGGGTTCTGTATATCGATTCACTTGGAGTTCGCGGTGCGAGGTCCGATCGTGTGGATCGAGGTCGCATTCTGCGGCGGTTGCGTCGAGCGCTTTGGCCCTTGCGTCGTGTTCGTTCACGGGTTTGGGTGCTGTCTCCCCTCGTCCTGCCCGGTCGTGTCAGCGGTGTTGCAGGGCGATTGAACCGTTGGAGCCTCAATCTCGCCTTGTTCTGGGCTGATCTTCGCTTGGATTTGAGAACACCGTTGTTGTGGACGTTCAATCCCAACACGCGCTTTTATCTCAAGCTGGGCCGTTTTCAGGCCACGATTTATCACTGTGTGGATCGCATTCAGGCGCAGCCTGGAATGCCTGCTGCGTCCCTGGAGTCGGCTGAACGCGACCTCTGTGGGGCTGTGAATGCTGTTTTCACGACGAGTCCAAAGCTTCAGCAGGCTTTGGCACCGCTCAATGCCGGCACGCATTTCTTCGGCAATGTTGCCGATGCCGTCCATTTCGGCTCGGCTTTATCTGGTGCTTTACCGCGCCCACTCGATTTGCCGCTGATCGAAGGGCCCTGCTTGATGTTCATCGGTGCCATCGACGCTTACAAACTGGATCTGGAAATGCTCGAGGCGCTGGTCGCGACAACACAGGATTGGACTTACGTGTTGATCGGTCCTGTGGGTGAGACGGATCCCAGCACCAACATCGCTCGGCTGCTGCTGCACTCGAATGTGCTTTGGCTTGGTCCGAAGCCCTACGCCGATCTGCCGGCCTATCTCGCCTGTGCTGATGCTGCCCTGCTGCCGTTGCAGTTGAACGACTACACGCGCCACATGGATCCGATGAAGTTCTTCGAGTATTTGGCAGCTGGCTGTCCAGTGGTGGCGACGGCGATCCCGTCTTTGCAGGCTCAGGCCGATGTGGCCTGTCTCAGCCCTCCAGAGCCGCAGGCATTTCGGGAGGCTTTGTCCAACGTGCTTCGTGGAGAAGGCCCGTCTCGATCGGCGCGGCTTGAGCGGGCAGGGCAGTTCACCTACGAGCGCCGAACCGCCTCCATGCTGCAGTGCCTCGATCAGCATGGCTTGATGCCGGCGGATCCCCTGCCGCCCCAGGCTGTTCCATACCATCGCGTGCGACGGGACCTGCATGTCAGCTGGGTTGTTGATCGCTTGGTCCTGCTGCTTGTCCATGCACTGGAACGTCTCGGCATGGATCGAAACGGTGTTGCTTGTCTCGATGCACTCCTATCGATTTGGCCCTGCAAGATCGATTGGCTCGCCGCTCGGGCGACGCGTGCTCTCACAGCAGGCGACAACCCGCTCGCTTGCCATTTGATTGAGCGCATCTGGCAGCAAGACGGAGAGGCAGAGGTTCTGCATCAGTTGCTGTTTCGCCGCGGTTCTCGGCCTGGCGATCGAGGAGATCAACTCGCCATGTTTGACGTTTTGGCAGCCAGTGCTGTGCTGCCGCTGCACTTCACCGGTTATTGCCGCGTGGTGCGCACCTATCGCGCCATCGATGAGAAGGATCCCGCCACGCTGGGTCGTTGCGCTGACGCCTTAAAGGACACCATTCAGAGCCTGGAGCGAGATCCCAACACCTATCGCTGTTTGCAACCAAACCGGCAGAACCGAGCCAAGTTGTTGATCTCCTCTCACTTGACGCGATTGCGTGCCTTGATGGCTTTGCAGGCTCACACCGATCTCGACGCGGCGGCGGCTGAGTTGCTCGATTGCGCTGGTCGATATGACCCTTTTCGGATCGACCGCAACACGGCAACACGCATGACGCGCAACATCATGCGTGCTTTAGCTATCGCTGCGGTAATGGCTTGGCATCGCAACGACAGCCAAGGCTTGAACAGCGTGGTCGTCCAGGTGGAACGTTTGCGAGCCGCAAGTTATGCAGAACGCTTTGACCCGATTGCCCAGCGCACCCAGGAGGACCATCGCGGATTCGCCGATCAGATGCTTGAACGGCTGCAGCGGTGCCTTTGGTCTGCAGATCAGCCGATGAGCCGGCCGCAGGCTGATGCATTTGTTGAGCCGATTTTGTTGGTCTATTTCCCGGTCCTGCGGTTGGATCGAGCCGAAAAAGCTTGGCGGTTTTTGAATCCTTTGATTCAGTCGGCCAGCGCATGAGCCTGCGGCCTCAGACCATCGCTTTCACGATCGATTCGCTCAAGCTTGGAGGTGCTGAGCGGATGTTGCTGCGCTGGGCTGTCTGGTGTCGCGATGCCGGATGGCGCGTTGTCGTGATCACCCGTCATGGCCCCGAGCGAGATACCTATCCGCTGCCGGAAGGTTTGGTTCGTAGACAGGAGACACGTCTGCCGATCTGGTTGGAATGGTTCGGGTGGTGGGCTTTCCCAGCACGGCTTCTGGCGTTGCGTTCACTGCTCCAGGCCGAGATGGTGTCGGTGGCGGTCGGCGTGACGGTGCTGCCATCGGTGAAGCTATTGCTGGCCAGTCGCGGTCTGCCACTCCGCTGTCTGGTTTCAGAACGGAACTACCCTCCCGCCAAGCCACCGGCCTTGCCCTGGCGCTGGTTGAGACGACTGAGCTACCCCTGGGCTGACCTCCATTTGGTGCAGACCAGCACCACTGGTGAGTGGTTACGCCGCTGCTGTGGTGCCCAACGCCAGTTGTTGTTGCCCAATCCTGTGATCTGGCCGTTGCCGGATCATCAACCATCGCTGCTGCCGGATGCCTTGCTTCCGCCAGATGCCCCAATGATTTTGGCGGCTGGCACCAAGGCTTATCAAAAGGGGTTTGACCGGTTGATGCCGGTCTTTAGTCAGTTGTCCCAGCGCTTTCCGCAGTTGTATCTGGTGGTGCTGGGATTGAGTTCGCATGCGCAGCATGGCCGGGATCAGCAGGCCTGGCTCCGCTCGCTGCTGGGTTCTGATCAGGTTTTGCAGTCGAGGTTGTTGCTGCCAGGGCCGGTTGGGAACATGGCCCGTTGGTATGCCAGGGCTGATTTGTTTGTTCTCCCCTCGCGCTTTGAGGGCTTCCCCAATGTGCTCCTGGAGGCGATGGCGGCTGGATGTGCCTGTGTCGCCAGTGATTGCTGTACGGGTCCTCGCGATCTCATCCAAGATGAACGCAATGGATATCTATTACCCGCCGATGCCTCGGCGCGACGTTGGGTGACGACCCTCGAGTCTTTGCTGCTCAATGAGGGTCAGCGCCAACAGCTTGGTGGCGAGGCTCGTTTCATCCGTCAGCGCTTTGGCGAGGAGCGCCTTCGCCGTGATTTTCTGGATGCCCTAGATCGGCAAAGCCATGGATGACCTTTGGGTCGTGCTTCCCCATCTCGGAGCAGGCGGCGCTCAGAAAGTGGGCCTGTTGGCAGCCGAGCACTTTGCTGATCAAGGCCTACGGGTTCAGCTTCTGTCCCTGAGACCGGATCATCCGGTTTGCCATCGGCTGCCCAGGAATGTCTCGCTGTTGGATCTGGATCTGGAGCAGAGCGAGGTGCACCCGTGGTTGCGGGATGTGGGTGATCGATCGCTTGTGGCGCGTAGTCGTCGTTTCAGCGTGGCGCAGTGGATCAAGGTCCGACGGTTCTTGGCTCGCCTCTGGACGGCCTTGCTTTTGCATGGGATTCAACTGACCTGGCCTTGGCTTGAGCCCCACATGCAGCCAGGCAGCACCGGTCTTCCTTATGTGTTGCTCAGCCGTTGCATGGGTAGCGTTGGCGGTCACCGCTACTGCCGCCTGCGGCAGCTCTTGCAAGAACATCGCCCGAAGCGGGTGTTGGCTTTGCTGTCCAAAACCAACATTCTTTGCTGCGCTGCAGCTTGGGATTTACCAATTCATTTGGTGGTGTCTGAGCGCAATGATCCCCGCTTGCAGCGCATGGATCGTCTTTGGAGTCGCTTACGCCATCTGTATTACCGCCGCGCTGATGTGGTGACCGCCAACACGGAGGGTGTGTTGGCGGCTTTGGATGAGATGGGGTCTTGGAAACGGTTAGAGCTTTTACCCAATCCGCTGCCAGCAGGAGTGTTGCGCCAGCATCACTCGCAACCAGCCGCGCCGCAGAAGGAGATCCTCTCGGTGGCTCGGCTTGTCCCTCAGAAGGGCCTGGATCTTCTGATTCGGGCCTTTGCGGCGCTGCCGCAGCAGCGTCGGACGGGTTGGCGGTTGACCTTGGTGGGGGATGGCCCGGAGCGTGATGCCCTGGTTGGTTTGGCTCACCGTAAGGGGATCAGTGATGCCGTGGTGTTTGAAGGGTTTCGAGCCGACCCTTTGACGTTCATGGCACGAGCGGCCATCTTTGCGCTGCCGTCTCGATTTGAGGGCATGCCCAATGCTTTGCTTGAGGCGATGGCGATGGGATTGCCGTCTGTGGTGAGCGATGCATCACCGGGTCCATTGGAGATGGTCAGTGACCGCGTGCATGGTTTGGTCGTGCCCTCGGAGAACCATCAGGCTTTTGCCGCTGCTCTCGAGGACTTGATCGCAGATGCCTCGTTGCGACAGCAGCTCGGCCAGGCTGCTCAAGCAAAGTTGCGCTCTCTGGATTGGCCTGAAGTGGAGCCCCACTGGCGTTCGGTTTTGGCGCTGCCTTGATGCAGATGACGAGGACATTTGATCAAGTCAGGTTGTTGGTGTTTGCACCGACACGCCGTGCCGCCAGCGAAACCTTTATCCGAGCCAATTTGAAGGGTTTGCCGTTTCAACTCAAGGCCTATTTCGGCGATGAACGACCGTTGAGTGAACCGATGCGTTGGCTTTATGGCTGTGCCATTTGGCTGAGTAAGTTGCTCACCCGTTTGCGCTTGTTAAGAGCGGCAGGATTACCGGCAGCGTGGGTCGCGCGATTGCTCATCCGCCGGCATCAACCGAATGTGGTGCTTGCTGAATTTGGCTTCGAGGCGGTGCGGGTGATGCACGCTTGCCGCTGGACGGGTGTGCCACTTGTGGTGCATTTCCGTGGATCGGATGCGTCGGCACGGCAGCGGATTGGCTTGCTGGAAGATCGCTATCGATCCTTGCTGCGCATTGCGGCGGGGATCATTGTGAAATCGAGGCCGATGGCGGATCGACTCGCTTTGTTGGGTGCTTCACGCGATCGGATCTTGATCAGCCCGTCGGGAGCTGACGCAGCGCTGTTTCATCACAGTGCCCCTGCTCAGTCCGCGCCGATTTTTTTGGCGGTTGGTCGGTTTGTCGAGAAGAAAGGTCCCTTGCAAACCATCGACGCGTTTGCTCGGATGTTGGCGGGATGTCCTGCGTTGCCAGCTGATGTGCAGTTGTGGATGGTGGGAGATGGCCCCTTGTTGCCAGCCGCTCAAGATCTGGTTCAGGCCCAAGGGATTGAAGATCGGGTGCGCTTGCTAGGCCTGCGTTCTCAGGTCGAGGTGGCCGGCTTGATGCGTGAAGTTCGGGCGTTTGTGCAGCATTCGCGCGTCGCTGCTGATGGAGACAGTGAAGGAAGCCCAGTGGCTGTGATGGAGGCTCAACTCAGCGGCTTGCCCGTGATCGCGACTCGTCATGCCGGGATTCCAGAGGTGGTGTGTGACGGTGAGAGTGGGTTGCTCGTGGAGGAGGGGGACGTGGCAGCCATGGCTCTGGCCATGGTTCGTTTGGTTCGGGATCCGGGTCTCGCCGAGCGAATGGGCGCTTGCGGACGGCAACGCATTCAAAGCGGATTCACCGTGTCTCATCATCTCGAGCAGGTCTCGAATTTCCTCGAGACGGTCCACCGATCGAATCGGTCAGCATGACGGCACGACAGACATTGCTTCTGATTCGAGGTCTGGGCCACAGCGGGTCCACGATTTTGGACCTTGCGCTCGGTGCTCATCCTCAGGTGATCGGTCTGGGTGAGGCCGCCCGGGTGCTTGCCCGTCCCAAGCCAGGGGAGGAGCAACGTGGACCGGCGATGTTGCGTGGATCCCAGCGCGACAAGAGGCGTTGCACCTGTGGGGCGATTGCGTCGGACTGTCCCGTGTGGGGCCCGATGCTCAGCTGGTTGGTGGCCCATGACGAGCATCCCCTTGCGGAAAAAATGCAGCAGCTGTTGACGTTGACCTCCGCGCATGGGGCGGAGTCAGCTCTGCAACCTGAGGTGATTGTTGATTCCTTCCAGGACGATCTGCTGTTGCCTCGCTTGATGCCTCCCGATGTGGACGTGCGAGTGATCCATCTGGTGCGGGATGTCCGTTCCTGGTTGCATTCCCGCTTGAAGGCCTCCCGGCAAACCCGGCGGCTGTTCCCTGATCTACGCACATTGGTGCGTTGGTGGTACGTGAACCGCAAGTTCGATCGCGTGCTGCAGCAATGCGGGAGACCTGTGTTTCGCCTTGGCTACGAGGAACTTGCCCTGAATCCCGAGAGGTCGCTGCAGCTGTTGTGTGCCTGGTTGGGTCTTCCGTTCGACCGCCAAATGCTGACTCCTGGTGCGTCCAGTACGAGTCACATTCTCAGCGGCAACCGCATGCGCTTCGATCAGGAACGGACGCGCATGATCTGTTACGACGGATCGTGGCTCACATCTGCAGAGATGATGGTGCGATTGGCAATGTTGATTCCACCGGTTAGCCGTTTAAATCAGCGCTTGGTGTATTCCAACCAGATTGTTTTGCGTTGATACTTGTCACGCGCACCAACGGCTGGCCGTGGGCCAGTGTGTCTGGATCTTGAGTTGCGGATATTGGCTTGCCAGTGCTTGATAGGTCTCTCGCTGGCTCGCACCGAGCATGGCCAGAATGTCATCTGGTGTGGATGTAGTGGAGCGGCTTTCATTCACGCGTTGTCCCCAGTTTGGTTCGATGTAGTCGATGTTGAGATGGTTGCAGAGATGCTGAAAGATCGGCTCGGTAAATAGCTGTTCATAGAGTGCAACCAAGATGTCTTGCTCATCAAAAGCTTCATAGAGATGTCTCAATGTCTGAGAATAGTTGCTGCGTTGGCTTGGTTTTTTCTGGAGTTTTTCGGCGGCCCGGCGAAGCTGCATCACTTCTTGCTCAGGCTTCAGGCTGCCAGATTTTTTGAGTTTCATGCGCTGTTGTGAGAGCACGCGTTCGACAGGGTCTCGCAAGAGAAACACAATGCGTGTCGTGATACCCCGTTGATCGAATTGATCGCGTACCCATCGGAAAGTGTCTGCCGATAGACAGCCATAGGATGGCGTGATGTCTCCTGTCAGTTTGATCGATGGGTTGCTCAATAGTTTGGCGAAATAATCAAAATAACGATCTGTGTTGCGAATAAAACGACGTCGTCGCCATGTTCTCCATTGCCAAGGGAAGGGATGTTGCGGAAGGAAACTTTTAAACTCATCAAGTGTGAGAGCATCCAGCACGTGATATTCCTTCAGGTAGCCAAAGTTTGCGTCCGATCGTTTGTGTAATTGATCATGCAGCCAGGACGTTCCAGCTTTCTGTGCACCAACTCCGAGTAAGAAGGTTTTTGTCTGTTGTTGAGTTGCTGTCATCGGATGCGTCGATAAATCATGCCGTTACTTTCGTCGGGGCTGTAGTCATAGATTTTGCGGTAAGGAGTCATGTCAAATTTAAATTGTTCAAAGCGTTTTGTTCCGGTATCAATATTGACGAGAAAATCTCCTTTTTGGGGAATATAAGAGGAGCCCTTGTCGGTGCCATGCATAATGGTGTATTTGTTGGAATCAAAGTCGAAATAAATAAGACGATCGTGATTCAGTCGTTCCAGCGGCCCGCGATTACGGAACCAAGATTTAGCGTAAATAATATTCACCTCTTCGCCGTTCTCTCTGGTTTTTTTTGTAATTTGATTGAGCTGATCAAGAGTTTTGACCCAACTATCGTGTGTGGTTTTCATGGTGACAATTCGATGGTGAAAATCGTCTCTGCCCAGATGCTCTGCTCCGATCAGGCAACTACTTGCGATGACTCCTGCAAGGCTGATGGTCTTAAGGTTGCCTCTCGACGCTGGGATTGATTCCGTGGCCCAAATCCAAAGAACCATCAGATTGATTGTGGCGATGAATTGAACGGGTAGAGCCATATAATTACTAGATCGGAACCCCACCATGGCGTACAGGCCGAAGGCGTAGGTAATCGCGCTTGCATTCAAAGCATCTAGAAGAGAAAATGATGCTTTGCGACGGATGATCAAGCTCAATCTGATCACGCTGGTCAGAATTAAAACGATGAAACGCGCATCGGGCTCGAATCGGGAAAATCTGAGATAGGAATCATAAGCTTTAACCCCAGCATAAAGGCTAGGAATATAACTCAGGTATAAATAAGACAGAGATAGGATAATGATTAGACCGCATAGGCAAAATTCGAGTTGATACGCCTTGGCCCATTCATCGATTGAGTGCCGAGAAAATTTTGGTTTATTTGCGAGGAGACCCGCACTGCCTGCGGCTAAGACTGTCAAGGCTGGAATGATGAAGAGAAGAAAGGCAGTGTCTTTAAAAAACAAACCAAGAAGCGCAAAAAAAACAGCTAGGAATCGATCTTTGGCTTGATTTTGTTTGCAATGGCGGATGTAGTGAAATGCAAAGAAGGCAAAGAGAAGGACGACAATTCTTTCACTATAGATGAACTGGAAAAAGGTGAACCCTGTTGCTGCGTCGAATAAAAAAAGAATGCTGAAGAGGAGTACATTCTCACGTCTAGCTTGTTTTTCGCTCAATTGATGCGCGATTTTGGTTCCAAGGATGACGATGGTGAATAGTTCGATGGCATTCACAATCATCCAGATGCTGACATAAGGGGTGAGCCAGCTCAGAATGTGAAGATCTTGATGTGAGAGTGGATAGAAGCGAAAATCATTGCGAAACATCGTCTCTTTGATGAGATCCCAGCGCAATGTGAAGTTGTCGAGAAGGTGGTTGTCAAATATATCCTTATACCAGCTGATAATTTCCTTGTAGAACCAGCTGGCTTGTTGCAACATTAGAGCCGTATAGAATGCAAAAAGACCTGTCACAAAAGGGTGTTGCTTGATGCTTGTGATCAAGTAATCAAGATTGTTTTTCTGATTTTTCTTTGGTTTGTTATTGTGTTCTTGAGCCTTTCTGATCAGGATGATGCAGGCGATACTAAGCAGCGTGAGGAAAATAAAGTGAGAGGCCTCGTTGTAGTTTTTTAGGAGCGCTTTTCCGGCTTCACTGTCGGCGATGGGTAGCCAGTTAGTGGATGAAGATATCAACAGAGAGGCAATCAGTCCTGCGAAGACGAGGAGTAGGTAAACAAGTGCTAAACAGCGAATGTCTACTGGGCTCAAGATGCTTTTCAACTCAACTGATCTCCAGCTTCGGCAGCGATTTCACGACATCGTCAATCGCCTTGATCTGTTGCAGAAACGGCTCTAGCAGATCAAGTGGTAAGGCACTTGGGCCATCGCAACGGGCCTGGCTTGGATCAGGATGAGCTTCAAGGAAAAGGCCGGCTAGTCCGACGGCCATTCCCGCCTTGGCGAGATCAACCACTTGTGATCGGCGGCCCCCCGATGCGGCACCACCAGGGTCACGACATTGCAGCGCATGCGTGACATCGAAGATCAACGGCAGCTCGTCACAGGTCCTCTTCATGACCCCGAAGCCGAGCATGTCAACCACGAGGTTGTCGTAGCCGAAGTTGGTGCCACGCTCACAAATCAAGAGCTGTTCATTGCCGCACTCACGGAACTTGTCAACGATGTTGCGCATCTGTTCCGGACTGAGGAACTGCGGTTTTTTGATGTTGATCACGGCTCCGGTTTCGGCCATGGCGCGAACCAGATCGGTTTGGCGGGCAAGGAAGGCTGGTAGCTGAATGATGTCGGCTACGGCCGCGGCGGCTTTGGCCTCGTCCGGGCTGTGCACATCGGTGATCACAGGAATGCCGTGCCTGTCTTTCACCGCCTGGAGAATCTGCAGCCCCTCCTCCAGGCCGGGGCCTCGGAAGGAGTGGATCGAGGAGCGGTTGGCTTTGTCGTACGAGGCCTTGAACACCAGCGGAATCGACAGGCGCTGGCAGACCTCCTTGTAATGGCCGGCACAATCCAGAGCAAAGGACTTGTTTTCTAGAACGTTGACTCCCCCGAGCAAAACAAAGGGGTTGTCATTTGCGACTACAATTTCACCGATTTGCACCTGCTTTGCATTCATGATCATCGGCCAATTTTTCCAGGAGTTTATCTGATCAAGGGTCTGATCACTGTTGTCGATATGAAGATGTCTCCATGAATTTTTATCTTTAATTAAAATGAAGTCGGTTTTCTGGTGTGAGCACTAAGGCTCCGAGATGGGTCGTGCGTTTTGGCTCTGCGTATAGGGTTGTTGTTTGTTTATCTTGGTAAGTCCTGTTGGCGCATGAGCCCTGGGCGGAGCAAGATCTAATTGCCATACCAGCTCTGTTCGTTGGTAGAAGCTGTACGCGACGCGATAAAAACTGAAGAAATTATAGCCAAGATGGATGTGTTCTTTGTTTGTATTTGCTTGCTCGAAAATGGAAGCCTGTTGGTTTATTTGTATCTCTGTGGGCCATTTTAATGATAGCTTTGTTGTGTCAGTTGAGTTTTTATAAACCGTCCAATGAGTTTTCTGGCCGGCTTAAACGATGCCCAGCGCAAGGCGGTGGATCACCATGAGGGTCCACTGTTGGTTGTGGCGGGGGCTGGCAGTGGTAAAACCCGCGCCTTGACCCATCGCATTGCTCATCTGATTGGTTCGCATGGTGTGGACCCCGCTCAGGTTTTGGCGGTGACCTTTACCAACAAAGCCGCTCGTGAGATGAAGGAACGGCTTGAGTTGCTTTTGGCTCAGCGGCTGGCTCAAAGTCAGTTTGCTCAACCCTGGAGCACGCTTCCGCCGGTAGAGCAACGGCAGTTGCGCACTCGCATTTACCGGGATGTCACCAAAGACCTGTGGATTGGCACTTTTCATGCCTTGTTTGCACGCATGTTGAGGTTTGATATCGACAAATTCAAGGATGCTGAGGGCCTGAGCTGGACCCGTCAGTTCTCCATCTATGACGAGACGGATGCTCAGAGCTTGGTGAAGGAAATCGTCACCCAGGAGTTGCAGCTGGATCCCAAACGTTTTGAGCCGAAGAAGGTGCGATGGGCGATCAGCAATGCCAAAAATCAGGGGTGGTTGCCCGATCAGTTGGAAGCCAATGCTGAGGGGCAACGCGGCAAACTTACAGCTGATGTTTATCGGCGCTATCGCAAAGCCCTGGCGGCTAACAACGCCTTGGACTTTGATGATTTGTTGTTGCTACCTGTTCAGCTTTTGGGTCAAAATGAACAAGTGCGCAGTTATTGGTACCGTCGTTTTCGCCACGTTTTGGTCGATGAATATCAGGACACCAACCGTACTCAGTACGAGTTAATCAAATTGTTGGTGACGGATGGTAAGGATCCACAAACGGTTGAAGATTGGACTGGTCGTTCTGTGTTTGTGGTCGGTGATGCTGATCAAAGTATCTACAGTTTTCGTGCTGCTGACTTCACGATCCTGATGGGTTTTCAGGATGATTTTGGCGATCGGGCGCCGGACGACACCACGCGCACGATGGTGAAACTGGAAGAGAACTATCGCTCCACGGCCACAATTTTGGAGGCGGCTAATGCCTTGATCTCTCATAACAATGAACGGATCGATAAGATTTTGCGCCCAACCCGGGGTGAGGGGGAGTTGATCACGCTCACCCGTTGCGATGACGAGATTGCTGAGGCTGAAGCGGTGGTCCATCGCTTGCGAATGATGGAGGCGGCCAATCCAGAGTTGAGCTGGGGCGATATGGCGGTGCTCTATCGCACCAACGCTCAATCTCGTTCGATTGAGGAATCGCTGGTGCGTTGGGGTATTCCTTATGTCGTGGTCGGGGGCTTGCGGTTTTATGACCGACGCGAGATCAAGGACCTGCTTGCGTATATGCGACTGCTGGTCAATCCAGCCGATACCGTCAGCCTGCTGCGCGTGATCAATGTGCCCAAGCGTGGCATTGGCAAGACCACGATTCAGCGGCTGACCGATGCCGCCAATCAGTTGGGGATTCCATTGTGGGATGTGGTGAGTGATGCGGAGGCGGTTCGATCTCTGGGGGGTCGCTCCGCCAAAGGGTTGCTCCGTTTTTGTGAATTAGTGAACGATCTGCAGGTGTCCAGTCGAGAGGCGGCGCCGTCGGAGCTCATCCAACAAGTGATGGAGAAAAGCGGCTATGTGAGCGAACTGATCGCTGAGGGCACCGATGAAGCTGAGGAGCGGCGTCGAAACCTGCAGGAACTTGTCAACGCGGCTCTGCAATATCAAGAGGAAAATGAGGAGGGTGATCTCGAGGGATTTCTCGCAACGGCGGCCTTGTCGAGCGATGCCGATAACAAAGACACCGCAGCCGATCGAGTCACCTTGATGACGTTGCATAGCAGCAAGGGTCTTGAGTTTCCAGTGGTTTGTCTGGTCGGCCTAGAGCAGGGTCTGTTTCCCAGCTACCGCTCTTTGGATGACCCAGCCTCGCTGGAGGAGGAGAGGCGGCTGTGTTACGTGGGGATCACCCGTGCCAAGGAGCGTTTGTTTCTATCCCATGCGAGTGAACGGCGCTTATGGGGTGGGATGCGAGAAGCCGCAATTCCGTCAGTCTTTTTGTCTGAACTCCCCGAGGCTCTTGTCCAAGGTGATCTTCCCCAGAGCGGAGGTGCGTCATTGCGACGGGAGCGTCGGCTCGAGCGGCTGACCAGGGTGGATCGCGAACAGCCGAGATCCAATGCTGCGCCTGCGAATGCGGTACGCCGTCGCCAGGCTGGTCCAGCGCCTGGGCGTAGTTGGAGTGTTGGGGACAAGGTGAGCCACGCCAGCTTTGGGGTTGGGGAGATCACCCATACCTTTGGCAGCGGTGAAAAAGTGTCGATTGCGGTGAAGTTCGCTGGCATGGGCCCCAAAATTCTTGATCCACGTTTGGCTCCGATTGAATCGGTTGATCACAGTTAAGTCAGCAGGTTTGTCCAAAGTTGATCAATCGTTGTCTGTTTGTGATCAAGATGGCGCCGGGCCATCTGCCTGGTTCTCTGTTGTTTGACAAGATTGTCTTGATGTTGATTCAGCATGGATTGATCAATGCAGCGATCGATTTCAATCATGGATGCTGTTAGTTCCTGATCAAGAGACGGCAAACGGCCATTGACCATCACGGTTTTCCCTGCATAAAACGCTAACTCAAGCCGATTGGGGCTCTTGTCACAGCAGGTGATTGGTTCTTGATAAGGCAGTAGAGCAATGCCGGGACTCGCTAAAGCTTGTTGCATCGATTCTTGGCTCCATTCCATCGCCTGGCAAGCAAGGCTTTTGGATCTCAACCGTTTGGCGAGAAAGGCTTGAGCCGCCTGACTATGTGAGCAGACCAGGGTGATTGTTGCTTGATTCTGTTGCAGCACATCAATCGATTGGGCAATGACATCGCAAAAGATCGAAAAGGAAGGTCGTTCGGATGGGCCGCTCGCTTCGATGACTCCAAACCAAAGAATGTTGAGAGGGCTTTTGGGTGTCTTTCGTGGCGCAGCATCAGTTGTGTTGTTCGGCAGGCAAGTGGTATCGAGGCCGTCGGGGATGATGCGGATTTTGTGGTGATGTTTGGCTGGGATTTTTGCGCCAAGATGTTTGGTTGGCAGGGTGATGTATGTGGCTAAATCGAAAGCTTTTTGGATGTATCGGTAACTGGTTTTGATGTCGCAGGCATCAACAATCAAGCTGGTTCGAAACCGTTTTGCGAATTGCATGCCATCAATGACACGTTCGTCGTTAGGTTTTCCGACAACAACAACCTTTGATCTGGCCAGAGTGAACAAAAATTGAGCGCGGCGCAGTTTGGGGCCAACCTCGCGCAGCCAGAGTCGGATGCCCTTCGGTAATTTTTGGGTGATCTTGGGTAGATCGTGTTTCGACAGCAGTTTGTTGGAGGGCAGCTCCAGCTTGACGACCCTTATGCCTTGTTGAGTCGCGAGATGGTGCAGCTTGAACCAGCGCAGACGGCATCCAGCACGCCTCGGGTCGGCTTCGATGAGGACAATCACCGTTGCGAAGGCTGCTTTTGCGACCAACAGCATGCCTGGCATCGGCCCCATCAAGTTGCCGATTAACCTCCTGCCCAGTACAAGCACGACTGTGTCGACCGTCAGCCAGCCGATGATCCCCATTTTCATCGGTTACGACCCAAGGGAACGGGCGGCCACCAACGTGTTGATCGACAGCCTGTACCAGCACAGCAGTGCTCCTTTGGCGATCACGCCCTTGGTGACCCCTCAGTTGGAAGGGCAAGGCCTTTACCGGCGTAAACGAGATCCGAAGCAGAGCACAGCGTTTTCCTTTTCTCGCTTTCTTGTTCCCCACTTGATGGGGTTCGACGGCTGGGCGATTTTTATGGACTGCGACATGCTCTGCCAGGCCGACATTCGGGAGTTATGGGATCAGCGTGATGAGCGGTTCGCAGCGATGTGCGTTCAACATGAGCACGTGCCTGGTGAAACCGTGAAATTTCTCGGGGAGGTTCAGAGCGCCTATCCCAAGAAAAATTGGAGTTCGTTGATGTTGCTCAATTGCAGCCGTTGCACCCAACTGACAGTGGATTACGTCAACACAGCGACAGGCTTGCAGTTGCATCGCTTCCATTGGCTTGAGGGAGATCATCAGATTGGAGCGATTCAGGGGGCTTGGAATCACCTCGTCGATGTCCAACCACCGTTGGATCAGCAGGATGTACCCCAGCTTTTGCATTGGACCTTGGGCGGACCTTGGTTCCGCGAGCAACGCACGATGGGTGGTCCATTGGCAGCGCAGTGGTTTAGTGCCCGTGATGATGCGATGAAGCTCTGGGATTGATGACGGTGAAACGCAATCAGGGGGTGGAACGCAGTGTTGTGGCGGTGCCGGCTCGGCTGCAATCCTCTCGACTGCCTAACAAGGTTTTGGCGGAGATCGGCGGGAAGCCGATGATTCAGCGGGTGTTGGAGCGATGTCAGCAAGCGCAGGGGCCCGATGTCGTTGTGCTGTGTACGGACAGCGAGCCGCTGCAGCAGTTGGCCGAGGATTTGGGGGTTCCAGTGCTAATGACCTCAGACCAGTGCAGTTCCGGCAGTGAACGCATTGCTTCGGTGGCTGATCAGTTGCTGGCCCTGGCCTGGGGGGATCAACAGCCAGATCCTCTGCGCACTGCCGTGATCAATGTGCAGGGCGATCAGCCTTTTTTGGATCCTGCGGTGGTGACAGCCATGATCGACGCGTTTGCTCGCTTTGATCCTGTTCCTGCCGTAGTGACGCCCGTTTATCGGCTTCAGCCCGAGACCATCCACAACCCGAATGTGGTCAAAACCTTGCTGGCCCACGATGGTCGCGCGCTCTATTTCTCTCGCTCGGCGATTCCCCACGTTCGCGATGTCGATCCCGCCGAATGGCACACCCGTGCCACCTACTGGGGGCATGTGGGGATGTACGGATTTCGGGCCGATGTCCTGGCGCAGTGGGATCAGTTGCCGGTCTCGCCTTTGGAAGATTTGGAACGCTTGGAGCAGCTGCGTTTGATCGAGGCCGGCCACACCATTGCCACGTTTGAAGTGGCGGGCACGTCCTTATCGGTCGATACGGCTGAACAGCTGGAACAAGCTCGCTCAATGGCGGCTTAGTCGTTGCGATCACGCCAGCCTTGACGCGAGAGCTCCTGCCAGCGTCCTCGCACCTGCAGCAGTCGTTCCGCCAATTCCCGCACGGCTCCATCCCCGCCGCGGCGTTGCAGCACGGCATCAGCACCGATGCGCATCGGTCTGCATGCGTCGGCTGGGGCAAGTAGCAGGCGGACCACGGGGCGGACGGCGAGATCGTTGAGGTCATCGCCGAGGAAGGCGGTTTCCATTGCAGAGACCTTGAGTTGTTTCTGCAGAGCGGCCAGAGCTGCAGGTTTGTCTTTAATTCCCACAAGGCAGTGCTGGATCCCGAGCTGACGGGCCCTCACCTCTGTCGCCCCTGCTTGGCCACCGCTGAGGAAGGCCAGCTGCATGCCGTTTTGAAGCAACAGCCGGATTCCCAGCCCATCGCGGACATCAAAGCGTTTGAGCAAGCGTCCTTCTGCATCAAACCAGAGTCCTCCGTCGGTCAGGACACCATCCACGTCCAGCACCAACAACTTGATTTGCCTTAGTTGTNGTTGGAGGAACCACCAACGCAGCTCGAGCAATGGATTCATGCCAGCCCTGCCTGGATCAGGTCATGCAGGCGCAACAAGCCGAGTAGGTGATTCGTCTCACTCACCACCGGCAACACCGAAATCGGTTTACGGCGGTTGTGTTCCATTTGTTCTAAGGCGTGCACCACCAGCACTTCTGCGTTCACCGTGATCGGATCGACGGTCATCAGATCGGCTGCGGTGAGAGCGGTCCACTGCTCAGCGCTGCGATCTTGCAGCGCACGGCGCAAATCGCCATCGGTGATGATCCCGACTAACGCTCCCGGATTGTCCGGTTGTTCGACCCAGCCGCTGCCGATGCCATCGCGGGTGAGCCCGCCGATCACCTCTGGAAGCGGGGTTTGCGGTTGCAGGGGATGCAATTGGCTTGCGGGAACCATCAGATCTGCCGCTGTCAGGGTTAGTTGTTTGCCGAGCGACCCTGCCGGGTGGTTCAGTGCGAAGTCGGCTGGTGAGATGCCGCGCCGTTCCATCCAAACCGCTGCCAGGGCGTCTCCAATCGCCATCGCAACAGCCGTGCTGGCGGTTGGAGCCAGATTGAGTGGACACACCTCCCGATCCACACCGGCTTCCAACACCACATCACTGCCGCGGGCCAGGGAGGAATCAGCTCGGCCGACAATGGCGATTCGCGCGGTTCCGCGTCGCTTGAGGTGAGGCAGCACCTCGAGTAATTCGGCTGTCTCCCCACTGTTGGAGAGCAGGAGGCAGACATCCTCAGGGGCGACGACGCCGAGGTCGCCATGCAAGGCGTCCAGGGGGTTGAGAAACAGAGCCATCAGGCCGATGGAGGAGAAGGTGGCCGCGATTTTGCGCGCCACGATGCCGCTCTTGCCGACCCCAGTGATCACNAGCTTGGATCGTTGATCCCCGCAGCGCTCGAGCAGGGCGAGGGCCGCTTCCACCTCACTGCCGCTGAGGCGTTCGGCGGCCGAAGCGATAGCGGTGGCTTCCTCCTGCAGGCAGCGGGTGAGGGCGGACAAACGCGGGATCCGTGATGATCAGGCCATTGTCCTGTACCTGCGGCGATGGCACATCGGGCGATCCCATTGCCGGGTGTGCCGGTCGCTCTTTTAGAGGAGTTGCGAGCAGCAGCGCGTGAGGCGGGTGTCGTCAGGTTGGCGCTGGTGGGCGGGGTGGTGCGTGATGCGCTCCTCCATCGGGATCACGGCCAACCGTGGACCGGGGTGCCCGATCTCGATCTTGTGGTGGAGGGTGATGCCGCCGCTGTGGCTGCGGCGTTGCAGCGNCGTTGCGGTCCACAACGGCTAACGGGCTGCCAAGAACACGGGTGCTTCGGCACGGTGGAACTTTGCCTGGATGGATGGTTGTTGGATCTCGCCACGGCCCGTGCCGAGGTTTATCCCGCACCGGCCGAGAACCCGCTCGTGCGTCCGGGCACGTTGCAGGCCGATCTGGTTCGGCGGGATTTCACGATCAATGCGATGGCGATCGATTTGATCACAGGTGAGCTGGTCGACCCCCATCAGGGGCGGCTTGATCTGGTCGAGCGACAGTTGGTTTTTCTTCATCAGGGCAGCGTTGCTGACGATCCCACCCGATTGATTCGGGCAGCCCGCTATGGGGCTCGGCTCGACTTTGACCTCGCGCCGGAGNCACGACGCCAGGTGNCGGACACCGTCGGAGGCTGGCCATGGCTGTGGACGCCGGGTGCTGCCGCTTCGGCGGCGCCGCCTGCCCTGGCGACTCGGCTGCGGATGGAGCTTGATCGCCTGCTGCTGCATGAACCNTGGCAACGGGCGTTGGACTTGTTGGAGGATTGGGGNGCATTGCCTGTGATCGAGCCTGCTTTGCAACAGGATCCCGATCGCGGTCGCCGCTTGCGATGGGCGGCGCGGCTTGGGTTGCCGTTGATGCCAGCGTTGTTGTTGGCGGCTTCAGATCCAGTNGCGACGGCTCAGCGGTTGCAGATTCCCGCTGTGCAGCAGCGATGGCTGGAGCAGCAGCTGGAACTGAGCGATTGGCTGCTCAGCGAAGCGCCGCCTGCTCTGAGTTCTCCATCGGTTTGGACCGAAGCGCTGGAGCGCAGACCTTGGTCACCGAATGTGGTGGCTCTGGTGGTGTGTCAAAAACCGCCGCTGTGGCGACCNCTGTTGCGTTGGTGGGGACGCTGGCGGCATGGCACGTCGCCTGTCACGGCCAAGGAGCTCATTTCAGCAGGCTGGCGGCCTGGNCCGGATTTGGGATCGGAGCTTCAACGCCGGCGCCTAGTTGCGCTGGATCAAGGCCGATGAGTCGTTCGCGTTGGCTTGTGTGCGGACTGGCTGTCGTGCTCAGCCTGGCCTTTGGCCTGAGAACTCTGTTGCTGATTGATGCCACTGGATTGTGGAGCGATGAGCTGTACAGCGTTGGTAAGAGTTTTCAGCCCAATCCGGCCCTGCTGCTGGACATGTTGCGTCAGGACACGCATCCCCCTGTTTATTACGGTCTGCTTTGGGTTTGGGGCCAAGTCATGGGCCAAACCCCTGTCACCTTGAGGCTTTTGTCTTGGTTGGCCTATGTGGCCGGCGGTTGTGTGATGGTGGCTCAGACAGCCGCCCTGGCTCATCAACAGCGCGTGGTGCGGCCCATCGCCATGGGGGCCGCCCTGGTGATGGTGTTCTGCAGTCCTTATCCGGTGCGTTTTGCAATTGAGGGCAAGAGTTACGCCTTGCTGGTGTTGTTTGTGGCATTGGCGTGGTGGTGGAGGCGTTCTGAGCGCTTGATTCCCTATGGGCTGTCGCTGGGTTTTGCCGCGCTGACCCACTTTTATGGCTTGTTTCTCTTTGTGGCTGCTGCCCTCTGGGATGGATGGAAGCGCCGTCGCAAGCTCGCGTTGACGGCGGCTTTGGCNGTGTTGCCGTCTGTTGGCTGGATTGTCTATGCCTCGGCCTATCTGTTCAGTTCCCGTTCCGGCAGTTGGATCGCCCCGCCAGATTTTGCGCTGTTTGAGGACAGCCTGGCTCGTGGGTTGGGGCTCTGGCCCTTGCCCAAGTTGGCCGTGTTGTTGCTCTGCTTTTGGGGATTGAGGCGTTGGGGCGGTTTGCAGCGCCGAGCAGNGATGCGTTGGGGGGATCTCGTTCTGCTGGATCGCTCTGGTCTGATCGCGTCGTCGCTGATGGTGCTGGCTGTTGTGCTGGTCTCCTTTGTGAAGCCGTTGGCGTTCAGTCGTTACTTTGTCGTGCTGTTGCCGGCGTTCGTGCCTTGGCTGGCCGTTCAGATCGCCAGTTTCAAGCTGGTCGGCCCGGCGCGTTGGCTGGCAGCAGCGGTGCTGCTGGTGTTGGTTGGGACCTGGTGGGGGCCGGGATTTGCCGAGTTAGATCCAGGTTCAAGCTTGGGGCGGGAGCAGGATCAGTTCGCTGAAGTCAGCCGGTTGACCAGCGGTGAAACGGAGCGTTACAGCCCGCGTGCGCGTCTGTTCAATCTCAGTGATCAGATGGAGCTGGTCATGGGGCGGATNACAACTCCGCCGGCGGCNTGGACGCCCACGGAACAGCTGCCAGAGCGTNTAAANCAGAGTCATCCTCCGGATCANCTTTGGCTGGCCAGCAGTGGNCCACAACCTGNGTTGAATCGTCGACTGGATGACTGGCGACAGCTGGTGGAGCAGCAGCACTATCGCTGTGAAGATGTCTCCAAACAGCTCAGTCACGCCATGGTCTTGCGTTGCCGATCTGGATCCAAGGGCCATGTGCCGTGAGCAAGTTTGCTGCTGCCTGGGTGCAAGCAATCAATAAGGGGCCACAGGTTTGCGGATCAACTAAAAGCTCCAGCAGCTCTGGCTTGGGATCTCCTTCCAGGACAATCGGTGCCGTGGCGGCTTGGGGTGACGGCTCGAGCCAACGCCAGGCCAGACGGTTTGCTGGAGCCAAGCTGCTGGCTTCACCTTGCCTNAATAGGTCTAACGCTGTCGGATAGGCAGGAATGAGATCGGGTTGGAGATGAATGCAGATGGAGCTGTCGGGACTGAGCATTTCACTCAGATGACCCAGCAGGCCAAAACCAGTGATGTCGGTACAGGCATGAATCTCGGTTGCAAGCGGCAGGAGTTGATCCAGCAGCTTGTGTTGGCTGATGGCCATTGTTTTGAGGACTGCATCGAGCACNGATGGAGTCCCACGACCGGCCATGGCCGCGGCAAACAGCACTCCGCTGCCGAGCGGACGACTCAACAGAAGCGCGTCCTTGGGTTGGATCCCTTGTTTGAGCCAAGGCTGGCTGGAGGGGGTTGCAGGCGTGCCGTTGACGGAGAGGGTGACTTGAATGCCGAGGCTGGCCGGTTTGGGAGCGGTGCTGCGCGACTCCAGGGTGTGGCCACCGATCAGGTGTGCGTCCTGCTCGGCCAGCGTTGACTGCACACCAGCCAAGGTCTGCACCAGAAGCTCTTGCTGCAGGGTTGGTGCGACGGTTGGCAAGGTGATCACGGATAGGGCGCTGTCCACTCGGGCACCACAGGCCCAAAGATCGGAGCAGGCATGCAGCGCTGTGAGGCGTCCATTCAGCCAAGGATCACTGACCAGGGCAGGAAATCCATCGACGCTCTGGAGTCGGGTTGGCTCACCCCCGAGCACGGCCGCGTCCTGTGGCATGCAGCCGAGTTCCGCCAAGTTGGCTTGGCGCAGAGCAGCAGTCAATGATGCTGCCGGCAGCTTGGCGGCACAGCCGCGGCAAGCCATTGGTTGGGCTGTTGCCATNGTTTNGNTGGCTTGGAAGCCGGCCATAAAACGCTTGTCAATCCGTTGTTTCAGCNGCCAAAGCNAGCGGTTTGGGCCCAGCTGCCATCGTCCGCGTTGGGCCCAAGCGCGTGGCGTGGCGGATGTGGAATCACCCAGCAGTTGCAACGCATGCCGTTGTGGTTGCCAGGGGTGCAGGGTTTGCTTTTTTGCAGCTGCTTCAAGGTTGCGTGCCAAGGGCCTGGCGGCCCGNACGGCCCAAACGCCGGACGCTGGTCGGGGAACATCGGCGATCACGGCACAGTCACCGCTAGCGAACAGCTGCTGAGAACCGTTGACCCGTAAGCAGGCGTCTGTTTTGACGCGTCCATTGGGATCGACCGGCAAGCCGCTTGAAGCCAACCATTTNGGGGCACAGCTGCCTGTACACAGCAGGGTCGGTTCCTGCGTTGTTGATTCCTCTGTGACCAACNTGATCGCAGCCGCCTGCAGCGTTCGTTCCAGAGCGCGGGTCAGTTGGCCATGCCGTTGTTGCAGGGTGAGCGGTTTATCTGGCCAGCGTCGACGGAGAGCCAGCACCACTTCAAGGCCAGCTGCACCGGCGCCAATCACGCGAAAGGGTTGCTCGGGTTCAGCATCGTGTTGCTGGAGNAACTCCAGGGCCGGCTCCAATGGTTTGATCGGGATGCCTTGGGCGGTGTCACGGGACACAGCACCCAGATTCAGGCTGAGCAAGTCGAAACTCAGCGCNGGGCGGTCTTGAAGGTGGAGNAGCNGTTNNNTNCTATCGAGTGCCTGGATCTCGGCAGTGATGAAGGCCACCCCCGCCCTGTCGCAGAGGGTGCGCAGGTCAATCGAGACGTCTGCGTAGCTGTAGATCCCTGCGATCAATCCCGGCACCATGCCTGAGTAGAGCGCTGTGGCATGGCGATTGACCAACACCACCTCCCGGTCTGGACGGTGATGCGGATGCATGGCCCACCGCTTCAAGATGAGGGCGTGGCTATGGCCACCGCCAGCCAGCAGCAGCGGTCCTTCCCGAGTCATTCAGGGTTCCGNTACCCCATCGGATTGGCCTTTTGCCAGGCCCAGCCATCACGGCACATGTCCTCAAGGCTGCGATGCGCTCTCCAGCCCAGGATTTGCTCGGCTTTGTCCGGGCAAGCTTCCAACTTCGGCACATCACCAGGTCGCCGCTCGACAACCTCGTAAGGGATGGCAAGGCCTGTTGCCTGCTCAAACCCTTTGACNACATCTAAGACGGATAGGCCGCGGCCCGTGCCGATGTTGAGGGTCAGTTGGCTGGGGGCATTCTCTTGCAAGAGATAAGAGAGGGTGGCGCTGTGGGCTTCCGCCAGATCCATCACGTGCAAGTANTCGCGGATGCCTGTGCCGTCATGGGTTGGATAGTTCTGTCCAAAGACCCTCAATCGTTCGCGGCGGCCGGCGGCCACCTGGGTGATGAACGGGAACAGATTGTTGGGGATGCCGAGCGGATCCTCCCCGAGACGCCCGCTGGGGTGGGCTCCAACTGGGTTGAAGTAACGCAGACTGGCAATACGCCACTCCCCACTACAGCTGAGCGATTGCAGCATTTGTTCGACCGCCAGCTTCGTTTGGGCATAGGGATGGATTGGAGCGGTCAGGCTGTCCTCTCGTAAGGGGAACTGCGTTGGCTCGCCATAGACGGTTGCGGTGCTGCTGAACACCAGCGTTCGGCAGCCATGCCGTTGCATCGCTTCCGCCAGGACGCGACTGCCATTGACATTGACATCCCAGTAACGGAGGGGATCGGATACGGATTCACCCACTGCCTTGAGTCCGGCAAAGTGAATGACACCGTCCAGCTGGTTTGAGTTGCCGAAGAGTGTTTCCAGCTGTTCTTTGCTGCGAACATCGCCTTCAATCANNTGCAGTGTGCCTCGGCCTGCCAGTTCTTTCACCCTTGTGAGCGCTTCCGGGCTGCTGTTGCTGAAGTTGTCGAGCACCACGAGCTCATGACCTTGCTCAAGCAGGACGAGGCACGTGTGACTACCGATGAAGCCGGCGCCACCGGTGATCAGGAGGCGACAGGCCATGGTCAGCGATCNAAAGACAGATGTGATTCTGGAGCAGGTCTTCACATCGCCTGTCAGCGCAGGTGATTCCACCTAGTGTTNGAGCGTTGACGGACCTGCAGTGGAGAGTGGATCAGCAGTTGCTGAGCTGAAACGGTTGATCGGCTCGGATGGTCGTGCCCTTCTGCAGCGCTACAACCTGCTTCGACCTCTTGTCGAACAGATGGTGACCTCGGAGGCGATCGCACAAACGCCTGTTGAGGATGAGGAGATGCAACAAGCCAAGCTTGGCCTGCTGGAGCGACGTGGCTACGAGAGCATGGAGCAGTGGGCTGAGTTGTTGCAGGAGTTGGGACGGCCCGAGGAGGTGGTGGTGGATCANCTGAAGCGAGGNATTCAGCAGCGNGCTACGGCACGGGANCAGTTCGCGGCNAAGGCGGAAGCCCGGTTCCTCGAACGCAAAAACGAACTGGATCAGGTGGTCTACAGCCTGCTGCGTTTAGAGAATCGTTTTTTGGCTCGTGAGCTNTACTTGCAGATCGAGTCTGGNGAGTCCAATTTCGCTGATTTGGCCAAGCGCTATGCCGAGGGCCCGGAGCGAAATACCAATGGCATTGTTGGGCCGGTTCCGCTGACCCAAGCGCATCCAGTCCTTGTTGAGAAGCTGCGGGTGTCACAGCCGGGCGTGTTGCTCGAACCCTTTCGCATCTCGGATTGGTGGCTCGTGGTGCGTCTTGAGCGTTATTCGCCGGCCACATTCACCGATGAGATTTCTGATCGAATGTGCAAGGAGATGTTTGATGAATGGATTGCTGAGCAGACAGCAACTAATTTGAGTCGTCTTAACGGCAACGTCGACGCCAATTCCTNGCGATGACCATGTCCCCGCCGTTTCCCCTNCTCAAGCACCCGGCCTTTCGTGAACTTAGTGAACCCGGGGCGTCTCGATTACAGCAGGGCACCCGTGTGCTCCGCTTTGAGCTCGGCCAGCAATTGGCTGACCCTGACGACATCTCTGCTCGTGTCCTGATCTTGGTGCAGGGGCAAGCTCGCTTGGTCGGACGTCATAACGGGCGCCTCACCACGGTTGGCAAGTTTGGTCCGGGCAGTGTGATTGGCGCAGCCAGTCTGATGGTCGGAAAGGCTTGCGAAAACGTTGTCGCCTCTCAGGAGGTTGTGGCTTGTGCAATCACAGATGAGTTGTGGGCGGATCTTTATCAAACCGAGTCCAGTTTCTCTGCTTGGTGTGATCGTCAACTTTGGCCTCAGGAGTTGTTGCAACTGCTCGAGGTTCTGGCTGAATCTTCTCCGAATGCGGAAGACACGGCTCTTGAACTGCTGGAGGATGCTCTGAAGGTTTGCAAGAGGTGTGCCCCAGATACCAAAGAGATTGATGAGGCTCTGAGCGAGAACCTCACGATTTATCTGTCGTCTCATTGGGGTGACACCAAAGTCGGCCAGCGGATTGGTTCATCAGCGGACCTTCCAGAGGGAGATCGTTTTGCTCCTCGCCTGGTCGCTTTTCCACTTGAGATTCAGAGTCGCCTCGATCAAGCGCCGTTGTCTCAGGCCTCTTCCGACGCCGTGGATGCCGAAGTGGAAGTGGATGGAGATGGCGTCAGTGGTGCACTGATCCCTTTTGAGAGCTCTGAAGCTGCAGAGGCGTTGCCTCCGGTGAGCAGCTACAGCCCAGAACGGAATGTGGTGGACAACCTCCGCTTGATTCGCGCGGATGGACCTCTTCAAGAGACCCTGGCCTGTTTCCAAATGTTGGCGCAGCTGATGAAGCTGCCCTTCCGTCGCGATTCGATTGAGAAGGTGTTGCAGGACAACCTGCGTCGCGGTCTCACCCCCAATCTCCAGCTTTGCGGCCAGTTGGCTGCCAGCTTGGGGCTACATGTCATGGCAGCACGTGTTCCAGCTAAGGCTGGGACACGCCTGCAGGTGCCCTCAATGGTGCCTTGGAAGCAGGGCTTTGCCTTGGTGGTTGCCAGTCATGAGCGTGGACTGAAGCTCGCTTCTCCGAAGCACGGCATGATCACGCTTCATCCCGATGATCTGGAAGAGAGCTTCCCAGAGGGCATTGAGTTGCTGCTGATGGAGCGCTCCAATGCCACACCCGATCAAAAGTTTGGTCCCGGTTGGTTCTGGCCCGCTTTAAAGCGCTATCGCGGAGTTTTGATCCAGGTGCTCGCTGCCAGCTTCGTGGTGCAGCTGTTCACCTTGGCGAATCCGTTGTTGATTCAGGTGATCATCGACAAGGTGATTAGTCAGCGCAGTCTCGATACCTTGCAGGTGTTGGGCATCGCTTTGGTGGTGGTCACCATCCTTGAAGGTGTGTTGGGAAGTCTGAAAACCTTCCTCTTCGCGGAAACCACCAATCGCATTGACCAGCGCCTTGGTGCTGAAGTGATTGATCACTTGTTGCGTCTTCCGCTTGGCTATTTCGACCGCCGTCCGGTTGGTGAATTGGGAACACGGGTGGCAGAGCTGGAGAAGATTCGCAACTTCCTCACGGGCCAGGCACTCACCACGATTCTCGATGCTGCGTTTTCACTGATTTATATCGCTGTGATGATTGTGTATAGCTGGTTGTTGACCTTGATTGCCTTGTCGGTTTTGCCGATTCAAGTGGGCCTTACTCTCTTGGGTGCTCCGTTATTCCGACGTCAATTCCGTTCCGCAGCGGAAGAGAATGCCAAAACCCAGAGTCATTTAGTTGAGGTTCTCACCGGCATTCAAACCGTTAAAGCTCAGAACGTTGAGATGGTGAGTCGATGGCGGTGGCAGGAGTTTTACTCGCAGTACATCGCTCGCACATTTGAGAAAACGATTACCGGAACAGCACTGAATCAAACCAGTCAGGTTTTACAAAAGATCTCTCAGCTGATGGTGCTGTGGATCGGGGCCTCGATGGTGCTGAGTGGAGATTTGACTCTTGGTCAGTTGATTGCGTTTCGGATCATTTCCGGTTATGTGACGCAACCTCTTTTGCGGTTATCCACGATTTGGCAGAACATTCAGGAACTTCGAGTTAGTTTCGAACGTTTGGCTGATGTGATCGATACACCAGAAGAGTCTGATGAAGTTGATAAATCCAAGGTGATGTTGCCGCCACTCCAGGGATTGGTTCGTTTTGAAGATCTTTCCTTCCGCTTCCGCCCTGGTCAGCCTGAGGTCTTAAAAGACGTCAATCTTGAAGTTCCTTCAGGAACATTTGTGGGGATTGTGGGCCAAAGTGGTAGCGGTAAGAGCACACTAATGAAGCTTTTGCCGCGTTTGTATGACCCTGGCGAAGGTCGAATCGTGATTGATGGTTATGACATTGCCAAGGTTGAGCTGTACTCATTGCGACGTCAAATTGGTATTGTTCCTCAAGACCCTCTGCTATTTAGTGGCACGGTTAGCGAGAACATTGCCCTGACAAATCCAGAGGCATCCAGTGAGGAGATTGTGCGGGCAGCTCGTCTCGCTAATGCCCATGACTTCATCATGGATTTGCCAAGTGGCTACAGCACCCCAGTAGGTGAACGTGGCGCTTCTCTCAGTGGAGGACAGCGTCAACGTGTCGCGATTGCACGCACCTTGCTCAGCAATCCGAAATTGTTGGTGATGGATGAAGCGACAAGCGCCCTTGATTACGAAACAGAGCGGAAAGTTTGTGACAATTTATTGGAGAACCTCAATGACAGAACGGTGTTTTTCATCACGCACCGTTTGTCGACCATTCGTCAGGCCGACATGATCGTGATGTTGCATCAAGGTGCCGTCGTTGAAGTCGGCACCCATGACGAATTAATGACTCACAGGGGCCGTTATTACGCCCTGTTCCGCCAACAGGAGAGTGCTTGATCATGAAACTGAATCCCTTCAAACGGTCTGCTTCCCCCTCTCTCGCTGATTCGTCTGACGTTCAAGATGTAAGCGGCGAGACCGTCTCGATCGCAAAGTACGACGAATCAGTGTTGCAGCAGGGCCGTTTTTGGATGAAAACGGTCACCTGGACCTTGATTGGCACCACTGTGTTTGGTGTCGCCTGGTTGGCTTTGGCACGCACAGAAGAAATTGTGGTTGCCCAAGGAAAATTAGAGCCGATCGGTTCCGTTCAGGACATTCAAATGCCCATGGGTGGTGTTGTTCAAGAGATTTTGGTGAACGATGGCGATGAAGTCAGAAAAGGAGATCCTTTGATTAGATTAGATACTTATGCAAGTAAGCAGCAGAAGACATCTCTTGAAACGCAGATTAAGGCCTTGGATGAAAGCCTTGAGCTGAAGGCAAACGAGTTAGAGCTCAAACGTACAGAGCTTGCTCGCACGCTTGAGATGAATCGTGAAGAGCAGTCAATGCTGAAGAATAATCTTCAGCTCAATACCGACATTCTTAATCGCTACAAAACCTTAAATATGCAAGGTGCTGAGTCTGATCTCCAATATTTGAATCAGAAAAATAGGGTTGAAGAAATCCGTGGTCGGTTGATGCAGGCCCAGGTCGATCGATTGCGTCAAACCGCTGTTCTCAATCAAAGCATTAAACAATTGGAGCAATCAGTTCAACAATTGCGGGTTCAACAGGCTGATCAAAAAGCCAAGTTGGCTGAGAATAAAGTGACGCTGCGATATCAAGAGATCACTGCTCCAGTTCGTGGTCTTGTCTTTGATATGCAGCCGACCTCTCCTGGATATACAGCGCAAGGCACGCAAACGGTGATGAAGATTGTTCCCTACTTGCAGGGAAAAAAAGGTTTTGGAGCTCTTGAGGCCAGGGTAGAGGTTCCGAGCAATAAGATCGGTTTTGTTCGAGAGGGCATGCAATCAGACATCAGTATTGACTCATATCCATCAACGGATTTCGGCGTGTTGCAGGGAGAAGTGACCAAGGTTGGCCATGATGCTTTACCGCCCGATCCTCAGGAGCAACGTCAAGAATTGGCGTTTCCTGTGACGGTTGAACTCGCCAGTCAGCAGCTCAAACTCAAGAATGGTTCGAAGTTGCGTCTTGGCGTAGGGATGAGCCTGACGGCAAACATCAAGCTGCGTAAGGTCTCTTACTTGCAGCTTCTCTTAGGCGAGTTTCAGGATAAAGCTGAATCGTTGCAGAGGCTCTGAGTTGCATGCGGATTCTGTTTATTCACCAGAACTTTCCTGGTCAATATGTTCATATTGTTCAAAGATTGGCTCGGCAAGGTGGTCATCAACTCGTGGCGCTTGGCATTAACGAGCTTGATCGCAACCGTCCGCTGCCTGATCAGTTAAATTATTTCCGTTATCGATTGGATCGAGGTAATACTCCGGGTGTTCATCCGCTTGTGATGGAAACGGAAACCAAGATGATTCGAGCCGAAGGTTGCGCGAGAGCTGCTGAGCAGTTGAAGGCTAAAGGTTTCACTCCCGATGTGATTATGGCTCATCCTGGTTGGGGCGAGGCCTTGTTTTTAAGAACGATCTGGCCGGATTCTCCGATGCTCTGTTATCAAGAATTTTTTTACAACGAGCATGGATTTGATTCTAATTTTGACCCTGAATTTCAAGATGATCGATCTTGGCAATCACAGGCAAAATTGATCATGAAAAATGCTTATTTGCATCTCACCTTAGAACAAGCGACATGGAATGTGTCGCCCACACATTTTCAGGCCAGCAGCTTCCCTGCTCATTGGCATCACCGCATCAGTGTCATTCATGACGGTGTGGATACCAAGCTTGCTATTCCGAATCCAAATCCCGCACCGCTCACCTTGCCAGATGGCACGGTGCTTAAGCCTGGTGAGCCGATCGTCACGTTCGTCAATCGCCGATTGGAGCCCTATCGCGGATGTCATATCTTTCTGCGCGCTTTGCCGATGCTTCAGCAGCAATGTCCTGATGCTCGAATCGTCATTGTTGGAGAAACAAACGGCGTGAGCTATGGCGCGGCCTGTCCTGATGGTGAATGGAAGGATCAATTCATTGCCGAAATCGAAGGGCGTTACGACCCTTCACGGGTGCATTTCACTGGAACTCTTCCTTACAGCAATTTCCTTCCGCTATTGCAGTTAAGTGCTTGCCACGTATATCTCACCTATCCATTTGTGATGAGTTGGAGCTTGTTAGAGGCCATGGCCTGTTGTTGTGCCGTGGTTGGTTCCGATACGGCGCCAGTGCGGGAGGTGATTCGTCATGGTGAGAATGGTTTGTTGGTTGATTTTTTCTCGCCTAACGATTTGGCAACAGCTGTTGTGGAAATGTTGAAAGACCGATCACGAGCTAAAGCATTTGGCGAGAAGGCGCGTCAAACAGTTCAGCGCACCTACGACCTCGATGTTTGCGTTACGCGTCAATTGTCTTTGATGGATATGGTCGCGAGTGGAAGTATCACGGTTTGAACCGCTTCAGATTCGCTGAGCTCGCAATTCATTTGGACTCAAAGAGGCGTTTGCATTGAGGCCAATCACACGCCCAATCAAAAGAGTTTTTGGGGCGACAAATGAGCCTTCAACAACAACAGCCCTTCTAAGGCCATTTGCCATTGGCCTGCAGACTATGCAGCTGTTGTTGGATCGTTGGCCGTGACGCAGCTGCAGAGCCTTCGGGGGATGGTCGATTTGCTACCCGACGCTTTGCAGCGATGGCAGGCCGTGGAGTCTGCGGCGCAAGAGCATTTTCGCTGTGCTGGTTTCGCAGAAATCCGCACACCGATGTTGGAAGCCACAGATTTGTTCTGTCGTGGCATCGGCGAAGCCACCGATGTTGTTGGCAAGGAAATGTATAGCTTCAACGATCGCGGTGATCGATCTTGCACATTGCGCCCGGAGGGCACCGCTTCGGTGGTGCGGGCCGCGTTGCAGCATGGGCTGCTGAGCCAGGGGCAGCAACGGCTTTGGTATTGCGGGCCGATGTTCCGCTATGAACGTCCGCAGGCCGGTCGGCAGCGCCAGTTTCATCAGATCGGCGTGGAATGGTTGGGGGCTGAGAGTGCCCGCAGTGATGTTGAAGTGATTGCCCTTGCCTGGGATCTGCTGGCCCAACTGGGGGTCGGAGGCCTTGCTCTTGAGCTCAACAGTCTCGGTTCAACAGAGGATCGTCAGGCCTATCGGCAGGCTTTGGTGAGCTGGCTTGAGCAGAGAGCAGATGCCTTAGATGACGACTCACGCCAGCGGTTGAGCAGCAATCCGCTGCGCATTCTCGATTCCAAGAACAAACAGACGCAGGACTTGTTGGAGCAAGCTCCGACTTTGGCGGATGCATTGAGCACAGAGAGTCGTTCGCGGTTTGAAGCCGTGCAGAGCGGACTCGCCAGCCTTGGCATTCCCTTCCAGCTCAACCCCAGACTGGTGCGCGGCCTGGATTATTACGGCCATACCGCCTTTGAAATCACCAGTGATCAGCTCGGCGCTCAGGCGACTGTTTGCGGTGGGGGGCGCTACAACGGCTTGATTGCAGAGTTGGGCGGGGCAATGACGCCAGCCGTGGGCTGGGCGCTTGGCATGGAACGCTTGATGCTGGTATTGGAAGCGGCTGCAGCAGCGGATCCAGAGGGGGCGGCGGCTCGATTGGCGCTTGTCCCAGCGGCGCAGGCCTATGTGGTCAACCGTGGTGACAAGGCCGAGTTGGTCGCGATGGCCTTGGCCCGGTCCCTCCGCTCTAAGGGGTTGAAGGTGGAACTCGATGGTAGTGGTGCAGCCTTCGGCAAGCAGTTCCGTAGGGCGGACCGGAGTGGTGCTGGCTGGGCTTTGGTGCTTGGGGATGAGGAAGCCGAGCGTGGCGAGGTGCGGGTTAAGCCCCTGCACGAACAAGGGGAGGAGCAGTCTTGTTCAATCCAGGATCTCAGCGGCTTGATTGCGTTGATCAGCTCGTGATCAAGCCAGCAAAGCAACAATGGATGCGTGGTAGTTTCTCCCGGACATTCTTTGTTCTCAATTGATCAATCTGGTGACGGGAGGGGCTGGATTTGTCGGTTCCCATCTGATTGATCGCCTAATGGAGGCGGGTCAAGACGTGATCTGT
This sequence comes from Cyanobium sp. NAT70, assembly GCA_002701375.1. Taxonomy (GTDB): domain Bacteria; phylum Cyanobacteriota; class Cyanobacteriia; order PCC-6307; family Cyanobiaceae; genus Parasynechococcus. The sequence goes on along the minus strand of NZVB01000053.1, from coordinate 11,730 downwards.
CTGGATAATTACTTCACAGGACGCAAGAAGAATATTGAGCATTGGATGAGCCACCCACGTTTTGAACTCATCCGTCATGACGTCACCGATCCAATTCGATTGGAATGTGATCGGATTTGGCATTTGGCTTGCCCGGCTTCTCCGGTTCACTATCAGTTCAATCCAATCAAAACTTCAAAAACGAGTTTTCTGGGCACGTACAACATGCTTGGCATGGCGCGTCGGGTTGGTGCTCGGTTGCTGCTTGCAAGTACAAGCGAAGTGTATGGGGATCCTGAGGTTCATCCACAGCCGGAAAGTTATCGTGGTTCAGTGAATACGATTGGAATTCGTAGTTGTTACGACGAGGGAAAGCGTATTGCGGAGACACTTTGCTTTGATTATCAGCGTATGCATGATGTTGAAATTCGTGTGATGCGTATTTTTAATACCTATGGTCCGAGAATGTTGCCTGATGATGGACGTGTCGTCAGCAATTTCATTGTTCAGGCATTAAAGGGGCAGTCCTTGACCCTGTATGGCGATGGCAGCCAGACACGTTCTTTTTGCTATGTGGATGATTTGGTCGAAGGCATGATTCGGTTGATGAATGGTTCGCATGCGGGACCAATGAATATTGGTAATCCCGGTGAATTCACGATTCGTGAATTGGCGGAATTGATTCGTCAGCGCGTCAATCCAGACCTTGCTTTGATTGAAAAACCCCTTCCAGCAGATGATCCACTCCAGCGTCAGCCCGTGATTGATCTGGCTCGTCGTGAACTGGGATGGGGACCGACCGTTTCACTGGAGCAGGGGCTCGTGCCCACCATTGATTGGTTCCGTAAGGTTCTTGGACTTCAGGCCGGCGAGTCTTCCGGGGTGACCGCATGACGATTCAGCGCATCTGTTGCTTGGGGGCGGGTTATGTCGGCGGGCCGACGATGGCTGTGATCGCGGATCGCTGTCCCGATGTTCAGGTCACGGTTGTTGATCTGAATGAACAACGGATCGCGGCTTGGAATGATGCGGATTTGAGCCGTCTGCCAGTTTATGAACCCGGCTTAGATGCTGTGGTTGAGCGGGCACGCAGCCGTAATCTTCATTTTTCAACGGATGTTGATGCGGCGATCGCTGCATCAGACATGGTGTTTATCTCTGTCAATACACCAACAAAAGTCAAAGGATTAGGGGCTGGTCAGGCGAGTGATCTTCGCTGGGTCGAGGCTTGTGCACGTCAGGTGGCGAAAGCGGCGAAAGGCCACACCATCGTTGTGGAAAAAAGTACCCTTCCGGTGCGGACAGCAGAAGCAATCCGCACAATTTTGGAGGCGGCTCAGGGACCTTTGGAGGAAGGAGAGCAGCCGCGCACGTTTGCAGTTCTGTCCAATCCGGAATTTCTGGCTGAGGGTACAGCGATTCGGGATCTTGAGGCGCCTGATCGGGTTTTGATTGGCGGTGAGGATGACGCGTCCATTGATGCACTGGCTGGCATTTATGGGCACTGGGTGAGTGCGGACCGAATTTTGCGGACCAATCTTTGGAGCAGTGAATTGTCCAAACTGACTGCGAATGCTTTTTTGGCACAGCGGATTAGTTCGATCAATTCCGTGGCGGCATTGTGTGAATCCACAGGTGCTGATGTCCGCGAAGTGGCGCGTGCGATTGGGAGCGATAGCCGCATTGGGCCCAAATTTCTTCAGTCCGGTCCTGGATTTGGAGGTAGCTGTTTCCAAAAGGACATCCTCAATCTTGTTTATCTCTGTCGTCATTTCGGACTTCCAGAGGTGGCCGCCTACTGGGAGAGCGTGGTGCATCTCAACACCTGGCAGCAGCACCGTATCTCCCGTTTGATCGTGCAACGCTTATTTGGCACGGTGACGGGAAAACGTCTCGCGATTCTTGGATTCGCGTTTAAAGCAGATACGAATGACACCAGGGAAGCGCCGGCGATTCGAATCTCGAGAGATCTACTCGAGGAAGGTGCTCAACTTGCGATTCATGATCCAAAAGTGGAGCCAGCCCAGATTTCGCGTGATCTGAAATTGGACGCGATTGTGCCTGACTCTGAAACTGGCCCATCGGCCCAAGCTCTCAGTGGCCAAGGCAGCTGGTGGGCAGCCGGCAGTGTTGAACAGGCCGTTGCTGGTGCCGATGCTGTGGTGATCCTGACGGAGTGGAGCAAGTATCGCTCCTTGGATTGGAAGGATCTGTCACAGCGGATGCGTCGTCCAGCCTGGGTGTTCGACGCCCGAGCGATTGCGGATTCTGATCAGGTCAGAGCGGCGGGACTGACCCTCTGGCGGGTTGGCGACGGAGCCCAGTGAGTCGGACTGTTCTGGTTACGGGTGCAGCAGGATTTATCGGCGCGGCACTGAGTCAGCGGCTGTTGCAGCAAGGCGACCGTGTGGTTGGCCTCGACAATCTCAATAGCTACTACGACCCCGCTTTAAAGCAGGCGCGACTGGCCAACATCGCGTCAATGGCGCCAGCCGGTTCTTGGCGTTTTGAACCGATCGCTTTAGAAGATGACGCGGCGTTGCGAACGCTATTTGCGACTGAGACTCCAGAGGTTGTGGTCAACTTGGCAGCCCAAGCTGGTGTTCGTTATTCCCTGGAGAACCCAGCTGCCTACATCCAAAGCAACCTGGTTGGTTTCGGGAACATCCTGGAAGGGTGTCGACATCATCAGGTTGGCAATTTGATTTTTGCCTCGAGTAGTTCCGTTTATGGCGGTAATCGCAATTTGCCTTTCTATGAACGGCAGCCCGTGAATCATCCGGTGAGTTTGTATGCCGCCAGCAAGAAGGCGAATGAGTTGATGGCGCATACCTATAGCCATCTCTATCAACTTCCAACGACTGGACTGCGCTTTTTCACCGTTTATGGGCCATGGGGGCGTCCAGATATGGCCCCGATGTTGTTCGCACGTGCCATCCTCGCTGGCGAGCCGATCAAGGTGTTTAATCACGGCAACATGCAACGGGATTTCACCTATATCGATGACATCGTTGAGGGGGTCGTGCGTTGTTGTGATAAACCTGCAACGGCAAATGTTGACTTTGATCCTTTACAGCCCGATCCAGCTACAGCTGCAGCTCCTCATCGGTTGTTCAATATCGGCAACAGCCAGCCCACAGAACTGTTGCGCTTCATCGAAGTGATGGAACAGGCGCTCGAGCGCCAGGCCATCAAAGACCTGCAGCCGATTCAGCCGGGTGATGTGCAGGCCACGGCTGCAGATACCACTGCCTTGGAAGCGTGGGTCGGTTTTCGTCCTTCGACTCCAATTGAGATCGGTGTTGAGCGTTTTGCCGCCTGGTATCGGCAGTACTACAACATTTAAGTCAGGAAAGGCGAGCAACCAGCTGCGATCTCAGCACCTAAATCTGTGCGATTCATTGCCGTATTAGACATAAAAAAACCCAGCTGACGCTGGGTGATTTCAACAACTGTTGAGCCTGAATCGTTTAAGCGGAACCGACTCCTGTGTAGGAGCCATAGAAGAAGAGGCCCACCACAAACAGAACGGCCATACCACCAGCAGTGGCAACAAGCCACAGTGGCAGAACGCCTTCGGTCCAACGTGAGCGCCAGGGCACCGCAGGGCGGCCATCAGGCAGACGATCCGGAATTCGGCCGTCGGGGAAGGGAGACTTCTTGCTACTCATGATTCAGGATTCAGTTGAAGAAGTAGCTGGAGAACAGCACGCCAGTGGTGAACACGAACAACAAACCCAAGAAGAGGCTTGTTCTGTTCATTTCAACCGGCAGGTTGTTGGGATTCGGGTTTCGTTCCATTGGATGAGGCTCGAATCAGCGGCGGATGAATTGCATCGCGGCCAGAGCACCGAGGAAGAACACGGTGGGCACGCCAAGGGTATGGAGGGCCAACCAGCGCACCGTGAAAATCGGATAGTTGCGCGGGGTGGTGGAGACAGGAGCTTGGGTCATTTGGGTTATTTCAAGCGGACGTCGAGCTCAGATTTGCCCTCATAGCGTTGGCTCACAACTGGAGCCTTGCTTTCCGTTGCTTGGAAATAAGCATCGGGACGAGGTGTGCCAAAGGCGTCATATGCCAGGCCCGTTGAAACGAACAGGAAACCTGCAAGGAAGATCGCCGGCAGAGTCACGGCGTGGATCACCCAGTAACGAATACTGGTGATGATCTCAAAAAACGGGCGTTCCCCGGTGGAGCCTGCAGCCATGGCTTTGGGCGTATCAGCTTGGAGATCTTAGAAGGGTCTCCCCGATGGACGTCGGAAGAAACGCCCCTCGGTTACACAGCGTTGTCGTCCCAGCGGAGCAAATTGCCGCGTTCACCCAGCACGAAGGCATGATCAGCATCAAATACCAGGCGTGTGAAATTGCTCGGCTGCCGATCTCCAACCGGGTCAAGCTGCCAGCTTTCACCACCGTCTTCACTGACCAGCAGGGTGCCATTACCGCCGCCAGCCCAGATTTTTCCTTCTGAATCCCAGGCCATGTCCATATAGCCATACCCGTTCGTGATGGGGATGATCGGTTTGGACCAGCTCTCAAGATTGCCTGGCTCATCATTCAGTCTGATTTGCGCACCTCGGGCCAGCATCCAGAGATTGCCATCAGGCCGATAACCAATGCTTTGGAGCCTTTGGCTACTGGCGCGTTGGTGAACTTGCCAGACGGCCTCACCGGGTTGCCAGGTGGCATAAAAGTTGCCAAGGCTGCTGACGCTGACATAACTGCCGTCATCACCCCGGCGAAGGTCGCGCACGGCCCCGGCTGCATCGGTGACCTTGGCGTCCCAGCTGGCACCCCCATCGTCGGTTGCATAGACAGCACCAACATTGGTGGCGAGTTCTGCGGCATTACGGCCCTGGGCTGTGATCAGGTACGGCTCGCCGGGCAGTTTGGTGTCCAAGAAAAGTCGGGGCCAATTTTGGCCTGCGTCGGTGCTGTGCATCAGTAACCCGGGTTGGCCCGCAATCCAACCTTCATCGCCTTGGAAATCGATGCTGATCAGTCGGAAATTTTCTTCATCGGGTAAATCAAGGCTGCGAGGGTTCCAGCTCGCACCACCATCATTCGTTTCCTGAATCATGCGATTACTTCCGACAAGGAAGCCGTGGTCATGATCGGTGAAGGCCACATCAAGAGGATTGGCTTGTGTGTCCAGTGATTTCGCCTGCCAAGGGCTAGTTGTGGCGAAGGGCAATTTGGTGGCCACACAGCCGCTGAGACTGATCCCGAGCACCAGCACCAGCAGGGCATTAAACAAGGATGAAAACAGGCGAGTCATGGTCTTACCGATCAGCGCAGGGAATAGAGCGAAAGGAAAAAGGCGAAAGCCAATGCCAGGCCTCCAAAGATCAGAACATTTTTTTGTCCTGGTGTTAATCGATTGACACCGAGCCCATAGTTGAGATTCTCCTCAAAACCGCTGGCTTTGTTGCGAGGGCCGATGTCGCGAAAGGCCGCTACGCGGCTACGGCAAACGGGGCAGCGAAAGCTGATGGGATCGAGATCTTGGAAGGCAGTATCAGCGGGAATACCAACTTTCTTGACCCCCTCTTGTGGGTCGTAGACGTAACCGCAGCTGCGGCACTCGAATCGGTGGGTGCGAGGGTCGCTGTCCGTTTCTGGAGTCGTGGCTGTTTCAAGACGGGAATCTGTCGTCGCTGACGGTGTCCCGGCGGATTGAATCTCGTCGCTCACCGTTGTTCTGCCTTGCACGGTGACTCTAGTAACCCCAACTCCTGGCAGTGAATGCCAGACTGGATTTGTCTCTCAGAGCGTTCATGTTCGCCCTGCCCGGTTACGACGCCTTTCTGGGTTTTCTCCTGATCGCTGCAGCCGTTCCAGCGCTGGCCCTGATCACGAACAAGCTCGTTGCCCCGAAAAGTCGAGCTGGGGAACGGCAACTCACCTACGAGTCGGGGATGGAGCCGATTGGTGGGGCTTGGATTCAGTTCAATATTCGCTACTACATGTTTGCTCTGGTTTTCGTCATTTTTGACGTTGAAACCGTTTTCCTCTATCCATGGGCCGTCGCCTTCAACCGCTTAGGCCTACTTGCCTTTATTGAGGCGTTGATTTTTATCGCCATTCTCTTGGTTGCTCTGGCCTACGCCTGGCGTAAGGGCGCTCTGGAGTGGAGCTGATCGCTATGTCTGATTCACTCACCAACACCACGCCCTCCATTACTGCGGTTCGTGATCTACGCGAAGCGAGCTGTGGTCCGATTGGTGCTCCAACGGTCACCAACGATTTGAGTGAGAACGTGATTCTCACCAGCCTTGATGACCTGCATAACTGGGCCAGGCTCAGCAGTCTTTGGCCATTGCTTTACGGCACGGCTTGTTGCTTCATTGAGTTTGCGGCTCTGATCGGGTCCCGCTTCGACTTTGATCGCTTCGGCTTGGTCCCACGTAGTTCACCTCGTCAAGCTGATCTGCTGATCGTGGCTGGGACGGTGACCATGAAAATGGCACCGGCATTGGTGCGGTTGTATGAGCAAATGCCCGAGCCGAAATATGTGATCGCGATGGGCGCTTGCACGATTACGGGTGGCATGTTCAGTGCCGACTCCACAACTGCCGTGCGTGGCGTGGACAAGTTGATCCCTGTCGATCTCTACCTACCAGGTTGTCCCCCTCGTCCAGAGGCGATCTTTGATGCGGTGATCAAGCTGCGTAAGAAGGTCGGTGATGAGTCGCTTGCCGAGCGTCGTCGGCATCAGCAAACCCATCGTTACTGCACGGTGCGCCATTCGATGAAACGGGTCGAACCATTGGTGACCGGCGCCTATTTGCAGGCCAGTACTCAACGTGCAGCACTGGCTGCGGCTCCTGGTCAAGCCTTGGCCACTGATGCGGCCGTTCTCGTCCCCGCTGCTGAACCGGCTGAATCATGAGCGAATCCTCTACCTCCAAACCAGGAGAAGCAAGTCAGTCAGAAGACACAACCCAGGCCAGCAACGCCGAAACAGCGGTTGTAGCGAGTCAGGCCTCAGGTCCCGTGAGCCAATGGTTGCAGAAGCAGGGCTTTGAGCACGACGTGCTTGAACCCGATCATTTGGGTGTCGAGCAGATTGGTGTTGAGTCGGTCGTTCTTCCGATTGTTGTTGCGGCACTGAAAAGCACCGGATTTGATTATCTTCAGTGCCAGGGCGGTTACGACGAGGGACCTGGCCAAAGGTTGGTTTGCTTCTATCACCTTCTGGCGATGTCAGAGCAGGTTCAGGCGATGGTTGCTGGAGATAATCCAACCCTTCGCGAAGTGCGCTTGAAGGTGTTCCTGAGTCGGGAAGGAACTCCCACGTTGCCGTCGATTTATGGCCTGTTTCGAGGAGCGGATTGGCAAGAGCGTGAGACTTATGACATGTACGGGATCTCGTTTGAGGGCCATCCCCATCCCAAGCGGTTGTTGATGCCGGAGGATTGGAAAGGATGGCCTTTACGCAAGGACTACATCCAGCCTGATTTTTACGAAATGCAAGACGCGTATTAGAGCTGAATCAGTTTTGTTTACCCCTCACGAGAGGGGTGATCTTTGCGTTGCTGCCTGTAAAAACGCATCACAGCTAAAGCAAGACTGCGGGGATCGTGTCGCAGGGTCGCTGTTGGACGCGCTCCTTGAAGGGGCGCTTGCATCACCTCATAGTCATTTTGGCGCAGGGCTTCGGCATCACAACGGACAGGATTGGCGCCTCTGGAGCGGTAATGCTCCACAAGCGGTGAAGACCCCAAATCATCTTGGGCTAAGACGGCCGTAAACAAGCGTTGGTCGACACCAAGACTGGCTAATTGCGCTTCGATGGCGCGCAGATGCCCCTGCACGTCCAGCCCATCTGTTTCGCCAGGTTGGGTCATCAAGTTGCAGATGTAGAGACGCGGCGCACGGCTGCGTTGAATCGCCGTGACCAGTTCAGGAACCAGCAAATTGGGCAGGAGTGAGGTGTAGAGACTGCCGGGACCCAACAAGATCAGATCAGCGTTGGCGATGGCTTCGATCGCCCGTGGTAAGGCGGGCGGGCGTTCTGGTAGGCAGCCCAGCCGAACAATCGGACTTGGTGCCTTGCCAATGTTGCTTTCACCTTCAATGCGGGCACCGTTTTCGAGTTCTGCCCAGAGGCGTACATCAGCATTCGTGGCTGGAACCACTTGACCCTGAACGGCCAGAACCCGACTGGATGCCGTGATCGCCGTCTCAAGATTGCCAGTGATTGCCGTGAGTGCGGACAAAAACAGGTTGCCGAAGCTGTGACCTTCCAGTCCGCTGCCAGCGGAGAAGCGATACTGGAAGAGTCTTGTCAGCAGGGGCTCTTCGGTGGAGAGAGCGGCCAAGCAATTGCGAATATCCCCCGGGGGAAGCACTCCTAGTTCTCTGCGCAGCACTCCACTACTTCCTCCATCATCGGCGACGGTCACAATCGCGGTGATGTGGCTGCTGTAGCGCTTGAGGCCACTGAGCAGGGTCGACAGACCAGTCCCCCCTCCGATCGCAACGATGTTGGGCCCACGATTGAGTCGGCTCTTGGCCCTGAGGGCATCCACCAGCACGGTGTCCTTGTCTGGAACCAGGGCTTGCTGGATTGATCCAAAGCTGCGGCTTTGTCCCCACAGCACCAGGCCCACTCCCACGATCACGACGAGGGGGCCAGTGAATTCACGCGGCAGCACCGTGGTGATCGTTCCGAGCAACCAACTCAGGGTTTCCAGAATCCAGTAGATCGGTTTGAGATCAGCCCAAACAGCAGCTCCGAGCAGCGCCATCAGCAGTCCCAACCCAGAGGTGAGCAGCCAGCGCTTGACCACAAGGCCTGGCTGGAGCCAGCGCATGGCCCGCTGCGAGCGGGTCAAGAGGTCATGTCGGCGATGGGCCCGCAGCACCCTGGCCTGTCGTTTGCTGTGCGGGGTCACAGGCGCCACGAAGCGTGGATGCACGGCGTAAGAGGAACTGTACGGAGGCTGTCCAGTCGCGCCAGGATGGCAAGCCAGTGTCGATCGAATCCGTGCCCGATGCTTCGCCTGTGGTTGAGATGCGTGACCTCACCATGCAGTGGGGCGCACGGCCTGTATTGGACCAGGTGAATTTGCAAATGCAGCCTGGTGAGCGGCTTGCTGTGGTGGGTCCATCTGGGGCAGGCAAGTCGACGGTGTTGAGACTGCTGGCCGGTTTGCAGCTACCGACAGGCGGTGAGTTGCGCTTGTTCGGTGAATCGCAGTCCTATCTGCGTCTGGATCAGGACAACCCTCCAGATGTGCGTTTGGTCTTCCAGAACCCAGCTTTGTTGGCGTCTCTGACGGTGGAACAGAACGTGGGTTTTTTACTCAGAGAACGGGCGCGGATGTCTGAGCGTGAGATTCGTGAGCGCGTCGATGCCTGTTTAGAAGCCGTGGGTTTATTTGATGTAGCCCATCAATACCCCGGTGAGCTCAGCGGTGGCATGCAGAAACGGGTCAGTTTTGCGCGGGCCTTGATCGATGATCCGCAGCGCAGTGATCAGTCGATGCCGCTGTTGCTCTATGACGAGCCCACCGCAGGTCTCGATCCGGTCGCTTGTACGCGGATTGAGGATTTGATTGTCAAAACCACCACGGTGGCGAAGGGGTGTTCCGTCGTGGTGAGCCATGTGCGCAGCACGATTGAACGGTCGGCGGAACGGGTCGTGATGGTGTACGACGGACACTTTCAGTGGCAAGGAAGCGTGGATGAGTTCCGCACCACAGACAACCCCTACGTTCAGCAGTTCAGGACAGGTAGTCTTCGCGGACCAATGCAACCTGCGCACTGACCACTATGCGACGCAGCGTTCGCGATGCCATCGTTGGGTTCTCCGTGATTGGGGCGATTGTCGGTTTCGCTGCGACGATGGCTTGGATGCGTGGCATCCGCCTCGGTGCCAGTGAGTGGCAGGTGAAGGTGCAGTTCGCTGATGCCACCGGTTTGGCGGAACGGTCACCAGTGACCTATCGCGGCATCTTGGTGGGCTCAGTTCGCAAAATTCGCGTCACTCCTGCCGCTGTTGTGGCGGAATTGGAAATTAGTCAGGGCGATCTGAAATTGCCGATGCCCGTCACAGCAAGCGTTGCGCCGGGATCATTGCTCGGGGGAGATGCTCAAGTGTCCTTAATGAGCACGGGACAACCTTTGGCGCCGGATGCGCCATTGCCACGCTCAGCAGCTTGCAAATCGAGTTTGCAATTGTGCGACGGCGGCACGATTCGAGGTTTGCAGGCTCCAAGCATCACGAGCGTGACGCAGACCTTGCAGCAGCTGCTTTCTCAGGCAGAACAGGCCAAGTTAGTGCCTGCGTTGGCGCAATCCACCAAGCAATTCGAGATCACATCGAAAGATGCTTCTCTCTTCTTGAAGTCTGCAGATGAAACCACGCGTGAAATTAATAATCTGGTGAATCAGCTGCAGTTGGAGGTCGCTAAAGCGGAGCCGATGATTGCTAACCTTAATGCGGCCACAGCGAATGCCCTGCAAGCATCTGCTCATGTGAATAACATTGTTGCTGCTCTTGATAATCCAAAAACCCTGAATGATTTGAAGCAGACGGCGGATCATGCCAATCAACTCACGCAGAAGATCAATGCTGTTGGAGGTGATGTGGAGCAGCTCACGTCCGATCCTGAATTCATGAAGGGCTTGCGAAATTTAACGATCGGCTTAGGTGAGTTGTTTTCCGAAATTTATCCTGCTCAAACCAGTGAGCAGTAGGTCGTTCTTTAATGCTGCAGTCCGAGGCTGAGAATATACTTCTCCAAGTCATTCCTGGAAGCTTGTTCGTTGAACATCAATGTGATTGAGCCTGTGTCGTAGGTGAGGCAGATGCTGTTTTGATCGATGTTCAAGGCAATGTCTCTGCTTTTGTATTTTTTGAGTTGATCGCCCTCTTCGATGTTGAAGTCTGTCGCGAGATCAGCGCCGCCGGATAGGTGGAAGTTGTCAGCACCTTGGCCGCCAGTGAGGATGTCATTGCCGTTGCCACCAATTAAGGTGTCGGGCCCAAATTGGCCGAATAAATGATCATCCATACGCTTGCCTTTTAAGCGATCGCCTCCACTACCTCCCCGCAGCCAATCATGTCCATCACCACCGAGTAATAGATCGTTGCCAAGCCCACCAAACAGTTTGTCTTTGGCGCGATTGCCTTTAAGGGTGTCATTGCCTTGCTTGCCATGTAGCTCGTCTTTTTCTCTGCCGCCTTCAAGAATGTCATGACCTATGCCACCATCAAGATAATCGTTGTGCTCACCTCCACTGATGTAATCGTTCCCTTCATCGCCATAGAGAGCGTCTTTGCCTTTGCCTCCGAAAATGAAATCGTGATCACTCCCTCCTAAAATCGTATCGTTTCCATCTTTGCCGCGCGTGTGATCAGGACCATCTCCAGCGGAGATGAAATCATGGCAATCGGAACCAATATGAATATCGTGGTCAAGGGTTTTTCTAACCTTAACCTCTGGACAATTGTCTGATATAGAAAAGCTTTTTAGTGGGGTTGAGAGCGGTATTGTCGGGGGTGGTCGGTTTGTTTTTTGCGTTGGTTTGCGAGGAGATGGGATTTCAGGTGGGATTGGATTGGCAGAATCCGTTGGTTTTCTCGGCGGCTCGATGCCCGGTGGAAATGGAGGCCAGAGTGGTGGGTACGGTGGTTTGATGGGGAAGATTGGAGGATTTTGATCGTCACTTGGAGACGATTCCCGGGGGCTTGATGAGTCTTCGGCAAGCAGACCGCGAATGCCCGAGGAGGCATAG
>NZVB01000052.1 GCA_002701375.1 Cyanobium sp. NAT70 | reverse complement strand
GAGGCTGCTGCTATTGGCTATCCGTGTGTGGTGAAACCCTGCGATTCGGATCGTGGTCTTGGTGTCACGACTGATGTGCAAGATAATGTCATGCTTTTGCAAGCAGCAAACAAGGCCTATGCGGCAACATCTCTAGGCATTTTGCTCGAAGAGCAGGTGCCTGGCGATTATCACAGGCTTTATGTGATTGGGGGAGAGCTTGTTCGTATCTTGCGTTTTCGGCCTCCTTATTTGATAGGTGATGGGCTTAAGTCTGTCAAGGCTATTCTCAGCGCTCCGGTCACTGATAAGGAGTTGCCCGGGGCGGTCTTGGCCCAATCAGCCGTTTCGATCGAGGACCAATCTGTGCTTACTCGGCTGGCGATTCAGGGCTTGTCTCCAGAGTCAATTCCCAGCTTCGGCCAAATAGTTATACTCCGCGCGGATTTGGAGGATCGCAGTGATTGGTCGGTGTCGTCTTTCTCCTTCCAGATTGATGAGAACTTGTCGAGGATGGCCCGTGGTATTTCGCGTGCTTTGGGCCTGGAAAATGTTGGTATAGATGTGATTAGTCCAGATATCACGCTGCCTCCATCGCTGCGTAAGCTGTGGGTGATTGAGCTCAACCCTATTCAGTTGTTGCATCCAGCATGGGCGTCTGTTTTTTTGGAGCAGTTGTTTGCAAGTTATGAGGACGCGCGAATTCCAATCAAAGTCGTTGTTCATTCTGAATATGGTTTTGGCGTGTCCGCGTTGCAGGCGTCTCTTGAAGAGCACTCAGCCGATGTTTGGGCTGTTCCAAAGCGCCTTGAAGCGCGATTCGCTGCATTGCATGATTTAGTTCAAGATCAGAGATTTTATTTTTACCGTCACCCTCGAGAAGTTCTCTTGAACCGTGATGTCCGTTCCATTATTTTTTTGATGGATTGGGAGGAGTTGGAGCAGAATGGTCTGCCAGTCCTGCATATGGACCAGCTGCAGTTGATAGGCTCCCTTTCTGGCACAAGACTGGAGCAATGGGAGAGTTTGTTAAAACGTCTGGGTTTGCACCAACCTGATCAATATTGTTGTGATTTGCCTTGAGCCTTTGTCGGTTTTTTCTAGTTAAAATAAGACATTTGTTTGATGAAATTTAACGATAGTTTAGCATGAAGGTGATGTCCTTGTGACTCAAGTTCACTGTGACTCTTGCGGCCAAAGGTTCAGTACTAAAAACTCTTCAATCGTGTGGAGGCTCGACTCCTGCTTCCGATTGGCCGCTGTTCTGAGAGAGTTGATTAGCCCTTGCCTCGAGGACCCTGGCCCACAGCACCTGCATAGTTCGCTTGTTGGCCCAACTCATCTTCAATGCGCAGTAATTGGTTGTACTTGGCAACGCGTTCGCTGCGACTTAGTGACCCTGTTTTGATCTGTCCGGCTCGTGTGGCAACGGACAGGTCGGCAATCGTGGTGTCTTCTGTTTCGCCGCTGCGGTGGCTGATCACACTGGTGTAGCCAGAGCGGCCTGCTAGATCGATAGCCTGAAGAGTTTCTGTTAATGAGCCGATCTGATTCACTTTGATCAGAATTGAATTGGCGGTGGACTGATTAATGCCTTGCTGCAGGCGTTTGGTGTTGGTGACGAACAGATCATCTCCGACCAACTGCACTTTTCTGCCGAGGCGCTCGGTCAGAAGCTTCCATCCCTCCCAGTCGTCCTCAGCTAGGCCGTCCTCGATTGAAACGATCGGAAACTTGTCAACTAGTTGCTCAAGCTGGCCCACCATTTCGGCACTGTTGTAGCTGCCACCATCAAAGGCATAGCGACCATTTTCAAAGAATTCGGTGCTGGCCACATCGAGAGCCAGGGAGATTTGTTCGCCGGGCTTGTAGCCGGCTTTTTCAATCGCTTGCACCAGGATTTCGCCCGCTTCCACATTGCCTAGGTCTGGAGCAAAGCCTCCTTCATCCCCAACGGAGGTGCTCATGCCTTTGGCATTCAGCAGGCCTTTGAGGGTGTGGAACACCTCGGTGCCCATCCGTAAGGCTTCACGGAAGCTGGGCGCACCATGGGGCACCAACATGAATTCCTGAAAATCCAGGCTGTTGGCGGCGTGCGCACCGCCGTTGATCACGTTCATCAATGGCACTGGCAGCAGGTTTGCCATGGGGCCACCGAGGTATCGATAAAGAGGCATGCCCAGACCATTGGCTGCGGCTCTGGCGGTGGCCATGCTCACCGCCAGGATGGCGTTGGCACCCAGGTTTGATTTGTTGTCGCTGCCGTCTAGTTCCAGCATCACTGCATCAACCGTCGCTTGATCCAGCGCTGACAGGCCGCAGAGGGCTGGTGCGATGCGTTCTTCGATATGCGTCACCGCTTGACTAACGCCTTTGCCCATAAAACGGTCTCCCCCATCTCGAAGTTCGTGAGCCTCGTGGGCACCAGTGCTGGCACCACTGGGCACGATGGCCCGTCCCATCGCTCCTCCCTCGAGCAGCACCTCGGCTTCGACGGTCGGATTACCGCGAGAATCCAGCACCTCTCGGGCCACGATGGTGTCAATAACGAGGTCCAGGGAATCGATCACGTTGGACGAGGACAAACCTGGGGATCTTATGGGTCGCCCTAGTCAGGTGATTGGTGATTGATGACACGACGCCACAATGGAGTCAGTTCTCGTGAAGCCGGAGCGTCGTCGATGAGGATGCTGCACACCATGCTTCGGGTGGGTGACTTGGAGCGGTCACTGGCTTTTTATACCGACATGCTCGGGATGCAGCTGTTGCGTCGTAAGGAGTACCCAGGTGGGCGCTTCACCTTGGCTTTTGTCGGGTATGGGGCAGAGAGCGAACAAACTGTGCTGGAACTCACCCACAATTGGGACAGCGACAGTTACGACTTGGGTGATGGCTACGGACACATCGCTCTTGGGGTCGATGACATCTACGCCACTTGCACGGGGATCGCGGCCAAAGGAGGCCGTGTTGTGCGGGAACCCGGGCCGATGAAGCATGGCTCCACTGTGATCGCTTTTGTTGAGGATCCGGATGGCTACAAGGTGGAATTAATTCAGCTCTCCTCGCGTTCCAAGGGCTGATCTTGATGTCGTCTTCGATGCGCGACGCGGTCCCTTCGCGGGGCAGCCTCACCCATGAACCTGATCGTTTCAGCAATGAGGCTTGGGATTTATTGCTGGCTGGCCAGGATGTCGCCCGTCGCTGGCGTCATGGCGAATTGGATGTGGAACACCTCATCCAGGTGCTGTTCAGCGATGAGGCCTATCGCCGTTGGGTTGATCCGTTGTCATTGGATGCCGATGCGTTGTTGGATCGTCTTGAGGATGTATTGGCGGAACAGCCACCAGGTCGTGGAGATGAGCTGTTCATTGGGGAGGATTTAGAGGAGTTGTTGGAGGCTGGCGAGAGTGCTCGCCAGCGCTGGGGATCGCGATGGATTGATGTTCCCCATCTGCTGATCGCTATGGGCCGTGATCAACGCCTTGGTGCAGACCTGTTTGAGACGCTCGGATTGCCGGCTGATCGGTTGGAAGCGGCATTGCAGCGACCAGTGTCTCGTTCGATTGCTGCGCCACCAGCGGCCACTCCATCAACCACTTCGAAACCAACGGTCAGAACACCAGCCAAAACACCAGCAAAATCAGTCGTCAAACAATCAGTGGCCCCTTCGTCCACTGCTGTCTCGCCACCCTCACCGGCCCCAGTTCAGCAACCTTTGCCAAAGCAAACGTTTTTGGGGGCCGATCCGCTGGCACAAGATGTGCCGGCTGAACCAACAGCACTGGAGTCTTATGGCCGCGATCTCACGGCCGAGGCCGAGGCCGGGCACCTGGATCCGGTGATCGGTCGAGACGGCGAGATCCGCAATTTGATCAAGGTGCTGTCTCGGCGGAGTAAGAACAACCCTGTTCTGATCGGTGCCCCTGGCGTTGGCAAAACGGCGATCGCCGAATTATTGGCCCAGCGGATCGTTGCCGCAGAAGTCCCTGATTCTTTGCAGGGCTTGCGCTTGGTTGCGCTTGATCTCGGCGCGCTGATTGCTGGTGCCAAGTTTCGCGGTCAGTTTGAGGAGCGCCTGAGAGCGGTGTTGGAGGAGGTGAGTCGCTCCGATTCGGGTGTGGTGCTGTTTATCGATGAACTTCACACGATGATCGGCAGTGATCGAAGCAGCACCGATGCCGGCAGTCTCTTGAAACCGGCTTTGGCCCGGGGGGATCTGCGTTGCATTGGTGCCACAACACCAGAGGACTACCGAAGCACCGTGGAGAAGGATCCGGCCCTGAATCGGCGCTTTCAGCAGGTGTTGATTCGCGAGCCTGATCTTGAACTCAGTCTTGAAATTCTGCGGGGGCTGAAAGAGCGTTATGAACTCCATCACGGTGTGACCATCACTGATGAAGCGATTCAGGTGGCCAATCGCTTGGCCGATCGATACATCAGTGATCGCTGTTTGCCAGATAAAGCAATCGATTTGATCGATGAAGCGGCGGCACAATTGAAGATGGACGTCACCTCGAAGCCTCAGGTTGTGGAGGAGGCGGAAGCGGAATTGCGGCGGGTGGAGTTGGCGTTGTTGTCAGCGGAGACGGCTCCGGAGAACGACCGGATTCAGTTGCAACGCAGCCGCTTGGAGGCGGCAAGTCGCCTCGAGCAATTGCGCTGCCGCTGGCAGGAGGAGCGTGCTCAGTTGGATGAGCTTGGTCAGCTGCTCCAGCAGGATGAGGATCTGCGCCATGCCATTGCCGAGGCCGAGCGCGAGGGCAATTTGGAGGAGGCGGCGCGGTTGCAGTACGACCAGCTCCATACCGTTCAGCAACGTCGTGAGCAATTGGAGGCCACACAGGCCGAAGCTCAAGCAAATGGTTCCGCACTTCTCCGTGAGCAAGTCGAGGCAGGCGATATTGCGGATCTGGTTGCTCGTTGGACCGGGATCCCAGTTCAGAGATTGATGGCCGGGGAGCGGCGCAAGCTGCTCGCCTTGGAGGCACATCTGGGGGAACGTGTGATCGGTCAAGCAGAGGCGGTCACAGCAGTCGCTGCAGCGATCCGACGGGCTCGGGCGGGCATGAAGGATCCACGTCGGCCGGTCGGGTCCTTTTTATTTCTTGGTCCCACGGGTGTTGGTAAGACCGAATTGGCGAAGGCGTTGGCGGCCTTCTTGTTCGATCAAGAGGATGCATTGGTGCGCCTGGATATGAGCGAGTTCATGGAGCGCAATGCAGTGGCTCGGTTGATTGGGGCGCCTCCGGGTTATGTGGGTTACGAGGAGGGGGGACAGCTCACAGAGGCGGTGCGTCGGCGTCCATATGCGGTTTTATTGCTGGATGAGGTTGAAAAGGCTCATCCAGACGTCTTCAATCTTTTACTACAAGTCCTGGACGATGGTCGCCTGACAGATTCTCAAGGTCGCACGGTTGATTTTCGCCACACGGTTGTGGTGATGACGAGCAACCTTGCTAGTCGAGCGATTCTTGAGCAGGCCCGTCAAGCGCAGGGTGACGAATCGGCGTTGCAGCAGCAGGTGGACGAGGCTCTGGCGGATCAGTTCCGGCCTGAATTTCTCAATCGCATCGATGAGGTGATTCGCTTCCGTCCGTTGCAGGTGGAGGATCTTGTTCGGATCGTCCGTTTGCAGTTGGCCGATCTTGCGGCACTACTGGCAGAGCAGGGTTTGGGTCTCAACGTTGATGATTCCGTGGTCGATTTCTTAGCCCAACAGGGTTACGAGCCGGAATATGGAGCCCGCCCACTGCGCCGTGTTCTGCGTCGGTTGCTGGAAAATCCTCTCGCCACTGAACTGCTTGAAGAGCGCTTCACTGGAGTCCGCAGCGTTGCCGTGCATGCCTCGAACGATGGCACCTCAGCTTTGATTTTTGAGCCGGTCGATGCGTAGGTGCATCCAGTAAAGTCATAGTTTGTTGTGGTGCGATTCAGCGCCGTTGGCAACTATCGGGCCAGATCCAGTGACCAGCCCAATTTCTGAGAACACCACCGCGACGTCTCCGGATTCCGGAGCAGATTCCTCTCGTAAGGGTGGATTTCTGTTGGCCACACTTGAGGAGCTCAAGCTGGTGGTTTGGCCGAGCCGGCAGCAGCTGTTCAGCGAATCCATCGCTGTGATTCTCATGGTGACCCTTTCGGCAGCAACCATTGCAGCTGTAAGTCGCTTTTTTGGTTGGGCTTCCTCTCAGGTGTTTCGCTGAGTCGTCAATCTCTGCTCACCTTGTTCTCTTCAACGAACTGAACGTTCTCTTCCACCGTGTCTGACGATTTGATCACAACAGATTCGACTGAGGTGCTTGACCTGCCGGCACCGAATGAAGGTGAGGAAGGGACATTGCAGGAGCCCATCGCTGCCAAAACAGCGATCGCTCGTTGGTATGCCGTTCAGGTGGCCTCAAGCTGCGAGAAGAAGGTCAAGGCCACATTGGAACAGAGGGCTGTCACGCTTGGCGTGAGCAACAGGATTCTTGAGATCGAGATTCCACAAACCCCTGCTGTGAAAGTGAAGAAGGACGGCAGCCGTCAATCAACGGAGGAGAAGGTTTTTCCGGGTTACGTGTTGGTTCGAATGATTTTGGATGAAGACACGATGATGGCGGTGCGTAGCACTCCAAACGTGATCAATTTCGTTGGAGCCGAAGATCGTCGTGCAACGGGTAAAGCTCGCGGACATATCAAACCTCGACCACTGAGTCGGGCTGAAGTGGATCGCATCTTTAAGCGTGCGGCTGAGAAGAAGACTGTTGTGAAGGTTGATCTCACAGAAGGTGATCAAATTTTGGTCACCGCAGGACCGTTTAAGGATTTCCAAGGGGAAGTGATTGAGGTTTCAGGCGAGCGCAACAAGCTGAAGGCTTTACTGTCCATTTTTGGACGGGAGACGCCAGTGGAATTGGAGTTCTCTCAGATCAATAAACAGAATTAAGCCCTAGGCGGCCGTCTCCCTGCGGAGGGCGGCCTTGAGGGGTGGTGCGCTGCCCTGCCACATCTGGTCTGATCGGCCGGTGATCCGCAGTTGTTGAACCCTCCCAGTCGATGGCCAAGAAAATTACAGCAGTCATCAAGCTGGCCCTGCAGGCCGGCAAAGCTAACCCTGCGCCACCGGTGGGCCCCGCCCTCGGTCAGCACGGGGTGAACATCATGATGTTCTGCAAGGAGTACAACGCCCGTACACAGGACAAAGCCGGTTTTGTGATTCCGGTGGAGATCTCGGTCTACGAGGACCGCAGCTTCACCTTCATCACCAAGACTCCTCCGGCATCTGTGCTGATCACGAAGGCTGCAGGAATCCAAAAAGGTTCTGGGCAGTCTGCGAAGGGCAACGTCGGCTCGATCAAACGAGCGCAGCTCGAGGAGATCGCGAAGACCAAGCTGCCTGATCTCAATTGCACCAGCGTTGAATCCGCCATGCGGATCATCGAAGGGACCGCTCGCAACATGGGCGTTTCCATCAGCGACTGAAGCTCGCTCCTCCTTTCCAAACCCTTATCGGGGGAGACATCTCTGATGTCGTCCGTACCCCATCCATGTCATGCCCAAACTTTCCAAACGTCTAGCCAGCCTTACCGGCAAGATTGAAGATCGTGCTTACGAGCCGCTCGAGGCGATCAATCTTGTGCGTGAAAACGCCACCGCCAAATTCGATGAAACGATGGAGGCTCATGTGCGCCTCGGCATCGATCCCAAGTACACCGACCAACAATTGCGCACCACTGTTGCGCTCCCGAACGGAACGGGTCAAACCATCCGCATTGCTGTGGTGACTCGTGGTGAAAAGGTTGCAGAGGCGAAAGCGGCCGGCGCTGAACTCGCTGGAGAAGAGGAATTGGTGGACTCCATCGCCAAGGGGGAGATGGACTTTGATTTGTTGATTGCAACGCCAGACATGATGCCCAAAGTGGCCAAGTTGGGCCGTGTTCTTGGCCCTCGCGGTCTGATGCCGAATCCGAAGGCAGGCACCGTCACGACAGATTTGGCGTCGGCTATCAAGGAATTCAAAGCCGGCAAACTCGAGTTCAGAGCAGATCGCACTGGAATTGTGCATGTGCGATTTGGCAAGGCCAGTTTTAAGGCTGAAGATCTCTTGGAAAACCTCAAAACTTTGCAGGCGACCATTGATCGCAACAAGCCGAGTGGAGCGAAAGGGCGTTATTGGAAGAGCCTGTTCATTACCTCAACGATGGGACCCTCTGTTGAGGTGGATTTTTCTGCCCTTCAAGATCTGACCAAAGAGGGCTAGGTGCTTGTCGTTCACTGATTTATAGTTCTTGTTTGGCGAAAGCCAAAATTTGGGCACCCGCCCGGCCTGAGACAGTAGGACGCCAATGCATCGGATTGATCCGAGACATTGACTTAATTCCTACCGAGGCAGACGCGAGACCTTTTTGACCCATTTGGGATTGGATCGGCACGCGGCCTCGTCTCTTTTTGAGACTCGATCGGCCGTGTGCCCAGCTTGTTCCCCTCTCGATCCAAATCCTATGGGCCGCACGCTGGAGAGCAAGCAGCAGATCGTCGGAGAGCTCAAAGAGCTCCTCGCCGATGCCGAACTGGCACTGGTTCTTGATTACAAGGGCCTGTCCATCAAGGAGATGTCTGACCTGCGGAATCGTCTGCGGGACAGCAATGGCATCTGCAAGGTGACCAAAAACTCCTTGCTGCGCCGCGCTATTGATGGCGACAGTGCCTGGGCCAACCTCGATTCTCTTTTAACTGGTACTAACGCTTTCGTTCTGGTCAAGGGCGACGTTGGTGCAGGTGTGAAGGCCGTTCAGGCCTTCCAGAAGGAGACCAAGAAGTCCGAGACCAAGGGCGGCCTTTTTGAAGGCAAGCTTCTTTCTCAGGATGAGATAAAAGCCATTGCTGATCTCCCCTCGAAGGAGCAACTCATGGCTCAGATTGCTGGTGCAATCAATGCTGTGGCGACCAAGGTCGCTGTGGGCATCAACGAGGTTCCTTCTGGCATGGCGAGAGCTCTCAACCAGCACGCCGAAGGCGGCGACAGCTGATCGCTCTCTGCCGACATCACTGGTTTCACTGATCTGTTGCTTCTCTATTCACAATCATGTCTGCAAAAACCGACGAAATTCTCGAATCGCTGAAGTCTCTATCCCTGCTTGAAGCTTCCGAGCTGGTCAAGCAGATCGAAGAGGCGTTTGGTGTGTCTGCCGCTGCTTCGGCTGGCGTCGTGATGGCCGCTCCAGGCGCCGCTGCCGGTGGCGGTGGTGGCGAAGCCGCTGAGGAGAAGACCGAATTTGATGTGATCTTGGAGAGCTTTGACGCTGCTGCCAAGATTAAAGTTCTCAAGGTGGTTCGCAATGCCACTGGCCTTGGCCTCGGCGATGCCAAAGCTCTGGTTGAAGCGGCTCCTAAGCCGGTCAAGGAAGGTATCTCTAAAGATGATGCCGAGACCCTCAAGAAGGAGATCGAAGAAGCAGGCGGTAAGGTCACTGTTAAATAACCATATCGGTCTTTCAGGTCTGAAGCGGAATCAAATCGTTTCAACTTCAAGCCAACCGATCGGCCCCATCAGGGGCCGATTTTTTTGGGCCGACCTGACTGCAACTCATAAAAAAACCCCGCCTAAGGCAGGGTTAAATGGGTGGAACGCATTCAGGAGTCTTGCCTTGTTTCGACCCTGAAGAGGCGGTCAGCACTCCTCACACAAATCAAACATAAAAGTTGGGGGGCTGGAGAGCACGGCTCGAAGGCCGCTCTTCTGATTGGCACGATCGTCGTTCATGACGTCAGCGGCGGTAGGGGATCACTTCCAGCTGGATGGGTCCACGACTGAGAATTCGATCTCGATTGCGTGGACGAGACGTGGTACGGCTGTTGATGGGCCGATTGGGTGGCTTGGGACTGCCAAGTCGCGTGAACCCCGGGCTGTTTTCACCAGATTTGGTGAGCAGGCGATTCACCGGTTCTTGGTGAGCAAAATAAAGATGGCTGAGGGTACGACCTTGATAAGTTCTACGTTCGAGGGTCCAGCCTGGATTGAGTTTGATCATCACAAATCCGTTGCGATCTCGTTGTGGAATTGTTGCCTTGCCAACGGGTATCGGAGCGCTTTGAACAGCATCCATGGCATGCAGATGCAAAGTCGATCCAGATTGCATTAGTCGTAGTCGAAAACGGCTGCTGAGATCTCTCCCGCCAGTGCGCACGGAATATCCATTGCTATCGAGGTAGCGACTGCAAATGCCACTGAAGTTGAATTTGTTCAGTGTTGGAGACACCAGCCCGTCTTCTCGAGGTGTCCAACATCGAGGCCGTTGTTTGATCTGTTCAAGCACAAGAAGTTTCCAATCGCTTGTACCGACTGGCTGTGCCAAAACAACAAATCGCCTTTGATCGATTGCTTTGCTATTGAACAGCGCTCGTGCGCCGGTGGATCCTGGCAGCAGCATGGAGCAAGCGAGACCGGCCACTGTCAGGCTTAGGGCCTGGGGGTAAGTTCTCAACATGCTCAGGATGGTGAAGACACGTGTTTTACCGAACCCTTAACACACGGATCAATGGTTGAGGGACGGGGACGTGTGGTGGCTGCGGCCACCGATGGAGCCTGCAGTGGCAATCCAGGCCCTGGCGGTTGGGGGGCTTTGTTGCGTTTTGAGGACGGAAGCGTTGAGGAATTCGGCGGGCATGAGCCGGCCACGACGAACAATCGGATGGAATTGCAGGCAGCGTTGGCTGTTTTGGAACGCCTTCGGGATTTGCCTCGTCATCCGGATTTAACTGTGCGGACGGACAGCAAATATTTGATTGACGGACTGGGATCTTGGATGAAGGGTTGGAAGCGCAAGGGCTGGAAGACGGCCGCAGGAAAACCTGTGTTGAATCAGGACCTTTGGTTGGCCCTGGATGGGGCTCGACTTTCTGATGTGCCGCTCACTTACGTCAAAGGGCATAGCGGTGATCCCGACAATGATCGGGTTGATGCGATTGCCGTCGCGTTTTCACATCAACAAAACCCTGGCTTGCGCAATGGATCCTCACCATCGGAAGTCAAGGATCAGGATGATCTCGCCCCGGCGGGTCTGGTCGGTTTGCTCAGTCGCCTTGAGTTGGCGGACCGTTTGGCTGACGGGCAGTTCAGTCTTTCAGCCGTTGAGTTAGCGCAATTGGTCGAGCAACCACTTCGCCAACTCGAGGCTCGTGAAGGCGTCTGGCGCTGGCGGGACTGGTTTGTGGAGCCACTGGAGCAAGGACGCTGGTGCTTGCGACGTCGCGAGGGAGGATCAGAACAGTCCTGAAGACACGCATGGCTCAGCCCGCATCGGCCGGATCGCTGACCAGTGGGGCGTTTTACCAGCGTTGGCTCGGTCCCATCCTTCGCAGTGATGAGGGAATGGATGCGGAACAGCTGGCACGGACGGCGCTGAGTGCGCTGGGGCAGGCGAGTTTGCGTCGGACCTGGCCTGGTGTGTCCTCCATCCTCAATGGTCTTTCAGGAGAGCTGCAAAGACGGGATATGCGGCTTGAACAGGTGTTGTTTGGCTGTCGCTTTGCCAATCCCGTCGGACTTGCGGCTGGATTTGACAAAAATGGAGTGGCCGCAGCGATCTGGGATTGTTTCGGCTTTGGATTTGCGGAAATTGGCACGGTGACCTGGCATGGCCAGCCCGGTAACCCCAGGCCTCGTTTGTTCCGTCTCGCAGCGGAACAGGCTGCGCTCAATCGCATGGGTTTCAACAACGATGGTGCACAAGTGCTCCAGAAAACGTTGCAGCGTCAACGGCTTCATCCACCCGGTAAGAGGCCTGCTGTGCTTGGGATCAACTTCGGCAAATCAAAGATCACAGCTTTAGAGCAGGCTGCGGACGATTACGCCTCGTCTTTGGAATTGTTGGCTCCGTTGTCTGATTACGCCGTCATCAATGTCAGCTCACCGAATACACCTGGTTTGCGTGATTTACAGGATTCTGTGCAGCTGCGATGGTTGGTGGAACGGCTGCGGCGACTGTCTGCTTGTCCACCGTTGTTGGTCAAGATCGCGCCAGATCTTGAGGATGAGGCGATTGACGGGATTGCGCGATTGGCCTTTGAAGAGGGACTCGCAGGGGTCATCGCAGTCAACACCAGCTTGGATCGGTTTGGTTTGGGGGACCGCCGGCTCGTTCAAACCGGTCGTCCTTTGCGTGAAGAGGCAGGGGGACTCAGTGGTCGTCCCTTAAAGCCACGGGCCTTGGAGGTGATCCGAAGGCTGCGCGCTGGTGCTGGTCCTGCGTTACCTCTGATTGGTGTTGGCGGAATCGACTCCGCTCAATCGGCTTGGGAGCGGATCACTGCTGGTGCATCTTTGATTCAAATTTATACCGGTTGGATTTTTCAGGGGCCTGAACTCGTGCCCAGCATCTTGGAGGGATTGTTACGACAACTTGAGCGTCATGGCTTGCGTTCGATCTCAGAAGCGGTGGGAAGTTCTTTGCCTTGGATGGATTAATCAGATCAGCTTGAAATCCGTTTCAGATAGATCTGGCTCTCCTGTGAAGATGGCAAAGAGACCGCCATGATTTCCAAAGCCGGGCTCCTGCTTGTTGCTATTGAAGTACAAATAGCCTTTTGGTTCAAAGTAGATCAGGTTGCTGTTTTGCTGCTTTTGTGCTTTGACCTGCCTGGCTGACGAAACAGTCACAAGGTCAATTTGTTTCATTCCCCTAAAGGTTCCCTTGTCGAGGACAATTGTATCGTTGTCTTTTGATTCAAAATGAATGATCTTGTCGGCGCGATTGCGGCCAAATTCGTTGTTGAGATTGAAAATAAATTCGTCTTTTATTTTGCGGGTTGCTCGCATTGAATGTGAGCCTTTTCTGCTGTGGATTAGGCGTGATGTCGACCGCTGATTGCTCTTGTCGTTGAGACGCCATAGTTCCCTGCCAACAGTGTCTTTTATGGCAGAAAAGATGATTGAACCGTTAACGAGTGCAATGTCCCGAGGTGATGAGTTTTTGGCCCCCCTGTTGATGTCTGTTAATCGCCTTGTCCCGGAAGTTGTTCCATCACTTTCCCAGAGTTCTTCACCATGAACACCGTCGTCAGCGCTGAAGTAAATCTTGTCCTGAATGGCTGTGAGTTCAGTCGGATTTGATCCTGCTGCTCCTGGATTGATGTCAAGGACCAAGGACATGCTGGCTTCAGATCCCCGCGACATCCAAAGTTCTTTGCCAAGATCTTTTCCTTCTTCTAAAGTTTGATCCAAAGAATTCTCTAACGTTGGATCAAGATTGTTATCAGAGCTTTCCGTCGGTGGAGATCCCGTTATCGGTGTAATCACCGATGGTGATGAAGGTGTTTCGACTGCGATGACGATCGGAGTGTAATTGCATTTAATTGCATAATTGTTATTCCAGTCTCGGGCGAGTGATGCATCGTTTTCGTCTTCCAGTTGGCGAATGGCCCAGAAACGTGCTGAATCGACAAAATCACAATCGTCCTTTAATTGATAGCTATCAATGTCACCTAAATATGCGTTGTAGTTCTTGGCTGTCTCGCGGCTGATTGTGGAGGAGGGGATGATCAATTGACTAAAGCCACAAGCGGTTGCGTAATTGTTGTTCCAGTCTTGGGCGAGTGACGCATCGTTTTCGTTGTCCAGTTGGCTAACGGCCCAGAAACGAGCTAATTGAACATAATCACAATCATTACTGTCTTTATAGTTGTCTATATTTGTATTGTAATTATTGATATTGGAAGCGGTGCTTCGTTGCAAGCGTGCTCGTCGAGTTGATGATGATGACAAGCGAGAGGAGCTATTTTTAGATGTGTCCTCGCCATTAGTTGAGTCACTATTCGATCCCTCTTCTGGCTCTAAATCGAGTTGAGTTGTTGTGGCCGAAAAGAAGAGACGGTCATTGGTTGCGACGAGCTCATCAACATTGGAATAGAGGTATTGAGTCGGCCGTTGGGTCATCGCTTGCGTCGATCCTGCAGATCCGTTGCTTGTCCAAAGATTGGTTCCACCAAAATAAGTTTTGGCGGTAAAGAACAGCTGTGAATCAAAAACCGTTAGATTTTCAGGATTGGAATTGAAACCTCCTGGGTTGATGTCTAACAATAACTTCGTGCCTTTTTTTGATCCATCGCTCACCCAAAGTTCACGACCATAAATATCACCAGTTGCAGCAAAATAAATTTTTTGATTCAGATTGACCATCTCGGTCGGATCAGACCCTGTTGAAGAATTAATATCTTTTAGCATTAATGGTTGGGATTTTGGCGTCTTAACTTTCCATAGTTCAGAGCCATTCTCGCCGTCATTTGCGTTAAATAACAAGCCATTATCAAGTTCTACAAAATGAGATGGCGAGGAACTAGATCGTCCTGGTCGAATGTCGGCTGTTTGGAATGTGCCACGAGTCGATCCATCACTCTGCCATAATTCAACGCCTGATTCTCCATTGGTTGCTGCAAAATAGAGCGTCTTATTGATGGTCTTGAGGTTGGAGGGGTTCGCACTTTCCTTGCCTTTGTTGATGTCTTTAAACAGCGTTGTTGATTTTCCGTTCCCTTTTGAGCTCCATAATTCATTGCCATGGCTGCCATCATTGGCGGCAAAATACACTTTTGATTGAAAACGATTGAGATGACTTGGATTGGAGCCCTTGGGCCCTTTGGCTATGTTTTTAACGAGACTTGTGCTCGTTGATGAGTCTTGATTGGAATCATCATTGTTGCCTCCGCCATTGCCTGATTCTGCTTGGTTATCGTCATCAGGGGGCTCTTCGTTTGGGCCAATGCTGTTTGGATCATCTGAAACCACTCCATCATTGCTCCCATTTTCTTTTTCATTGATCACCTCTACATTCACATATTGATCGGAGGTTAGTCCTGACTGCGGATCGGTAAGCCGTACGACGACCTGATAAGTGTTATCGCGATTGTCGTCTGTCGGTTGTTCAAAGTTGGGTTCAGACTTGAATGAGAGTGTGCCATTCTTTTTTTTAATTTCGAAATAATTTGAGTCAATACCTCCATTGATCGACCATTGATCTTTCCCTTGATTTGTCGATGAAAACTGATAAACGAAGCGGTTATTTTCATTGATTTTGATATTTGATGTGCCAGCACCTGCTCCCCCGTTTGGGCCAACAATGGAAGGGCCTAGAGTCCATAGCTCTCGTCCTCGTTTCCCATCCTCTGCGCTGAAAAATAGGACCTGATCACTATTGATTAATTCTCTTGGATCACTACTGGATGGCCCACTTTGAATATCTGTTTCTCGCTCTGGCTTGCTTTTGGATGAATTGAGGTTGAGGGACCATAATTCGATCCCACGCAGCCCATCATCAGCTGTGAAGTAGAGAAACTTTTTTTGCTTCTTGTTTACAATTCGCTTGACCAGTTCAAATTGTGCTGGTGTTGATGATCCCGTGCCTGGATTGATATCCATTACCATGGACGCTTTTTTTCCGGAAGCTTTCCATAGTTCTCTGCCAAGGTCTGATTTGGCCGAGTAGTAAAGATCATTACCAATCGCAGTCAAATTTCTCGGATCTGTACCTGAAGCTGAAACACTCTTTGGTGTGTTTGATTGTTTATTGAGTACAAAAAGCTGTCTGCCTGAGCCAGAATCTGCTGTGAAATAGAGATTGTCATTAACAATGGTCAGTTCTTCTGGAGAAGAACTGGTGTTGCCAGCCCTTAGATTGCTGACCTGTTGGGGATTGAGTCCTTCATCAGAAACTTTGTGAAGCTCAAAGCCATCTTTACCATTATTGGCGACAAAATATAAATCATCTTGAAAGGCAGTGAGCTCTCTAGGGAACGAGCTTGCGGAGGTCTGGCCGAACCCAAAGTCTGGGTCTGATACAGGGCTATCATTGGCATCGACAATATATTCTCCTGCGACTGGATCGTAAACTGTATACGTTTCTTGATTGATATTGATTGGCCTTGTTCCTGACTCAGTTCCATCACTAAACCATAGCTCTAATCCGCCAATCAGGGTGTCTGATTCGCGTTCACTTGGGGCATAATAATACGATGAAGAATAAGCGGTGAAGAATAAATTTCCATTTAGGCTTGTAAAATCTCGAGGGAAAGAATCGTTTTCATAAGTTTCAGTGGTAACAGTCGCAGTGCGCTCGCCGCTTTCTTCATCAACTTCAACCTCGACACTTGTAATGTACACATCAGGGATTAGGTTTCGGAAAAATCTGGAGCCAATTCCTTCCCCTTCGCGTCTCCATACTTCATAGCCATTATCTCGAGGATACTTTCCATCTTGTGAATCATTCGCGCTATAGAACAGGACACCGTCAAGTTCGAAGATGTCTTGTGGGAAATTTGGATCTGCTCCTGGATAGAGATCCTTAACTTGTCGAGTTCCTCCTTGGGTGCCGTCGGTTTTCCAGAGCTGGTAACCCGCCTGTGTGCCTGCAATGAAAAAGATCTCTCCATTCACTTCCGCTAGATCACTGACTGAATCAAATGATTTCAACAGAACAGTGCCACCTTCCGTTCCATCACTCTTGAACAGGCCTTCTCCAGTGCCGAGATTGACAGCCGTGGAGGCTGTGTCCACACCTGTTTCCCCGTCGATATCGGTGTTATCTAGTTGGCTATCACTTTCTGCGTCGGCATTGTTGCTTTCGTCTGTGTCATTTTCTTCGCCATTGGATTCTTCTTCGGCGTTATTAGTGTCCTCTTCGCTTTGATTGTTGGTCGTAGATTCCTCTTCTGCGGAGGGCTCGCTTGAATCCGCATTGTCAACTATTTGCGATCCTAAGTCTGCTGCAAAGTATAAGATTCCTTCGACCGAAATCATTGCATCAGGCGAAGAACTCCCATTGGGATTTATGTCCTTGACCAGCCGTGCGGCCATCTTTTGTCACGCTTGTAAAATTATTTTAGTCGCTTTTTTGTGGTCTGCAACGGTTTGTTTATTCGTCTCATCCTTTTCTCAGTAACTTTTAGGTCACGTTCGATTTGTGTTGACTCGTTAATAGCTTGTTCTGGAATGTATTGCGATTGCATCCCTTGTTAGAATTAATAAGTTGGCTTCTTCCCATTGACGCCGCTTTCTTTTGGAGAGCTTCCGCAGCTGCAGGCTTTGCAGATGTCTTGGAGGCGTTTTCTGAAAGCGCAGAGGGTTTTGGTCGTTGTGTCAGAGACAGGCTTCATCTGCTGTTGGCGGGCTTCATCAGGCGACTGGCGCTGGCGAAAAGGTCATTGGCCTGCAGACTGTTGCCGTGAGGGAATGCCTTTGCAGAGCGAGGCAATGGGGGAATTATTAGCCGATCTTTTGCTTGATTGTGATGTTATTGGAGCAGAAATTGAGTTAGTTCTTCCCCTTGCGGCGTGCCATTGGCGTGTGCTTGAGGGTGTTGCGGCAAATGGCAATCAAGAGTTCGAGATCTCACATGCTTTTCGGCATGATTTGCAGTGGCCGCTGGAGCGAGAGGACACTTATGTTTCGCTCTCCTCCTGTGGTGACTGCGTTCTTGTGGTTGGTGTAGCCAGAACACTCTTGCGGGCCTGGATTGATGTTTTGGAATTCGCTGATCTTCCTCTGCGACGGGTGGAGTGGGTCCTGTCTGCTGCCTTGCGGGGATTGAAGTTGTTTCTGCCGGAGGGTGTTGGGGAGTTGGCTTGGTTGATTCAAGCGAGCCAAAACGAACCTGTTCGGCTATTGCTGATGCGTTCAGGCGTTCCAGATGTCGATCGACGGATCCGTTCTGATCAACCAATTGCTGATCAGATACGAGACACAGTGCGTGCTTGGCAAAGCCTTGTTGATGGCGGCAATTCTTTGGCTTGGTGTTGTTCTCTGATCGATCAGAGCGTGTTGGATGGCTCAGTTCTGTTTGACACCATGCCGTTTGAACAGGTTCTACAGCCGCAGATGACCTGGGTCCCATCGCCATGGTCGCCTGACTTAGAGCAGGGTGAGCTTGATCCCTTGGTTCATCTCGCCTTGGCCGGTGTCCGGGAGGTGAAGCTCTGATGGCCTCTTCCCCAGACGATGATCGCTCCGATCTTCTACGTGAACGGCGTCTTGAGCTTGGTCTTCGAGCCAAGGCTGCGCCGCTCCTGCCCGCACGACGGTTGTTGTTCCAAGGTGCCGGCATGGGCGCAATTGCCGTGTTGGCCTGTGTGGGGGCTGTGGTTTGGTTGCAGTTTCGGCAGCGGACCTTGCAAATTCAGGTCGATTCTTTGCAGCCTGTGGAGGTGCGAGTGGCTGCGGCTCGAAACCGCTTGAGAGCGTTGAGAGCTCAGACCAAAACGCTCAACGCGGCCACGCAACGCATCGCAGCTCAATTGGTCTCTGTGCGTTCTGGATCGGCATTCCTCCAGCAGTTGAGGCAGGTCACTCCTGCAGGCGTGCAGCTTGCGTCAGTGAGTGTGCAGGACAAACAGCTCAACATCACTGGTTTTGCCGAAGGATCAGATGCAGTTGGTTCTTTTGAGCGCATTAATGCGCTGGCCCTGAATTTTGAGATGCTTCCCGAGGTCCCCGATGAGGGTGCTCGTGTCGAGAAGGCATCCACGGACGCTCAAGGAATTACTGAATTCAGATTGAAGGTCGCCATTGATCCTTCTGTTCGGGCAACCCCAGCTGCTCTTGAAGCGCTTGGGGCAGACGGTTTGGCACGCCGATACGACCAGTTGCTGCGGGAGGGCTTTTCCCTGTGACCAATCTTTCCGGTCGTAGTCAGTCGCAGTGGCTCAGTCGTGAGCGCGTGTTGATCGCCGTTCCTCTGCTCGGAGGGGTGATGGTGAGTGTTGTGTTGAGCGCAACTTTGCTACGTCCCTTGCTGGTGCGTGTCGGTGAGCTTCAAGAACGCGTCGACGCATTACAGGCCGTTCAGCAATCGCTCCCAGCCCTGAATCGAAATCTTGCTCAAGCGGAGATTCAGCAGCGCCAGGCACAAAAACAGCAAGCTCTGCTCATCAATTTGATTGCTGGTACCGATCGGATTCAGACGTTTTTGGCGCTGCTGGATCAGGAGGCCAAGGCCGCTGGGGTCACCTTGTTGCGTTACGAGCCGGTGGTTGTGGACAGCTCTCAACAATCAAAGCCCAAACCCCGACGGCGCTCTGCTGCCAACAACAAAAAGACGAGTTCTGAGGAAGTCAAAGATCCTTTGTTGGCGTTGGGATATCGCAAGACCTCGATGACACTGAGAGTGATGGGGGCCTATGCGGCGTTGCAGGACTTTTTGCAGCGCACTGAGCGGCTTCAGGTTTTGGTTGAAAGTAGCGATCTGGAGCTTGAAAGTGTTGAAGTTTCTCCAGTGACAGCCCAAGATCCGACTGCAACGACAACGAAAATTCCATCGACGGAACTTGGGCTCCAGTTCAGCTTTTATGACCCCTTGCCGCCGAAGACTTCGATCAAGCCAGGCAGCTCAGACCGCGAGGAAAGCCAACCCACTTCAGATCCTCCTCTTGATGCGCCCAGTTGAGACTGGTTGATGCTGGATTCGATCGATACGATCCGCCGGTAGGGCGTCGGAGTTTCGAGACGGCGTGATGATGAGCTGCTCAAAGCGACGATTGATCGCTCTTTCTGCCGTCCTGATGTTCGGGGCGACATGTGCTGTTGAACAAAACGGCATGGCCTCAGTGGCGGTGGCGCAGGAGCTGGGGACTGTCGCGTTGAAGCTGCGGCAGCAACAGGGCAGTGTTGATGTGATCATTTCTGGTGTTGGGGCCAGCGCGAAAGTGGTCAACCAGCGTCAGAGCAGCGCGTCTTGGCAAGCGAGTGTGACCAGCTCTCAGTTCAGGGGGCGGCAAAAAACGATGCAGCAGTTGTCTTTGCCTTTGGCAGGGCTGCAAAGCATCAGCCTTGAGGGCTCTGGTTCCACGTATGCGCTGCGTGTTGAAGCCCGTTCAGGGGTCAGGTTGAACCAACCTCAAATCCTGGCGAACGGACAAGATTTGATTGTGCGTTTCTCGGGGCTGGCTCAGTCCTGGAAGGGTCGTCAAACAGCCCAATTGGATTTGCGACGTCCCGGACGAGTGG
Organism: Cyanobium sp. NAT70; assembly: GCA_002701375.1. GTDB lineage: Bacteria > Cyanobacteriota > Cyanobacteriia > PCC-6307 > Cyanobiaceae > Parasynechococcus. The sequence goes on along the minus strand of NZVB01000052.1, from coordinate 86,984 downwards.
CACAACCGATGCAAATCCCACCCATGCGCCCCCGTGCCGTGGCACCGCCTGTGGGTGACATGGCGGTTGGCACGATGTTGCTCAACAATCGCAGTTTTGTTGAGGTGACCGGTCCGCCGGTGACACTGACCTTGCACAATGCTTCTGCGAAAGACGCCTTGATGTCATTGGCCCGTTTGGGTGGTTATGGATTTGTCTATGTCGGTGATAAGAAATCTGATGATGGAGGTTCAATATCTGATTCCAACAGTGGTGGATTTGGTCAGCCCGTGACCATGTCATTTCGGAATGAACGCTTTGATCGGGCTCTGAATAGTGTGTTACTTGCTTCTGGAATGCAGGGGAAATTGGATGGTCGCACCATCATGGTGGGCAATGCAGTGGCGGCTAAAAGTTTTGGGCCACAGATGTCGAAGGTTTTTCGTCTCAACCAGATTAAACCTAGTGAGGCTGCTGATTATCTGGGAAATCTTGGTGCGCAGATCAGTGCGACGGTTACGGAGACTCAGACGCAACGTGAATCCCAATCAACAGGTGGAAATACTGATTTAGTCAACACAACAGAGAATCGTAAGGAGGCGTCGCGAACGTTAATTGAAACCTATGGAGCATCCACTGGTCCTTTGCTTGGTTTAACTGGAACGACGGATAGCCGATTAGATACGATTACATTGGTCGGAGATCCAAAATTGATTGCTATCGCACAAGCTTACTTGAAGCAATTGGATCTGCGCAGGCGCCAGGTTGCTGTTAAGGTTCAAATTCTTTCTATAAATCTCGAAAATGATAAATCAATTGACGCTAGTTTTTCAGCCCGAATGGGAAATACTTTTGTTGTCAGTCAGAGAGGAAATGCCCACCTTAATTTTGGCCGATATAAGCCTGGAAATTTAGACGGTTCCGGTGTTTATGATTCGCAAGCAGGTAATTATGGTCAGCCGGGTACGTATCGCGGTCAAGTGCCCAAAGTTCCAGCTCAGACTGTTGTCGGCCCTTACGTCACCGATCAGCGTGTTGTGAATCCGCCTCAGGTTCCTGAGGAATATCCCGTTCCAGCTGAAGATGGTGGCACCGAGTGGGAGATCACTCGAGATGAGAAAGGGCAGCCGATCTATACAACATCGACCAATCCTGCTGCACCGCCATCCCTGGTTCCTATTTATGACAAGAATGGTCGTCCTGTTTATGTTCCCTCGACCGATCCGGCAGCCTCTCAAACGTTGAAAACCGTTTACGATAAAAAGGGACGCCCTGTTCTTGTATCTGGTCAGGATCCACTGAAATATCAACAGCCTGACAATTCGTTCTATGCCTATGTCGATGCCTTGATTACTTCAAGATCGGCAAAAATTCTTGCCCAGCCAACATTGCTTGTTCAGGAAGATCAGAAAGCTTCTGTGCAAACCACAGAAAGTTATATCACTGGAGTATCAAAGACTGTTCTAGAAAATGGTTCTGAAGAGTTTGCTAATGAAAGAGCAGATGCTGGCCTTGTGCTTGGGTTGCAGGTTTCTAAGGTAGATGACAATGGCTTTATTACGATGGAGTTAAAGCCTTCCATTTCTGTGCCCGTTCCAGCTGGCGAACAAGAAGGTGTGCAAATATTTAATATTAATTCTCGTGAGCTTGATTCCGGTGAGATTCGGCTTCGTGATGGCCAGTCTTTAATCCTAACTGGTGTGATCACAGATCAAGACATCCAAACTGTTAGAAAGTGGCCCATTCTTGGTGATATGCCTTTGCTTGGTCAGTTGTTTAGAAGTTCAGATCGCAACCGATTTAAGACTGAATTGGTGATCATTGTCACCCCATCAATTATTAATGATCAGCAGGGTGGAACCTATGGTTATGGGTATAGACCAGGTACCTCGGACGCTCGTCAATTAATGCAATCGGGGGGGTGATTGGTCAGGGCATGATTGGTGCCAAGGCTCGTAAGGCGAGCGGCGCCAGAGTTTGAAGGGCCGACAAAGTACCGCTTAACAGTGTCGATCCAATTCCATTGCCTGTTGCCGTTGGACCTGTGGGTGTTTCACCAACTTTGGTGCTTGCCAATCGCAATTGCTTTGCTTTCACGGAATCTCCCCGTTTTGCATACATGGCCCCTGCATGGGCGAGGTCTCTGGATGCCAGACCGTTTTTCTCCTGTTCACCACGACTGATCCCTCGGGCCACCCAGCTCAGTGGTTCGTCTGGATTGCTCCGAATCGCTGCGCTGAACAGGCGTTCGGCGTCTTGCCAGCGTCCTGCGTTGGCGGCGTCGACTCCCGCGTTGTGCAGTGAGGGGTGGCTGCGAACGCCGGTCTGAATGCCGCGGGCACCTTGCCAATGGCTTTGTTCAAGCGCACCGGCATCGAGTTGGGCGCCACTGAGATCGGCTCCGCGTAAGTCGGTTCCGTAGAGACGACTCCCCCTGAGATCAGCGCCGCGGAGAGAGGCACCTTGCAGGCTTGTGAAGCTGAGATCAGCTCGCTGGAGGTCAGCGCCATCCAGGCGAGCTTGTCCGAGATTCGCGCGTTGCAGTTTGGCTCCTTGCAATTGCGCATCGCGCAGATCGGCATGCACAAGATCGGCATCCGCTAGGTCGCAATCTGGACAGCGACGCTCCTGTAAGACACGCAGCAGGTTGGCTGGATGCAGCGTTTGGGCTTGGATCGGCTCGACGTTGGTCGTGAGCAGAACGGGCAGCAGCAGGCCAAAGGGCAACATGGGCCGTGGACAACGCTGGGAATCTCCTTGCGTTCTATCGGGAGCCGGGATGGCCGTCGACCTGCGCCATGGCGGAAACCGAGAGGCTGTGGCGGATCAGTTGGGCTGTCACCCCGCCCAGTTGTTGGACGCGAGCGCGTCATTGGTGCCATGGAGTCCGCGGTTGAGCTTGAGCTCGCGGGCTCTGATTCGCGACTATCCAGATCGTCGCTATCAAGCCTTACGGCAGGTGATTGCCGCTGTTCATGAGCTGGACCACGCTCATGTGCTGCCTGGTAACGGTGCAGCAGAGCTGTTCACTTGGGCGGCAAGAGATGCGGCAACCGTTGGATTAAATGTGCTGCCGACCCCGGGTTTTGCCGATTACGCCAGAGCGCTTCGCTGTTGGCAGGGGCAGAGTCGGTCGCATCAGCTGCCCTTGACGTGGGATACGGCTTTTCCTCAGCCGTACCCCATTCCTCCAATGGGCGAGGTTCTTTGGATCTGTAACCCGCATAACCCAACCGGACAGCTCTGGAGTCGGTCGTCTCTCGAACCGTTGTTGCAGCGCTTTGGTCTGGTGATTTGCGATGAGGCGTTTCTACCGCTCGTGCCCGGTGGCGACAGTCAGTCGCTGATTCCGTTGGTGCGGACTCACCCCAATTTGATTGTGATTCGAAGTTTGACCAAGCTGTATGGCATCGCTGGATTGCGACTGGGTTATGCGGTGGCACAGCCGGAGCGATTGCGCTGTTGGGAGTCTTGGCGTGATCCTTGGCCTGTGAACGGTCTTGCGGAGGAGATCGGCCAGCAGTTGATGCGTGATCGCAGGCGATATCAAAAGTGGTGTCATCGAGTTCAGATGTGGACCGCACGGGAAGGCATCTGGATGCAGCAGCAGCTCACCAAGCTTCCGAGGATCACGCCGCAGCCCTCAGCGGCCAATTTTCTGTTGATTCGCTCTGCTGGCTCGCTCGTGTCGCTGCGGGAGAGGCTTGAGCAAACAGATCGCATCCTGCTGAGGGACTGTCGATCCTTTCAGGGGTTGGGTGCGTGCTGGCTTCGCATCGGCCTTCAGAGCCGTCGCCGCAATCGACGCATTATTCAGGCGCTAGACAACGCTTTGAAGTCATGAAGGTGCTTCGTTTGAGCCGGTTGCATGGCTGCTCTCGCTTGGTCGGTCATTGCGCTCGTCGGGTTCAACTCACCAGGCTTGTCAGTAGATCGGCTAGACGTCGTTCGGCATCACGCACCGCAAACTGCTCCATCCCCTGTCGCATCTGAAGCAAGGGATCAACTTGGGGGGATGGCTTGCCTAGGCGTGCAGCAAGGAGCCGTTTCAGGGTGGTTGCCAGAGCATGATGGTCTGGAGGATGTTGGTGAACGATGACGGCGCCTCCGTAACTTGCGGCGCAGGCGGCATTCGCGTCTTGGTGTTTGTCTGCTGCTTGCGGGAAAGGGACCAGGATGCTGGGTGTGCTGCAGACCGCCAATTCACTGAGACTTCCTGCTCCTGCTCGACTGATCGCGAGGTCGGCATGTTGGAGCAAGCCAGGAATTTCATCACTAAATGCTCGTTGCGCGAGTTGGGGATGGCTCAGTTGTCCGACCTCCGGATCATTCCGGCCTGTGAGGTGAACCACGCGGCAGCCTTGCTCGAGAAGCTCAGGCAAGACAGCGTGCACCATTCGGTTCAATCCGACAGCTCCCTGGCTGCCGCCCATGACAACCACGAGCGGTCCTGTTCCGGTTGGCACCCAATTCGGTAGGGGTTGCGCCGTAAGGAAGGCTTTGCGGACAGGTGTCCCAGTGATGAAGGGGTGGCAGCCTGGGATTCTCTCTGCCGCAGCCGGTAATCCAATCGCCACGGAGTGGCAGAAGCGGCCCAGCAGACGCGTGACCCGACCAGGCATGGCATTGGATTCATGCAGAACAACCGGACGTCTGCTGAGGCGTGCACCAAGGATCGCCGGTGCTGCGATGTAACCGCCCGTTGTGAACACCGCTTTGATCCGATGGCGCCGGATGAGTTGGTGCACGGTGAATCCAGCAGCTAGGAGTCGCAGCATTTGGATCACTTTGGTGATGCCGCGACCCTGCAGGCCCCCGGCGCGGACGGTGATTAAGCCAAAACGCTCGGGGACCAGGCTGGTTTCCAGTCGGTCGGGGACCCCCAGCCAGCGAATGCTCCAACCATCGGGGAAAGATTCCGCAACCGCCAACGCAGGAAACAGATGGCCACCTGTGCCGCTGGCGGCGATCAGAAGCCGTGTCATGGCGGCAGACGTCCCCGTGCACGCGAACTAACTTAGGTCGACTGCTGTGATCCGACCGTTGCGTCTTCTCGTCAAAGCTGCCATCACAGTCGTTCTCAGCGGTCTGTCACTGCCGGTCCCTACGGGTGTTGCCTGGGCGGCAGAAGGGTTCAGCAGCAAGTTGGAGTTGGCTCTAAATGGTGGGGATGCTCAGACTCTCACGGAGCTTGTGCCTCCGGAAAGCTTGTCTGGATTGCAGCGTCGATATGACCGCTTCAGCAAGGAGTTCCCTGATGCACGTTGGACGGTGCGTCCATTAGCCACCTTGGACGATGGTCGCCGCACACTGGAGGTTCTCGTGCGGGGCGAGCGGGAGTCTGATGGCCTCCAATACCAACTCGAAGCGAGTCAGCGATTGGCGGTGAGAATTGAAGCGGGCCGTTTGATGGATCAGGAATTGTTGATGGAGCAGTCATTGCTTCGCAGCGGCAAGTCATCCCTACCGGTCACACTTGACATCCCAGATGCAGTTCTGACCGGAAGCCGCTACGACGTGGACGTGATCTTTGATCAGCCACTAGGCAACGCTGTTGTCGCTGGTGGCTTGCTGAGCCTCACTCCTGAACAAGTTCTCAATCAAATTCGGCCCAATTTGACCTTAGAGCCGATGGGAGGAGGTGGATTGTTCAAAACAGTGCAAGCTCCACAGCGCCCTGGTGCCCAAACTTGGGCCGCAATGCTTGTTCATCCTGATGGTGTTGTCACAGTGACCAAGCGGGTCAGGGTGGTGAATCAGCGTCGGGATTTGGCACCTTGAACATGGGGCTTATTTGAGCCATTGCCGCAGACAAGAGACGTCTTGATCTTCATGACCAGAGGCCATGAGGTCTGCTTCCATCTGCTGCACCAGTTGTGTGACTGGCAAGTGGAGATCGGTCTCCCGTGCTGCGTTGAGGGCGATGCTTAGATCCTTGTGATGCAGGGCGAGTCGAAACCCCAGCGGGTAGTCCCGGTTCAACATTGCCTTGGCACGATGGTCGAGAGCCCAGGATCCAGCCGCTCCGCTCCGAAGCGCGTCAACGACCGCGTCCATGGGCAGATTGAGCCGTTGACCAAGGGCCATTGCTTCCGCAACGGCGGCGTACGTGCCCGCTACGAGCACTTGATTGACAGCCTTCACTTGTTGACCGCTGCCAACCGGCCCGAAATGGTGGATGGTTCCACCGATCACGTCCAGCACGGGTCTGGCTCGTTGGAGAACGGTGTCTTGCCCTCCCACCAAAACAGTCAGTGTGCCGGCGCGGGCCCCCTCTGTTCCTCCCGTGAGCGGAGCATCGATGTAATCAATCTTGCCGATAGCCAGTCGTTCCGCTGCAGCGATGGAGTTCGCTGGTGTGATCGTGGAGCAATCAATCACCACACAACCCGGTTGCAGAGTCTCGATGGCACCGTTGGCGCCAAACAGCACGGTATTGACCGCTTGATCGTCGCTGACGCAAAGCATCAACAGATCAACGCCGCGCGCCGCATCAGCCGGATTGCTGCAGCGCAGGGCTCCGTGGAGGCCAGGGTTTTGTTCCGCCTGCCGGCTGCGGGTATGCACTTGTAGCCTGTATCCGGCTCTGTTCAGGTTGATTGCCATGGGCAGTCCCAGAGCACCTAGACCAACCATCCCGATGCGCAAGTCAGATCTAGTCATGGTTTGGCGGTAATTGGTTCAGATCTTCGCTGTCTGTTGCCGACAAAGTATGGGTGGCTTCAACGCATTCACTTTCCTCATGACCTTGATTTCTCGGGGACGCGCCGGACTGCTGGCCTCGGCCACTGCCGTGATGGCGTCTGTGATTCCGATGGATTCCGTTCAGGCGCAGTACGTCTACGGCGATAGTTATGGCTACGACCAAGCGATGCGTCGTGAGTCTCGGCTCACCCCTCAGCAGCAAGAGGAGATGTTCCGTGCCAGGAAATCCTGGAAAAGGCGGAGCTTTAATCGCCGTATTTCGATCCTTGAAACAGAGAAGCGCTGTATTGATGGTGCTCGCAATGCTTCAGCCTTTAAATCTTGTTTGAAGCAGAGGAAAGAGGCACGTAAAGCGCTGCGTTCCGATTACCGCGCTTATATCAACCCGGTCAGACAGCGTGTCGGTCTCCCTCCAATTGAGAAGCGCAAAGGTGGCCGTCGTGACGGGGGACGTCGTCGTTCTGCCAACAGCTGAGGTGGTTCTCATCACGATCTGCTATCTGCTATCTGCTGTTCGCATGGTTAGGGCAGATCGTGATTGGGGTTGTTGCTGGCCTTGCTCAGTAATCGTCCTGATCAAGTTGGATTGTTCGCGGTGCTGCTGAGCAAAGCGAAAGATGTTCAGCACGATTTGATTTAGTCGAACGATTCATGCAGCGTCGTATCAAGACTTTGTCTTGATTGAAATCACCATCTTTGGAGCCGTTGCGGTGGTTGATCAGCAGTTTTGACATGTTTGAACGGTTTGATTGTGATGCCGGCTGTTCAAGCGTCTGTATGAGCGATTGCGACATCCCATTTCAGGATTGGGCTTTGGCATAAAAAAGAGGCCGCTCTGAATCAGGCGGCCTCCAGATTTGTATCGGTCGAACCTCTATTCAATCAGTGATGCTGTTCGATCGGTAAGTCAGTTTGGACTCAGGCGGCCTCATCAAGGGCGGCAACGCCGGGAAGAACCTTGCCTTCGAGAAGTTCGAGGCTTGCTCCGCCACCGGTGGAGATGTGGGACATCTTCTCTGCCAGTCCAGCTTTCTCCACAGCTGCGACAGAATCACCACCACCAATGATTGTGCAGCATCCCTTGCCACTCAGCTCAGCCAAGCTTGTGGCGATGGCGTTAGTACCAGCAGCGAATTTGTCGAACTCAAATACGCCCATGGGGCCATTCCAGATCACGGTCTGACAATCAGAAAGGGCCGCCTGGAACACCTTGATTGCATCAGGTCCGATGTCGAGACCCATCCAACCATCAGGAATCGCGGTGACGTCTGCGATCTGGCTGTTGGCGTCGGGTGCGAAGTTGTCAGCGAGCACCACGTCGGTGGGGAGGAGAAGTTCAACACCCTTGGCTTTTGCCTTGGCTTCCAGTTCCTTGGCGAGTTCAAGCTTGTCTTCTTCGACAAGACTCTTGCCGACCGAGAGGCCGCGGGCTTTGTAGAAGGTGAAAATCATTCCTCCGCCAATCAACACCTTGTCGCACTTGTCGATGAGGGCTTCGAGAACTCCGATTTTGGAGCTCACCTTGGAGCCACCAACAATGGCTGCCAACGGACGCTTGGGCTCATCGACAGCGCCTTGCAGATACTGAAGCTCCTTCTCCATCAAAAAGCCGGCCACGCTCGGCTTGAGGAACTTGGTCACGCCCTCAGTGGAGGCGTGGGCGCGGTGGGCAGCTCCGAAGGCGTCGTTGACATAGACCTCAGCTAATCCAGCCAGCTTTTCGGCGAAGCCTGCTTCGTTTTTTTCTTCTTCAGCGAAGAAGCGCACGTTTTCAAGAAGCACTACGTCGCCGTTGGCCATGGCGTTCACCTTGCTTTCAGCGTCTTCGCCGATGCAGCTGTCTGTTTTGGTGACCGGTTTGCCAAGCAGTTCGCTCAGACGGCTGGCCACAGGTGTCAGGCGCATTTCGTCTTTGACTTGCCCCTTGGGCCTGCCAAAGTGCGCGGAGAGAATCACCTTGGCTCCCTTTCCCATCAAGTCATTGATCGTGGGTAGGGCTGCTCGGATGCGGGTGTCATCGGTAATGGCTCCGGCATCATCCAGGGGTACGTTGAAATCAACCCGCACGAGAACGCGTTTGCCGCTCAGGTCTGCGCCGGTGAGGCCTGCCAGGGAACGCTTCGCCATGGGGGTCGGGAAATCAAGAGTCGGGGGACTGTAACGGTTCAATCAAGAGTTCTACGACAAAAACTTCCACAGCTCCGAGTGGTCGGAGCAGCGGCCTGTCTCAGTGGCCAATTGTTGTCAGGACGACGTCGCTTGATTGCCTGCTGATTCAGGCAGCGGTTGGTTGTTGATGTACAAGCGGTATCGGTTTTTGTCGTTCACCCATGCGTACTCTGCACGGTCAACGGATTGTTGTACTAGAAACAATCCCAATCCGCCGATTGGTCGATCGGCAACAGAGAGGTCATTTTCAATGGTGCGAGGTGTTTGAAAGTGGGGGTCGAAGAAGGGACCAGTATCGGAAATTTGAACCATGATTGCAGCTGATTTATCGGCATGAGTGGTGTCTTCTGTCTGGCTAAGATTGTTTTTAAATACATCAACCGTTATCTTCACATCAGAAGGTCCTGAGAGGCTGCCTGCGTGACGTACAATATTAGAGAACAATTCCTCGCAAGCAAGCCTTAAATTATAGCTACTTTTGCCTGGCCCTAAAAGCTCAATAGCGTGTGATGCAGTGAAGTTGTTGAAAGTATCCCAGTGATCCATGGAAGCATCAGCTGAAATACTGTCGATTGGTTTGTCAGTCCATGCGTAACTCATGAGGATCGGCCTCATTGGATTGATTCGTGGTCAGCGACCAGTGTGATTGCTTGCGTGAGCCCAGTTTTATTAATGACATCTGCAATCTCTGCATTGGTGCCAATCAGGATCAATCGTGACTCGAAAGGCATTTTTTGTTTTGCAAAGACAAAAGCCCTTAGTCCTGCGCTGCTGAGGAATCCCACTGCTGCCATGTCAATACGCAGCTCTGACAAGATAGAAAGGTCAATTTTAGTTAAGGCATCAAGCAAAGAAGGGGCTGTCTTTGTATCAATATCACCCTTCAGGGTTACAAGCCAATAGTTAGTGTGTGATTCAGAAAGAACGGAAAGGTCCATGGTGCAAGTGGCGAGATTCAGGCGATTAAAATGAGAAAATATGTTGCTTTATCCACTTGGCAATGCTTGGAAAATGACAACGGATCGTTCCCCTACAAGTAGCCCTGATTCGTTGAAGGGAGGCGCTTCCTCAAAAACAACATGGCTAGGATCGCCTGTGTTGAAGGAGAGATGCCAGCGATAAAGGTCAGGACATTCGGGTAGTTCAAACCAGGTGGAATAGTGAGCCATATTGGTGGCCACATAGACAAGATCGATAGATGAAGATTGATCAATTTTATCGCAACTCATCATCCAAGCCAATTGTCTGGATTCATTGGACCAGTCAGGTTGCCACGGTCGTTGACCATGGAAACTGCAGCATGGTAAGTGCGAACTTCCAGATCCATCAAATTGATTGACACGAAGGGCTGGATGAGCATGTCGAAAATGTATGAGAGCCCGGGTGAATTCATGGAGTTTGCGATTGCCTTCCAGAAGACTCCAATCCACCCAGGAAATTGGTGAGTCGATGCAATATGCATTGTTATTTCCGTGCTGGCTACGACCAAATTCATCACCCATCAGCATCATGGGGATACCGCGGCTACAGAGGAGCATCGCTAAGCCATTCATCATTTGCTTCTTTCTAAGATTTTGAATGCCTAGATCTTCACTCCAACCTTCAGCGCCACAATTCCAGCTGTAATTATCATCTCCACCATCACGATTTCCCTCACCATTGGCTTCATTGTGCTTCTCATTGAAGGAAACCAAATCTGCCAACGTAAAGCCATCATGGCAGGTGATAAAATTCACGGATGTGGCTGGTGATCGTCCACTCGCTTTGTAGAGATTCGGAGATCCTTGAATGCATTGTGCTAATTGACCAACCATATCCTCATCACCTTTGAGATAGCGGCGAAGGCAATCACGATATTTGCCATTCCATTCTCCCCATCGACCAAAAGCTGGGAATGTGCCAACTTGATAGAGACCTCCTGCATCCCATGCTTCGGCGATCAGTTTGCATGATGACAGGATTGGATCAAAGGCAAGTGATTCAAGCAGTGGTGGGTTCGATAAAGGAGCTCCCCATGGATCACGACCCAGGATTGTTGCCAGATCAAATCGGAACCCATCGATGTGATATTCAGAAGCCCAATAACGCAAACAATCGAGAACTAAGTTGCGTACGATTGGGTTGTTGCAATTAAGGGTATTTCCTGTTCCGCTAAAGTTAAAGTAATACCCTTCAGGTGTGAGCATGTAGTAGACCTTATTGTCCAACCCTTTAAAAGACAACGTTGGGCCATGCTCATTCCCTTCGGCTGTGTGGTTGAAGACGACATCAAGAATGACCTCAATCCCAGCCTTGTGAAAAGACTTGACTAATTGCTTAAATTCATCAACTTGCATGCCGAACCGCCCTGTTGCCGCATATCCGGCTTTGGGAGCAAAAAAACCGACAGTGCTATATCCCCAAAAGTTATAAAGACGCTCTCCTGTATCTGGATGGATTCTTGAGTTTTCATATTCATCAAATTCGAATATGGGCATCAATTCAATGGCATTAACGCCTAGATCTTTTAGATAAGGGATTTTTTCAACGAGTGCTGCATAGGTGCCTGGATGACTTGTTTGTGAATTCTCTGAGTTGGTATAGGCCCGTACATGTGTTTCGTAAATAACTAGGTCTTCAGGAGGTATTTCTAGAGGTCGCTCACCTTCCCAGTCAAAGTCATCAAAGCTTATGCGCGCCCTATATGGATAGGGTTGCTCCCAATCTGGCTCTTCTCCCCATATATCTCTACCCGCAATAATATGAGCATAGGGATCCATGAGTATTTTTGTAGGATCGAAGCGATGCCCTGACTCGGGCTCATAAGGGCCATCGACTTTAAAGCCATATTCAAGATTTTCGTCATCTAAATCAAAAACCACGATGCAATACACATCTCCAATCCGATAGTTTGCTGGGATTGGTATTTCTGCATATGGTTTTGATTCACCAGATTTAAATAAAGCCAATGTGCAGGCGGTTCCAGCTGAGGTATAAATTGAGAAATTGACGCCCGTCGCAGTATAAGTTGCACCAAATGGCAGTGGTCGGCCAGCACGAACACGAAAACCCGCTATCGTATCCGTAGGTAGAGAATCAATCCGATCAAGATGCATAATAATTAGGCTTCAGGAAGCTCACTGATTTGGCTATAGATCTGAAAATAATCATAAAAGCCAGTTATTTTCATGGTATCTCCGATCTCCTCAGATATGCCAATCAAAGCCAGTGAGACTTTCATTTCTTGTGTGCGTCGATGCAAAGTGAGCAGAGTTCGAAGACCTGCACTCGACATAAATGTTACGCCAGAAAGGTCTAGAGCAACAGGCATTCCCTCTTTAAGTTGAGTATCAATGTAGTCTCTTAGGGTTGTCACTGTCTTTGAGTCAATTTGCCCATCGGCATGGATCGATTGCCAACCTTGAATTGTTGTGGAGGTTAGATTCATTGCTCAGTGTTGTGTTGAATGGGTGTAAGTGTTACTTGTACTCTAAGGCGACTTGTAGATTCTGGTAGTTGAACATAGAGCTTTTCCGCATCAAAATTTTCATAAGCACTATTGTCAATCCAGCACTTTGTCAGACGAACACTGTTCGGAGGCAGCATATCAGGAGCGACCCTCAGAATACGGTCTTTAAAGCCACCCGGAACAGGACTAAAATAAAGGTCTAGTGGCCTTTTTTTGATCATTAACTCGATGTAAGTAGCTGCAAGAAAGCAAAGTTCTGTTGAATGATAGGCACTCATTGAGTGGCTGCCTTTAAATCTTTCAGTAGCTACTAAAAAGGGGACTCCACTGGCCAGAACATTAAAGTAAATGCCACCATCATCGTGATCAAGAAAAAAAGCGTTGTAAAAAGCTGCTGATTCTTCAGCATACTTTTTGTATGAATCTTGATCTGGAAAATGACCTTGTAAAATTAAGTAGGCGAGTATTCCTTGTTCTTGCTGCCACCATGCTTTGCGATCATGCCACGCAGGTCGGTGGTACTTCTGGCCTTTTTGCAGTATCCGTTCAACAACGTCATACCATCCAAAACGTTGCTTGTCATATCCGACTTCAGGCATAAGATGGGCAATTTTCTCTGCCAGGTCTTGATATTCTTTCTTTGATTTAATTGCATAAAATCGCATTAAATTCCAGGCAATCTTTAAATTATGTCCTACTACGGCGCGGTTTTGCTGCCACCCCCACTCCTGGTCTTTTGTCCAGTCATCGAAGAACTTTTCTTGGACAAAGGGACTCTCGTCATCATCAGGAAAGTACTTGCAGATCGTATCGAAAGTGTCTTCCAGCATTGTCTTATAGCGATCTTGTTCTGTTGCTAACCAAAGGTTGATCAGATAGGCTGGCGCATGATCTCCAACAGAGTTCCAGTTTTTCTTGGCTTGGTTTCTACCTAGTGAGGCTTCTTTTGCACTTAGCGTGACAGCATGAATATGTGAATAATATCCACCTTGCTCATTATCACGGAAGTAAGCATCAAACAGATCAATGGTTTTTTCTGTATCTTCGATGATTTTTGGATCTCCTGTTAATCGATAGGTTTGTACTGGCCCTGCCAGTGCATAGATTTGTTCATATGCAGGAATACAATCATAGTCGTCACCAAATTCTGAAACAAGCAGTTTCTGCTCTTGTCCACCGCTGCTTACTTTTTGTCCGTGATACCAGTAAATCATTCCCGTGTCTGTATCTACAAAACGCATTTTCTCGCGTAAATACTCAGTTCCTTTTTCCGCAGCTTCTAAATACTCATTTTTGCCTGTCAGCATATAAGCTGATGCCATGCCATAAACCATTCTGGAAATGGTGTCCGTTTCTTGCAGGTAGTCTTTCTCTTGCTTCCCTCCCGTAAGACTAATGGTTGTCCTATAGTTTTTGTAATCGATTGGCTCGGTTGGAACGTTAAATTGCCATTTTAAGTATGATGTTGCTATGCAATCAATCTGATTGATCCACCATCCTTGTTCAGAGTATCGGTATAGATTATTGGTGTCACTGGCGAATACTATGAAATTTACTTCAAAGCTCGTTTGTTCTTCTGGGAAGAACGTTCCGTACAAAAAGACCATTTTACCTGGCTTGAGCAGTTCATCGAGTTGTCCTCCTCGATCCAGCCAACCTTCATTCAGGTTCTGTGTCTGCTTGGCATAGGTGTTCCCTGTAAGCGTGGCACGATACGATCGCCCATCCGATGTGATGAGATCAATCGTTCGTTCACTCGCCTTGTAGGACTTGACGTAACCTGAAATGAGGTCAGAGAAAGTAAAGCTGATATCATTCATGATATTGTTTTGGGGATCAAAGTGATTGAATTGTAGTTAGGAATAATTGATTCAAAGCCTCGCCCCCTCCAGGATGGCGTTCTGTACTGACGAGACCATCTGATTGGGGTGCGACGGTTTCTCCATTTTCAACAATTTTTGGACGGCCAGCATTCATGACGTCGCAAACAATATTGTGAGAAGAAGGCACTTTTCGGTCAACCAGCAATTCAGGGTCTGCACACAAGAGCCAAGGCGAGTGGCATATAGACTCAATCGTAGATTGCTTCTCGTCAACTTTTCGTACTCCTGTACGTAACATCTCAACAGTTGGCGATGTACTTTTTGCGATTAGCATTGCCTGATATTCGAGGCGATCCATCGCATCTGCGGCTACTACAATCGTTTCCTTGTAGTCGTCTAAATTGACCTTCCTACAGATCTCAATTTTTACCTTGCTTGCTTTGTCATTGCTTTCGAATTCCAGCGATGCATTCCCCCACAGATACGACGCATAATCAACTCGATAGCCATTTGATGGAACAAATGTATTGACGATGTTGAATGCTGTTTCATCGTAGTGCTCTTCGATGAGAAAGAGAATCTTGGGATCATTCATTTGGATTTTTTGTTATGGAGATGAGCTAGTTCGCATCAGAAATGCGTGAATGGATTGGTAGCTTGCAGATCCTGCAAGGCATGCTGCTGCCGCGATTAAGCCTGCAAGTGGTGGAACGGGAAGAGGAAGCTTGAAAATAGAGAAGACAAAGCCAACCAAAAAACCCCCAAGAATCGTGATAAATAAGGTGGAAAAGGTCATTGGCTTAGTGGGGTTGATAAAAGCATTTTGAGTTCTTTGAGATGGTCATCGGATGCGAGCGTTTCATCCGTTGCATTGCTTATTGAATTTAAATACTGCATAAAGTATTGGCTCTGATTGATGCCATATTTCGGTGCATCTTTAACGAAAGGCTCTAATCGACTAGGGTCTGCTTTAAAGTCTGCAGGGAAGGTGTTTACCGGTTCACCTGTATCACGAAAATATTGCGTGATGCGTTCTGGAGACCAAACAAATGTCATCGGCATCGGCTGGTCTGAATTGTTGTAAAAACCATGGATATGCCCCCTTGCAACGTAATAGAGACTTTTAGGTTTTGTTGTTATCAGTTGTATATCTGCACCAGGAGAATTTTTATTGGGGACCTCTTTTAAATTTTTATAGGTGTGATTAGGGTCTAGGAAGAGTGTAAAGCCTCCGTTGGGGAAATAAAACCATTCATCATAGTCGTCATGAAAATGAGCTGATGGCCCTGAACCTGGTGGCACCATCGCTTCCGCGAGTGTGAATTGATTGTTTGTATTTTTGCCTGTCCGTGTAAATGTGAATTGCTCTCCAGGTGGGCCAATGATGCGTTCTGGTGTTGGGCTTTGTGTATACGTAGGAAATGGTATCCCAATAGTTTCAGACCATGCTTGCGATGGATGGACGAATAAACCAAAGGTTACGAATGCAATTGTTGAGGCTAATTTAATTAGCCAGGTCATCATTGTCTGGTGCATGAGCTTGATTGTCTTTAGGAGGAGGATTAGCCATTGATGGCTTAGGCGATTGACAAATGATCAATTATTGGCTTCAGCTTTCTTGCGTATTTCTGCCAACTTTATGAATGCAGGAGCAGTCTTGTTGAAGCCTGCATAGACACACGTAAACAAAAGGAGTTCTTCGATTTGATCAAAGCTAACCCCTTGCTTGAGTGCCATTCTTACGTGCACTTCGAATGGTGATTCGGGAACCATTCCCTGGTTTACAACATCAATGGCAATGGTGAGCATTGCTTTCGTGGCCTGATCAATAAGAGGCTTCCCCCATACCTCGCCTGCGACGCGAGTGCAGAGATCACCAAATGCAGGATTTACACCATTTAAGCCTGACTGAAGTTCAAGATCATCCAGGACTGCATTCGAAGGAGCATTTGCAGGCTTTTTATAGTCCATAGTTAGAACCTTCCTTTACTATTCTGTAAAACTTTCACTGCCGTGTCAGCATATGTTTCTTATCTTTACTTTGCTTCCCTGACATTGGCTTGACGCCTTGAAGTCACTTGAGTTCTGATCTGCCAAGCCGATATTTTATATGTGTGATCTTAGTTCAAATTTCAAGGATATTCTGCCTGATGCTTGCCACTATCGCGCCACGGCTGATGGGGTCTGTGTCTCCCATCAATGATGTTTAATTCAGCTCTATTGCAGCGTTATCTCCTCTTCCTCCAATTTCAGAGATCTCGCTCCGCCAAGATCTTACGTTTTGAGTAGCCGGTCATAACTGATCATTGAAATTCATCATGACTTGTTTGATGATAATCAAATTATTCCTAGTCCTTAAAAAGAGATTTGCTTGTGCCTTGCTACTGTTTGTGGTATCGCGTTACCTGGGAAACGAGAAGATTTTTCCCAGGCTTTGTGATTGTCTTTTGCATATCAGTGTTTTTATTTTGTTGTTTTCAAATGCTCCAGTAATTTTGGGGATGCGAACACATCTCTAAAGAAAGTGAGCTGCTCGCTTTTGAAGTGGCATCCGCCACGATGCCCACGCCTGACCCAACATACAGTTCCTTTAGCGATCGCTTCACCACTTTCATTGTCTAGACAATGCCATTCAAAGTGAACAAATTCTCCCCAGAACATTACGATTGGCCAACACATTGTTACGCCAGGTTGTGATATTAATGCCCACCAATGTTTCTCTCGTTCGTTTTGTTGCTCTAGTCCGTAAAAGGGACCGTCTTGGCAAAAGTAAACTAGATTTTCTCTGTATTCGCCCTCTAGGATATCGCCTCTGCCACGGCGCAGTGCTTCACAATGAGTGGGCCACCACTCTTTATTTTCCGATTCAATTTGCTCCTGCGTATAGCTCGCATCAATGCTGGGCTGGATCGGCTCTTTTTGTGAGACAAACGTCTCTCCTTGCTGAATTAAGTGATCTCCTTCTTCTGAGCTGACAAGACCAGGTCGCGAATAGTCCGCGCTGAGGTTTTTGTAATAATTGGTGCGCATGTTTGATTGGATTAATTTTGCTGGTTGATCTTATTTTTATTTTGGTGGGCTTTTGCCAGTTTTTTCTTTCAACCAAATTGCTCCATCCAAGACAATGGCTTCTGGCTTCTTGCCTAGACAGCGCCATGTGCGCGTCCTTTGCGCTGTGATGGTATTCTCTGCGTCAAATGTCTCTATGCTTGCTGTCATCGTTGATGGGAATCTATTCAGCCACTTGATTATTTGCTCCCAGTCAAGGTGACATACGCCTAGCTCTCCTCTATTTGCCCCACTGATATGTATATGTGTCGTGTAGTCACGATGACTCTCAAGATCTTTGTAAAGAGAGCCTTGTTCGATATTTGCATGAAATAAATCCACGAGTATTCCAAAATTTTGCAAGTTGATTTCAGCGCATAGTCTCTCTGCTTGCTCTAGGGTATTGAGTAGGTTACTTTGATACCGATTTAGTGGTTCGATGCTATAGATGCATTTTGACTGTTGAATTGCGTCTCTCAGATCTTGATAGCTCTCAACCAGTCGCTTCGTTGCGTCGTCGCTTGGTATAGATGTAGGTGGCGCTGAGAGATCTCCATGGATTGGTCCGGAGACTTTGGTTGCACCGCATTCATTTGCGAAGTCAAGTAGATGTCTAACATGGTCTTTAGCTTTTTGACGGTTGCCGGCATCTTTCGAAGCAAGATTCCAACCGTTTGGTAAGCCTGAACAAAGAGTGACGGGTATTGCGTAGAGCTCCGACAGCTCTTTCACCTTCTGGACTGTAAGGCCTACTAAATCATAACTTGCCAATTCAATAAAATCAATTTGAGACGTCTTTAATTTTGCAAAAAGCTGTTCCAGTTCTTGATCCTGGATGGATGGAGACCATGCGAAAGTGTGAGCGCCAATGAGTACCATATATTAAACGCATTGTTTTGCTTTGTTTGTATATTCATTGATTAGTCGACTCACTTCTTCAGGTGCTTCTTCGGGAATATAGTGTCCGCATTCTCTGATGATTCCTCCCCCGACATTCGGATCGCACTGTTGAAGTGATTTCATAAAGTTATTTGCAGTCGCATGCTCTCCTCCATATGCAAATAATGGTTTCTCGAACTTATGCTGGTTGTGAGCTTCCGCAAAAGCACGATTTTTTTCAACAGCTCTGTAGTAATTGAATCCAGCAGTCATGGCTCCAGGTCTCGTGTAGGCGTCGATATACTTGTTGATTGCATCTGTCGTTATCGATTCCTTTACTGCTGACTTGGTTTTAAAAAACCAGCCCAGATATTCGGCTTCTTTGCCTGCCGTAAGCAACTCAGGCATTGCGTCCATGGCATGAAAGTGGAACTGCCAGGTCTTGCATCCTTGTTGCGGCATGAATGCTTCCATCGGCGCAAGCCCAATCAGTGCTGCGTCAAGGAGAATCGTATTGCTAAGACGTTTTGCATGCAGGATTGAATATGCGTAGGAAACCCATGCACCAACATCATGCCCAACCAGCATGAGTTTTTTGATCTCTCTTTGAGCGAGATATGCCTCTAGTTCATTTGAGACTGATTCAATGCTGTAGTCGCTACCAAGACCAAGGCTTGAGTCTCCTTGGCCCTTGAGTTCTAGCGCGATCACATGATGATGGTTGCTCAGAAGAGGGATGACATGTCGCCATGCATACCAGGTTTGTGGCCATCCAGCTAAGAGAACAACAACAGATGCGTGCTCTACACCTGCTTCAACGGAATGCAGGCGCAATCCGCCTACCTCTTCAAAGCGATGTGTCATTCCGCCAGCTGATCCACTGTCGTTGCTGCTGCCCAACTGGTCCTGCCTCGAGTGTTTTTCATTTCATAGACACGGTTGTCGCTGATGGGCAACGTTGTTAGACCAGATTGGATGTTTTGTTACGTCGTTATGCCATCGTTGCATCGTTCGAGAGCGACTGCCCTTCTTCAACGAATCCAAAAGCAGCATGGTCAGGACGTTCATGATTCACCCATCTTTGTGCAGGAGCGAACGAAACAAGTGTTCATCGCCTTCGTCGTTTCTCTGGCGGTGCTTGTGTTATCGCTAGGGATGGTTCATCCACGTTCTGCTTTTGCTGCCTCTGACGTTCGCAGTGAGGTTCGTGTGGTCGGACGTTTGCCCCTCAAGCTTGATTCTGCTCAGCATGCTGAATTTATAACCAAAACCAAAGAACTTGCTCGGTTGACACGTGTTAATGATGAGGTCGTTTCTTATTCCTGCAATTCTGATATTGAGACTCCGAATACTTACGTTTTTGAAGAGGTCTGGCCTAGTGAGCAAGCGCTGAAATCACATTTAGAAACTGATCACTTTCGTTCCTGGTGGTCTTGGGTTGAGCCTCATTTAAGTGGCGAGCTTGTTATTAATATTGCTGCCCTTGACGATTTTCATGAGTTGCGTTGATGAAGATCTCTTTGATGGTTTTCCATTCCATTTGAACACGTATTTTGACTCATCCTCAGGATCATTGATCTTTGTTTTTATGTCTATTTATGACTTAATTTTGGTTAGACTTTATGGCTATTTGTATGGCCAACATGGTTCTTTGCTTGGCAATGATTAATTCCTGGGTTCCATTTTTTGTTTTTTCTTAGGCGTAGATATTGGCCTGGTTCGTGCTTTGCCACTCTCTTTCGATCGTTCCGTTCGTTAAGGGCTGACAAGGTATGTATGGCTCAGCTTTTGTTGCATGTTTCTGCCAAGATTTCTATTTTTTAAGTGAGTCGTTTGTAAACGTTGCAAGGTAGATCAGCGGTTGAGTTGACCTCGCACAGCACGATAGAACTCTAGATAAACGCTTGATCTCTCGATGTAGCTTGCTCTTGGCCGGCTTTGATAAGCTACACAACTAGCTTGTAGCCTTGCCTTGTTTGCCTTCGTGGGGCCTAGTTTTGTATGTGTTGATTTGGTCGTGGCGTGTGCTTCCTTCTGTGTAGTCCCTTTCTCGCTGATTACCATTGAATCCTCAGTCGTTTTCTCTAGCACACTGTTCGCTGCGATCAACAAATTCTCCCTGGCTTCTGCAGCCATTCTTGAACGGCCTTTCCCTTTTATTGACTCAGCTGCACTTTTTATTTGTTTTCTGATCTTTGCGGCTTTCCAGCTTTTTGCTTGAAGATAGATTTGCTATTCCCTTGAATTAATAATTTTTTTGTGCACGCCATGGCTGGCCGCTAAATTTGTTTTGACTTTGTATTGTTTAATCGCTCTATCTTTAGTGTCATTAGTGTTAAATCGTCAAATTGTTCGGCCTTGCCTCGATGTGTGGTTGCCGCACCATTGAGCCTTTCAACGAGCTCGTGAGCTCCCCATGATTGGGAGTCTTTTTCTTGCATGATTGATCGCACTTTTTGTTGCCCTAGAGATTCTCCTGTTTCGTTTCTCGTGTCTACTAGGCCATCGCTGAATGCAAGAACGATTGATCCCGGTTGAAGGATGCACTGATGGATTTGATAGCTTGCGCTTGGAAATACACCTATGGCTGGCCCACTTGGCTTGAGCTGGCTCAGCTCCTGATTCGTTTGGATAATGGGAGGTTCGTGGCCAGCCACCACATAGTGCATCACTTGCGTGCTCGGTGAGTAAGCAGCCACAAATGCAGTTGCGAACATTGCATCCTGGCCATGGTTGCATGCCATGTATTCGTTGACTGTCTCGACAGCCGCCTTAATGGCAGTTCCGCAACATTGGCATGATTCCCATTCCTTTAATAAGCTCAATCGTAGTAATGATCTGAACACAGACATGTAGAGGGCTGATCCTATTCCTTTGTCACATACATCTGCTACAACGATAACAATGCTTTCGTCTGTTTCGCAGTCCGGTCTGAAAGCGTCGTACCAATCTGCTCCGATTTCATATGCAGGTTGACACATCGCACTGATCGTGAATGCTTGGCTGCCTGGTAGTTCTTTGACGAGAAAACCTGACTGAAGTTTCTTTGCTTGTTCGAGCTGGGAATTGGTGGCAGCATTGCGTGTGACTTCTTTGAAGTATGTGCTTAGTTGCGATGAGCTCGCTTCGATATAGCCATATAGTTTCTGAATGTCACGGTTTGTGCTTTCTGGTAACGCTATCCCGAAGTCGCCCTCGCTCATTTGCCGCAAGGCATCTCCTGCCACGTCGATTGGTTTGAGCAGCGGCTTGCTAATACGCGTCAGGGCAATTGTGCTGATGGTCAATGCCGTCAGATTTGCGAGTCCAACCCCCGCTCCAGCTAGTAGAAATGTTTCGAGGAACGGAACTGTGTTGAGGATGAATGCCAATATAAATTCATCATTAATCGGGACTGATGCGACTAGAAAATGATTGATGTTTAAGATGGTAGCTTGTTGTTTTGACTTTGCCTGGATGATTTTCTCGGCGATTGGGATCCATCGGCTTTTTTGACTTTCAATCGGATTCAGTAGTTGACCGCCATTCGTTGCTGCTTGACCTTCAAGGTGCAGTAGCACGATTTGTTTTTGTCTTGATACAAGTGCGACACCTATGCCAGTGTTGATGCCTTGATCTAAATTTAGTGCTGTGGCAACACTCGATTGTTCTCCATGAAGCATCACGGTTTTCTTGATACCGCTTCTGGCTGCAATATCTTCTGGAATTGTGCACTTTGCGATTATTCCGATTAGCTCTTTCCCGCGATAAATACCTCTGCTTTGTTTTAGACAGCTGGTTCCATTGCTTCGCCGCCATAGGCCCAAGCCGTTTTCGCCATTTGTGGCTCTCTTAAACCACTGTGCTGCTATGCGGTCATCTTTTCTGGCTTTTGTATTTTTTGGTTTTGGCGTTGCATTGCTGGCGACTGCTTCTCCATCAAGCTTATAAAGTGTCAATGCGCTGTTTGGTATTGCGTCTTCATGCCTTTTGAGCGCCTCCGTGGCTGTATCTGGATCTAGCGTCTTGATTCCGGGGTCGTTGGATATGCTTTTCAGGATGAGACGATGGTCTTCCATCCAGTCGTTCAAAATTTGTGAAACACTTGCAACCCCGAATAGCATTTGTTGCTCGAGGTTGTTCCTGCCCCTTTCGAAAATCGTCTTTCCAACAATTACGCTGCCTATAAAGCTTGTAGGAAGCATGCATAGCCATAGGCAAGCGATAACTTGTTGGCGAAGTGACAGGGATCTCCAAAACTTTAGTACATTATTTTCATTCTTTTGAGGCCTTGACCTTGCGCTCCCGTGGCACTTTTTATTTGCGCTCTTGGTTGATTCTTTCAGGGATTCTTTCAGGTTTTTCTCTCTTATCGATGTCTAGCTCCTTTTGGGAGACCCAGGGTTTTTTGTTTGTTTTGATTCGTATTCGTTTTACTGCCCTGCATTTTGCGTTCTGCCCGTCTTGGTTGATTGCCTCTCGCAGTCTGTAAGTATCGCTTTTGCGCCGATCTGGTGTCAGCTTCCTGCCACTTCGCTAGACCAAAGGTCCACCGAACGTTCGAGAATGTTCGACACTGTTCTGTTCCCGATCGATCAAAGCCGGCAAGCGTTGGAAACCGCTGGCAAGGCTCTGCAGCTTGCCAAAAGCCACAGCAGCCGCATGGTCCTTTTGTCGGTGGTAGAGCAGGAACGTCCTGGGATGCACGATCCCGAGGTGGTCGCCCAGCTTCTCCAGAGCACCCGAGAGCAGGTGGAGCAAGCTGGAGTGCCGTGTGAAGTGGTGGAACGCCAGGGAAAACCAGCCTTTGTGATCTGCGATGTTGCCGATGAGTTGAATGTAGATGTGATTGTGATGGGCACTCGCGGCGTGAATCTTGTACAGGACAGCGAAAGCACGGCGGCTCGTGTGATTCAGCTCGCTCCATGTCCAGTCCTGGTGGTGCCGTGAGCACTCCCGCAATTCAGTGGTATCCGGGTCATATCGCCAAAGCTGAGCAGCAGCTCAGCCGCCATTTGGACAAGGTTGATCTCGTGATTGAAGTGCGTGATGCGCGCATTCCGCTCGCTACGGGCCATCCACATCTGCAGAAATGGATTCGTGGCAAGCAGCATTTGTTGGTGATCAACCGCCGCGACATGGTGACTCCTGCAGCGCGACAGGCATGGGAGGACTGGTTTAAGGAGGCGGGACAGCGCAGTGTGTGGTGTGATGCCAGGTCTGGAACAGGTGTGAAACAGGTGCAGCAGGCGGCGATTCGAGCTGGAGATCAGCTGAATGATCGTCGTCGTAACCGGGGGATGCGGCCGCGGCCAGTTCGCGCTCTCACCCTTGGTTTCCCCAATGTTGGCAAGTCCGCCTTGATCAATCGTTTGGTCAAACAAAAGGTGGTCGCGAGTGCCCGTCGTGCTGGTGTGACGCGCACGTTGCGATGGGTTCGCCTGGGTCAAGATCTCGATCTACTCGATGCTCCTGGAGTTTTGCCACCACGACTCGATGATCAGCAGGCGGCTCTGCATCTCGCCCTTTGTGATGACATTGGTCAAGCTGCTTACGACGGAGAGCTTGTGGCTCAGGCTTTTTTGCAGCTGTTGATCGATTTGCAGCAGAGGGATGGGTCTGGGGTCGTTCTACGTGTCTTGGAGGAGAGATATGGGATTCCAGTGGCGGATGACACCCGCGATCCCGCCTATTGGTTGAAGGCAGCAGCGGCTCGACATACGTCCACCGATACAGCTCGCATGGCTCAGCGGTTGCTGGACGACTTCCGCAAATCTGCATTGGGAAGCATTGCGCTGGAGCTGCCGGAGGTCATGGGCGAGTGAGTGTTCCCTGGAAAGGTCGAGCTCGCGTGGCGCTCGCTGAAGAAGTGTTCACTCATCACTTCGGTGAGGGTGAGGGTGAGCTTGTGACGCTGATCTACGAGAAACCACTACCAATGCGCTTGGATCGCTGGTTGGTGAGTCAACGCAGTGAGCAGAGTCGGGCTCGAATTCAAAAGTTCATCGATGCTGGTTATGTGCGTGTCAATGGCAAGCCTGGTAAAGCGAAAACCCCNCTGCGCCTAGGCGATGAAGTGCAGTTGTGGATGCCTCCTCCGGAGCCGCTTCCGTACTTGAAGCCTGAGCCAATGGATCTGGATGTGCTGTTTGAAGATGAGCACCTGATTGTGATTAATAAGCCTGCTGGTCTCACAGTGCATCCAGCGCCCGGCAATAAAGATGGAACGCTCGTGAACGGGTTAATCCACCACTGTCCAGACCTACCTGGCATTAGCGGAAAGTTGCGCCCCGGCATCGTGCACCGTCTCGACAAGGACACAACGGGTTGCATTGTGATTGCCAAGAGTCAGGAGGCGTTGGTGCGTTTGCAGGTTCAGATTCAGAAGCGCATCGCATCTCGTCATTATCTCGCCGTGGTGCACGGTGTTCCGAATGGCGACAGTGGCACGATTATTGGCGCCATCGGTCGCCATCCCGCTGATCGGAAGAAGTACACGGTCGTGAATGACGACTCCGGTCGTTATGCCTGTACCCATTGGTCATTGGTGGAACGGCTCGGGGACTACTCACTATTGCGTTTCAAGTTGGATACGGGACGTACCCATCAGATTCGGGTGCATTGCGCTCACATCAACCATCCTGTTGTGGGAGATCCCACGTACAGCCGATGCCGCAAGTTGCCGTTGGACCTGCCTGGACAGGCCCTACATGCGGTGCAGCTTGGTCTAGATCATCCGCTCACTGGAGAACGAATGATCTTTGACGCGCCGCTGCCGTCAGTGATGGATCAGCTGATGACCGTGCTGAGGCGCCGTTTGGTTCAGAGTTGATTCAGGTACGCCAATGCACCTGTGAGTCCGGCGTTGTAATCGATCGCCACCTCGTTTGAGATGTAATCGGCGCGTGAATCGGTGTAGGCGTAGTCATTTGCTTCCGAGGGGCCTCCGACCAAAGCCCCGTTCAAGACATGTTGATTGGGCTGATCACGATTGAAGCCCTCCCATCCGACACCCGAAGCAGCCCGATGGTGAGGTTGCTGCGGATAGTTGGAGCCATATCCAACCACATAACTCGATTGCCGTGGATTGTCTCCAAGGATGTAGTCAATGCTATCGGAAGCCAAAGTGCTATAGCGACCATTTGGATCGATCAGATGGTCAGCCACTTCTGCAGCGAGCATGGCTGTGTTGGCGGCATAGCGCAAGGATCCCCAGGTGCTGATGAAGCGCAGGCCGCCCTCTGTGATCTGAACCCCATTGGTTCCGTCAACCCAGCTGTCTAGCCAAGCTTGAACATCCGAGAGAGCTTCGACGTCGTTGGTGTCTTCGGCCAGGAGCACCGCTGTTGCATAGGAGGCGTCATCCCAGTTGTGGGTCCAGCCGTTGTTCAGCCCTCCAATGTCGTTGTGATAATGCTGGGCCGCTTTAGAGCGGTAGCTCTCTCCGTTGCCACCGCTGGCCTCGACGGCTCGGCCTAGCCAAGCGGCGCCATAAGCCAGTTCATCGTGGTAACCACTCCATGAGTTGTAGAAGCTTTGAACACCGCTGATGGCATCGGAATATTTGCCACGGAATCGATCGGCGAATTCAAACAACGACTGCGCTCGTTCCAACAATGTGTTGGCATATCGTTCCTCTCCTTGCTGACGGAACAGGACCGAGGCCGAGGCGAGGGCTGCGGCACTGGCAGCGCTGACGTCAGATCCAGGTTGATCCGGGGTGACTGCCATTGCTGGGCGTTGGATCGTCTGGTCCTCGGGGGCACTCCACTGGGCGTGGTCCGCATGACCATCGCCAACCTGTGCAACAAAGAAGGTTGTGTTGCCGTTCTGATCTAGACCCTGCGCTTTAAGGAGGTAATCGGTTCCCCAGCGCACGGTGTCTAGCAAGGCCTCCATCTGGCCCGCTGTTTCATAGCCATCGCGAAAACTGATGCCTCCCCAGGCCAGGGTTGAAAGGCTTGAGGCCAGAGGCAATCCGAATTTCACGTGGTCACCGGCATCGTGGTAGCCGCCGGTGAGATCAAAACTCAGATCTGTTTGTAGATTTTCAGCTGTGGCATCGCCGAAATAAACCCCGTCGAGGCCATCGCGTAGTCCGGAATCGCCTCGCCAGGGCACACGGTTGTTGGCTTCGTCGAGGTCTCCCGAACGATTGGCTTCATAGAACAGCAGTGATAACCCCAGGGCCTCGTCATATGACGCATCGGATTCAGGCTCTGGGATCGGATCGCTGATGGGAGCTGGTTCAGGTTCAGGTTCTGGTGCGGGAGCTGGATCAGGCTGCGGTTGAGGAGGGATGGGAGCTTGATCTGCGAATAACAGATCGGCGTTGAGGCGGCCGCTGTTGCCGAGATCAACTTGTTGGGTGCCGTTGAAGCCGATGGAGATGGTTTGGCCGGGATGGATGCGTCTGCCCCAGCCTTGGCCGGAAAGGGTATGGCGAAAGGTGCCATCGGGGAGTTGGCTGGAGGAGACGGAGGCGCCCCAGGGTTCGCCATCAATCGTGTGTGGGCTATCGAAACTCCAGCTCCAGCCGTTGAGGCTGTCGGAGGAGGTGTTGGTCAGGTTGATTTCGGCGGTGAAGCCGTTCCACCAGAGTTCGCCGCCAACCTGCACAGCGAGTGGAGTGGGATCGCTGGGGTCAGGCTCTGGCAGAGGATCCGCGATTGGTTCAGGTTCAGGAGCAGGCTCTGGGATCGGATCGCTGATGGGAGCTGGTTCAGGCTGCGGCGTCGGTCGTGAATCGTCTGGACTGGCGGTCGTTGGATCGCTCAGCGTCACCATGCTTTGGAAATAATCGATCACCACGGGATCCGGCACGTTTAACGCCGGCCACTGAGGCCAATCGAAGGTGTCATTCATGAACGGCTGGCTCTGATCGTGGCTGAGCACCGTGAGATGGTTGACGTCATGGGCGATCGCGCCTCCTTCGATGGCTAGCCAGCCATGGGCGCGGGAATGCATCCAGCCGCCGTAGTGAGGCTCCATCTTTAAGGTGTTGATGAATGCATCCACACCACCTGAGGCTTCCAGGTGGTCGATGAAGCCATCCCGGTCGATTCGACGCGCTAGGTCCAGAACGTCATTGGGATCACCGAGACGTGCGGTGCGTTGTAAATCGGCAATGAGATTTGGATCAAATGCTGCGTCGGCGATCCAACCGACCTTGGCCCCTTGCATCGCGTACCAGAGGCCGACACCGGCTTCGTCATTGCCCCAAGCCGTGGTGTTGTTGGTGAGTCCGTTGGCGAACGCCCAGCGACCAACATCTTCAAGTTCTACGGGAGCAAGTTCAAGAAACCCTCGCAATCCGTTGTAGGCCACCAACGCCTCAGTGGTGATTGGAGTGCGGCCACCCATCAACTCATCGTGGGTGGTGTGATCACTGCCTCCCAGGGAGCCAAAATGGGTGATCGGCAGATAAGGGCCGGTCATGACGAATCGGGGAAGTTAGGCCTAAGAGTCGGGGATGTCATCTGCAGGACTCAATCCTGCAGATGACGTGTCTCCCAAAATTGATAGAGCAAAAGTCAGCATTCGCTGACCGATTAGGGCCAGACTCCACTGGCCGCCATCGAATCTGGCTACTGATTTATCTAATGAGTGGACTTTTCTGCGGGGATGCCTTGGATGGTGCATCACCAGCGGTTACTCCAATGGTCATTCGTGTTCGTTGTCGCAGGATGTGGGTTTCTGCCCTGATGCGTTCATTGCGTAATGAAGTCCCTTTGTCGATTCGTCGACACTTAATCGTGGTAGATCTACCTCGAGCGGTTTAATCGCTTTAAGTTGACAGCAGGCCAAGTCTCAACCCTGCTACGGCAGCGCCAGTTCGACTTTTTGCATGCAGTTTTCGCATCAGGGACTGAACATGGTCGCGCACTGTTGTTGTAGCGATATATAGCTTTGTAGCAATTTCTGGGTTGCTTAAACCGTCTGCTACCAAGGCTAATACCTCAAGTTCTCGCTCACTTAGTTGATCGCTGAAGGCAGGTTTTGATTCTCTCTTCGTGTTAAGTTCTGGATCTACATAGCGTTCTTTCCTGTTGACAGCCCTCAGGGCTTTACCCAGTACGCAGCTAGTGCTGCCGATGTTGTGTTCGAGAACAATTGCTGAGATCGTGCGGTCGTTCAATCCCTTTTGGCTGAGATCGTGATTGTGAGTCAGGATTAAAATGCAGAGATGGTCAATCGGAGAGTCACTAAGTTCCAGGATCAGATCTAATCCTAAGCCGTCGTCGAGATGTTCGGTGATAAATAGCAAAGAGGGATGTCTGTATTGATTGAGATGTTCGCGAACTGCCGCGCCAGATGTGGTAATCAGTCCCGGATAGGCACAATTCAGACCTGTTAGTTCGTTGACCGTTTCCAGAGCAACAAGCTTTGGATAGACACAACTAATCACGGATCTGTGGTGAATTAGTTGTGATAACTCGTGAAGGAATGTCTGCAGGGACATGACGTGAGCGACGTCAACAAAAACTTAAGTCGGAAGACGCGGGCAGGCATCGACCAGGGTGCGACTAATCGTGGCCTGGGGCTGATCAAAGATCTGGTCCCCTGGGCCCTCTTCCACAATGCGGCCTTTGTCAAGCACGATGACGCGATGACAGAAGCCACTGGCGACCGATAAATCGTGAGTGACAAAAATCATCGCGAGGCCGAGATCTCGTTGCAAGTCTCTTAAAAGTCCCAGGACCTCGGCTTGTACTTCGGCATCCAACATGCTGACGCTTTCATCGCAGATCAGCACCTTTGGCTCAAGGGCAAGGGCCCTCGCAATGGCGACCCGTTGCTGTTGCCCGCCGGAGAGTTGACGCGGTAAGCGATTTTGGAATTGCTCCGCTGGATTCAGGCCGACCTGCTCGAGCAGTGCTCTCGCCCGTTCTCGGGCTGTGGCTTTGGAGCAGATTCGATGGATTAACAAGGGGTCGGCAATGGCATCGGCAACGGTTAAGGCTGGATTGAGACATGCCAATGGGTCTTGAAACACCATTTGGAGTGCCCGGCGTGCCACCCGTTGTTGCTCTCCGCGCAGCATCAGCAGATTTTGGCCGAGGAGATTCACCTGACCGCCTCGGATTTGATTCAGACCCATCAGTGCTCGGCAGAGCGTGCTTTTGCCGCAACCGGATGCGCCAACAACCCCGAGGCTTTCGCTTTCACACAGATTAAAACTCACACCATCCACTGCCTTGAGCCAAATGGGAGCCCATGGCATTCCTCCGATGGCGTGCCAGCAGCGCATCTCATTCACTTGCAGCACAGTGTTGCTGTTGGGCCGTTGAGGTGATCGGCTTCCTTCGCGGATCCGGGCTGATGCCACGAGTCGCTGCCCCATCCTTGATTGAGGCTTGGTCAGTAGCGTTTGACTGAGACCGTCTTCCACTTTGCGGCCGCCATCGAGCATGGCCATGCGGCCACACCAACGGGCCGCCATGGCGAGATCGTGGCTGATCAGTAATAAGGCACTGCCTAGTTCATCACAGAGGTTGCTGAGTTCGGCCATCACCTGTCCAGCCACCGCGACATCGAGGCTGGTGGTGGGTTCGTCGGCGATCAGGAGGGGCGGTTTGAGAGCGATCGCTAATGCAATTGCAAGACGCTGTCGCATGCCCCCACTTAATTCATGGGGATAAGCGCGGAAGCGATGAACGCCGATACCAACGCGTTCCAGCAGGTCTTCGGCCCGCTGTCGTCGATCCTGAACGGAGTTTTGCGGTTTGTGGGCTCTCAGCGTGTCCATGAGATGCCCCCCCACTGTCATGAGTGGGTTGAGGCGGGTCATGGGGTCTTGAAACACCAGCCCAGCGGCTTGGCCTCGCAGTTGTCTCAGAGCAGGTCGCTCTAAACCCCGTGGATCACAGCCAGTCAGTTTTAGATCTCCTTCACAGACACTGCCGGGCGGCAGCAATTGGAGGACTGCCCTGGCAACAGTGCTCTTGCCGCAGCCAGAGCTTCCCACGAGAGCAAGTTTTTCTCCGGAATGGAGTTGCAGGTCAAGTCCATCCAGGGTCCAACGTTCACTGCCTGGATAGCGCAGACGCAGCTGTTTGAGCTCCAGAACCGACTGGGGCATGGATGGGACGAAGAACCCAGCACTGAATACCATGGAATGACCCACTGGGCCGGATGCTCAACGCTGCCGCAACACCGGAACCTTCACGGACCGCCACGTGTCCGGCTCGAGTGACGCGCGGTTTGCCAGAGCTGCGACGGCATCTGATTCGTGATCCCGATGATTACGACATCCCTCTGCCGGATTGGCTGAAGCAATGCATTGCCAACGTTCCGCCTGGAATTGGCCAGAGCTGTCCGACGGATCCAGAAGCACTGTTGGTGTCAGCGTTTGATTTCGCCTTTCAGCTTCACGCGGGGCAATTCCGGGCGAGCGGTGATCCATACATCGTTCACCCGGTGGCTGTGGCGGATCTGCTACGGGATATCGGGGCAAGCGCCAGTGTGATCGCCGCTGGTTTTCTGCATGACGTGGTCGAGGACACGGATGTGTCCCCTGCGCAAATCCAGGAGCATTTCGGTGCTGAGGTGCGTGAGCTCGTCGAGGGGGTGACCAAACTCGGCGGCATTCATTTCAACAATCGCACCGAGGCGCAGGCGGAAAATCTGCGCAGGATGTTTTTGGCCATGGCCAGTGACATCCGCGTGGTGTTGGTGAAGTTGGCTGATCGATTGCACAATATGCGCACTCTGGGAGCGCTTAAGTCAGAGAAACAGCAACGTATTGCCAGCGAAACCCGCGAGATTTATGCACCTCTGGCGAACCGATTAGGCATCGGTCGCTTCAAGTGGGAGCTCGAAGATTTGGCTTTCAAGTTGTTAGAACCTAAGGCTTTTCGAGAGATCCAGCAGGAGGTGGCGAGTAAGAGGAGTGAGCGGGAAGAACGACTAGCCACCACGGTGGCGTTACTGAATGAACGGTTATCCAGAGCAGAACTCAAGGGCTGCGAAGTCAGTGGGCGTCCCAAGCATCTCTATGGCATTTGGAGCAAGATGCAACGCCAGCAAAAGGCGTTCCACGAGATCTACGACGTCGCCGCTCTGCGGATCCTGACGCCAAACGTTGAGTCCTGTTATCGGGCCCTAGCGGTGGTGCATGACACCTTCCGTCCGATCCCTGGTCGATTTAAGGACTACATCGGATTGCCGAAGCCCAACGGCTATCAGTCGTTGCATACGGCTGTGATCGGTCGACATCGGCCGATTGAGGTGCAGATCCGCACACTGGAGATGCATCGTGTGGCGGAATTCGGCATTGCTGCACATTGGAAATACAAAGAGGGTGGTTCACCTGCCAGCAGCAGTAGTGATGCCGAACGATTCAATTGGTTGCGTCAACTGGTCGATTGGCAGCAAGAGGGAGGCAATGATGACCACAACGACTACTTGGCTTCCATTAAAGAAGATCTTTTTGATGAGGAGGTTTTTGTTTTTACCCCGAAAGGTGATGTGGTGGGTCTCCGGAAAGGGTCAACGGCCGTTGATTTTGCCTACCGGATTCACTCCGAGGTGGGCAACCAATGCCATGGCGCACGGATTAATGATCGCCTCTGTCCGTTGGCAACACCGCTTCAAAACGGTGATTTCATCCAAATCCTCACGAGCAAGACAGCCCATCCCAGTCTTGATTGGCTGAATTTCGTCGCCACGCCGACGGCACGGAACAGAATTCGCCAGTGGTACAAGCGCAGTCACCGCGATCAAACGATTCAGCGGGGTAAGGATCTGCTCGAACGGGAGTTAGGGCGTGATGGTTTCGACGCTTTGCTTCACGGAAAGGCCATGGCCTGCGTCGCTCAACGTTGCAATGTCTCGTCGACGGAGGATCTTTTAGCTTCACTGGGTTTTGGGGCCGTCACCTTGCATCAGGTGTTGAATCGCCTGCGTGAGGAGATTCGCTTGCTGGCTGAGCAGGAGGAGGAGCCTCCCAGCAATGAAGAGTTGGCACGGTCTCTTGTGCCGCAAAAGGAGTTGGTGTCAGAGCGGGAACGCCGTGGTGGAGATGGTGCGATTCTTGGCGTGGAGGGCCTCGACTATCGCCTAGGCGGTTGCTGCAGTCCTTTGCCTGGAGAGCTGATTGTGGGCACGGTGGCCCTTGGAAACCATGGCATCACGATTCATCGACAAGGGTGTTCCAATGTCGAATCAATCCCAACGGAGCGTCGTCTGCCTGTTCGTTGGAATCAGTCCTCTAAGGCGGATCGTCAACGCTTCCCAGTGCAGATGCGAATTGAGGTGATTGACCGAGTTGGCATTCTCAAAGATATCTTGATGCGTCTTTCAGATGGTGGGATCAATGTCAGCGATGCACGTGTGAAGACGGCGCTGGGGCGGCCAGCTCGGATTGACCTAAGGGTTGAACTTAGCGATGCGGATCAATTGAGTCGCACGATGGATCAAATTCGCTCGATGGCAGACGTGATTGATATCGCTAGAACGGGAGTGGGCTGATCGTTGTTGTTAATCGTGTGCGGAAGTGGCTTGTAGATGAATGCAAAAAAGACTGCCTTTGCCAACTTCTGAAGACACATCAACTGAGCCTCCCATGGCTTCAGCGAACATCTTGACAATGGATAGTCCTAGCCCAGAACTTGTCTGGCCTTTGGGCAAGGAGACGCCTTCTGCACGCGTAAACCGATTAAAGATTAAGGCTTGCTGATTTAGGGGGATTCCTTGGCCATGATCTTTGACTTTTAGTTGAATTTCATCGCTTATTTGAGTGAGCTGGATTTTGATGGGGCTCAGGGGCTCTGAGTATTTAACGGCATTACCAATGAGGTTTTCAAGGCATTGAATCAGTCGATCTCGATCACCAATGGCGTAGAGGTTTTTGGTTTGATCAAGATTGTCTGAGATTGGATTGTCGAACGCGGCGCGTGCCAGTTTTAAGGCTTGCTGGACGGCTGCTGAAACATTAAAGCTTTCGCGAAGTGTGGACAATTGATTGTTGTCTGATCGGCTGAGGTCGAGTAAATCGCTCAACATTCGATTGAGCCTGAGAGACTCTTGGTTGGCAATATTGAGAGAGTTGATGGTCCTTTCAGGTAACTCGTCGCTACGATTTAATACCGATTGTATGAATCCTGATATAACCGTGATTGGTGTTCGGAATTCATGTGAAATTGTGGATGCAAACTGCTTTTGATTCGTAGCTGACTGTTGCAATCTCTTGACCATAAGATTGAACTCATTGAGGATTGGTAAAATTTCTATTGGGGTATTTTGAGTAGGAATTTGCGCTGTTTCTAATTTATTTAGTTCGATTTTGGCAAGATTGTCGCTGATGGTTCGGATCGGGTTGAATAGTCTTCTCGAAATCAAAACTAGGGTGATTGTTGTGATCAGGATCAGGAAAAGCTCAGATAACAATTTGATAATGCTTTGAGTCTGCATTAATGGTTGACTCACTAGAGGCCTTAAAAGGATGAAGTGTCCAGTGGCGTCTCCTCCAGGTAATTTGACTGCTTTTAAAGAGATTGCTTTGTTAAAGCTAAGGTCAAGAATTGAAAATCCTTCTTTAGATTGAATTGCTCGTTCGGCGAATTCCTGAAGTTTTAGGCTGTCATAGGAGATTAATCCCCCGCGCGTTGCTGCCAGGCCGGCATCTCCGTAAATCATGCCTACCTTTCCATCATAGAGTTTCAGGCTAGAGATGAAGGATTGGTAATCATCCAAAGTGCAGCAACTCATTGCCTGTTCGGCAGTGAGTTGGTCGAGCTGATCGTTGATTTGGCTCAGAGGTGCGACAACGTCTGCTGTTGAGCGAACATTTAGTATTTTGTCTTTTAAAATATTTCTCAGCTCATTCGTGATGGCAAGGCTAAAAATTGATTGGGCGATAATAACGATGACGCTGATCCAAAGGAAACGTCGAGAGAGCGACCAGTGTGTTGAGCTTGTTTTGGTCGATGCTCGATCTCTGTTCCTAGGACTCATGATTTGCGGCCGCGACGGTGTTGCTGCAGGCTGAACAACAAAATCACTGCACTAGTCAAGCCTTTCAAAGCTTATTGACATTTAGTTTTTGGGGTCTGGAATTTAAGCTTTCAGGAGCTTTTCCAGCTTGGATTCTTAATGCCCAATCCCCTCT
The DNA here is from genome assembly GCA_002701375.1 of Cyanobium sp. NAT70. Taxonomy (GTDB): domain Bacteria; phylum Cyanobacteriota; class Cyanobacteriia; order PCC-6307; family Cyanobiaceae; genus Parasynechococcus. The sequence goes on along the minus strand of NZVB01000052.1, from coordinate 52,843 downwards.
TGAGTCTGCCGTTTGAGTCTTCGATCGAAGCTCTCGGCGAGGCCTACTGGGATGTCGTGGAAGCAGCGAAATTTTCGTGTGCTCAATTGCGATTTCGCAATGACGACTTACTGGGTCAGCTTGGATTGGATGCCGAAGCGATTTCAGATGCTGATTTGGAATCGGCCTATGGGCGTTTTGAGGGCCGTGTGCCTTTTCTGGCTCTCAGATATCACGGTTATCAGTTCGGCCAATACAACCCTCAGCTTGGCGATGGCCGTGGGTTTCTCTATGGACAACTTCGAGATGTGCATGGCCATCTTCAGGATCTTGGCACGAAAGGGTCTGGAACCACTCCTTGGAGCCGTGGTGGTGATGGACGTCTCACACTCAAGGGTGGGATTCGTGAGGTGATTGCATCCGAGGCATTACATCGTTTGGGTGTGACGACGAGTCGCACCCTTTCTTTGATTGAAACGGGGGAGCATTTATATCGCAGTGATGAGCCATCGCCTACTCGTAGTGCTGTGATGGTCCGAATGGCACGCACTCATTTGCGTTTCGGTACCTGTGAACGGTTGTTGTTCCTCAGAGATGCACCAGGGTTAGAACGCTTGTTGCGTCATGTCATCGCGGTCTACTACCCCCATCTTGAAAGTGATGGCAAGCCGTTGTTGGCGTTCTACCGCGAGTTAGTGCAACGGGTGGCAAGACTTGCCGCTGAGTGGATGGCAGCTGGGTTTGTCCACGGTGTGCTGAATACCGACAATATGTCTCTTATGGGCGAGAGCTTTGATTACGGCCCATTCGCTTTCCTCGACATTTGGGATCCAAATTTCACGGCTGCCTATTTCGATCAGACCGGTTTGTATGCCTATGGACGGCAGCCGTCGGTTTGCCAGAACAATCTGCGCTTGCTGCAGGAGCCTTTGTCGATGTTGCTTCATCGGGACGCGATGACCGATTGCCTCGACTCTTTCCCCTCTCTTTATCAGCAGCACTACCGGGCGCGGATGCGGCGCAGGCTTGGTCTGCCCGATGCTGGTGATGAAATGGTCGTGCGCAATACTCTCGCCTTGTTGGCTGCTTGGCCAGTCGGATATGGAGCGTTTTTCTCCGGGTTGAGTCGGCATGTTGTTGATCGGGGCCTACCGGAGGAGCCCGAAGCGTTAGCTCCATTCCTAGATGGGGCGCCAGAGCCACCTCGAGACCTGTGGTGTTGCTGGCGTGACCTTTGGTGGCACGAGCAACGCTCCGGCAGTGGAGTCGTCGAACGCTTGCGGCGTTGGAATGTGCCGGAAGTACCAATTCGACCCTTGATTGAACAGCTTTGGGAGGGGATTGATCAGCGAGACGATTGGAGGCCGTTGCAGGCCTGGCTGATGCGCCTCCGTTTGAACACGGCATAAGCAATCCAACCGAGGAGAAGCGCCAGAACTGCACCGACCACACTGGAGCCCAGCAGTAAACGGATGCTGAAATCCCAGCCTTGCGCCCAGATGTTTGTGCGTTCTAGCTCGCTCAAATCCGGCAAGGATTGATTGGTTCCCAGCAACCAGCAACCCAGTTTGTAATTGAACCAATACAGCGGCAGATAGGTCAGTGGATTACTAATCAACGTTCCTGCTGCTGCAAGCAGATGATTGCCGCGCACGAGCCTGGCTAGAGCGATGCTGAAAATTGTTTGCAATCCGAAGAAGGGGTAGCAGCCGCAGAACACTCCTGCCGCGATGCCGCGAGCCCGTTGTCCTGGGGTTCCTTCCTGTGCCCAAAGCCATCGGATCGTTCGCTTCAGTCGCTGTCGGATCGAAGCGAACAGGCCTGTCATAACGCTGCCCTGGTCGCCTTTAGACGCCGCAGATCTTAAGAAGGAGGAACAAGCTTGGTCGCATCGCTCTGCCTCTTCTCTTCCTCGATACGATTGCGGCCATCGCGACAGCCGTCGCCCCTGGGCAGGGAGGGATTGCGGTCATCCGCGTGTCAGGTCCTCATGCCAGAGCGACAGCGGCGGCCGTGGTGAGTGGCACGGGCCAGCAGAGCTGGGCGAGCCACAGGATTCTCTATGGCCATGTGCTGGATGACTCCGGGACTCACCGACTGGATGAGGTGCTGTTGTTGTTGATGTGGGCCCCCCGTAGCTTCACCGGTGAGGATGTCGTAGAAATTCACTGTCATGGCGGTGTAATCGTTGTGCAGCAGGTGCTGGAAAGGGTTTTGCAGCAACCTGGTGTGCGGCTTGCTTTGCCTGGCGAGTTCAGTCAGCGGGCTGTTCTCAACGGTCGTTTGGACCTCACGCGCGCTGAGGCGGTGAGCGACTTAGTGGCAGCACGCAGCCGCCGCGCGGCTGAACTGGCGATGGCTGGTTTGGATGGCGGCATTCAAGAACGGATGACCACATTGCGGGAGCGGTTACTGGACCAACTCACCGAGCTTGAGGCACGCGTCGATTTTGAAGAGGACTTGCCGCGATTGGATGCTTCGGCGTTGTTGTTGGAGATTGAGGCGGTGCGATCTGATCTGTTGCAGTTGGTGATGGATGGCGAACGCGGTGCGGCGTTGCGTCGTGGCTTGAGGGTGGCGCTTGTGGGATGTCCCAATGTTGGAAAGAGTTCCTTGCTCAACCGCCTGAGTCGACGTGAGCGGGCGATCGTCACGGATCGACCGGGGACGACACGGGATTTGTTGGAAAGCGAGATCGTGTTGAAAGGTGTGCCGATTACCTTGCTTGATACGGCGGGTTTTCGAAGCACGGACGATGCCGTGGAACAACTGGGTATTGCTCGTAGTGAGCAAGCCTTGGCTTCAGCAGATGTGGTGCTTCTCATCATCGACGGGCATCAGGGTTGGACAACTGCTGATGCAGCTTTGCTCGAACGCATTCCTGTCGGCTTGCCCCGCTTAATCGTTGCGAATAAGGGCGATCTACCCTCAGCCGTGATCCCAGAGGATGTTGTGATCGATGTGCAGCTCTCTGCTCTTCATGGAGCGGGGGAAGATTGTTTAATTCATGCCTTGCTGCAGGTGTGTGGTGCAGGGGAGGCCAATTCAGTTCTTTTGGCCCTGAATGAGCGGCAGCGGGATCTGGCCATGGCGGCTGCAGAGGCGTTGGCCCGAAGCCAGGAGGTTGCAGCGCAGCAATTGCCTTGGGATTTTTGGACTATCGATTTGCGCGAGGCGATCCGTGCGCTTGGGGAGATCACTGGGGAGGCATTGAGTGAGGCCGTCTTAGATCGAGTGTTTTCTCGATTTTGCATCGGTAAATAATTTTATTCATCTCAAAAGGTTTTCATGAATTTGAGGTCGCAAAGACAAAGAGATCTGCCTGTTGTCTGTCTGTGATTCTTGGTTAATTTGCTGCATTGTGTATTTGTAAATTAAAAAATAACTGTTGGCTAAGTGGCTTTTATTTGCCTGTTAAAAGATGCAGCTCAATGCGAAGCCAATCGTGCAGAATCCATCCTCAGGCTTCCAGCCACCAGCCATGCGCTCAAGATCATCGTCGGATAGATTTGTTTGAGATTGATTAAGTTCTTCAGCGTTAATTGTAAAGCCAGCGTCTTTTGCGATTGCAACAATCGCTTGGGTTTCTGCATCCTTTAACTTCTGTTGAAGGGTTGGATCAGACTGAACAGCTGCGGCAAAAGCCTTGAGTTGCTCTTCGGACATGGGAAGTTCTGATTTCAAGCAGTCATAGCATTGCAGACATTTGTGTACTTTGTCTTGTGCTTCTGATCGTCCTCGAGCTGTTTGATTGTTCAGCTCCAGGACCATTTGTCTTCACTCATGAACTGGCCCGAGTCGTCTTGAGTGGAGCTCTATGTTTTGGGATGAAGCCTTCGTTGTATATTTTTTCGATTTTCTTCAAATGATATTTTAATCTAAATGGTCTTGAACGGCAATCTCACGCTTTACGGTTGTTAGAGCATTGATTTGAATGTCCTAGTTCAATCATCTACTTGTTTGTTTTTATGAATTGATTTATTTCATATGGCCCAAAGTTTTGCCATAACCTGGGCCACGTTTACAACTCTAATCGGACTTTTTGAGGCAGTTTAGTAGGCAGGATCCCACTGAGCCGCTGAAACAGCAGCATCCACATCCGAGAGGTTCTTGGCTTGGGCTAGGCCTAATCTGAGAGCTTCTTTGACAAAATCACAGGCAATAACTTTCGAAACAGCTTGGATTTCTTCAAGAGGTGGGTAGAGAGATCCTTTTGCCAAATCATCTTCGGAGACGTAGTTTGCAACAGAATGGGCTGCCACCTGGAACATCGACTCTGGAATCGAAGAGGCCTGTGCGGCGATCGCTCCTAAACCAACACCTGGGAAGATATAGGCATTGTTTCCTTGGCCAGTGAAATGAACTTTCCCGTTCAATTCGAAGGGATCGAAAGGACTTCCTGAGACAAATAATGCTTTGCCATTAGACCATGTGTAGGCTTGTTCGGCAGTACACTCGGCTCTACTTGTGGGGTTGGATTGTGCAAATATAACGGGACGTTCATTCATCGCACACATGGTACGGATGATCTTTTCATCGAATGTTCCCCCTCGACCAGTTGCACCAATCAAAATATGAGGACGATGAAGTTCTAATGCTCCTTGGAAATCATTTGGGGCAACATCCTGGGCAAAAGGCTTTTTATGTGAAGCTAAATCGTCTCTAGATGTTGTGATTAAACCGTGTGAATCAACAAACCAAAGTTTTGAATATGCATCAGCACGGGACACTCCTTGCGATTGCAGTTCGGCGGCGATCAATTCCCCGATCCCTGTGGCTGCAGACCCAGCACCAAGAAACAAAATTTTGAGATCCTTGAACTCGGTTCCTGTCACTCTTGAGCTTGCTAAAACCCCGGCCAACGAAACAGCAGCTGTTCCTTGAATATCATCATTAAAGCATAAAACACGATCTCGATATTTGTGTAGCAGGGAGACTGCATTGGGTGTCAGGAAATCTTCAAATTGGATGAGGAGATGGGGGAATTTATCGTTCAGTGCAATAACAAGCTCTTCGACAAGATCCTCATATTCTTGACCCGTGATTCTTGCATGTGGCCAGCCTAGATATCCTGGATCTTCCCAGAGCGACTCTGTATTAGTGCCAACATCAAGCATGATGGGTAGGCACTTGGTACTCGCAATTCTTGCGCAGGCTGTGTAAAGAGACAATTTGCCGATGGGGATTCCCATCCCATTTGCGCCGAGATCTCCTAGTCCAAGAATTCTTTGTCCATCCGTGACAACAACAACTTGGACGTCGTCTTGATGCCAATTGTCAAGCATTGAACGAACATTACCTTTGTCGGCAGGGGTGACATAAAATCCACGAGTTTTACGCCGAATATGTGAAAATTTTTGGCAAGCTAAACCAACAGTTGGGGTATAAATTAATGGCATAATCATTTTAATATTGCTTTCGACAAATTTATAAAACAAGCGCTCATCTCGATCCTGTAGGCCGGCGAGATAGATGTATTTTTCTAAATCACTCTCTTTCTGTTGGATGGCTTCCATGCAAATATCTAATTCTTCTTGCATGGTGCGCTGCTTCCATGGCAGCAGCCCCCGTAGGCCAAGCTCTTGTCGTTCTTGGCTGGAATAAGAAAAGCTTTTGCTTTGATCTGGGTCTTGGAGTAGTGCGTAACCTTTTGTCATGAGATTAGATTTTTTGAGTCGTTGTAGGTTGATGTTTGATTGAATTCTGCGCTAATCCATGCTTTGCGATCATTTTGATTTGGCGCATCTAGATTTTAAAGAGTGGTTTCACCCGAGCCCTGATTTTGATCGACTCTCTGCAGATTTGATTTGTTATAATTGATACCTTTTTGGGGCTGGAGTTCTGCGCTGTCTTGTCTTGAATACGCCTTTTCTTAATCGGGTGTTGCCGCTAGGTTGTTTTGTGTCTAGTGGCAGCTTTTAAGCAGTGGTGTGTTCATATCAAGTTGATTATCTAAGTGATCTTTATCGTTGGCTCTCGTCGGAGGCACTTGTTAAAAATTGTGTTAGTTAGAAGCCCGAATGGTCTTGAGCTTCGAAACATTTTTCCTCCGGATGGCGTCCACGGGAGGAGGCTGATCCCCAATCGTGACCTGGTGCTTCTTGAGCGGAATTTCTGTGCTGCGCGGGATGACTTGGATCAGTGACGTAGGACGCCAATAAAGTGTGATCAGCAACACCACCCAAGAGTCACGACTGTTGAGAATAAAGGCATTAAGCAAGCAAGATTGAGTCTATTGATTAGCTTGATTTCAAGACATGTTCAATTAGGCAGTCTCATGAGAGGCCATGTCACTTTCTTTGAGTGAGAGGAAGAATTCTTCTAAAACAAGTCAAGCGATACGAACTGGTGTGAAAAATACCAAGTCACTGAAAGGGAGGATTGATATTCCTGATGTGATTCAAAAGTTGGCTAATAAAACGCTATCACTGGTTCTCTCTTGTTTTATGGAGTCCTAAAATTCCTCACGGGTGAGGGCTATCGGTTCAATGTTGAATCAATCGGATGTGTGTTTAATTCGAAAAAGGATCTGATGAGTGATGTACAACAATTCGTAGATTGCCATCATCATCCTTGATAAAGGTCCAGAACTTTTCAACAGTGCTTTTGCTTCCATCTGCTGCTGTTGTGTGGACCCATCCCATGCTGGTTGCGGTGTTGCCATAAAGTTGAACAACGACGTCTTCAACTTCGCAACCAACCCAGGGGCTACGAGGTCCAGGGGTTCCGATTGCAAAACCTTTGTCGTTAAAGTTGGGATCACCACCTACAAAATAAGATAATGCTCCAGCGCGAGTTGTTCTGAACGTTTGCTTGCCAGTTGCCCAGGTGGGTTTAAAGGCTACAGGTCCGAGGTTGTATCCATAGGCAGCATCAATAATTTGACCCGCCAGTGGTTTGGCTTTGTTGATTCCACCAGTTGCATAGGCAGTGCTGATTTGAACGAGGGCATCGCACCAACCGTCCTGAGCTTTTTCGACGTCTTCGAATGAAATTGTCTTGCTAAGAATTTTCGGTTGGCTATGCCCTGGATTGATCGTGATTGTTGTTAAGGCGAGGCTGCTGATGACAGCCGTCGATGCAATAAAATGGTGTTTTGCCATGCTTTCTTGAACTTCAAAATGAAGACTATATATGCAGACCACTTTTGGCAGTCTCCTTAATCTTATTTCAAGAACAGTGTCGTCACTTCATTGTTGATCGTTTAGCCATTGAGAGGATTAGAGGCATGTTGGATCTTTTGGCTTGTCGGATTTTTGATCCGAATCGATGAAGACAAGATTTTGTGCGGAGTGTTTTTGTCTCCAGTCGAACCATAGGCTCGTTCGAGTCTCTGAATTTGGTGTGGACTGGCAAGCTCCGTCCCTGATCCGCATGATGGATTCTTGGTTGGACGAAGACATTGGGCGGGGTGATCTCACCTCAGCTGCGTTGTTGGGACAAGTGGGCTCTGCTCATTGGGTTGCCAAGCAGTCGGGCTGTTTCTGTGGAGGCCCTTTAGTGGAGCGTTTGTTTCGTCGACTTGACGCAGGAGTCACTGTGCGTTGTTTCGTGGCGGATGGTGAGCAGGTCGCTGCTGGTTCGCGTGTTCTTCAGTTGCAGGGTGCTGCCTCCGCTCTTGTGGCCGGTGAGCGGACGGCGCTCAACATTGCGATGCGTCTCTCAGGGATTGCTACGGCAACCTCTGAATTGGTGAGCGAGTTAAACGGAACGGGGATCAGACTTGCAGATACTCGTAAAACAACCCCGGGTCTTCGCCTGCTCGAGAAGTACGCGGTCCGCTGTGGCGGTGGGGTCAATCACCGAATGGGGCTAGATGATGCCGCCATGCTGAAGGAGAACCACTTGGCCTGGGCCGGCGGCATTGCCCCTGCCGTCGCCATTCTTCGCCGCGAATCTCCATGGCCGGCAAGGGTGATTGTTGAAGCGGAGACAGCTGATCAGGCGGAAGAAGCTGTACGAGCTGGTGCTGACGGTGTGTTGCTCGATGAATTCAGTCCGGATCAGCTGATGCATTTGATTCCCCGCTTGCGTCAACGAGCTGCGGGTTCGGGCGTGGTTTTGGAGGCTTCTGGAGTCGATCCCTCCAATCTCAAAGCCTATGCAGCGACAGGCATCGATTTGATCTCGACGAGTGCTCCGATCACACGCAGTTCCTGGTTTGACTTGAGCATGCGTTTTGACTGACGTCGACGTCAGCGAATTGGTGTGGAGTTGTTGCTCATCCAAACCAGAGCACGATTCGCTGACAGGGGCATGCGCCAATCGTTCGGGCTTTGATGGCTTGGTGTCGGGATGGCTGTGATCAAGTTGCTTCTTGCACCAGCCTTTCTAATTTGAGGGAATGTCGTTCCAGGCCACTGGGGTCAACATGAGAAATGTGTTGTTTGGAGCTGGCCAGCGTCCGCTTCGACGTCAGTTGGCCATCACACTTTCGATCATTTTTGGGATATCGATTCTTGTATCGATGCTGCTGTTCAATCTGTTATTTGGTGTGCAAGCAAGAAATCTGATTGATCAGCGATCTCAGTTTTTTATGGATGCGATGCTCGCGGTACGAAGTTATACGAGTAAATCGGTTAATCCGATCATTGCCCCCCTGAATGAAGGGCCTGGTGTGTTTAGGCCAGAGGCTGTCCCCAGTTATTCCGCCCAAACTGTTTTTGCAGGTTTGAAGGCCAAGCCTGAGTATCAAAACTATTCTTACCGAGAAGCGGCTCTCAATCCAACCAATCTGCGTGATAAAGCGGATTCATTCGAGACTTCGATCATCAATCAATTCCGCGATGATTCCTCTTTAAAGGTGGTGTCTGGTGATCGGTCTACGCCGCTGGGTTCGGTTCATTTTGTTGCGCGACCGATCAAGGTTGGTAAGGAGAGCTGTCTCACTTGTCATTCCACCCCTGAACGGGCGCCAGCGAGCCAGCTGCGCGCCTATGGAGATACCAGCGGTTTTGGCTGGTCGCTGAATGAGATTGTTGGCACGCAGATTGTCACTGTGCCTCAGCAGGCTGTTCTAGAGGCCAAGGATCGCTCTCTTGCTGCCACAGCGGTACTGCTCGCGGTCATTTTTGTGGTCGTTGCCGTCATTACTAACCTCGTTCTCGGGCAGTTGATTCTTCGACCGATGCGCAAGATCAGCCTTAAGGCGGATGAAGCTTCGGTGACACCCGCCACGGTCACATTTGAGGAGCGCAATCGCAGTGACGAAATTGGTCGATTAGCCAAAAGCTTTGAGCGAATGAAGCAGAGCCTGGCCATTTCGATGCAAATGCTCAAGGATCGCCAGGGACGTTGATGATCTGCCGAATCAACAGCTCAATCCCTTGTTTGGCTGGCGTCTTGATCACCGGGATGATGCTGGTTGGCTGTGGCTCATCTACGGATGATCAGGTTTCTGTTTGTGGGCCGCAGGGCAACTTGCGTGTCGGTTTCGTTGGATCAGTGGAGGGAAAATCGGAGATCTCGGAGTCGTTGATTGCTGACGATGAGTTGGAGCGCATGCGCACACTTTTAACGATTGCCAGTCGCTGTGAGGTGCAGTTCGAGCCGGTGTTTAGTTCTGAACGAGCTCGCGAGAGATTGGTCAGAGGTGAATGGGATATCGCCTTTCTGCCGCCTGGGCTCACAGCAATGGCGATGCAGCGCGGGGTGGAAGATCAGCCTATTAGGCAGCTCGTGCGTCCCAATCGCTCCCGTTCAGCACTGCTTGTTCATCGCGATTCTGCTGTGAAGACGCTGGCCGACCTCAATGGCAAGCGCTTAGGTTTGCTGCCAAGAGGTTCGTTAACTGGGTTCTATTTGCCGTTGTACAACTTGCATGGACTGACGTTGAAGGAAGTGCGATATGCCAATAATTTTGAGGAGTTGCTGACTCTCTTGAAGAATGGCGATCTTGATGTGATCGCCTGGGATACAGGTCTCTCTGAGCCTGGTGATGCCTACCGATTGCTTGCTGAGGACAACCATGACATTCCACATGGATCGATGGTTCTCAGCAAGGAAATTTTGAAACGCAATTACAAACCAATGCTGAAGGTCTTGGATGACAGCGCGGGGCAGATGCCAAAAAGTCTTGGTTATTCCTCAGGCACGCTGCCTGCTGTTGATGCCTATTACAGCTTGAAAGAGATCGTCCGCCATGTGGAGAGTTGGACGTTACCGCTGAACCGGCAACGTTATGTCGTGTTTGGTGTGAAGGATCGATCGAATGGGGGATCACCATAATGCCGCTTCATCAAGATCGTCAGTTGCGTGCTGTGGTGTTTAGCGATGTTGTCGATTCTTCAGTGAAGATCTTTGCTGATGAGCTCATTGCCGTCCAACAAATTAAAGATGATTTAGCCATGCTGCGTGAACAGCTTCAGCGCCATGGTGGCTCGCTAGTCAAGTCTTTAGGTGATGGCCTTCTGATGACCTTTGAAGCGCCAACACAGGCGCTTGAATTCATCGAATCTGTTGTCGGTCGGCTGGAATCAAGGCGGCAGCGATCTCTTGCTCATCGCTTTGGCTTGCATACCGGTGAGATTTATGCCGATGGTGATGACATTATCGGTCAGGGTGTGCATCTTGCTTCTCGATTGCAAACCGTGAGCCCTGTCAATGGCGTGTCATTCGTGCGTTCTACCTACGAGATGATTGACTCCAGGTTCCGCAAGTTAGCTGTTAATCAGGGTGTGATCGACCTTAAAGGTTTGCCGGAGCCGGTGGAAATATTTTCTCTCTCGCCCGATCAACTTCTCAGTCAGACCACGTCAGCGCAAAGAGGTGGCCTTCATATTGAAGATTTTCTACTTGATACTCCTTTCACCGTCGTCCGAGAGATGGGGACATCTCAAACTCAGCAGACGTTGATGTTGAAGGAGCGTCAACGTGATCGTTATGCAGTGCTGAAGGCGATTCCTGTCGATCAGCAATTGGCAGAGGCCTTGAAGCTTGAGGCCGCAACCCTCGACCGTCTGCGTCACCCGCGTATTCCTCGAGTGCTCGATTATTTTGATCGTGCAGGCTTGTTTTTTTTCATTCAGGAATATATCTCTGGAGCCTCATTGCACGGTTCCATGGACTGGCTGCGTCGGAAACAGCGGCTTGCATCCATGCTTCGTGATGTGCTGGATGTATTGGATGTTGTGCATGCTGCTGGTCTTGTGCACGGGGACATTCATCCCGCCAATCTGATTCAATCTGGCGATCATGGTTCGATGTTCCTGGTTGATTTCTCGTTATTAAGAGCGAGGAATGATGTGAATCGTTTACGTGGTCAGCCGGCCATGGCTTCGAGGTCTGAAATCGGTCGTCCCTATTTCACGGCTCCTGAGCGGGCTCGATTTGGACATCTCACTCCTGCTGCTGATCTCTATGCCCTGGGTGTTTCAGCTCTAACCCTTTACACAGGCCAAGCTCCCGACGATCTCTATGACCAGTCCCGGGGATGTTGGACGCTTGAGGATATTGATCCGGAGGTCTGCAGTTGGTTGCAGCCGTTGTTGGAAGATTTGCCTGCAAAACGCCTGCAAAATGCGCGAGATGCCATGCAATTACTTGATCAACAGCAGGTTCTTACGGCTCAGGATTCTGATGGATTGTTGTCATCTTTTGGCCCTATTTTTACGTCTCCTGTTGTGAAAGATAGCCTTAAACATGAGCTGCTCAGCACTTATGGCCCAATGGTGGAATTGTTGCTTGAGCATCAACCCTCACTGATCCCTGCGGATCAAGTGGCTGGGTTGACCGATCGTTTGATCGCCGCTGGGATGGGTCGTGACGATGTTCTTGCGGCCACATTCGCGGCATCTCAGCGCAGTGCACCGACGTCGACCCCGATGGCGAAGTCTTCTTCAGCCGTGAGAACCATGACTGGTGATTCCGCGCTCGATGCAAGCGAACCTTTGGTGGCCCAGCCTGCGCGTGCTCTGTTGCAGAGGGTGATCGGCCCGATCGCCGACATGCTTTGGACCGACACGATGACCAGGATCTGGAAGCAGGATCCCTCGCGATTGTCTGATCTGTTGCGTGAGGCGGGTGTTGCTCCAGAGAGCGTTGCTGAATTTATGCATGAACTTCCCGATGTCGTCGCGCGTGATTCAGCTCATCCTGTTCCGACGTCTCAGCCATCGCCATTGCCGGCACCCGATGAGCCTGAACAGGCTGGATCCGTGCAGGCTCTTGCTGAGGATGGCGTCACTGCTTCTCCCTCTTTGGCCCGTGTTCTCAACGAATTGATTGGTCCGATTGGCGAACAACTGCTTCGAGATATTGAAGATCTACCCGAGGCGGATCAGGCCAAGGCCCTGATGGCTCGCCTTCAGTCTTTCGGGATACAGGACGATGCGCTGAACGAGCTCAGACGCCGGATGGGTTGGGAGGGATGATCAGAGTCGGATTCGCCCGGCCACGCAACGCCCATGCTCAGCCTGTCCCACATCCTGGATGAGCAACTGCAGGCCGCGATGCAGCGTGCCTTCCCTGAGGTGGAGGCGGTCTTGGACCCCCAGCTCGCGCCGGCGAGTAAGCCTGAATTTGGGGATTTTCAGGCCAACGGTGCCTTGCCGCTGGCCAAACCGTTGAGGCAGGCGCCTCGTCAGATCGCAGCAGCGGTTGTTGAACAGTTACAAGCGGATGTCGTCTTTAAGGAGCTCTGTCTCAAGCCCCAGATCGCCGGTCCTGGATTCATTAATCTCACGATCCGCCCAGAGCGGCTGGCGGTGGAGTTGGCCTCGCGGCTCGGGGATTCACGGCTCGGCGTGCCGGAGGTTGAGAACGCGGCGCCAGTGGTAGTGGATTTTTCGAGCCCCAACATCGCCAAGGAAATGCACGTGGGGCATCTGCGCTCCACGATTATTGGCGACTCGCTGGCACGGGTTCTTGAATTCCGTGGTCATCCCGTGCTGCGTCTCAATCACGTGGGCGACTGGGGCACTCAGTTCGGAATGCTGATCACCCACCTCAAGCAGGTGGCCCCCGATGCTCTCGAGACCGCGGATGCTGTTGACCTCGGTGATCTGGTGGCCTTTTACCGGGAAGCCAAGAAGCGCTTCGATGATGACGAAGCCTTCCAGACCACGTCTCGGGAGGAGGTGGTGAAATTGCAGGGTGGTGATCCGGTGTCGCTGAAGGCCTGGGGTCTGCTCTGCGATCAGTCCCGGCGGGAGTTTCAGAAGCTCTACGACCGCCTGGACATCCGCCTCGATGAACGGGGTGAGTCGTTCTACAACTCCTTTCTGCCGGCGGTACTCGAGGGGCTGGACCAGGTCGGTCTGCTGGTCAGCGACGACGGTGCTCAGTGCGTGTTCCTTGAGGGGGTCAGCGGCAAGGACGGCAAACCTCTGCCGGTGATCGTTCGCAAGAGCGACGGCGGTTTCAACTACGCCACCACTGACCTGGCGGCGATCCGCTACCGCTTCGCTGTTGATCCTGATGGAGACGGAGCCCGGCGGGTGATTTACGTGACCGATGCAGGCCAGGCGAACCACTTCGCCGGCGTGTTTCAGGTTGCAGGCCGGGCGGGCTGGATTCCAGAGGGCGGTCGTCTCGAACATGTGCCGTTCGGTCTGGTGCAGGGGGAGGACGGCAAGAAGCTCAAGACCCGCGCCGGAGACACCGTGCGGCTGCGCGATCTGCTGGATGAGGCGGTGGAGCGGGCGGAGGCTGATCTGCGCACGCGCCTAGAGGCAGAAGAGCGCAGCGAGCCAGAGGAGTTCATCAGCCACGTGGCCGGAACTGTGGGGCTGGCGGCGGTGAAGTACGCCGATCTCAGTCAAAACCGGATCACCAACTATCAGTTTTCCTTCGATCGAATGCTGGCCCTGCAGGGCAATACAGCGCCCTATCTGCTTTATGCGGTCGTTCGCATCGCCGGCATCGCCCGCAAGGGTGGTGATCTGGATGTGTCGACGGCTCAGCTGCAGTTTTCTGAGCCTCAGGAGTGGGCCTTGGTGCGGGAGCTGTTGAAATTCGATGCGGTGATCGTTGAGGTAGAGGAGGAATTGTTGCCCAATCGCCTCTGCAGTTATCTGTTCGAGCTGAGTCAAGTGTTTAACCGCTTTTACGACCAGGTGCCTGTGCTCAAGGCTGATTCGGAAGTCCTGCCATCTCGTTTGGCCCTCTGTCGTTTGACGGCAGACACCCTCAGACTGGGGCTCGGTCTGCTGGGCATTCCCACCCTGGAACGCATGTGAGTGCCAACAACACGCCGTTCACTCCCGCGGGTGCACCTGCCGCGCGGACTGCCGTAGAACAGCTGAAGGCTTATAGCGCTCCATTGGAGGGCCGTCGCTCGTTGTTGCGTCTGGATTTCAACGAGAACACGATCGGCCCCAGTCCGCTCGTTGCTCAGGCACTGAGGGGTTTCAGCAGTGAAGAGATCGCCGTTTACCCGGAGTACGACGGGCTGCAACAGGCCGTGGTGCAGAATTTGGAGGAAAGCGGCTGCCGGCCGGGGTTGAAGCCCGATCAGGTGGGGCTGTTCAACGGTGTTGATGCCGCGATTCATGCGGTGTTCCAGGCCTATGGCGATCCTGGGGATCGGTTGCTCACCACCGCACCCACCTTTGGCTACTACAGCCCCTGTGCTGGCATGCAGGGGATGACGATCGAGGCCATTCCCTACGAGGGGGAGTCGTTCGCGTTTCCATTGGCTGCTGTCACTGAGGTGTTGCAGCAGCAACCACCGCGTCTGCTGTTGATCTGCAATCCCAACAACCCCACAGGCACCCGATTACTGCCGGATCGAATCATCGAGTTGGCGATCACCGCGCCCCAGACGTTGGTGGTGGTGGATGAGCTTTATGAAGCCTTCACCGGTGACAGCGTCTTGCCAATCGCTGATTTTGCGGTTACTCCGAATCTGTTGGTGTTGCGTTCCCTCGCTAAAACAGCTGGTCTGGCCGGTCTGCGCATCGGCTTTGCCATCGGTCATGCCGATGTGGTGGATCGGGTCAGCCGCGTCACCGGACCCTATGACGTCAACAGCGTGGCGGTGGCCGCGGCATTCGCCGCTCTGGCGGATCAGTCCTACGTCGATGCCTACGTGGCCGAGGTGCTGCGGGCCCGAGAGTGGACACTCAAGGCGTTGCGAGAGGCAGGAGTGCGCCATCACTGCGACGGCGGAAATTATCTCCTGATCTGGCCGAAATGCCCCGTTGCCGAGCTGGATGCCGAGCTCAGGCAGCAAGGAATCCTGGTGCGTTCGATGGCTGGTAAGCCGTTGATCGATGGCGCCTTCCGGGTCAGCA
Source organism: Cyanobium sp. NAT70 (assembly GCA_002701375.1). Classification (GTDB taxonomy): domain Bacteria; phylum Cyanobacteriota; class Cyanobacteriia; order PCC-6307; family Cyanobiaceae; genus Parasynechococcus. Next base: position 37,631 of record NZVB01000052.1, on the reverse strand, counting down.
TCGGCACCACCAGCCAGATGCAGCGGTTTGTACCGGCCCTGGTTGCGCTGGATCAACCATCAGTGTCTGCCTGATTGCGCTGGTGTGACGTCAACAGGGTGGCCAGCCAGGCCGCGGCATCGGAATGCCCTTCCTCCTGCAGTTCCTGGATGTAATTGCGGATATCGCGTTCCTGGAGTGTGGTCATGGCGGGTTTCGGTGAAATCGACCCTTTCACCATCCAGCGAATGGATTGGAACGGCGGGAGCAGGTTTGTCGAAGCGATGGACAAGCTCTGGTGAAGATTCGGTGATCGAAATGTCCTCTTGATGCGTTGACGGCCATTCCGATGCTCCGGTTGATTGCAGGCAATGGATCGGGATCGTTGTGGATCGGGTTCTTCTGCTGGCCACCGGCGGCACCATCGCCGGGCAGGCCGACGACAGTGCAACTCTGAACGACTACACCGCTGGCGTGTTGGGGGGCGAAGACCTTCTGGCGGCGGTGCCGCAGTTGCAGGATCTGGCGCAAATCAACGTGGAGCAGATCGCCAATGTGGATAGCGCCGATCTGTTGTTTCGACACTGGCGGCGGCTGGTCTGGCGCATCCGCGAGGCGTTTGCTGCCGATTCGGAATGGGCGGGTGTGGTGATCACCCACGGAACCAACACGCTGGAGGAAACCGCATGGCTGCTGCAGCTGCTGATCGATGACCCTCGTCCGGTGGTGCTGGTAGGGGCGATGCGACCGGCCACCGCCTTGAGTGCTGATGGTCCGCTCAATTTGTTTCAGGCGGTGCAGTTGGCGGTCAGCCCCGAAGCGCGTGGGCAGGGCGTGCTGGTGGTGATGGATGGTCAGATCCATGGCGCCCGCGCCGTCACCAAGGTGGCGACCCAAGGGGTGGGGGCATTTTCTAGTCCGGGTTCAGGGCCGCTGGGCTGGGTGGATGACACCGGGGTGCATCTGCCGATGGCGCCTCCGGTGCGCACGGTTCCGTTCTCCGCGCTTGCTTTGCCTGAGCAGTGGCCGCAAGTGGCGATCCTCTTCGGCTGTGTTGAGCCGGATGCCCGGAGCCTTAAGGCGTTGCTCGCGACCGGTGTTCAGGGCTTGGTGTTCACCGGCACCGGTGCTGGTCAGCTCTCCGCCGGGGAACGCAGCGCTCTGCAGGCCTGGCCAGGGCCGCGGCCGCTGATGCTGCGGGCCAACCGCTGCGGTTCGGGGCCTGTGCATGGGGTTCACGATGATGAGCGAGTTGGGCTGCTGCCCGCCGGCAGCCTCAATCCCCAGAAAGCAAGGGTGTTGTTGTTGTTGGCATTGATCGCGGGTCTTGATCGTGGTGGGCTGTCAGCACGACTGCGTGAGGCTGCCGAGTTGAGTTGATGCCTTGCGCGCAGCTTCATTGATCACGGCATGAGCGATGAACAAGGCGGTTGAGACATTGCATGGGTTTTGTGTCCTCACCGTTCACTCACGCCGTGCAGCCTGGGTGGCTGACATTCAGATGGAGTGTTGGCAGATGGTGTGCTGGATCAAATTCATGAGCTCTGATGCGGATCAATCTCTAGCTTGATTGAACAACTGATGCTGATCGCGAGTTGGGCACAGTGGATATGGTGAGATGTAATGAATGGAAGGTTTTTAAGCTGAAAAATTGAGATTTGAAGTGGATATTTTTTTAAACTTGGTAAATAATTTCGCGTGCCATGCCTGCCTCAAGGTGGTACGCATTGTGACAGTGAAAGAACCAAGATCCTGGGTTGTCAGCAGTGAATTCAATGTCAATTGTTTGTCGTGGTGGCACGCTGACTGTGTGCATCAATGGCGCACGTTCTCCACCCCCAACCAGGGTTCGGAAAAAGTGACCATGAAGATGCATGGGATGCCACATCATGGTTTTATTGACTAACTGGATGCCGACCTGTTCACCAGCGCCAATCACCAAGGGTTCTGCGTTCGGATAGGCCTGGCCATTCATCGTCCAGATGTAATTCTGCATGTCACCATCAAGTTCGACGCGTAGATCTCGTCGTGGACCTGGCGGTAACGTTGTTGGTTCAATAGCCCGCAACATCGATAATTGCAATGGGCGAGTTCCAGGCTTGGGGATGTTTAAGTTGGGCTCTTTTAAGGCGCCGGGTGTATGGATCACCCCGACAACTTGGGCATCACCCCTCTTGGGTGACGGCGTGGAGTGTGTAACTTCCCGACTTTTTGATCCGAACGCGCGCGTCATATCCTTCGCCAGGACCGATGAGGAATTCATCCACCAAGACAGGTTCGACAGCCGGTCCGTTGACATGCGTGATTTCCATGTCGTGTTCATCGAGAGAGACGCGAAAATAAGTTGAGGCGCCGGCACCGGTCACACGTAAACGCAGGCTTTGTCCCGTCTCGACTTCCATAGTCCAGGGTTTGTTGTTGCTTTTTCCGTTGATTAGATAGGACTCATAATTAATATCGGCGAGGTCGGGTTTAGAGGGTTTTTTCTTGTTCTCCGATGATGGTTCATCGAGGTTTTACAGCACCTTGTAAGGATCGCGATGTAGCCAATCGCTGATCAAAACCACAGCATCCCTGTCGGCTTGGTTTGGTTCATCTGGATCTTCGATGATGTATGACCCAAACAGACCAATCTGCTCTTGCAGTCCCTGGTGCGAGTGGTACCAGTAACTGCCACTCTGCCGAATCGGGTACTCGAAAACAAACATCTCGCGGCTAGGAGTGGCTTGATTTGAAACGCCTGGGACGCCATCCATCCCGGCAGGCAAAAGCAACCCGTGCCAGTGCAGCAGCGTGGGTTCATCTGCAAGTGAATTCTGCATCAAGATTCGGACTTGCTCCCCCTTTTTGATCCTAATTTCAGGGCTAGGAAATTCCCCATTGACTGTGATCCCGGGCATTGGCTTTTGCCCATCAGGGTTTAATGTTGTTTTTTGAATAATGAAGTCATCATTCGTTCTAGATGGAGTTGGTCTATATCCGTCTGCTGGGCTGGAATGCAGGACTGACCTGTTGCTCATGCTCTGTGCTTGCGCCGTTCTCAGCCCGTTGGCAGCGACCAGGCCTGCACCTGCGAGGCCTCCTTGAAGAATTCTTCTTCTGCTGAGGGTAATTTTTTTGTTAATTGAGTATAATTAGCCACTAGAATTTTCTTGTTAAACCAAGCTTAAATCCTGTGAATGGTTTCGTCATTGCCTCGGTAAGGCTGGATGTATTTTCTTGACGAAAAATGTTTATAGAGGTAATTGACAGGGGGCATTGGTGCGGTTGCTCTTCAAATCGATTTGTAAAATTTCTTGCGGCACAGTCTCCTCTCTTTTGCTTCTAATATTTGTCTTGATGTCGAGGGGGCTGGCTTGACTTGGTCAAGCTTTGATGAGACATCAGGGCTAAGGGATAACTTCTTGATTGGCTGCTGATATAATGTGAATGAGAGATTTCATCTTGTCGTACAGGATTATGTTTGCCGGATAGATCTATCCAGTCTTGTTGAAAAGATGGCTGGTCAAGATAGGCTCTTCTTAACTGGTGATTTGATCATATGAGAAGGAAGAGACCAATGCTCAGCTCATTTTGAATTTTGCTGGCGGCGATAAGGGACATGAGACTTTGTTCCTTTTTTGATAACAGATTATCTGGTATTGGCGAAGAGTATTTTTCTATGTTGAGGTGAAATTATATTTGGTCAAAAGCGTAGATATTGGCCAGCGATCTTCAGCAAGCAGCAGGCCGTAGAGCTTGAGGATGATTTCGATACGCGAGTAAGTCGTTGTCATGAGCTCGTCAAAAAAATAGAGATTTCTGAAGTATTTGCTCTGGATGTTGACTGTGTTACTTGTGGACAACCAAACCTGGCTCAGATTTAGAACAGGTGGATCACTGAGAGGCTCTCAAAATGATGGAGACTGTTGTCCTGATCTGTCAGGAGGGTAGGCATTCGCAAACCCCGCCATTGCTGACGGGGATAGTGATTTTAAATGATCAACAGCTGATCAGCATGTCACTGCGGCTAAGGAAATTCATGATTTGCTTGGCTTCAATTCTGATCAAGCTGTTACCCTTCGGCCGGATGTGAAGGTTACTTTAATCTCCTCAAATTGATTTGGCTTGACAAGGCGTTTCTTGATAAGTTTGTAGTTGGGGTGAATGACGCCTCCGAAGACGGTTTTCAATTGATCCAGGGTGAGGGATGTGTTGGACCTAATGAAGTAGGTGAGAGAGGTGTGTGTTTCCTCGATATGCACATCATCCCCGAAACTGCTGGGCGACTCGATGATCTGAGTCAGCTTTATCTGTGAGATTGATCACAGTCATCAAAATTTCGCCTGATGAGGGGTGAATGTCTTGTCGGGAAATCGATAATGACAAGCACACAAAATGCCCCCGCTTTTGCTCGGCTCTTTTGTAACGATTAGCTTTCTTGTAATGGCATTGGCCTTCCCGGCATAAAAATAATCAATAAAGAATCAACATAAGCTCAGCCACTATCCCCCTATCTCATTTAAATACGGCAAAACAGTTAACCCGCTGTGTGCCTGGAGTTTGCCAAGCTCTTCCGTCTGAACCTTGTGAGTCTTCATTCGCATGTTAACGGTTTCAGTTTTAATGCTTAGCCTGCTAGGGCATGGTTTTGCATGCTGAGTCTTTTGATCTGTTTGAACTATTTTTGTCGTTGATATTTGCATGCTCATTTGGATTATCAGTCGAAAAATAAAATTTTTTGTTGTCCATTTCGTGATAACTGCTTGTGTCAGTAGGCCTGGTAGGAACGAAAAATATATCGATCACAGCCGCGGTAGCGATTGAAGAGAAAAGTCCAGATTGATCTGCAATGGATATGAGGCGTTCTGTAGGGCCATACAGATGGGACTTGGCCTTGTCAGGCATGGCTCCATCTTGATGTCCGACTTGATTATTTCAATTTCAGAATCAAGCTGACTGTGAGCAAGATCACAGCTCTTGTTGATTGGGATCACTGATGACTCAAGAAATCAAAGCGATGATGAAAACATGAAGGGGAGAGATCTCCTCAGTCCCGCCACACATCAGGATTTTCAAAATGCGCAATCATTTCAACGGCGTTGATGTCAACGTGAAACGTCCTAATGAGTGCAATGATCCCAATCAACGACAACAAGATAGTGTGCTGACACCTAACATTGATTTCTTTAATGAGTACCATTTTGGAGGAATGAACATTAAGTATGTTGAACTAGATGATGAAGATAATGATCGGCACTTTGGAGAGGGCAGAAATGCGTCGGGATTAATAGATTCGTATCGAATTAATGCCTATGCTGGTGATGACAGGCTTTTATTCACTTGGGGGAACAAGAACTTCGCAGATCTTGGAGAAGGCAGGGATACTGTTGAAGGATCTCTTGGAGATGACCACTTCCGAGGAGGCGCTGATGGCGACAATCTTTATGGGGCTGCCGGTCATGACAGGCTTGAAGGTGGCGATGGCGATGATTACTTAGAAGGAGGTCCAGGTCGAGATATCCTGACTGGTGGTGACGGGGCAGATACGATGTACGGTGGGGCTGGTTCTGATACTTTTATCGTTAATTCGGATACTCAGCTAGGTGTTGATAGAATCATTCATTTTTATGATAAAGGAGACAGGATTTCTATTCCCGATTATCACGGTCACCAATTAACGGCGGACAAGATGAATATTGAAATTTTCAATCAAAGTGGTGGCATTAAGGCAATCGCCAGTGTGCACCACTATGCAGGAGTTGATATTTCATTTAGAATGGTAGGACATGGCGCAGTTCTGCAAGTTGTTGATCTGAATTATACTGGTGAAAATAGTTTGGTTTAGTAAATTTAGGCCTACGCCAGAGTTCTTCTTCGTCTCTGATTTCGTTGATGAACCCGTCCAACTCCTTTCACGATGTCGAGCCTGAGTTTCTCGTCCATGTCTGCTGATCAGCGCATCACCGTGATGGTGGTGGTGTCTGCAAGAGAACCGGGAAAGCTCACGGTTGTCCCAACATTGCGCACAGTCGTCCCCGCCATGGCATCAAGGAATGGTTGAACACTGCCCTGGTCGCAATTTTCAGGTGCTTCTCCATTGATGTATTGAACCGGGATCACTTGCTTCGGATTGAGTTGTTTCACCAGCTCAGCCGCTTCTGTTCCTTCAAAAATTTTGCTGCCGCCCCCAACGCCGATGATTAGGACATCAGGGTTGCCCAAGAGAACTCGATCAGCGGCTGTGATGGGTCCAGCGGTGGCACCAACATGAGCAAAGCTCAATCCCCCTTGTTGCCAGCGCCAGAGTGTTGCGTTGCCATAACGCCGCCCGTCAAGACGGTCATGCGGACTGGCGAAGCCTTCTAGGTGCAATCCTCCGATTCGATAAGAACCTGGCTCCACCAAAAAACGACCACCTGCAACACCACGGGCGCCTTCATCAGCCAGTTCGGAGCTGGCAAGGATCACTCCTGCGTTCACTCTGGGTTCGCCCAGCCCAGCCGCACAGCCCACCGCTCGAAAGGGATTGAGCAGCACTGACTGTCCTCCGCCTTGAATGAGCAGAGCCCGTTGTCCGTAGCTGCGGATTGTGACTCCACCTCCGGCAATCGCCATGGTCTGGAGGCTCAGGCTGAGTCCTGCTGCAGCGACCAGGGTTGTGCGCAGGACGGACATTGCTTTTCTCTCGTGGCCAGGAAACTAGCAGTGGTGACGGCTGATTTCAGCTCTTAACGTGCCGCTCAGCGTCGTTCAGAAAATTGGCTAAGAGCTGATGGCCGGCATCGGTCAGCACGCTTTCTGGGTGAAATTGGACTCCTTGCAGGTGTGGATAATCACGGTGGCGGAGGCCCATAATCGTGCCGTCATCGAGCCAGGCCGTGATCTCGAGGCAAGCTGGCAACGATTCGCGTTCGGCGATCAGAGAGTGGTAGCGCGTCGCCGTAAGGGGTTGAGGCAAGCCTGCAAACACTCCTTCCCCGTCGTGCAGAACTGGTGAGGTTTTGCCGTGCATTTGTTCCCGTGCGCGGACAACGCGGCCGCCATGGACTTGGGCAATGGCTTGATGACCGAGGCAGACGCCGAGGGTTGGGATGGAGGGGGAAAGCTGACGCAGGATCTCAAGGCAGACGCCGGACTGATCCGGATCCCCTGGTCCTGGAGAGAGCAGGATTGCCTCTGGCTGCAACTGGCTGATCTCCTCGATGGTGAGCGCGTCGTTGCGTTCAACGCGGAGATCCTCAGCAATTGGATGGTGAGGTGCTAATTCGCCGAGATATTGCACCAGATTGAAGGTGAAGCTGTCGTAGTTGTCGATGACCAGCAGCATCAGCGTCGTGGTGAAGGAGTCAGAGTCCCAGGCGGAGCAATAAGGGAGGTAGAAGCAGGAACGTCGCAATCAGTAGAGAGCTCATCGCAGCCACCAGCACAGAGGCAGCAGCACAGTCTTTGGCGATGCGAGCTAGAGGATGAAAGCGGCGACCGATTGCCAGATCCACCACCGCTTCGATGGCTGTGTTTAGCAGTTCCAGTACCAACACAGCAGCCACTGTCAGAACAAGAACGGCGAGTTGGATCCAGTCCAGCTGCAACCAAAATCCCAGCCCAAACACCACAAGGCCGGTGATGACGTGAATCCGGAAGTTGCGCTGACTGACAAACGCATACGTCAAACCCTGAGCGGCGTATCTAAAGCTGGCGGGTAAATCCGCTGCGATTTTCCAGGCTCCCCGTCGAAGGGCTCGCTCTCCGGGAAGGGGCATGGCGGCGACCTCCTCGGGCACCGGAATCTTGGCGTCAGTGGGCATCTCTGATGGAGTTGGCGTCCACCGGGTGGATACCCCGGGCTTGAACGTTACCTCTGTTTTCCAGGAGATGCTCTTGCACCGCCAGCATCCGCTTCAGAGACGCGTCATCAGGATGATCCCAACCGAGAAGATGAAGCAGGCCGTGCGTCACGAGCCAGTCCAACTCACGGCTCAAGCTATGGGCTTGCTCGATCGCTTGTCGCCGGGCCGTCTCGAGGGAAACGATGATGTCCCCGAGCTCAATGCAGGGAGCTTCAAACCTGTCCGAGGTTTGGTCAAGGGCAGCGAAAGAGAGCACGTCGGTGGGTTCTGGACGTTCTCTCCAAATACCATTGAGCTCGGCAATGTTGGTGTCGTCAGTGAGACGAAGTCCCAGACTGATCTCATCAGCTTGGCGAACCAGAATCGGGCATTCCAGGTCCAGGTCGCACCGAATCGTTTCAATCCATTCCTGCACAGGAACAGTCCACCAACTCTCCTCCGTTAAACGACATTCTTCGCTGGGACTCAGTGTGATTCCAGTTGCGTCAAAGGCAAGATCTAGCTGGAACACGTTATTGAGGCAGCGTCGGCCTGCCGAGCGATGCCACAAGCAAGATGAATCCAATGAAGCCAAGAGCAGTGAGACCGAAATGAAACAGGCTCTGACGCCCTTTGCGCACCATGTTGCGCATCGCCTGCTTGATGAAGCTGGGCGATTCATTCGTGCTTACCGAAGCACGTGCTGGCTTGGCTGTTGCTGTGGAGGGAGGTGGTGAAGATTCGCTGGGCATTGGTCCTAGTGGTCAGCATCGCCGCCTGGGCGGTCCACACCCTGGCGTAGTGACGCGTCGATGAACGGATCCAACGCACCATCCATCACGCCTTGCACATCTGTGGTCTCCTCGTTGGTGCGCAGGTCCTTGACCATTTGATAAGGATGGAACACGTAGTTGCGAATCTGATTGCCCCAGGCTGCTTCGACGATGTCGCCTCGGATATCAGCGATTTCGGCGGCGCGCTGTTCCTGCGCGATCACAAGCAGTTTTGCCTTAAGCAGGGCCATTGCTTTTTCTTTGTTCTGAAGCTGCGATCGCTCCTGGGTGCAGCGCACGGCTAACCCCGTTGGAATGTGGAGGATGCGCACGGCCGTTTCCACCTTGTTCACGTTTTGTCCCCCGGCCCCACCGGAACGGCTCGTGGTGACTTCTAGATCTTTTTCCGGGATGTCGATGTCGACGTCCTCATCGATTTTTGGCATCACTTCAATGCCGGCGAAGCTGGTTTGTCGTTTGTCATTGGCGTTAAACGGCGAGATGCGGACCAGTCGGTGGGTGCCCTTCTCGTTACGCAGGTATCCATAGGCGTAGCGGCCTTCCACTTCGATCGATGCACTTTTGATTCCGGCTTCCTCCCCTTCTGAAAGTTCGTTCACGGTCACCTTCATGCCCCGGTCCTCGGCCCAGCGCGTGTACATCCTCAACAGCATTTGCGCCCAGTCTTGAGCGTCTGTACCGCCGGCACCGGCATTGATCGTTAAAACAGCCCCCTCCTTGTCGTAGTCACCGCTGAGCAGGCGTTCTAGCTCCCATCGATCCAGACCATGTCGAAGCTGAACTAACCCTTGTTGGGCTTCATCGAGAATCTCGTCATCGGCTTCTAGTTCGTACAGTTCAAGCGTGGCTTGCGCGTCATCAATGGAGCCACGCCACGTAGACAACTGCTGGAGCTGAGCCTTGACCTCATCGAGGCGGCGCATTTGCTTTTGGGCATTTTGCTGGTCGTCCCAGAAATCCGGTTGGGCAGCCAGTTGTTCGAGATCCTGTTGGCGGGCGTTGAGTGCAGGAACGTCAAAGACAGTCCTGGGCATGGCCCAGGCGGTCAGTGAGTTCGGAAAGATCGCGTTTGAAGTCGGTGAGATCCAGCAAGATCTGGGCTCAAGGCAGAAAAGGACGCTATCAGCGCAGCTGTGCTGCATAGGATCCGCTCAGCGGCAGTGTTTCCGTTATGGCCAAGGTTGAGATCTACACCTGGCGACTATGTCCTTTTTGCATTCGCGCCAAGGCCCTGCTTGATCGCAAGGGGGTCGACTATCTGGAGTACGCCATCGATGGCGATCGCGCTGCGAGGGCGGCCATGGCTGAGCGCAGTGGTGGACGCACCAGCCTTCCTGAGATCTTCATTGATGATCACCACATCGGTGGATGTGATGAGTTGCATGCTCTGGATCGGGCTGGTGAGTTGGATCCCCTTCTGGCCTCTTGATCCATGCGTCAGCTTTTTGTTCTGGATCCGCTGAAGCAGATCAATCCTGAGAAGGATTCCTCCGCTGCTCTGATGCAGGCCGCCCAACGGGCTGGTGACGAGGTTTGGGTGTGCTGCCCCGCTGATTTGATCGCCCGTGGCGATGAGCCTTTGGCGATGGCGTTGCCTGTTACCGCAGAGCCGTGGATCACAGCTGGGGCTTGTGAACGTCTGCGGCTCTCCGGTTTTGATGTGATTTGGATGCGTAAGGATCCTCCGGTTGATGAGGCCTACCTCTACGCCACGCATCTACTTGAGGTGGCAGAGAGAGCAGGCATTCATGTTTTGAATCGGCCCAGCGCCTTGCGCTCCTGGAACGAGAAGCTCGGTGCCCTGAGGTTCTGTCGTTGGATGGCCCCCACGCTTGTGGCGGGTCGTGTGCATGAACTGGCGGAATTCACCCATGAGCAGAAGGAAGTCGTGCTGAAACCCTTGGGTGGTCGAGCTGGTCTTGGGGTGATCCGAGTCGCGGCTGATGCTCCAGGCCTGAATGCTCTTTTGGAGCTGGTCACGGAACAAGGCCGACTGCCTGTGATGGCCCAACGGTTTCTGCCTGCCGTCAGCGCTGGTGATAAGCGCATCCTGATCGTGAATGGTGAACCTCTAGGCGCGATTAACCGACGACCCTCTGACGGGGAATTTCGGAGCAATCTTGCTGTGGGAGGACAGGCGGAAGCCACTGACTTGAGTGAACGAGAGCGCTTGATTTGTGAGGCACTCGCTCCAACGCTGCGAGCCGAAGGTCTGTTTTTTGTTGGGATTGATGTCATCGACGGCATGCTGAGCGAGATCAATGTCACGAGTCCTACGGGAATTCGTGAGGTGGAGCGGCTGATGCAACAACCGCTGGCGGATCAAGTGATCGAGCGGTTGCGGTTGCTGATCTAACCGGACCCACAACAATGATTGAGATGTCTTGAGTGACTCCGCTAATGGCCAAACGATCTCGGTTAGGTCTTGCTGTTTTGAGTTGCCTGGCCTTGTTCTTGCCGTTCGATGGATTACGAGCAGGCTTTGCGGCCCCACCACCATTGATTCCACGGGAGGTGTTGTTTGGTAACCCCGAGATCGTGGGCGTCAATCTCAGCCCAGATGGCAAACGTTTGGTGTATCTGGCTCCTTATCAAGGTGTTTTGAATCTGTGGATCCGTGATCTGGATGGCACTGAGGCTCCACGTCGATTGACCAGTGAGCGGGAACGTCCTCAAAATCCGGCTGGTTGGACTCCAGATGGTCGTTATTTGATCTCCTCCCGTGATTACCAGGGAGATGAGAACACGGTCCTCACCAGAATTGATCCCCAGACCGGCGAAACGATCGATCTAACGCCGTCTAGAGGTGTGAAAGCATTTTTGGTTGCGGCGGATCAATCCTCACCGCGAGACCTTGTTGTTGCGCTGAATGATCGCGATCCGCGATACCACGACTATTACTTACTTGATGTAGAGACCGGCAAGCGTCGACTGCTGTATCAGTCCAACGACGGTCAAGCCGTCAGTGTGCAGTGGCTGGATGGTGCTTGGCACGTTCTCATCCGCACGCGGGTTCTGGATGACGGGGGGAGTGCTTATGACGTTCGCTTGCCGGGCGAAACGGATTGGAAACCGTTCCTCACGCTCTCGTTCGAAGACACGATCAGCGGATCGGGATTGATCGGCTTTACCCGGGATGGCCGCTGGCTTTACGCCACGCTCAGTGCCGATGAGGATCTACCGAGCTTGGTTCGCTGGCGTCGCGATCAGTTGCCAAATTGCACAGCGGCTTGTCCCAGTGAGCTGGTGCATCGCTCAGAAGCAGGGTCGTTAGGGGTCGCGATCAGTGATGTCAAAACCGGTCAACCGCTGGTCCTTGAGGAAACCGATTTGCGCAGTCGCCGCGTGACGCTGACGACGGATGTGGATGCTGATCTCGCTGGCCTCAACGCACTGGCTAATGGTCGTGAGTTCAGTGTGGTGGATCAAGACCAAGCTGATCGCCAGTGGTTGGTCGTGTTTTATTCCGATGTCAGCGGTCCTCAGTATTGGCTTTGGGATCGTGATCGCCGTGAGGGCCGATTGCTGTTTGCCGTTCAGCCCAGGCTCGATGCCTATGCGTTGGAGCCGATGGAAAGTTTGGAGATCAAAGCGAGGGATGGTCTCCGCTTACCGGCCTATCTGACCCGAACTCGGTTGGGAGAGAAAGGTCCTCAACCGTTGGTGTTACTCGTGCATGGTGGACCTCGAGCTCGGGATGGTTGGGGTCTGAATGGGATGCATCAGTTGCTGGCGAATCGCGGATATCACGTCTTGAGCGTCAATTTCCGAGGCTCCACTGGCTTCGGAAAGAAGCATTTGTTGGCTGGGGAAGGTGAGTGGTATGCCGCCATGCAAGACGATCTGGTCGATGCGGTGCAATGGGCAGTGGCGGAGGGGATTGCTGATCCCAGCCGACTCGCGATCATGGGCGCCTCTTATGGAGGTTATGCGGCACTGGCTGGTTTGACTCGAGATCCAGAGCTCTTCGCGGCGTCGGTTGCGGAAGTCGGTCCTTCCAATCTCAAGACGTTGCTGGCCTCGATCCCTCCCTACTGGGAGGCAGGACGCGTGATCCTGGAGCGAACGATTGGTGTGGGTCGCGTTGATTTGGAGGCGATTTCACCGATTAATCATGTCGATCGCATTCAGAAGCCCCTCTTGCTTGGTCATGGGGCGAATGACCCTCGCGTGAAGTTGCGGGAGAGCGAGACGATTGCCTCTGCCATGGAGAAACGCGGTTTGCCAATCGATTTCGTTGTCTTTCCTGATGAGGGCCATGGGATTGCTAATCCCAGAAATTCATTGGCGATGAAGGCGTTAATTGAGGCTTTCCTCAAGCAACATCTCGGGGGTCGCGCCGAACCCTTTGGTGATGCGCTGAAGACATCGTCAATGGAGTGGCGTCTGCGTTCGCTCCCGGACTCCTGAGGGTTGATCGAGCTGGTCGGCCAGAACGGCCAGCTTGAGCCCCACTTCTTGGAGTTCTCGCTCGGCGATCGAACCCCGCACTAAGCCAGCACCAGCTGTGAGGTCAAGACGGCAGTCGCGGGCGTGGCCGCAGCGGATCGCGACGCGGAGTTCGGCATCACCGGCACTGTCGATCCAGCCAATTGGTGCGGCATACCAACCACGTTCGAAGGGTTCGAGGGCGCGCAGCCAAGCCATTGCCTCCCGCCGCGGCAGACCGGCGACAGCTGGTGTTGGATGCAGACATTCCGCGAGAGAGAGCGCGGAATGTCCACTGGCATCGGCGGTGATGGGGGTGTGGAGGTGGGTGAGTTGACCGTGTCGTGCCAGTTGAGGACGCCGGCGTCGCCAGGGAGTAAGACCGGATTGCTGGAGGAGACCTGTGATGGTTTCCACCACCAGTTCATGTTCGCGTCGATCTTTGTCGGAGCGCATCAGCAGGGTCCCGTCATCGCCCCGGCCTGCTGTTCCAGCCAGAGCATCGCTGCGTAAAGAGCTGCCACGCAAGCTGAGCAAACGTTCGGGGGAAGCACCGAAAAATGCTTCGCCGTTTCGGCGTTGCCAGAGGAAGCGACAGCTGCCAGCCTGCTGGCGTCTGAGGCGCTTCAGCAGGGGGAGAGGATCGAGTGGCCGTTCTAATTCGAATGATTGGCGTACGGCCAGGACCAATTTGTGGAGGTGGTTGCCGTTAACCAAGTCCAGGCCCCTGTCGAGCGGTCCGCGGTAACAGTCCTGCCAGGAACGCACAGAGGTGCGACTGATGGTGGAGGCATTCGGAGCCTCACTCAACTCGCGTTGACACTGACTCAAATCATGGGCTTTGAGCCAAAGCCGTTCTGCTAATTCGCGTGCTTCTGCGGCATCGCTGACGGTGCCATTGAGGCGTAACCAACCACGGCGTCCCTGACGACTGAGTTGCCAGCGGGAGAGGACGGCTTGGACGGATGGGATCGCTGTTGGATCCAGTTGCCGTTCACTGCTCTGCTCAAAAAAGCTGAAGGCCAGAAGCACGCGAGGCCGGGCTTGAGCGGGAGTGTTCGGCTGTGTGTCGATCAATCTGCCGAGCGTCATGTCGCAGAAGCGCTGGGCGAGCTCAAAGCGTTTGGTGCCTGCTAAGTCGAGATGCTGGCAGCGCCCACTTGCAGCGAGTGAAAGGCCTGGTGCGCTGTCCCAAAGCATTCGGAACGCATCCGTCTGAGCCAGAAGTGGCAGTGCCAGCAACGGGTCGACGCCGTTCAGCGGTAGGGCGAGGCTCAGTAGAGCGTCATCGCAGTGGCGATCCTGCCAGCCCTTCCGGGCGGCTGCAAGAAGGGAGCTGAAATGGGGATCAGCCGTCATCCGCAGTGAAGGCCGTTCGGTCGGACTGCTCAAATGTATGGGTCATCACCCTTGCCGAAGCGCTTCAGTCCATGCCAGAGCCGCAGGCTGTCGCATCCCGTTACGACGAGCGTCGAAAACTATGGAAAGCAGCCATCAAGTGGCCGATGTATTCGGTGGCGGTGATGCCGGTGTTGCTGGCGGCGGGTTGGCGCCTAGGTGCTGCTGAAGTCTTGCGCTGGGATCAGCTCCTGGGCTTCTTGTTGGCGGCGATTCTCCTGTTGCTTTGGGAGAACCTCACAAACGATCTTTTCGATGCTGAAACTGGGGTGGACCTTCACGGAAAACCCCATTCGGTGGTGAATCTCACCGGACGTCGGGATCAGGTGGCGCGGCTCGCCTGGGCGGCTCTGGTGTTGGGGCTGCTCCTGATGGGCTGGCTGGCCAGTCGTAGTCAGCCTGTTGTGATGGTGTTGGTCCTGCTGTGTTGTGGGCTTGGGTATCTGTATCAGGGACCGCCATTTCGCCTCGGTTATCAAGGCCTAGGGGAACCATTGTGCTGGCTGGCTTTTGGCCCTTTCGCTACGGCGGCGGCTCTGTTGGTGCTCGGACCAGCTGTTGCAACATCAATCCCCTGGACGACAGCGTTCAGCCTCGGGTCGGGCCCTGCACTCGCCACAACTTTGGTGTTGTTTTGTTCTCATTTTCATCAGGTTGAGGAAGATGCAGCGCATGGCAAGCGATCACCGGTTGTCAGGTTGGGGACAGCCAGGTCAGCGGCACTGATCCCTTGGTTCATCGCTCTGACCTATTCACTGGAGTGGCTGCCGGTCTGTCGTGGTGCTTGGCCTGCTACCGCTCTTCTCTCCGCAGCTGGTCTACCTGCGGCGCTTTCTCTGATTCGTCTGTTGACGCATCACCACGATCAGCCGGAAAGGATCAGCGGTAGCAAGTTTTTGGCGTTGCGGTTTCAGGCCCTGAACGGGCTTGGATTAACACTCGGATTGGCCATGGGCGCGTTGTGGCCTTATGGATGAAGGCATGGACTTCCAGCTGCAGATTCGACCGTTTCGGTTTGTCCTGATCCAACCCTTGCGTACGGCGGCGGGGGTGATCAAGGATCGCTGCGGCTGGTTGTTGCGGTTGCAGGGCGTTGACAGCGCGGTCGGTTGGGGTGAGGTGGCGCCGCTGGATCGGGATTGCCTGCCCCGCTGCGAACAAGAGTTGGCGGATCTGCCCTCGCCATTGCCCAGACATCTCTTGGAACAGCGCTTGCCGGATCTCACTGCGGCCGTTTCGTTTGGATTGGGTGCTGCGTTGGCAGAGCTGGATGGACTCGTAGGTCAGCGGTCGCCTCAGGGTTGGCTGGCGGCCCCTCTTGGAGCGCAGTTGCTTCCTGCAGGTGGCTTGATGCTGCCGCAATTGGACCGCTTATTGGAACAACGGGGGCGGCGGAGAGGGTTGACCTTGAAATGGAAAGTCGCCGCCGAACCGGATGGATTAGAGCGCCGTTGGCTTGAACAGTTGCTTGAGCGATTGCCGTCCACCGCGCGACTGCGGCTCGATGCAAACGGTGGTTGGGACCGTTCGACGGCTAGAGCGTGGATGGATGTGATGGTTGGGGATTCTCGCTTTGACTGGTTGGAACAACCCTTACCTCCAAAGGATCAAGAGGGCTTGGAGGCTCTGGCGCTGCAAGGACCTGTGGCCTTGGATGAATCGCTGGATCATGATCCGTTCCTGCGGGACCGATGGTTGGGTTGGCAAGTGCGCCGGCCAGCTGTGGAAGGGGATCCTCGGCCTTTGTTGCGGCAGTTGCAGGAGGGAGTCCCCTGGCGAATGGTGAGCACCGCCTTTGAGACAGGAATTGGGCGCCGTTGGCTCAATCATCTGGCCGCCCTGCAAATGAATGGTCCAACGCCAGCGGCGCCAGGCTTGGCGCCGGGTTGGTGTCCAACCGGTCCCTTGTTCAGCTCAGACCCGTTGCAGGTCTGGGCGGCAGCTGTTTGAAAGCGATGGGAGGACGGTTGAACTCCCTTCAATCGAACTGTCTGCAATCAGTGGAGGTTGCCTCAGCCTTTGCACAGGGTCTGCTGCAAGGCGGCTGGATTCAGCTGCATGGCCCTCATACCGATCCGGTTGAAGTGCCAGAGGTGTTGCTTCCGACTGGCAGCGGGGTTGTGTTGGCCAGTGGTGGCAGTAGTGGAGGACAGCGGTTTTGCCTTCATCCTGTTGCCCATCTCGATCGATCAGCTGCGGCGACGGCCCGTTGGCTGCAGGCGATCGGTATTGCACCTGAGTTGAGCTTGGTGCTCAATCCGCTGCCGTTCCATCACGTCAGCGGCCTCATGCCGTGGTGGCGAAGTCGGTGCTGGGGGGCAGAGCATGCCTGGCTCATGCCGGAATGGATGAAGCATCCAGCTGAGTTGATCGCCTTCTGCAAAGGCCTACCGAGCTGGCAAGAGGGCCCTGCGTTGCTGTCCTTGGTGCCAACACAGTTGTCCCGGTTGCTGGCGGATCCTTTGGGGTTGGCTTGGTTGCAGCAGTTCGCTGTGATCTGGGTGGGTGGCGCTGCATTGTCCGATGCGCTGGCGGAACGTGCCCGAGCAGAGCAGGTGAAGCTGTCGCCTTGTTATGGGGCGACAGAGACTGCTGCGATGGTGACTGCGTTGCCTCCGGACCGGTTTCTCGCGGGGGAGTCCGGTTGCGGTCCAGCGCTCGTGGATGTCGAGTTGCGTGTTGATGCTGATGGGGCTTTACAGGTTCGCCTGCCTCGTCTGGCGATTGGAAGTTGGCGTATGGATCAACCTGATCTGCTCAGTCCGCTAACGGATAGTGAAGGCTGGTGGCGGTCCGGTGATCGGGCTGAGCTGGTGCCTGAGCTCCATGTTTTGGGTCGCCTTGATGGTGCGATCCATTCGGGAGGGGAAACCGTGTTTCCAGAACAGCTGGAGGCACGATTGATGGAGGCGGCTCAGGGCATGGCATTGCCAGTGGACGCCGTGTTGCTGTTGGGTGTGGAGGATCCTGAGTGGGGTGATCGGTTGGTGGCGCTAGTGCGGAGTCCTGAAGACAGCGTGTTGGAACGACTGGAACAGCTCACAATGGGTTGGCCAGCAGCAGAGCGCCCTCGGCGCTGGCTGCTCTGTCCTGATCTTGCCCCGACGCAAGCGGGAAAATGGCAGCGGGCGTACTGGCGACGTTGGCTGGTTGGACACTCCTGAAGCCCTGAGAGCTTGCTGATGGCTGGGATTTCAGCTGCTCCACTTCGCGGTTGAGCTCGACGTTTGGGGTTTGGATTGATGATCTCTTCGACAGATCAAGCGGACTAAAGCTCGCGTAGCTTTCCCACATTTGAGGCTTCTAGCCAGCGGTCGATCGCTTCCGGCAGGCTTGTTCGGCGTCGCGTCAGGGTATGAATGGCGACGTGGCGCAGACACCCTGTGGCAATCGCTCGCTCTTGACAGGTGAATCGGGAGCGGACTTCAAAGCTTCCCGGGTCGAGGCGTGTTGGATCAAGGGTGATGGACAGGTCATCCCCGACATGCAAAGGGGCCATGAACTCGGCACTGCAATGGACGATTGGAAGAGCAATGTCCATGGATTGACCGTTTCGCGTTCCCGGAAACACCGCTGCGGCATCTAGTCCATAGCTCTGCAGACTCTCTTCCCAGGCCTCATGACTCCATCGCAACAGCTGATGGAAGTGCATCACCCCTGCAGCATCAGTGTCGCCGAAGCGAACGGTGCGATGAAGTTTTAGCCATTTATCGGTCTTCATCACTGCCGTTGTCCCAATGGAATGTCACTGTCACCCTGGCAGCAGCCCTGATGGTGTCTCCATGGCAGCTCAAATAGCGACAGAGCAACCCAGTTTCAATAGCGCATGGGATGCGTTGCGCAAACATTTCTCGACCATTTTTGGGATTTGGGCGATCACGATTGTCCTGAGTTTGGTTGGTTTTTGTCTCTATATGTTGATCGCGTTTTTGGTCGCGGTTGTGATGAGTTCTCCCAGTGGCGATGTTAGTGAAGCGGCTGTCACTGCTGCTTCAATGTTGGCTCAAGTGGCTCAGCTTCCCTTTGCATTGCTGTCCAGTCTCGTAGGGGTGTTGTTTATGGCTGTCCCGGCGTTGTATTACGAAACGGGTGAAGTTATTACGCTTGGCAAGGCTTTCTCGGTGCTATTTAAGCGTCCATGGCGATATCTTGTGGCCGGATTATTCTTTTCGGTTATTTCGACAATCGGATTTGGCTTTTGCGTGTTGCCTGGCATTGTGATCGCTTTGATCGTTCCTATTTATGTCAATAGAATCTTTTTAACGGAGATGGGAATTGGTGATTCGTTTGCCAGTTCATTCCAGGCGATGTATCGATCACCAGCAGGGCGCTCCTTTTTGGTCGCTGAGCTGCTCACCTGGTTGTTGGTCGCTTTGGTTTCGATTTGCACCTGTGGTTTGGGAACGTTGATCGCCATCCCAATGGCGGGCTTTTATCTGCAAAATCTTGCTTATCACCAAGGTGTTGTGAGCTAACCGTTCATGGGCATCGGGAATTGGAGGATGCCTGGTTGTTGGATCCAAAGGCTAGCGATCAGGCGCAGAATCCAATAGGTCATGAGGGCAATGGTCATGACTCCGAAGGGCCATGCCTTTAACGTTTTCGGGATGAGCCGGTGCTGTCGGATCGATAGGGTCGCCCAAAGGATTAATCCTGCCGCTGCAATCGGTCCGAAAGCATGCCAACGCACTGATCCGGAAAGGTCCCCAATCAGAGCGCAGCTTGTAGCCCGCGTCAGGAAGCATGTGGGGCATGGGATGCCAGTGAGGGCTCTCAAGGGGCAACTGAATCCCGGCAAGGCCGGATTCAATCCTTTGAAGAATAGATATCCGGTGAGTGCGCTTGGTAAAAGGTATCCAAACCCTTCGATGCGATCGATCCAGCGATGCAAAATCATGACGTCAATGACTTTTGATTGTTGAGTATTTAGCGGTCGACAGAGCCCATAATTACGTCGATAGAGCCAAGGATTGCCATGATGTCAGCAACTTTATGGCCTTTGAGAATGTGAGGGAGAATTTGAAGATTATTGCTGTCGGCAGCACGAATCTTGAACCGCCAAGGGGTGACATCGTTATTGCCTTGAATAAAGACACCGATTTCCCCTTTGCCAGACTCTAAGCGTGTATAAAGCTCCCCATTGGGGATCTTAAATGTGGGGGCTACTTTCTTGGCTACGTACTGGTAATCGAAGCCTGCGGCTTCACTTTTTTTGCCTTCGTTGATCCGTTGAGCTTCAAGGTTTTCGGTCGGCCCTCCAGGGATCATCTCGCAAGCCTGACGCAGAATTTTTAAGGACTGGCGCATCTCTTCAATACGTACTCTGTAGCGGGCATAGCAATCGCCCTCTTTTTCCCAGGCCACCGTCCAGTCGAAATCGTCGTAACATTCATAATGATCCACTTTTCGCAAATCCCATGGCACGCCGGATGCACGCAACATTGGACCTGAAAGACTCCAATTAATCGCATCTTGTTGCTCAATTATTCCTAGGCCTTCAATGCGGCGGCGGAAAATGGGGTTGTTGGTAATTAGTTTTTCGTATTCATCGATCTTGGGCGCAAACCAGTCGCAGAAATCACGACATTTCTCAAGCCAGCCCCAGGGAAGATCAGCTGCGACGCCTCCGATTCGGAAATAATTATTGTTGATCAATCGCTGACCAGTTGCTGCTTCCCAAAGGTCGTAAATCATCTCCCGTTCACGGAAGATATAGAAAAATGGAGTTTGAGCACCTACATCCGCTAAGAAGGGGCCAAGCCAGAGCAAGTGGTTGGCAATGCGATTGAGTTCCAGCATCAAAACTCGGATATAGCTTGCGCGTTTTGGCACCGGAATGTCTGCTAGTCGCTCAGGTGCATTGACCACGATCGCTTCATAAAACATGCCAGCTGCGTAGTCCATCCGGCTG
The DNA here is from genome assembly GCA_002701375.1 of Cyanobium sp. NAT70. Classification (GTDB taxonomy): domain Bacteria; phylum Cyanobacteriota; class Cyanobacteriia; order PCC-6307; family Cyanobiaceae; genus Parasynechococcus. The sequence continues at coordinate 17,313 of NZVB01000052.1, read as the reverse complement.
ACATAGGGCACGAACATCACGTTCGTTCGGTTTTCTGCGATCTTCTCCATGCCGCGGTGCAGATAGCCGATCACCGGTTCGCAATCCACGACATCTTCACCATCTAGGGTCACCACCANCCGCAACACCCCGTGCATCGAGGGGTGATGTGGNCCGAAGTTGACCACCATCGGCTCCGTGCGCGTTTCCAGCTGCGTCATGGGGCCGATNAGGTCGTGCGTTGCTGCAATCTTAAGGAGTCCTCCCCGGGCATTCGCTTGTCNAACGCGGCTCAGTTTTCTCATGTGCCGGTGCTTGCGGACGCCGTTTTGTCGGCCGCTGAGCANNTNCCTCACCACCAGGGCCTNTTGATTGATGCCACNCTCGGCGGCGGCGGCCATAGCGCCCTGCTGTTGGAACGCTACGAGGGGCTGCGTTTGATCGGGTTGGACCAAGACCCCAATGCCAGGCGCGCAGCAGCCGANCGGTTGGCCTTATTTGCNGATCGGGTTCAAATCGTGGCCAGCAATTTTGCGGATTTTTCTGCGGAGGAACCCGTTCTGATGGTGTTGGCCGATTTGGGGGTGAGCAGTGCTCAATTGGATGTCGCAGAGCGAGGGTTCAGCTTTCGATTTGACGGCCCGCTGGACATGCGCATGAATTCTGAAGGAGGNGGGGAGACGGCCGCGGCTTTGATCGAGCGACTCGAGGAGAACGAGTTAGCCGATTTGATTTATGGCTACGGAGAGGAACGCTTGTCGAGACGGATTGCGCGTCGGATCAAAGCTGATTTGGCGGATCAGGGCGCATACAGCGGCACAGCTGCCCTGGCCTATGCCGTGGCTGGTTGCTATCCACCGCGGGCTCGGCGCGGACGCATTCATCCTGCAACTCGCACCTTCCAAGCCCTGCGCATTGCGGTGAACGATGANCTCAATGTGTTGGATCAGCTGCTTCAGAAGACGCCAGCTTGGTTGGAGCCGGGTGGGTTGCTGGGCATCATCAGCTTCCACTCCCTGGAGGACCGTCGCGTCAAAACAGCGTTCTTGCGGGATGAGCGGTTGGAGCGAATCACGCGCAAACCAGTTGTGGCCTCGGAGGAAGAGCAGCAGATCAACCCGCGCAGTCGCAGTGCGAAGTGGCGGTTNGCACGCAGGAAAGCCGATGACCAGTGATCCGATCTGGTGGTTGGCAGTTGTCGTACAACTGCTGAGCTTGCCTGGAACACTTTTGCCGGTTCTGCCAGGTCTGCTCTGGTTGCCGCTGGGAGCNGGCATTTGGTGCTGGCATGTGGGTTGGAGTGTCGGCTGGCCGGCTGTGTTGCTGGCCGTTCTGCTGTTTGGTCTTGGGATGCTGGCTGATCTGTTGGCTGTGTCCTTGGCGACCGCCAAGTTGGATGCCAGCCGTTGGTCAGCATTTGGAGCGGCTGTAGGAATCGTGATTGGTCTGTTGACGGGTGGTTTTGGACTCCTGCTTGGTCCATGGGCAGGCGCCTCAGTCGTCGAGCACTGGTGCTTGTCTCGACAATTCCCTGAGATGTCCCATCGCGATCGAATGGTGAAAGCCGCGCAAGTTGGTTTGGCTGTTGTGGTCGGATTACTGGTCAGCCAGGTNGCTCAGCTGATGTTGGCTGTTGGTGGAGTCGTGGGATTTGTGCTGCTTAGTGGCCCTTGAAAAAGCCCTTGTGGTCGACACTGCCAAACAGTTGTCGATAGCCAGCTGCACTCATACAAATCGTGACTGGAAACGCAGCCAGAAGACCAATTCCACAGGCCAGAACGCCGATGAGAAGGACAACAACCTGTACGAGCATTAGCCCTAAAACCTGCACCCACTGACCNTGCACAACAACAATTCCCCTGCGAATGGCGGCAAATGGATTGGGTCCCTCCAAGAGGGCAATGAAATCAAGGAACAATTGATTGACCTGGAAATACAGGCCCACAACCCAACCGATTAGCAGGATCAGAATTGCTGCAGGATTTTGAATGATCGTCTGACCAAATTTCAACAAAGTCTCTTTCCAGAGTTCGAAATTTTGGGGATCGGATGGATCCGCTGTCATCCCAAGATTGACTAACGATTGAGCCTGTACGAGGGCTTGATCCGCTCCAAAGGATGCAGTCAGCGCGAGGTAAATAACTATTAGGCTGATGAGTATTAACAGCACAAATAACACAATTCGGCGACTGAATACACGCCATAGAGCTTGAGTATTCCAGGAGGTGAAATCGCCAAAGCGAGGTTGATTGCCATCGAGGGCAATCCAGCCTCCGCGAATCAGCCCGATNGTGCCCCAGAGATCAACGATGGTTGAAGCGATCACTCCAGGAACGCTTGGAATGTGGTCCACTGCCGAGGACAGCAGCATCCACAAGAAGCAAAAACCAACGAAGGTCCAGGGTGCGCGCCGGAAGGCAAGCCAACCATCGTTGAGCGCTGTTTGGACCGAGAGCCTGGCAGCGGATGGGGCACCGGCCATATCGAGCGGCAGCATTGAACGCCCGGACCGTAGAGGGCCTAATGCCGCAATGCATCAGCCGCTTCAGAAATGCATTGGATTGCTTGATCGATTTCAGCGTCCGAACAGGAGCGGCCCAGGCTGAGTCTTAGCGATGCTTCTGCTTCTTTTTGGGTGCGGCCAAGAGCCAGCAGCACATGCGATGGTGCTCCTCGGCTACAGGCTGAACCGCTGCTGCAGGCCAGTTTTGGACGCAGGGCACGATGCAGTCGGCTGCCATGAATCCCAGGCAAAGTGATGTTGAGGTTGTGGGGCAATCTCGGTTCCAGAGNGCCGTTGAGAACGACGTTTGGAATGGTTTGCTTGAGCCCATTCCAGAGCTTGTTGCGCAGGTTGCGCAGGCGTTCGGAGCGACTGTCGCGGTCGGCGATGGCGAGGGTTGCTGCTTTGGCAAATCCCACGATTAATGGTGCTGGCAGGGTGCCTGGCCGTAATCCGTCTTCTTGCCCTCCNCCCCAAAGCAGCGGTTCCAAAGGGATGCCATCACGAATGACCAGGGCTCCGATTCCTTTGGGTCCGTAGAGCTTGTGGGCACTGATGCTGACTAGGTCTAGGCCGAGAGCATCTGGTTCCATGGCGATCTGGCCAAAAGCCTGCGCGCCATCGCTGTGCAGTGTGATGCCGTGCTGACGACAGATCCCAGCCAATGCAGTGAGGGGTTGCAGCACACCGATTTCATTGTTGGCGGCCATCACACTCACCAGCAGGGTTTCAGGTGTGATCGCCTGCTCTAATTGCCTAGCGGTGATTAAGCCATCGGGACCGGGAGGGAGCAGGGTCAAACGGAATCCTTCCCGCTGAAGTTGTTGGAGCGGATCAAGCACCGCATGATGCTCCGTGGTCACGGAGATCAGATGCCCTGATGTTTTGTTTTGACGAGCGATTGCGCGAGCGTGGCCCAGTAGGGCGATGTTGTTGGCTTCTGTTGCTCCGCTGGTGAAGATCAGCCGTTGCGGCTCGATGGCCAGGCATTCCGCCAGTTGCCGCCGGGCCAGTGCCACAGCGGCGGCGGCGGTCAGACCTAGCCGGTGTTGACGGCTATCAGGGTTGCCCCAGTGTTCGCTCCAGTAAGGAGCCATTGCTTGCACCACTTCTGCAGCGCAGGGAGTGCTGGCTTGGTGATCAAAAGCAAGTGGTAAGTGCGTCAGATCAGCTGGGTGTGTTCTTGCCACCATGGTGCGCAGGTTTGGGCACCAACTGCATGCGTTCTGCGATGTCTTGTTTAGGAGTTGGTTCGGCTGTGCTGGCTGCTCTCGTTGTTGGTAGCGAAGCGATCTACGCGATTGACCGTAAAGAAGTGCTCGAGCAGATGAAAAAGTCCAGACCTCAAGATTTGACAATATTGATTGAGAAACCTGACGCCGGTGGCAACTTGCTGATTGGTATTTATNGCGTCNAAAAGGGTGGTGGAGACCCGAACTTGCGTCGCTACAAACTTTGGGAAGAGTCGCCTGCCGATCTAAATATTTACTTCGAATCAGTCAATTGCAGTGCGACGAATCCATTGCGAGTGAAGCGCACAACCACGGCTGTTTACATCCGTACGTTGAATCCTGGTGGGCCTGTGACGGACAGCAATCGAGAGGACCACTTGGTCTGGTGGGCCGCTTGTGTACCGGAAATGTCCGGTGTAGACCCGGCTACCTTGCGAGAAAAGGCGTTGTCTCTGGGTTATTCGACCCTTGTGCCAGAGCGGCAAGAGATGTTGCCCGCCCTTGCCCCTTGATGGTGGTCAGCCATGGGAGGTTGAGCTTCCCCCACTAGCTGCCTGAGCGCACCGCTCATACATTTCCGTCAAGAGCGATTCGATTCATGAGCGACGCGCCCACGCCGATAGCCGCAGAGGAACAAGACGCCCAAGCGCCTGCTCCGCGCTTGCTGCTTGTGGATGATGAACCAGGGCTGCGCACGGCTGTGCAGGCTTATCTGGAGGATGAAGGCTTCGATGTGACCACCGCTGTTGATGGTGAAGAGGGCTTCGCGAAGGCCCAACAGATGTTGCCCGATGTGGTGATCAGCGACGTGATGATGCCTCGGTTGGATGGCTATGGCTTGTTGAAACAACTGCGTGCTGATGAACGACTCGGCGGTACGCCGGTGATTTTTCTCACCGCCAAGGGGATGACGGCCGATCGGACGCAGGGNTATTTGGCAGGTGTGGACGATTACATTCCCAAGCCNTTTGATCCCGACGAACTGGTGGCGCGGGTTCGCAATGTGGCCCAGCGNCAGCANAGGTTGTTGCAGGAAGCGGCCCGGTTTGCGGATACGGATATGGGCCAGATGGCCAAGCAGATCACCGAGATTCGTTCGCTGCTGGCTCAAGCGGAAGCTTTACCCAGTAAGGATCCGGTGGTTCATAGCTTCACCCCTCGGGAGGCAAGCGTGCTGCAGTTGGTCGCAGAGGGATTGATGAACAAGGAAATTGCCCGCCAGCTGGAAACCTCGATCCGCAATGTCGAGAAGTACGTGAGTCGCTTGTTTAATAAAACGGGTACCTCGAGCCGAACAGAACTGGTGCGTTATGCGCTGGAGCACAGGNTGGTGACTTGATGGCAATGCCGCCGGTTGGTTGTGCCTCGGGTTGGCGGCCGGCGGCACTCAACCATGGCTGGACCTATCAAGACCGGTTGGGTTCAAATGCTGCAGGGCAGCGTTTAAGTGTCTGGATGGCGATGCGCTATCGCCATTCGTCTGAGGAGTTGTGGTTGCAGCGCATTGCATCTGGGGAGGTTGATCTCAACGATGTGACGCTGCAGACGGATCCGGTCCTTGCTGCAGGGGATCGGATCAGCTGGCGGCGTCCTCCCTGGTTTGAGGAGGCGATCCCCGATCAATGGGAGACGATCCATGACAACGGCGATCTGCTGGTGATCAACAAGCCTGCGGGGCTGCCGGTGATGCCTGGTGGAGGTTTCCTCGAACACACACTTACGGCCTTGCTCACGCCAATGGGGGCGAGGCCAGTGCACCGGTTGGGACGGTTCACTTCAGGCTTGCAAGTGTGTGCGCGTCAGCCACACACGCGCGCGGCGCTGTCGAAACAGTTCCGTCCTGACGGTGGCTGCAAGAAGGTCTATCAGGCTTGGACTCGCAGGGTGGATGCNCTGGAGCTTGGTCAGAGACTTGTCGTGAACAGCGATGTGGTGGAACGTCCGCATCCCTTGCTTGGCTGGATTTGGGGCCCGGAGCCGCAGGGGGAGGAGACGATCCGGCGTCGCTTGTCCGCCCATTCGGAGCTAAAGCTTTTGGCGCGTCGTCCGNAGGGTGACGTCTTGGAAGTGGTCATTCAGACAGGCCGTCCACATCAGATTCGTATTCATTTGGCGCAACTGGGCAGTCCCTTGGTTGGCGACCCCTTGTATTTATCTGGCTGCAAGATTTCAACATCACACACTCCAGGGGAAGGTGGATTTTGCTTGCATGCATGTTGTTTGAAAGGGATTGTTGGGGTTTCTGATGTCGGCATGTTTCGGGCTTCTGTGCCAACAGGGGGTGGTGGATGGCCTGCAGCTACTGGTGTTTAGTTTTTGAAATTGGAAGACACGACGGATGTCGGATAGACGTCAAATCCTGTTTGTGGAGAAGCTGTGATTGTCTTTGAGATTCGAATCTTGATCGAGCCGTGTTTGACGCCAACTGGGATGGATTGATGATCATGGATCAAGTGTTGATCATGTCTGGNGTTGGTGTGNCAACGAATCAATGGTCAGCCATGATNNACGAAGCTTCATCGCTGCCCCGGTCGATGCCTTAAATGGAGCCCCCTTGTCGCCGGTGATCTCTCCAGGTTGGCCAGGGCTCGATCATCTGATCCGTGAAGATAGTGTCATGCTTGTCCCGAGTTTTTCTGGACTTNTTTATTTTTTTAGGATGTAGAATGATATTATGATGTTTGTAAATTGTTGCGTCAGGCCTTGCTTGGTTTGATTTAAGGGAAAATCAACCAGGCTTTGTTCAAGCTTGTGATCGCCAGAGGAAAGGCTTTCCTGTGCTGGCAATGGTGTGGAATTAGGCGCTGCTGATTTTGAGCTAAATGCCATGAAGCGACGCTTGCGCGTCTGGTGCTTATGCTGAGCAATTGCGTTGATGATTAGTGCCTTTTGCACTTAGAACAGAAGGTGCAAAAAGGCAATCCTCCATTTGGGGGATATTTCTTTTCAGTGCATATTGAATGGCTTAGTAATTTCTCAGGATTCTCTTTGTTAGCGCACCCGATCTTTTTTTATTGTTTGAAAGTATTGATTCAGTGCAGCGGATTTTGGCTCTTACAGCATCTGTTTCGGGCAGCCTCTACTGGGGCGGAATGTCTGGTCAACTCACTCTGGTTAATAGCAGTGATGTTGCGTTGTCGGATTGGTCAATCACCTTTTTGACCAGTCAGAGAGATGTTCAGGTCTGGTCGTCAACCACGGAGGTGGTTGACCGAGGTGACGGAACGTATGAAGTCACCGTTTCACCTCCAAGCTGGGGTGCCACCATTCCCGCAGGTGGCTCCACCACTCTGAGTTTCAACGCAGCCAGCGTCGGTCTTCCCGCCAGTGGGTCGCTCACGGACGACATGTTCTTCGTTGATGTTCTCGATAGCGCTCCCATCCCATCGCCTGATCCAGAGACTGTTTCGGAACCTGTCGTTCCAGTGCCTCAGCCGGGAGGGGATGTTTCCGCTCGAGTGTTTGAAGTTGATGTCTACTCCGGTGATGTCACAAACTTCCGCCCCGGAATTGATTCCCTCGACTTTGGTGGACAATCGGTGCATAACCTCATTCTCGGCAAAACAGAATCAGGGGATGTCACCTTCCTGAGTCCCTGGAATGATGCCCAGAAGATGACGTTGGTCGGAGTTGGCTATGACGATCTGACGATCGATGATTACGGGGTGGTTGGTAATGAGCATCTCCGTCAGGATCTTGGTGGTGTGGTCTCGTGGGAACTCGGTATCGGTGAGAAGGATGCGAACACGATCTATATCCGATCTCACGAGTATGGGCAGGTTGAAACCATTACCGATTTTGACCCCAGTACGGACAAGATCAGTTTCCTCTATTACGGCACTCGTGAACGCTTGTCTGTGACCCAAGATGGTGCTGACTTAGTGATTGCAACCGAACCTACCGGTCAAACGTTCATCTTCAAAAACACTGATCTTGATCAGATTCCTGCTGGCAATATTGAATTTCACTTTGACCAGATTGTTGAAGATAATCTCGAAATTCCGTTTGGCCGCGCGGTTGCTGATCTGACCCTGAAGGATCGCACCAACCTTCTCACTCCCGCGGCACCCGAAGGTGAATTAACAGATGGTTATCAGACCAGACCTGGCGAGGAAAGCGCGAACGATCAGCCACCTCACGATCACCATCCCATTGGAGATCACGACGGTGATCCCACGGATATGCATCCAGATCATGGGGGAGTGTCTGATGGTGAAGGCGATCTGGGGACGGATGAGGTTCATTCGCCGATTGATGGTGGCGATAGCGGTGTTGAAGCACCCGTTGGTCTGACGGTCACGGCCACCATCACTGGCGGATGGTCTGGCACTTTCGCCGGCAATATCACTGTGACTAACAACGCTTCGGTTTCGGCTGGAACGGACTGGAGCGTCAGCGTCGTGTCTGATGCCCCGCTGAAGAGCGTGAGCAACTTTGAGTTCAGCAACGTGCAGCGCGAGGACGGCCGTTATCTGGTGACACTCTCTCCGAAATCCTGGTCTGCGTCGTTGGCAGCCGGTTCATCCCAGAGCTCTTATTACCAGGGAGATGGTGAGGCGACATCACCGGATCAAGTGTTTGATTTTGGCCCTGGCCTAGCCCCGGTTGATGAGGCTGTTGATCCTCCGTCTGCAGGATCTGATGGGACGGCTGATGGCACAGAAACTGTCTCTGATCAGCCTGATGTGTCTGAAGATCCCATCGATCCAATCGAGCCAGTTGAGCTTGATCAACCGGTGGATCCGACTCCGGATTCCCCGCCGGCCAACTCTGATGTTGTCGATGGCGGCACCGTCAAGATCGACTATGAGGCTCCGGATGGTGTCACCAACAAACGCATCGTCACCTACTTCGAGGAATGGGGGATTTACTCGCGCGACGTCAATCTCTCGGATGTTGACGGTCAGTCGATGACTCATCTCAACTACAGCTTTTTCGATGTCAAGTCGGATGGTTCGATTCAGCTGTTTGATCAGTTCGCTGCAGTTCAGAAGCGTTTTTCGCAGGCTGACCAGGTGCGCCGCACGTTTTCGTCGGCTGACTATGCAGCGATGGCTCCCGACTTGTTGAATGTTTATGAGACTTCCGGTCGCTACACGGTCAGCCAGGCGGGGGATTCGGTCACAGTGACGTCTGTTCCAGTTGGTTGGAATGGTGTTGGCACCAATGATGCCGGCAACTTTGAACAATTGCGGCGCTTTAAAGAACTCAATCCTGAGGTGAATCTTGGTTTCGCCTTGGGCGGTTGGACGCTCTCCGACGAATTTAGTACTGCTTATTCCACCCAGGCTGGTCGCGATAAGTTTGTGAGCGATGCGGTGCGGATTTTTCAGGAATACGATTTCTTTAACACGGTCGATTTTGATTGGGAGTATCCCGGCGGTGGTGGCAAGGCCGGCAATGCAGTTTCGTCGGAGGATGGGGCCAACTTTGCTCTGGTGCTTCGTGATCTTCGCTCCGCACTGGATGGTTTAAGCGATGAGACGGGTGAGCGCTATGACATCTCGATTGCGACCGCTGGGGGTTACGAGAAACTTGCCAATCTCAACCTGGAAGGGATTGACGACTACGTTGATTTCTATAATGTAATGACTTACGACTTCCACGGTGGCTGGGAGAATGTGACCGGTCATCAGGCTGCAATGACCGGAGATGCCAATAACTACGACGTCACCTCAGCGGTGGCAGTGTTCGAAAACGCAGGCGTCGACCTCAGCAAGGTGGTGATGGGTGCTCCGGCTTATACCCGCGCCTGGGGTGATGTCAGTGATGGCGGAAGTTTTGGCTATCAGCAACCGGGTCGTGGTGCTTCGGCGACAGGATCGTTTGAAGCTGGTGTGTATGACTACAAGGACATCGTGGATGATGTTGTGACCGGAAAGCGTGATCTTTACTGGGATGACAATAATAAAGCCGCATTTGTTTATGATGGCGATGAATGGAGCTCGATGGAGACAGCTGCCACGATCGCTGGTAAAGCAGCTTATATCGAAGAGAAAGATCTGGGCGGTATGATGTTTTGGGCGCTGAGTAATGACGCGGAAGGTGAACTAAGCCTTGTACAGGCTGCTGATGATCTTCTGCGCAAAGGTGCGTCTTATTCAGAAGTTGTTAATAAGGCGCCAGATTTTGATTATATTGTTGGCGGCAATGGTGAATTCAGTATCACTGATTTTACGAACTTGGTTTGAAGATTACTCCTTCAATCGCATAGGTGGATTGGTTTTTGCCCTCCCTCAATCGAGGGAGGGTTTTTTCAGGCTGGATGCCGATGTTCAGGGTTGATCAGCTTTTGCGGAACTCGATCAGGCGAGAAAAATAGAAGGGGGCCTGATTGAGGCTGCGGCGCACGAGTTTGAAGCCACAAGCCTCAGCGGCTTGCACGATTCCTTCTTCTTTGAGTGTGTAGGCCCGGGTGGTCTTGCTGGGGCCGGGGAACAGCTGACCGATGCTCTTGAGCAATGCCAGGAGTGGGGTGTAAGGCGCGAAGCTCACAATCAGGCGCTGTTCGCTGAGGCTGCAAAGGTGCTTCACCATCTCCTCGGCCGCTGATTGTGGGTAGTGGATGAACACATCCAGGCAGCAGACGGTGTGGAAGGAACCGCTGAGGCTCTCCAGATCGCTGGCGAAGAAGTTCAGCTTTTCCATGTTCAGCCCAGCGTCACGGGCGCGACGCTCAGCCTCCTGTGCCATGGCCTCTGAGATGTCGCTGGCGTTGATCGAGCCTGCTCCCATCGCCGCAAGCGGCAAGCTAAGGCTGCCGACGCCACAGCCGGCATCACAGAAGCTCACCTCGTTCAGTTCGCCGCTGTCTTTGATCCAGCCCAGCACTTCATCCACGGTTTTTTGGTGACCGATCCGGATGTTGCGCTGCACTTTGTTGACATCGTCACTTTCGCTGTAAATCCGGTTCCAGCGATCGAAACCTGTGGTCTCGAAGTAGCCCTTCACCTCCTGCTTCTCGGCCTGTGTCTGCAGGTTGTCGGTCGCCATCGGGTGAGGGGCTGAGTCGGCGGGATCTTAAGCAGCGCAGGCCCAGTGAAGATCTTCTTCGCTCTGGTTCCAGCGCAGCAGTTGTTTCAGCGGTCGGCCGATCAAGGCATCAGCAATCGATTCGGCCTCCCCGATTACCCGCCTAGGCGCCACCGTGGCGCTCCAGATCGCCGCACCCGGCTCCCCGCTCCAGGCGGCGAGCCGCTTCACACCCTCCAGCTGCGACAGGGTGACTCCCGCCAGGGTGCCGTCCTCCAATCGGCAGGTGCCGTTTTTCACCAACAGCAGCCGTTCATCCCAGCGGTGTTCACCATCGGCCATGCCATAGGGGGCAAGCGCATCACTGACCAGCACGGTCTGCTCCGGTGCTAGGCGTTGCAGCAGCAAGGCCATAGTTGGGTTCACATGCACCCCATCGGCGATCAGTCCCAGGGCGATGTTGCCCCGGCGGCAGGCTTCCCCGAGCGGGCCTGGTGCCCTGTGGTGCAACCCCGGCATGGCATTGAAGGCGTGGGTGAGCATCCCCACGCCTAAATCGAAAGCCCGTGCTGCCTCATCAGCATTGGCGGCGCTGTGTCCGAGTGCCACCGTGATCTTCAGTTCACGGAGCCGTTTGATCACGGCATCGCTGCCCTTGAGTTCCGGAGCCAGCGTCATCAAGCTGATCTCCGTCTCGAACCCGGCGATGCGTGCCTCTAAAGCATTCAAGCTCGGGTTCACGAGGTGCTCCAGCGGGTGGGCACCGCGGCGAGCTTGCGCCAGGAAGGGTCCTTCGAGGTGGGCACCCAGCAGACGGCAATGGCCCGGCTGATGCTGAGCCCGAGCCTCTCGCAGCACGGCCAGCGACTGGCGCAGCGGTTGAACAGCACAGGTCACCAGGGTCGGGGCGATCGCTTCCACTCCATCAGCCCAGAGTCGCTTCAGCAGTTCAAGCAGGCGTGGCAGATCGCCGTCGCTGAGTTCTGGGAAGGCCAGCCCTAGCCCACCATTGATCTGTAGATCGATGCCCCGAGGACTCAGCCAGTCGCCGTTCCAGCTGTCACCGGTCATCGCAGTCTCGTGATCCATCACCGCGATCGCCCTAATCGCGTCCTGCTCATCTAGGGCGATCCAGTGCCGTTGGTCAGTCTCTCCTCCCAGGAAGCAGGGCAGGCGCACATTGGTGATCTGTCGCATCAGAACTGGCCGTCGGGGCCGGTGCGGGAGACGATGGCAATCTTGCCGGTCTTTGTTGTGTCGACAGTGCTCCCTCGTGTTGCCGTGGTGATGGGCAGTGATTCCGATCTGCCCACGATGGAACCGGCGGCAGCAATCCTGCGTGAGCTGGGCGTTGAGGTGGTGGTGCGGGTGCTCTCAGCTCACCGCACACCGCTGGAGATGGTGTCGTTTGCACAGTCGGCCCGTGATCAGAATTTTGGAGTGATCGTTGCCGGTGCTGGCGGTGCGGCCCATCTTCCCGGAATGCTGGCGTCCCTCACCACCTTGCCGGTGATTGGTGTGCCGGTGAAGAGCCGAGCCCTCTCCGGCGTTGATTCGCTGCATTCGATCGTGCAGATGCCGGGCGGTATCCCAGTCGCAACCGTTGCGATTAGTGGGGGACTGAATGCCGGTTTGTTGGCGGCACAGATTTTGTCGATTTCAAGTTCGGTCTTGGCTCAGCGTCTAGCGGATTACCGCTCAAACCTGCACGATGCGGTGGTGGCCAAGGATGCCCGTCTGCTTGATCTGGGCAGCACGGCGTATCTCGAGGGCATGTCGACCCCTTGATCTGGAATAGATGACCCCCTGGCCGGCCTGGCTGCGTTTCGGATTGCTCTTGCCGCTGGTAGGGGTCAATGCTTTCGTGCTCAAGGCTGTCCTTGTGGAGTTCGCCCCATTTCCAGGGCTGTTTCTCACCTCTGCTCTGATCGCGTTTCTGCTCGATCTCCCCTGCCGCTGGTTGATGGGTCGTGGTCTGTCCCGCGCTGGATCGATCGCGTTGGTGATGCTGCTCACCGTGGGGCTGCTCGGCTTGGCTGCCGTGGCGCTGCTGCCGCTGTTGATTGAGCAGTTGAGCCAGCTGATCAATGCCTCTCCTTCCCTCTTGGCTGCTGCGGAACGGTGGATTGATCAGGGACAGACCTGGGCGGTTGCGCATGGCCTGCCTGACGACTTTGCTGACTTGAGCAGCGATCTGGTCACCAAATTGAGTCGGGTGGTCACCCAGCTCAGTCAGCGCCTGCTTGGAATTCTCGGCGCCACGGTGGGCACCACGATCAATGTGGTGATCGTGTTGGTCTTGGCCGTGTTTTTGCTGCTAGGTGCCGATTCGATCACCGCAGGCTTGGTCCGCTGGCTACCGGAGCGCTGGCGTGATCGGATCAGCACCACTCTGGAGCGCACCTTTCGGGGCTATTTCGCCGGCCAGGTATTACTTGCTCTCATCCTCAGTGCGGGTCAGCTGCTGGTGTTCGGGCTGTTAGCGATTCCCTACGGCGTTCTCTTTGCCGTGTTGATCGGCTTAACCACATTGATCCCTTACGCCAGTGCCCTAACGATCGTTTTTGTTAGTGCAGTTCTGGGGGTTCAGGATCCACGCACAGGAATCGAGTTGCTGGCCGCAGCCATCGTGGTTGGTCAGATTGTGGATCAGGTGATCCAGCCCAGACTGATGGGCAGCATCGTCGGTCTGCAGCCAGCCTGGCTTCTGATCGCTCTGCCGATTGGCGCCCGGGTGGGCGCCTTGTTCGGCTTGGGTGAACTGCTCGGGTTGCTGCTGGCTGTTCCAGTTGCAAGCTGCATTAAGACGTTGGCGGATGCCGTTCGTTCCGACCTTATGCAGTCGGAATCACCCCCCGTCCCTGAAGAGCTTTGATCACGATCTCCACCGATTCGTTCAGGTCCTGTGCACCGGTGTCGATCTTCAGTTCAGGTGTCTCTGGAGCTTCATAGGGACTGGAGATCCCCGTGAATTCCTTGATCGCACCAGAGCGAGCTTTGGCGTAAAGGCCTTTCGGGTCGCGGCTTTCACAGACGGCCAGGTCGGCGGCGCAGTGGATTTCGATGAAGTCACCATCTTCAACCAGGGCGCGGGCCTTGTCGCGATCTGCACGGAAGGGCGACACGAAGGCGGTCAGCACGATCACGCCTGCATCCAGAAAGAGCTTGGCCACTTCGCCAATGCGGCGGATATTTTCCTCGCGGTCGGCGTCGGAGAAGCCCAAGTCTTTGCAAAGCCCGTGTCGTACGTTGTCGCCATCGAGCACGTAGGTGGCGAGGCCACGCTCGAATAGGGCGGCATTCACAGCATTGGCAAGCGTGCTTTTGCCGGAACCCGATAAGCCTGTGAACCAGAGAATGGCGCTGCGGTGACCGCGCTTGTCGGCCCTTGCGGACCGATCCACCGAGGCCTCATGCCAGACGATGTTGGTGGCCTTGGTGGTGCTTGCGGTCATGCCCACGGTCAGAAGTGCCCGTCATTGTCACCCAGCCCCGTTGGTGGACCGGCTTTCGACCGAACCTCAACCCCCGGCTCGTTTTGGTCTGTAGCCCTCCTTGTTTAGGAGTTCCAATGCCAGCTCCACTTGATCTCCCTGAAGCTCGATCACACCGTCTTTGGCCGTACCACCGCTACCGATGCGGGTCTTCAGTCTCTTCAACAATGACTTGAAGCCGGCGGGATCGAGTTCCAGGCCCCGGATCACCGTGACTGTTTTGCCGCCTTTGCCGCCGCGTGTGGGCTGCACTCGCACCATTTGCTGCGATTTTGGTGTGGGCTCCTGGGTCGGTCCGCTCGGTCGCTGCAGACTGTCAGCGCTAGTGAATTCCTGCCAGCCGCCTTTTGGCATAAGGAGTTAATGCCTCTCGACCCAGTGTTGTCCATCCAAGCGTTGTCCGTTCAGGCTTTGCTACTGGTATGCCTGCCAAATAGGTCGTCCATCAGCTGGTCCACGTTGTTGCCCAAACGTGGAATCTCCTGGACGTAGGCGATCGGTTTGGGATCGTCGTACATGGGGTAAGACTTGCGATCAGCAAAGGCTGGATCGGTGTAACGGAAGCCGAGATTGCTGATGAAGCTGATGATGTAACTAGGGCTGTCGGGATCCTGGGAATTGCGAATGATGCCGGCATCGGAGCCGAAGTTGTAGGTCAGCCCGGTTTTATGAAAAAAGTCTTTGTTGGCAACCGAGGTGTTGTACGGCCGCACATCTTCGCCGTAATTGATTTCGAAGCCTTCGTACATGAATTTCACCTCGCCGGTGATGGGGTCGATCCAACGCTGCGGGACGCGACTTGGAATGCCAGGTTCGATGTTGGCGGGCGTCTTCAAGGTGTCGTTGCTGTTGCCGCCGACTCCGAAATTTGCGGTCGAAAGTGTCTCGCTGAAGGCCTGATCGCCAAGGTGTTTCAGCAGGATTTGCTGGTCCTTTCTGTTTAGCTTCGAGCGGGCGGGTTTGCCGTTCGGTTGTGTCCACAGTGCGGGGCCTTGGGGGTCGGATTGGATCAGCCAAAGCAGTTTGGCCGTGTCCATCGATGTCATGGTGATGCTGCCGACACCCCAGTTTCCGCCCGTGGTTGGATCGGTCCCCTCAATTTGGATCCTGCCTAGCCCGAGGCGCTTGAAGCGGCGATTCATCGCTCCGATCCGGCCAATGTCGTGCAGCGTTTTCAGCAGATCTTTGGTGGCCTGATTGCTCGAAACGGTCAGCATTTTGCGCAGGTTTTTGCGGATGTCTGAACGGTTGATGCGTTGTTCTGATGTTTCTTCTAGTAGGAAAAAGGCCAGTGGCAGCTTGAACAGAGAGGCCGGATAAGGAGACATGAAGATCACATCTCCCCGAGCTTGTTGCGTTGGGTCGATCAGCGCTTTCTTTTTGGCATTAGTGATGGAGTTGATCCAGGGGCGCTCGCCATCCCAGCGCTTTTGGTTCCAACGTTGCCAGGTGATGTTGGTGCTGGTGAAAGTGGAATCCAGGTTGCTGATCAGTCCTTGTGGTTGATCGCGAGACAGGATCACATTGGCGGCATCCAGCAGTTCACCCTGACTATTGAGAGCGATCACGGCCAGATCGAGATTGGGGCGATCGGTCAGCACGGGTGCTGTGCCTTCAGGAAAGGTGTCCTCGATCGGACCGAAGTCATGGATGCGCTCCCAGCGCATGTCCCGCAAGGCCGCGCGAAGCTGTTTGGCGAGAGTCATGGCCACGATTGAGGAGGCTTAAGCCCATCTTCCAGTCTGTTTCTGCCGATGACGCGCCTGAGTCGGGCATGGCTCGATGGATCTTCAGCTCGAAGCAGTGCAGACTCTCGACCAATCCTGTTCGAATGCTGCTGTTGAGATGACGCAAGCTGTCGCGACGCCTAGCTGGGCCGATTCCAGTCGTGGGCTGGGTCGCCTCATCGAAGCCTTAATCAAGATCGATCTGCTGCGTCGGCCGCTCTTCTTTCAGGCGCGGCAACTGATTATTCGGACAGCAGAACGCAATGGCATCCCCTGGCGTCGTCGTCGGGCTGAGTTGCGTGCGGCTGCAGAGCCGTTGCTCGGGGTCAGTACGACCGCAGGGTTACGTCCTCCTGACTATTACGTGGCGCGCTTTCACGCTTATGAGCAGGGCAACCTTTGTTGGCAAGCAGCGGCGGAGGCGGAACAGGCCACCGATGCGATGGCACTGCGGGTTTGGCCTGAAGAAAGCCTGGCGCCCGAGCAGGCACAGAATCGGCTGCGCACAGCGATCCATACAGCTGTGGAACCGCTCTTGCAGGGAAGGCTGAACCGGGTTCTGGATCTGGGCTGTTCTGTGGGAGTGAGTACTCAGGCACTCGCCCGCTGGTTGAACCAGCGGGCTGAGCAGACGGGTACTGGTCGGCCAGAACTGATTGGTCTGGATCTTTCTCCGGACATGCTGGCGGTGGCCCGGGCTCGCGATGGTGAGGGTCTCGTGAGCCATTGGTGTCATGCCGCTGCAGAAGCCACCGGCTTCGAAACCGGATCGGTGGATCTGGTCAGTTTGCAGTTCGTTTGTCATGAGTTGCCTCAGGACGCGACTCACGCCGTGTTGGCGGAGGCCGCGCGTTTGCTGCGTCCTGGTGGTGTGCTGGTGATGGTGGATCAGGATCCGGCCTCATCGGTGCTGCAACGGTTGCCGGCGGCAGTGGCCACTCTGTTGAAGAGCACTGAGCCCTACATCGAACAATATTTCGCTCTCGATATGCCGGCTGCGCTGGAGCAAGCAGGATTTCGGGATCTGGGCATCAGTGCTTGCGACCCGCGACATCGCGTCATTGTTGCCAAAACATGCGTTGACTGAATGCAATGCAGATGAACACGAACGTCTGAATCAATCACGCAAGTTAATTGTCGATCAAAATCCATTTTCAGGGATGAATGGTCTCCTTTTGTATGTGGGAGCAACCTGCAGGGCATTGATGAGGTAAGACAGGGAAGTCTGTTTCGTTGAAACTGGTTTATTAGTCAGTATTTAATGATGTCTTGCTGCGCGCAGGATGATTGCTGGGGGATTTGATACATCTGATTGATCTGAATGAACTGATTATGAATTTGGTTTTGATTTGGTGTAAGCCGATTTTGGTCGGCATTGTCTTGTTTGATTCCGTCCTGGCATTGTG
>NZVB01000051.1 GCA_002701375.1 Cyanobium sp. NAT70 | reverse complement strand
GCGGCTACGACGTGCTGACCGCCATTGATCAATTCGATCAGGCCGGCGTTGATCGCAGCAAGGTGGTGCTGGGGGCTCCGGCTTATACCCGCGCCTGGGGTGATGTCAGTGATGGCGGAAGTTTTGGCTATCAGCAACCGGGTCGTGGTGCTTCGGCGACAGGATCGTTTGAAGCTGGTGTGTATGACTACAAGGACATCGTGGATGATGTTGTGACCGGAAAGCGTGATCTTTACTGGGATGACAATAATAAAGCCGCATTTGTTTATGATGGCGATGAATGGAGCTCGATGGAGACAGCTGCCACGATCGCTGGTAAAGCAGCTTATATCGAAGAGAAAGATCTGGGCGGTATGATGTTTTGGGCGCTGAGTAATGACGCGGAAGGTGAACTAAGCCTTGTACAGGCTGCTGATGATCTTCTGCGCAAAGGTGCGTCTTATTCAGAAGTTGTTAATAAGGCGCCAGATTTTGATTATATTGTTGGCGGCAATGGTGAATTCAGTATCACTGATTTTACGAACTTGGTTTGAAGATTACTCCTTCAATCGCATAGGTGGATTGGTTTTTGCCCTCCCTCAATCGAGGGAGGGTTTTTTCAGGCTGGATGCCGATGTTCAGGGTTGATCAGCTTTTGCGGAACTCGATCAGGCGAGAAAAATAGAAGGGGGCCTGATTGAGGCTGCGGCGCACGAGTTTGAAGCCACAAGCCTCAGCGGCTTGCACGATTCCTTCTTCTTTGAGTGTGTAGGCCCGGGTGGTCTTGCTGGGGCCGGGGAACAGCTGACCGATGCTCTTGAGCAATGCCAGGAGTGGGGTGTAAGGCGCGAAGCTCACAATCAGGCGCTGTTCGCTGAGGCTGCAAAGGTGCTTCACCATCTCCTCGGCCGCTGATTGTGGGTAGTGGATGAACACATCCAGGCAGCAGACGGTGTGGAAGGAACCGCTGAGGCTCTCCAGATCGCTGGCGAAGAAGTTCAGCTTTTCCATGTTCAGCCCAGCGTCACGGGCGCGACGCTCAGCCTCCTGTGCCATGGCCTCTGAGATGTCGCTGGCGTTGATCGAGCCTGCTCCCATCGCCGCAAGCGGCAAGCTAAGGCTGCCGACGCCACAGCCGGCATCACAGAAGCTCACCTCGTTCAGTTCGCCGCTGTCTTTGATCCAGCCCAGCACTTCATCCACGGTTTTTTGGTGACCGATCCGGATGTTGCGCTGCACTTTGTTGACATCGTCACTTTCGCTGTAAATCCGGTTCCAGCGATCGAAACCTGTGGTCTCGAAGTAGCCCTTCACCTCCTGCTTCTCGGCCTGTGTCTGCAGGTTGTCGGTCGCCATCGGGTGAGGGGCTGAGTCGGCGGGATCTTAAGCAGCGCAGGCCCAGTGAAGATCTTCTTCGCTCTGGTTCCAGCGCAGCAGTTGTTTCAGCGGTCGGCCGATCAAGGCATCAGCAATCGATTCGGCCTCCCCGATTACCCGCCTAGGCGCCACCGTGGCGCTCCAGATCGCCGCACCCGGCTCCCCGCTCCAGGCGGCGAGCCGCTTCACACCCTCCAGCTGCGACAGGGTGACTCCCGCCAGGGTGCCGTCCTCCAATCGGCAGGTGCCGTTTTTCACCAACAGCAGCCGTTCATCCCAGCGGTGTTCACCATCGGCCATGCCATAGGGGGCAAGCGCATCACTGACCAGCACGGTCTGCTCCGGTGCTAGGCGTTGCAGCAGCAAGGCCATAGTTGGGTTCACATGCACCCCATCGGCGATCAGTCCCAGGGCGATGTTGCCCCGGCGGCAGGCTTCCCCGAGCGGGCCTGGTGCCCTGTGGTGCAACCCCGGCATGGCATTGAAGGCGTGGGTGAGCATCCCCACGCCTAAATCGAAAGCCCGTGCTGCCTCATCAGCATTGGCGGCGCTGTGTCCGAGTGCCACCGTGATCTTCAGTTCACGGAGCCGTTTGATCACGGCATCGCTGCCCTTGAGTTCCGGAGCCAGCGTCATCAAGCTGATCTCCGTCTCGAACCCGGCGATGCGTGCCTCTAAAGCATTCAAGCTCGGGTTCACGAGGTGCTCCAGCGGGTGGGCACCGCGGCGAGCTTGCGCCAGGAAGGGTCCTTCGAGGTGGGCACCCAGCAGACGGCAATGGCCCGGCTGATGCTGAGCCCGAGCCTCTCGCAGCACGGCCAGCGACTGGCGCAGCGGTTGAACAGCACAGGTCACCAGGGTCGGGGCGATCGCTTCCACTCCATCAGCCCAGAGTCGCTTCAGCAGTTCAAGCAGGCGTGGCAGATCGCCGTCGCTGAGTTCTGGGAAGGCCAGCCCTAGCCCACCATTGATCTGTAGATCGATGCCCCGAGGACTCAGCCAGTCGCCGTTCCAGCTGTCACCGGTCATCGCAGTCTCGTGATCCATCACCGCGATCGCCCTAATCGCGTCCTGCTCATCTAGGGCGATCCAGTGCCGTTGGTCAGTCTCTCCTCCCAGGAAGCAGGGCAGGCGCACATTGGTGATCTGTCGCATCAGAACTGGCCGTCGGGGCCGGTGCGGGAGACGATGGCAATCTTGCCGGTCTTTGTTGTGTCGACAGTGCTCCCTCGTGTTGCCGTGGTGATGGGCAGTGATTCCGATCTGCCCACGATGGAACCGGCGGCAGCAATCCTGCGTGAGCTGGGCGTTGAGGTGGTGGTGCGGGTGCTCTCAGCTCACCGCACACCGCTGGAGATGGTGTCGTTTGCACAGTCGGCCCGTGATCAGAATTTTGGAGTGATCGTTGCCGGTGCTGGCGGTGCGGCCCATCTTCCCGGAATGCTGGCGTCCCTCACCACCTTGCCGGTGATTGGTGTGCCGGTGAAGAGCCGAGCCCTCTCCGGCGTTGATTCGCTGCATTCGATCGTGCAGATGCCGGGCGGTATCCCAGTCGCAACCGTTGCGATTAGTGGGGGACTGAATGCCGGTTTGTTGGCGGCACAGATTTTGTCGATTTCAAGTTCGGTCTTGGCTCAGCGTCTAGCGGATTACCGCTCAAACCTGCACGATGCGGTGGTGGCCAAGGATGCCCGTCTGCTTGATCTGGGCAGCACGGCGTATCTCGAGGGCATGTCGACCCCTTGATCTGGAATAGATGACCCCCTGGCCGGCCTGGCTGCGTTTCGGATTGCTCTTGCCGCTGGTAGGGGTCAATGCTTTCGTGCTCAAGGCTGTCCTTGTGGAGTTCGCCCCATTTCCAGGGCTGTTTCTCACCTCTGCTCTGATCGCGTTTCTGCTCGATCTCCCCTGCCGCTGGTTGATGGGTCGTGGTCTGTCCCGCGCTGGATCGATCGCGTTGGTGATGCTGCTCACCGTGGGGCTGCTCGGCTTGGCTGCCGTGGCGCTGCTGCCGCTGTTGATTGAGCAGTTGAGCCAGCTGATCAATGCCTCTCCTTCCCTCTTGGCTGCTGCGGAACGGTGGATTGATCAGGGACAGACCTGGGCGGTTGCGCATGGCCTGCCTGACGACTTTGCTGACTTGAGCAGCGATCTGGTCACCAAATTGAGTCGGGTGGTCACCCAGCTCAGTCAGCGCCTGCTTGGAATTCTCGGCGCCACGGTGGGCACCACGATCAATGTGGTGATCGTGTTGGTCTTGGCCGTGTTTTTGCTGCTAGGTGCCGATTCGATCACCGCAGGCTTGGTCCGCTGGCTACCGGAGCGCTGGCGTGATCGGATCAGCACCACTCTGGAGCGCACCTTTCGGGGCTATTTCGCCGGCCAGGTATTACTTGCTCTCATCCTCAGTGCGGGTCAGCTGCTGGTGTTCGGGCTGTTAGCGATTCCCTACGGCGTTCTCTTTGCCGTGTTGATCGGCTTAACCACATTGATCCCTTACGCCAGTGCCCTAACGATCGTTTTTGTTAGTGCAGTTCTGGGGGTTCAGGATCCACGCACAGGAATCGAGTTGCTGGCCGCAGCCATCGTGGTTGGTCAGATTGTGGATCAGGTGATCCAGCCCAGACTGATGGGCAGCATCGTCGGTCTGCAGCCAGCCTGGCTTCTGATCGCTCTGCCGATTGGCGCCCGGGTGGGCGCCTTGTTCGGCTTGGGTGAACTGCTCGGGTTGCTGCTGGCTGTTCCAGTTGCAAGCTGCATTAAGACGTTGGCGGATGCCGTTCGTTCCGACCTTATGCAGTCGGAATCACCCCCCGTCCCTGAAGAGCTTTGATCACGATCTCCACCGATTCGTTCAGGTCCTGTGCACCGGTGTCGATCTTCAGTTCAGGTGTCTCTGGAGCTTCATAGGGACTGGAGATCCCCGTGAATTCCTTGATCGCACCAGAGCGAGCTTTGGCGTAAAGGCCTTTCGGGTCGCGGCTTTCACAGACGGCCAGGTCGGCGGCGCAGTGGATTTCGATGAAGTCACCATCTTCAACCAGGGCGCGGGCCTTGTCGCGATCTGCACGGAAGGGCGACACGAAGGCGGTCAGCACGATCACGCCTGCATCCAGAAAGAGCTTGGCCACTTCGCCAATGCGGCGGATATTTTCCTCGCGGTCGGCGTCGGAGAAGCCCAAGTCTTTGCAAAGCCCGTGTCGTACGTTGTCGCCATCGAGCACGTAGGTGGCGAGGCCACGCTCGAATAGGGCGGCATTCACAGCATTGGCAAGCGTGCTTTTGCCGGAACCCGATAAGCCTGTGAACCAGAGAATGGCGCTGCGGTGACCGCGCTTGTCGGCCCTTGCGGACCGATCCACCGAGGCCTCATGCCAGACGATGTTGGTGGCCTTGGTGGTGCTTGCGGTCATGCCCACGGTCAGAAGTGCCCGTCATTGTCACCCAGCCCCGTTGGCGGACCGGCTTTCGACCGAACCTCAACCCCCGGCTCGTTTTGGTCTGTAGCCCTCCTTGTTTAGGAGTTCCAATGCCAGCTCCACTTGATCTCCCTGAAGCTCGATCACACCGTCTTTGGCCGTACCACCGCTACCGATGCGGGTCTTCAGTCTCTTCAACAATGACTTGAAGCCGGCGGGATCGAGTTCCAGGCCCCGGATCACCGTGACTGTTTTGCCGCCTTTGCCGCCGCGTGTGGGCTGCACTCGCACCATTTGCTGCGATTTTGGTGTGGGCTCCTGGGTCGGTCCGCTCGGTCGCTGCAGACTGTCAGCGCTAGTGAATTCCTGCCAGCCGCCTTTTGGCATAAGGAGTTAATGCCTCTCGACCCAGTGTTGTCCATCCAAGCGTTGTCCGTTCAGGCTTTGCTACTGGTATGCCTGCCAAATAGGTCGTCCATCAGCTGGTCCACGTTGTTGCCCAAACGTGGAATCTCCTGGACGTAGGCGATCGGTTTGGGATCGTCGTACATGGGGTAAGACTTGCGATCAGCAAAGGCTGGATCGGTGTAACGGAAGCCGAGATTGCTGATGAAGCTGATGATGTAACTAGGGCTGTCGGGATCCTGGGAATTGCGAATGATGCCGGCATCGGAGCCGAAGTTGTAGGTCAGCCCGGTTTTATGAAAAAAGTCTTTGTTGGCAACCGAGGTGTTGTACGGCCGCACATCTTCGCCGTAATTGATTGCGAAGCCTTCGTACATGAATTTCACCTCGCCGGTGATGGGGTCGATCCAACGCTGCGGGACGCGACTTGGAATGCCAGGTTCGATGTTGGCGGGCGTCTTCAAGGTGTCGTTGCTGTTGCCGCCGACTCCGAAATTTGCGGTCGAAAGTGTCTCGCTGAAGGCCTGATCGCCAAGGTGTTTCAGCAGGATTTGCTGGTCCTTTCTGTTTAGCTTCGAGCGGGCGGGTTTGCCGTTCGGTTGTGTCCACAGTGCGGGGCCTTGGGGGTCGGATTGGATCAGCCAAAGCAGTTTGGCCGTGTCCATCGATGTCATGGTGATGCTGCCGACACCCCAGTTTCCGCCCGTGGTTGGATCGGTCCCCTCAATTTGGATCCTGCCTAGCCCGAGGCGCTTGAAGCGGCGATTCATCGCTCCGATCCGGCCAATGTCGTGCAGCGTTTTCAGCAGATCTTTGGTGGCCTGATTGCTCGAAACGGTCAGCATTTTGCGCAGGTTTTTGCGGATGTCTGAACGGTTGATGCGTTGTTCTGATGTTTCTTCTAGTAGGAAAAAGGCCAGTGGTAGCTTGAACAGAGAGGCCGGATAAGGAGACATGAAGATCACATCTCCCCGAGCTTGTTGCGTTGGGTCGATCAGCGCTTTCTTTTTGGCATTAGTGATGGAGTTGATCCAGGGGCGCTCGCCATCCCAGCGCTTTTGGTTCCAACGTTGCCAGGTGATGTTGGTGCTGGTGAAAGTGGAATCCAGGTTGCTGATCAGTCCTTGTGGTTGATCGCGAGACAGGATCACATTGGCGGCATCCAGCAGTTCACCCTGACTATTGAGAGCGATCACGGCCAGATCGAGATTGGGGCGATCGGTCAGCACGGGTGCTGTGCCTTCAGGAAAGGTGTCCTCGATCGGACCGAAGTCATGGATGCGCTCCCAGCGCATGTCCCGCAAGGCCGCGCGAAGCTGTTTGGCGAGAGTCATGGCCACGATTGAGGAGGCTTAAGCCCATCTTCCAGTCTGTTTCTGCCGATGACGCGCCTGAGTCGGGCATGGCTCGATGGATCTTCAGCTCGAAGCAGTGCAGACTCTCGACCAATCCTGTTCGAATGCTGCTGTTGAGATGACGCAAGCTGTCGCGACGCCTAGCTGGGCCGATTCCAGTCGTGGGCTGGGTCGCCTCATCGAAGCCTTAATCAAGATCGATCTGCTGCGTCGGCCGCTCTTCTTTCAGGCGCGGCAACTGATTATTCGGACAGCAGAACGCAATGGCATCCCCTGGCGTCGTCGTCGGGCTGAGTTGCGTGCGGCTGCAGAGCCGTTGCTCGGGGTCAGTACGACCGCAGGGTTACGTCCTCCTGACTATTACGTGGCGCGCTTTCACGCTTATGAGCAGGGCAACCTTTGTTGGCAAGCAGCGGCGGAGGCGGAACAGGCCACCGATGCGATGGCACTGCGGGTTTGGCCTGAAGAAAGCCTGGCGCCCGAGCAGGCACAGAATCGGCTGCGCACAGCGATCCATACAGCTGTGGAACCGCTCTTGCAGGGAAGGCTGAACCGGGTTCTGGATCTGGGCTGTTCTGTGGGAGTGAGTACTCAGGCACTCGCCCGCTGGTTGAACCAGCGGGCTGAGCAGACGGGTACTGGTCGGCCAGAACTGATTGGTCTGGATCTTTCTCCGGACATGCTGGCGGTGGCCCGGGCTCGCGATGGTGAGGGTCTCGTGAGCCATTGGTGTCATGCCGCTGCAGAAGCCACCGGCTTCGAAACCGGATCGGTGGATCTGGTCAGTTTGCAGTTCGTTTGTCATGAGTTGCCTCAGGACGCGACTCACGCCGTGTTGGCGGAGGCCGCGCGTTTGCTGCGTCCTGGTGGTGTGCTGGTGATGGTGGATCAGGATCCGGCCTCATCGGTGCTGCAACGGTTGCCGGCGGCAGTGGCCACTCTGTTGAAGAGCACTGAGCCCTACATCGAACAATATTTCGCTCTCGATATGCCGGCTGCGCTGGAGCAAGCAGGATTTCGGGATCTGGGCATCAGTGCTTGCGACCCGCGACATCGCGTCATTGTTGCCAAAACATGCGTTGACTGAATGCAATGCAGATGAACACGAACGTCTGAATCAATCACGCAAGTTAATTGTCGATCAAAATCCATTTTCAAGGATGAATGGTCTCCTTTTGTATGTGGGAGCAACCTGCAGGGCATTGATGAGGTAAGACAGGGAAGTCTGTTTCGTTGAAACTGGTTTATTAGTCAGTATTTAATGATGTCTTGCTGCACGTAGGATGATTGCTGGGGGATTTGATACATCTGATTGATCTGAATGAACTGATTATGAATTTGGTTTTAATTTGGTATTAGCCGATTTTGGTCGGCATTGTCTTGTTTGATTCCGTCCTGGGATTGTGAGACGTTTTGGGGCAAAGGGATTCGTTATGGCCGCCTGTCTGGCATGTGCTTGGTTGATGGATTGCGGTCTAGAAGTTCTTGGTTGCTCTTGTGAATTTGGCAGTTGGCTTCTTTTTTGTCATAANGTCAATNGTTTGGGCAGTAGAATCGCCTTGGGCTTGGATCCTGAAGGTTGTGAGTAATAGCGTTCTGGTTTGTGTTTGCGGCAGGGTAATGAAAGAGGTTTTTTATTTCTTTTCCGCGAGCGGTTAGGCGTTTCTTTGAAATCCGCTTTTGCTCTCAGAATCGTTTACGGCAAATGAGTGTTTGAGCAAGCTAAATATTTTTGGCCGGGAAGTTTCCGCTCGAGAACTGATCTTTTGATGGAATTACTATAATTTGTCAAGACAAAGCCAGCGAGTACCTCACTGCTAGTGACATCCACTTCGCCGAATCGTTCCAGTTTGGATTCCGCCAGTCTCCTGGAACTTGGCTCCCGTCCAGGCGAGCATGGACGCTTCGGGCGCTATGGCGGTCAATACGTTCCTGAAACGTTGATGCCGGCTCTTGCAGAGCTTGAGCAGGCGGCTGCGCAAGCGTGGAATGATTCNGCGTTTACAGCAGAACTGAACCAACTGCTGAAGGACTACGTCGGTCGTGCAACGCCTCTCTATGAAGCGGAGAGGCTCACCGATCACTATCGCCGCTCNGATGGGGGGCCACGCATCTGGCTCAAGCGCGAAGACCTCAANCACACCGGCGCACACAAAATCAACAATGCCCTTGGTCAAGCTTTATTGGCCCGCCGCATGGGCAAAAAACGGATTATCGCCGAGACAGGTGCCGGTCAGCATGGAGTGGCGACAGCGACTGTCTGCGCTCGTTTCGGGTTGGAATGTGTGATTTATATGGGCGCTGAGGACATGCGTCGTCAGTCTCTCAATGTGTTTCGGATGCGGCTTCTTGGCGCCACNGTTCAACCGGTTACCGCNGGGACGGCCACGCTGAAAGATGCCACAAGCGAGGCGATTCGTGATTGGGTCACCAATGTCGAAACCACNCACTACATCTTGGGGTCGGTAGCTGGTCCCCATCCCTATCCAATGTTGGTCCGTGATTTTCACGCGGTGATTGGCGAGGAGGCCAAGCGNCAGTGTCATGGCGCCTTTGGTCGTCTCCCCGATGTACTGCTTGCTTGTGTGGGTGGTGGGTCGAATGCCATGGGCTTGTTTCATCCCTTCGTAGAGGACACCGCCGTTCGTTTGATCGGTGTGGAAGCTGCCGGTGATGGGGTTGAGACAGGACGGCATGCCGCCACCATTACCGAAGGCCGGGTTGGTGTATTGCATGGCGCGATGAGCCTTCTTCTGCAGGACGGCGATGGGCAGGTACAGGAAGCACACTCGATCAGTGCTGGTCTCGATTACCCCGGGGTCGGTCCTGAGCACAGTTATTTGCGTGAGATCGGCCGAGCCGAATACGCCGCTGTCACAGATCAACAGGCTCTTGATGCACTTCGTTTGGTGAGTGAACTGGAAGGGATTATTCCGGCGCTAGAGACCGCGCATGCTTTTGCTTGGTTGGAAATGCTGTGCCCAACGCTCCAGGAGGGAAGCGAGGTGGTGATCAATTGCTCAGGCCGTGGTGATAAAGATGTCAACACCGTTGCCGAAAAGCTCGGTCATCAGATCTGAATGGGTGCTGCCGACCGTCAGCTGAGTAGAAGTTCGAGATGTTTTGCCACGCGCTGCACGGCGGCTTTGGCAGTGGAATAAGCCATGCGCATCGGTCCAACCAAAGCGACCTGGCCGATGCCATCGCTTCCACATCGGTAGGGAGCCTGGACGACAGAGCATGGGCGTAGGGCGCGGTGAGGGTGTTCATCGCCAATCCAAACCCGTTCCTGCGCTCCTTCGCTGACGAGGTCGGTTGGCCGATCGTCGATCAACTCAAGCAAAGGACGCAAGTCACTGCTGCTCTGAAATTCTGGTTCTGCCACGAGACGTGACAGTCCATGGACCACGACTTGTTGGTCTGCAGCTGTTGCTGCTGAAGGATGGTCTAGGGCACTGCGTAGAACGTCGCCGCTGCGCTGCAGCTGTGGAGGTAGAGAATCCCAGTTCAGGCCACCCTCTTCAAGTTGTTGATCCGTCCAGCGTTCGATCGCCCTGAGTTCCTCTTCAGCTCCATGAGGGAACCGTAAGTTCAGATGGCTGGCGTGGCCGCTATCCACAACCAGCATCACTAGAAGCCTGTCTCCACTATTGACAAGCCTGATCGCTTTCAATTGCGCCTGGGGTTCGGCTGGTCGTGTGATCAGGCTCATCAGACCCGTGAAATCAGTCAGACGTCGTGTCAGCTGCATCAGCAGGTCATCTAGAGCGGCCCAGCGCAGGCAGAGACCGGTGAGTTCTCGTTCCAGATGCTGCACGACCACTCCCGGTTCTGGCAGCAAACAATCGACGTAATGGCGATAGCCAAGCGGGCTGGGTACTCGGCCGGCTGAGGTGTGGGGTTGGGTGAGTAAGCCGCGCTGTTCCAGCGCACCCATGGCAGAACGCACCGTGGCGGAGCTGGCGTTGATGCCAAACCGCTGAACCAAGGTGCGACTGCCAACAGGTTCAATCGTGTCGACATAGTGATGCACTGTCGCCTGCAGCACTTGCTTTTGACGGGCAGACAGAGGTTTCATCAGTAACGGGGCACGGCTGTGTCGACCTGAACACTCCAGGCATCGATACCCCCCTCAAGGTTCCACACTTCCAGCTCCCAATTCTGTTCCAGAAGCCACAGCCCAAAGTGAAGGCTGCGTACTCCTGCGTGGCAGATCACAACGACAGGTCGGTCGGTCCTCAGCTGATCTCGAATCGAGTGCAACCAAACGTTGGAACAACTCAGAGGAAGGTGGATCACCTCGCTGGGGAAGCGGGCGAGCTCGAGCTCTTGCTCTTCCCTGACATCAATAAGCTGTGGTTTGACCTCGTCAACCTGCAGCCATTGCTGGAGCTTCAGAGCAGTGATCGACCGTGGATGGAAGGTCTGCATGGCGCCATTCTGCGGCGATGGATAAGGATGAACGCACATGATGTTGCTGGCCCATGAAGGCCCGCCCTTTTTTCAACTACATCGCGGCCGTTCTGCTGTCACTCTTTTTGCTGACGGGCGGCTTGCTTTGGGGCGTTGATCGCCGCAGTCCATTGCGTTTGGCCCAGCAGCCCATGCAGCTGCCTCGGGCATCACTTTTTGTGCCGCGTGACGCGGATCTTTCCTTGCACTGGCTGGCCGATCCAGCTCGTTTGCCCGCTTATGTCCAGGCGGTGGCACCTCCGGCGCTACGACGGGCCGCACGAGATGGAGCCCGACAATGGCGTGATGGTGTTTTTGCTTTAGCTGGTCTTGATTTTGAGGCTGAGCTGGGCAACTGGCTTGGGCCTGAAGTCAGTTTGACGCTGATTGATGCGGGAGATCTTCGCGATCAACCGGGATGGGTTTTGGCTTTGACGAGCCGAGATACTGATGGCGCTCGTCGATTTTTGCAGCGCTTCTGGCAAACCCGCAGCCTGGCCGGCACCGATTTGCAGGTCAGCAGCTATCGGGGCATTGGCGTCATTAGTGGTCGTGGTGCTCTGCTGGGGCGTGACGCTCAACCCTTAGCGACGGCACTCATTGACGATGATTTGCTGTTGCTTGCCTCTGGGCGCGGCGTCTTGGAGGGGGCTTTGGATGTGTCCCAATTGCAGGATCACCACCAGCTGGGGGATGAGGAGCTTCAGGATCAGTTGAACCAATTGGGTCAAGGCGTCGCCTTGATGACCGCCTCCCCTCGTGCGCTGAAGCGCTGGTTGGATATGCCTGAGGAGGTCGCAGAGCGTCAGGATCTTGAGGGTTTGGTGGCTGCCTTGCGGCCGGATGGCTCGGATCTCTCGGTCAATGCCCTGCTGCGTTTTCGCGATCCCTTGGAAGCCGAGCCTTGGCTTGCAGCACCAGATTCGACCCTGGTTGCCGGGGGAAAGAGCGCGGTGATGGCTTGGTTGCAGAATCCGTCACGGTTGCTCGATCGAGACGATCAGCATCCTTACGTGCAGTGGTTTGGGCCTCTTCTACGGGATCATTTGGGCCCCATCCCCGCCGCCGCTGGTGTCGTTTCTCAGGACGATGGCCCGTTGTTGTGGTTGCAGCAGCTGGAGGGTTGGTTGCTGGCCAGCCGCAATGGCCACCCGAAACGGGTTGAGGTGGATGCTGAGCTTGAGGCTCAGGGGCTATCGCAGTCTGATTTGCCTGGTGATCGTGAGACCGTGCAGGTGTGGACCCGTTTGGTACGACAGCGTGGTCATGGAGAGAAGATCGCGGCTCAGTTGTCCGTCGCGACTGTTGAGGATGGCGATTGGAACTGGTGGGGGGAGACCTTGCCGACGTTGACCCATCGCCATGACAGTCGGGCCTTGCAGCCGCGATTACGTCAGTGGCAGCAACTGCGACACGAGACGTCCCCCAGTCAGGCGGTCTTGATGGGTGAGGATCCAGCTCAGCAGCTGATCAGGCGCTGGAGACCATGGACCTTATTGCAGGGTTTGTCGGGTCACCCGTTGCAAAATCGGGTGCGTGGCTTGGTCTTGTCGGTCGATGGTGACGCTCAGGCCGGGGGGAAGCCTTTGCTTCCATTGCATGCACGCCTTGAACTGGGTTGACCTCTGTCTCTCCCGCCAAGGGGCCATCGCGCCTCATCAACCTGTTTTTGATGCGGCATGGCATCGCGGCTGAGCGTGTGGATGGTTGTGATCACCCAGATCGCGCCCTCACAGCAGTTGGGCAGACGCGCACGGATGCGGTTATGAAGGCTTTGGTCAGTAGAGGTGTGAGGGTTGATCGCCTGATCAGCAGTCCATATAGGCGAGCTCTGGAGACGGCTCGGCTTGCGCAACAGGCAGGTTTAGCCCCGTTCTTGGATCTTGATGAACGGCTGAAACCCGGAGGTTCAGTTGAGTCTCTTGTGCCAAGCCTGGTCGGGAATATTTGTTTGGTTGGCCATGAGCCTGATCTTGGCGATCTCGCTGCTGCACTGCTTGGCCTGTGCTCGGGCGTGATTGTGTTGAAAAAGGCCGGTCTTGTGCATTTGCGTCAGTCGGGTCAAACCTGGGAGTTGCGGGCGCTGTTGCGTCCTGCGCTGTTGTTCGATCAGCAAGATGCTGAGAACAGCTCGGCTTAGGTTGCAACCAGTGGCTAAGAGCTGGTGGCTCAGCAGCAGTTAGCGGAACTTCGCCATGCGCGCACTGGAATCGAGCTGAGGCCTGGCCTCGATGGAGTCCCTGCTACTCAGTCTGCGATCTGTGACATCGATGGCGAGCAGGGATTGTTGACCTATCGGGGTTATCCGGTCTCGGAGCTTGCTGCAAATAGCAGCTTCTTGGAAACCGCTTACCTGTTGATCTGGGGTGAGTTGCCGACACGAGACCAGCTCACTGCCTTTGAACAGGAAGTGCAGATGCACCGCCGGATGAGCTTTCGTGTCAGGGACATGATGAAATGCTTCCCGGCTACAGGGCATCCGATGGATGCTTTGCAGTCGAGTGCTGCCTCTTTAGGGCTCTTCTATTCGCGCAGAGCCATTGATGATCCCCAATACATCTATGACGCTGTCGTTCGGCTCATCGCCAAAATCCCAACAATGGTGGCGGCGTTTCAGTTAATCCGTAAGGGGCAGGATCCAATCCAGCCAAGGGATGATCTCGCCTATTCCGCCAATTTCCTTTACATGCTGACGGAGCGGGAACCCGATCCGCTCGCCGCACGAATTTTTGATCGTTGTTTGATCCTGCATGCAGAGCACAGCCTCAATGCCAGCACATTCAGTGCTCGTGTAACCGCCAGCACATTGACAGACCCTTACGCCGTGGTGGCGTCAGCTGTTGGCACGCTGGCCGGACCACTTCATGGCGGAGCGAATGAAGATGTGCTGACCATGCTTGAACAAATTGGCAGCTCTGAAAATGCCGAGGCTTATCTCGATGAGGCCATGACGGAGAAGCGAAAGATCATGGGATTCGGACACCGGGAATATCGCGTCAAGGATCCAAGAGCCGTGATTCTTCAGAGCCTGGCGGAGGAAATGTTTGCTCGGTTTGGCCATGATCACTTGTACGACGTCGCCCGCGGTTTGGAATTGGCGGCAGAGTCTCGTCTTGGTGCCAAGGGAATCTTCCCGAATGTGGATTTCTATTCAGGGCTGGTTTACAGGAAGCTGGGGATTCCAAGGGATCTGTTCACACCAGTCTTTGCGATCTCCCGAGTTGCCGGTTGGCTGGCGCACTGGCGTGAGCAACTGGGCGCCAACCGTATTTTTCGCCCGTCTCAGATCTATTCAGGTTCGGGACCCCGCGCATGGACCCCGATTCACGAGCGCTCTCCGGCTTCGGCCGCTTAAGTTGCAAGAACTTCAGCCAACACCATGGTGAGCCCGGGACTGGACCTGGAACTGAGCTTCAGCCAGGCGCTGCAAGGCCTGGGCTTGTCAGCTCAGGCAGCCCGTCTTCTGTGGCTTCCACTGCCAATGCTGTTGGTGTTGGTGGCTGCGGTTGTGGGTGTTCTCGTTTCGGTTTGGTTAGAACGCAAGATTTCCGCCGCTGTGCAACAGCGGATTGGGCCTGAGTACGCCGGTGCGCTTGGAGTGCTTCAGCCCATCGCTGACGGCCTCAAGCTGTTGGTCAAAGAAGACATCATTCCCGCGCGTGCCGACTCTCTCCTGTTCACCCTTGGCCCGGTTTTGGTGGTCGTTCCGGTGATCTTGTCATGGTTGATCGTCCCCTTTGGCCAGAACTTGCTGGTGAGCAATGTTGGCGTAGGCATTTTTCTGTGGATTTCCTTGAGCAGCATTCAGCCAATTGGCTTGTTAATGAGTGGATATGCGTCGAATAACAAGTACTCACTACTGGGCGGTTTGAGGGCTGCAGCGCAGTCCATTAGTTACGAGATTCCTCTTGCTCTGGCGGTTTTGGCAGTCGTGATGATGAGCAACTCGCTCAGCACCGTCGCAATCGTTGATCAGCAAAATGGTCTTGGCATTCTCAGTTGGAACATCTGGCGCCAGCCAGTCGGTTTCCTGATCTTTTGGATCTGCGCTCTGGCTGAATGTGAGCGACTTCCCTTCGACCTTCCCGAGGCGGAGGAGGAGCTTGTTGCGGGATACCAGACCGAATACGCGGGCATGAAGTTCGCTCTCTTTTATTTGGCGGGTTACATCAACCTGGTGCTTTCCGCCTTGTTGGTCTCCGTTCTTTATCTCGGAGGCTGGGGTTTCCCGATTCCGGTGGAGTGGTTGGCTGGCTGGTTGGGGCAGTCCGTCGATGCTCCTGTTGTGCAAGTGATTACTGGCGCTGCTGGAATTGTGATGACAGTGCTCAAGGCATATCTGCTGGTCTTTGTTGCCATCTTGTTGCGCTGGACAACGCCTCGGGTGCGGATCGATCAATTGCTTGACCTCGGTTGGAAATTCCTTCTTCCGTTGTCATTGGTCAATCTTTTGGTCACCGCTGCTCTCAAGCTTGCTTTCCCCGTCGCCTTTGGCGGCTGAACCACCCGTCGGCTCTTGTGCCGTCATCATGGGTGTCAATTCACGCTCCTCTTCCTAGGCCTTTCGTCCATGTTCGGATTTCTCAGACAGGTCGGTGACTACACAAGGGATGCGGTCGATGCAGCCCGCAACCTTGCTCAGGGGTTCGCGGTCACCTTTGACCATATGAAACGCCGACCGATCACGGTCCAATATCCCTACGAGAAGCTGATCCCGTCGGAGCGTTATCGCGGTCGAATTCATTACGAGTTCGATAAATGCATTGCTTGTGAGGTATGCGTGCGGGTGTGTCCAATCAATTTGCCAGTCGTGGACTGGGTGATGAACAAGGCCACCAAAAAGAAGGAGTTGCGCAATTACTCGATCGATTTCGGCGTATGCATTTTTTGCGGAAACTGTGTGGAGTATTGCCCGACCAATTGCCTCTCCATGACCGAAGAGTATGAGCTGGCAGCCTTTGATCGCCATAGTCTGAATTACGACAACGTTGCACTCGGTCGGCTTCCCACGAGTGTCACCACAGACCCCTCCGTCCAGCCTCTGCGTGAGTTGGCTTATCTGCCTGCTGGAGACATGTCTCCTCACGGAGTGCCCCCCGAAGCACCGCGTGCCGGCAAGCTTCCCTCCCAGATTCTTGAAACGCTGACACCGATGAAGGATGAGGGAAAATCAAAGAAGGCTGTTGAGGAGATCGACGTATGACCATCGCCGGAACCACAGAGCTGATCTGCTTTTTGGTGCTTTCGGCGATTGTCGTCGTGGGAGCCTTAGGCGTTGTATTGCTCAATAGCATTGTTTATTCGGCCTTCCTGTTGGGGGGCGTCTTCATGGCGGTCGCAGGGTTGTATCTGCTTCTCAACGCCAGTTTTGTGGCCGCGGCTCAGGTGCTCGTCTATGTCGGAGCCATCAATGTTTTGATCTTGTTCGCGATCATGCTCGTTAACAAGAAGGAGGATTTGAAAGCGATTGATCGCCTCAACCTGAGACGTTTTGTGTCTGCAGGTGTGTGCTTTGGGCTTCTCGCTTTGTTGGTTCGAGTTGTGGTGACCACTCCTTGGGCACTCCCCGGTCCTGCTGCCGTTGGCGAAGAGGCGACAGCACGTATTGGCGAACATCTTTTCACCGATTATTTGTTGCCCTTTGAACTTGCTTCTGTCTTGTTGTTGATGGCCATGATCGGAGCGATTGTGTTGGCCCGTCGAGACGTGTTCTCGACTGACGTGGCAACGGGCGAAGTCGCCGATCAGGGCTTGATTGAAAAAGCTCGTACTCCGCTTTTGCTTGAGCGGCGTTCATCTTGACCTCCGCCATCGTCTGATCCTGTATCCGAAACGATGAACACGCTTTTTTCTGGACTCCCTTCTCTTCAGGCTTATCTTCTTCTCGCAGCTTTTTTATTCTGTGTTGGGGTTTGGGGACTAATCAACAGCCGTAATGCAGTGCGAGTGCTGATGAGCATTGAGTTAATGCTCAATGCCGTGAATATCAATTTGATGGCCTTTTCCTCCTATGTGGATGGTGATCTCATCCGTGGACAGGTTTTTGCTGTCTTTGTGATCACGGTTGCTGCTGCGGAAGCTGCTGTTGGTCTGGCCATTTTGCTGTCGCTTTACCGCAACAGAGTTACGGTTGATATGGAGCAATTCAATTTGCTGCGTTGGTAACCGTCATTCTTTTGATCGATGCGTCTTGAGCGTGTCTGGGTGATTTACAGAGCAGATAGTCTGCCTGCCCATCAAGAAGCACGTCATTGCGCCGAAGAGCTTCGGGCGCTCGGCGTTGAAGTGGTCACGGCCATGTCAGGTGCCCGTGTGAATCCATTCCCAGGCTTATTGGCGATGGAGGAGGGCATGCCGAATTTGGCTGTTGTCCTGGGTGGTGACGGAACCGTTCTCGGTGCTGCCCGTCATTTGGCCGTGCATGACATTCCAATTTTGAGCATCAATGTTGGTGGTCATCTTGGTTTTCTCACCCATGATCGACGTGTGCTGCGGGGTGATGAGATTTGGCAGCGATTGCTGGCTGATCAGTACGCCATGGAACGTCGCATGATGTTGCAGGCCATGGTCGACCGCCGCACGGCAGAGGAACGAGCCAATGCACCATCCCCGCTGCAGCAACCCGATGTGGAGGATGACGAAGAGCATCATTGGGCGCTGAATGACTTTTATCTGCGTGCCTATCGCGACGAAATCTCCCCGACATGCACCCTTGAGGTGGAGATCGATGGCGAGGTGGTCGATCAGATGCGGGGAGACGGTTTAATTCTGTCCACTCCGACAGGGTCGACAGGGTATGCCTTGGCTGCTGGCGGCCCGATTTTGCATCCAGGCATTGATGCCATCGTTGTGGCGCCGATCTGTCCGATGAGTTTGTCCAGTCGCACGGTGGTGGTCCCTCCGCGTGCCCGCCTGGTGATTTGGCCTTTAGGGGATGCGGACCACCGCGTCAAGCTCTGGAAAGACGGAGTCGGTTGCACAGTGATTGAGCCTGGCGAGTGCTGTGTGGTGCAACAGGCCCGTCATCACGCCTTAATGGTGCTGCTTGACCCAAGCTTGTCCTATTACCGAACGTTGTCGAACAAACTCCACTGGGCTAACAGTCTCACCTCGACGCAGCCATCAATTAACTGAACCATGGCGCTTGAAATCGAACGGCGCTTTTTGGTGGATGGTGATGGTTGGAGAGGGATAGCTGGTCGTCCTCAGATGTTGCAGCAGGGATATTTGGCATCAAGCGCGGATGGAATTACGGTTCGGATGCGTCTTCGCGGCGATGGGCAGGCCTGGTTGACGTTGAAGGCAGCGGCAGAGTCGAGTGGACTCGTTCGACATGAATTTGAGTACCCGATCCCAACACAAGATGCCAAGGCCCTTTGGCAGCTGACTCCCCATCGCCTTGAAAAGACTCGGTACGCCTTGGATCTCAAAGGGGGGGACTGGGTGGTGGATTGCTTTGCCGGTTGCAACGCCCCCTTGGTGTTGGCAGAAGTGGAGTTAAGTCAGCCTGACGCGGAACTGGAGATTCCGGAGTGGTGTGGCTTGGAGGTCACAGGGGAGTCCTGCTGGACCAATGCAATGCTCGCGGTGCAGCCACTGAACAGGTGGTCGGTGGCGGACCGTCGCCGCTTCGGGCTGGCCTCACCGAGAGTGGAAGTTTCTTAGGATTTCCTTTAGATTTGGCCTGTCGTCAGGCTCGGAGGTCTCTGGTGGTCGGTCTCTATGACAGACAAGGGGTCCTTCGCTTTGTTGGCAGCACGACGCAGGCTTGTCTTGACTACGCCGAACTGTTTGAAATTCCATTAGCGCCCTGTTCCTTACAGAGCCTGCCTGAGCCTGGTGTGATCAGGATCCGGAGCCGTCGGCGTCTGGGAGTGCACAGCAATTGAAGCCGTCACGGCAGATTCGCCCATTGTCCATAGCCCAGTTCAACAGAGCCACGCGATTTTTCGAACCTGTCTTGGTAAAAACATTGCTGACGTGGTTGTCGACAGTGCGCTTGCTGATCGTGAGTCGATCAGCAATTTCTTGGTTGGTCAGCCCCTCGGCGACTAGCTCAATAATCTCCACTTCCCTTGTGGACAGGGAAATGCTGAGGGGGTCGGAGGATTCCGCGGATGACATGGATGACTCATCCACTGTTGTCATGTTAGAGCTCATTGAAGGGCTTGATCCTGCATAGTGGTCCGCTGAAGCGAAACAGGGTGTGAGATCTGCGCTGCAGAGCGCTCTCCAGAGTGGAGCGGCAACGATCACCGCAGAGGTGATGCCTCCGCGTGGTGGGGATCCGAGCCACACATTGGCCATGGCGGAGTGTTTGAGGGGATTTGTTCATGCGGTCAATGTGACGGATGGCAGCCGGGCTGTGATGCGGATGAGCAGTCTGGCGGTCTGCAAATTGCTACTCGATGTAGGCCTGGAGCCCGTTCTTCAAATTGCCTGCCGGGATCGCAATCGCATCGCTTTGCAGGCAGATATTTTGGGCGCTCATGCATTGGGAATTCGCAATGTCCTTTGTCTGACGGGTGATCCAGTTCGGGCAGGGGATCAGGTGGATGCGCGCCCAGTGAACGAGTTTGAATCAGTCAAATTGTTGCGTCAGATCTCTGCCTTCAATCGCGGTGAGGATCCTGTGGACGGGGTTCTGGCCGATGGCGCGATTGATTTGTTTGCTGGATGTGCTGCCGATCCTGAGTCGTCTAGCTGGAGTGGATTACAGCGTCGTTTCATCCGTAAATATGAGGCCGGTGCGCGCTTTGTGCAGACTCAGATGGTGATGAATGCCAAGGCATTGGAGCGATTTCAGAATGAACTTGCCGGACCGATGCAGATCCCTGTTTTGGCCGGGGTCTTTTTATTGAAATCTGCTCGCAACGCTCATTTCATCAATCGTGTCGTTCCTGGTGCCTGCATACCTGACAGCCTGATCGCACGGTTGGAATCAGCATCAAATCCCGCCATGGAAGGTGTTGCTATAGCGGCGGAACAGCTTCAGCGATATCTCGGAATCGTTCAGGGTGTTCACCTGATGGCGATTAAGGCTGAGCAGAGGATCCCCTTGATCTTGCAACAGGCTGGAATCAGCTTGCCGCAGATGTGAGATCAGTTCCTAATAATTCTGCCATTGCTTTTTGTTGAGGAGAGGGTTCTACGAGATCTTGTCGGCGTGCATCTGTGATGAGCCAGTCGAGAGCTGCTTCTTGCAGGTCAAAATGATTGCCGTCCTTACCTACGCAGTAACGCCCAAAGACAAGCTTCTCAACAAGTTGAACTCCAGCGCCAATACGTGAATAATCAAAAATGATGGAGTTATCAATCGTTGCCCCTTCGCAGATGTGACAGCTCGGTCCAATCATGGCCGGTCCAATAATGGTTGCACCATCTTCAATTTTGGTCATTCCTCCCACGTAAATAGGGCCTTCGACATTGATTTTGTCCCAGTTAGCGGCAACATTTAAGCCGGTAAAAACACCAGGGCGTATCTCCTTGCCAGGGATGCCAACTTGACGTACATCTCCAAGTAATACACTCCGAATAGCCTGCCAATAATCGGGTACTTTGCCAATGTCAACCCACTCGAAATCCATTGGGATGGCGTAAAAAGGAGCCCCTAATTCGGCGAGCTTCGGAAAGAGGTCTGAGCCAATGTCGAAGGAAACCCCTGAAGGGATATGATCGAAAATTTCTGGCTCGAAGATATAAATTCCCGTATTAATTGTATCGCTAAGTGCTTCGTCAATACTTGGTTTTTCCTGGAAATGAGAGATCCTGTCCTGATCATCAGTTACAACCACTCCGTAACTGCTAACAAATTCTTTGGGTACTTTCTTCGTTACAAGGCTGGCTAATGCTCCTTTCTCACGATGACGACGCACCGCTTCTGTGAGGTCTAAGTCTATTAGGGCATCACCACACATCACCACGAATGTGTCATCAAAAAAGTGTTGAAAGTCTTGAATTTTTTTCAATCCACCCGCGGATCCCAGGGCGTTGCCGATCAACTCGCCATCCTGGATTCTGCCTTCAAAGCTGTAAGCAATTTCTACTCCGAAACGCTGACCATCCCGAAAATAATTTTCAATTTCTTCTGCAAGGTGGGAGACATTCACCATCACCTCTTTGAAGCCATGCTCCTTGAGCAGTTCGAGTAGAAATTCCATCACCGGCTTCTGCAGGATGGGGATCATCGGTTTAGGAATCACATGTGTGATCGGCTGAACCCTTGTTCCCTTTCCGGCTGCCAGGATCATCGCCTTCATCGGCGTTGCGGGCATCACAGGAACGTGAAGATTAAACCGTGCTTCATGCGGCCACGGGACCACGGGTCGGCGTGGAAGCTGGCACGTCAGACGTGGTAAGCGTCAGTTGTCTCACATTTGAGGATCCTGAGATCCTGCGGAGTCGCAAGGGTGAGTGCAGCCATCCTTCTTGTTCAAGTTCCACTTGCCCTTGAGAGGAGAGGAACAGCAACGCCCAAAAGACACCGACACGGTCTGTGTCCAGATCGGCGGCAGCGCTCTGGCGCCATTGGTCTACAAGATCTTCGAAATCGAGCCAGTCCTCGACCTTGTCCCAACTTTTCAAATAAACGCCTAGGGCTGCGGTGGTTTCTGGAAGCTTTTCGCGATGGGCTAGTCCAGCAACCTGTGCGATCGCTTCACGATCGCTAAATCGTTTTTGACGCTGTCGCCGCCGTTGAGACAGTTCATCCGATTCGAGTTGCTCCGCAATGGATTCGAGTTGCTCGATCAGCTCTCCGAGCGTGACGGGTCGTCGGATGGGAGGCGGCGCAACGGGACGACGTTGCAAGTGACGTTCTGGACGCCTCGGCAGATCAAAAGTGGGATCGAGCCAACCTTGCTCTTGGAATTCAGGTTCAAAGCCGTCCTCGATGTCTGGCGGAGGCGGCATCATGCTTGCCTCAAGCATCTCTGCCTTGAGGCCGACGAGGACTGACGCTGCAAGGAAAGCCTCGCTGCTGTCTGCTAGATCACGCTCATAGCTCCCACCATGACCAGAAATCGCTGCGGCGACCTGTTTGGGTACGGCGATCCGTTGTCGGAGCTGATCAAGAAAGCCATCGATCACGGCGATGACATCGACATCCCAGGGATCGAGATCCCCCTGCTCAGCTGCGTCCTGAAGCAAGCGGATGGCTACACGGGCGCCGATGTCGGCGCGTGCATTGGGTCCAACCTGCTGCAAAAGGAGATCTCAACTGATCAAACCTATCGATGAAGGATGGATGATGCCAGTCAGAAGATGCCAATCGGAATCTCTGGCAGGTTTTAGTTCTCTGTTGATTCCTCTGCTCCGCCGCTGCTCACGGTGGTGGCAGGTAGCAGTCCTAGTTGGGTTTCGACTGTTGAGCGATAGCGGTTCAAATCTGTTTCCAATTCTTGGATCCGAACTTGTTGGGCTTCGAATTCGCTCGCTTTGCTGATCTGATCCACGTTGGTCAGCATTCCGCTCCATGCGGCGAAGAACCAAGCTGCGATCGCTCCAAATCCTGCAACTAGCAACAGCAAGGCTGCAAGTGGGAGCGTGTATTGCAGACCAGGCAAAACATGAATGGTGGTGGCTGCAGTGTTCTCAAGAGTGAAGAACACCATCGTCAGGCCGAAGGCGAAGATCAGGCCGAAATTGATCTGGCGCATGGCGGACATTGGTGAACGTTCAGAACTTAGGGGTTCTCTCCCCCCCGTGCCTCAGGCTGGGCCAGCTGATGCAGTTTTTTCATGATCCCGGCAGAGATGGAGCACGTAGAACGGCTTGCAGTGTGGGTTGTTGTCGGATGATCGGGGCCGTTGGACGAGCTATTCCCTCCATGGCATTGATATCCCTGTTCACGAGAGCTTCGATTGAGGATCGATAACTGTCTGTCATCAGCCTCGGATAGAGACCGATCCCGATGATCGGGACCAAAAGGCAGCCAATGATGTAAACCTCTCGGGGTTCAGCATCAACGAGATTGGTGTGGGACACCAGTTCAGCTTTCTCTTTACCGAAGAAGATCTCCCTCAACATTGAGAGGAGATAAATCGGGGTAAGGATGACACCAATCGCCGCGAGCCCGCAGATCACCACTCGGAAAGGCAAGGTGTAAGCCTCATCGGTCGCAAAACCAGCAAACACCATTAGCTCGCTGACAAAGCCGCTCATGCCTGGCAAGGCAAGGGAGGCCAGCGCACAGACGGTCCAAAGCGCAAACATAATGCGCATCTTTTGTCCCACACCCCCCATTTCATCAAGCTGCAGAGTGTGGGTGCGGTCATAGGTCGCTCCCACAAGAAAGAACAAACTGGCGCCAATCAGCCCATGGCTAATCATCTGCAACATCGCTCCACTTGAACCGAGGGCGCTGAAACTGCCAATCCCAATCAGCACAAAACCCATGTGGCTGATTGAGCTGTAGGCGATTTTGCGCTTCAGATTGCGCTGGGCGAACGACGTGAGGGCGGCATAGATGATGTTCACGACCCCCAAAACGATGAGTAGCGGCGCGAATTGAACGTGAGCTGCTGGCAAAAGCTCACAGTTGAACCGCAACAGGGCGTATCCCCCCATTTTTAAAAGAATGCCGGCTAGCAACATGTGAACTGGTGCCGTCGCTTCGCCATGGGCATCTGGTAGCCAGGTGTGAAGGGGCACAATGGGGAGCTTGACGCCGAAGGCGATCAGCAGAGCTGCATAACAGAGCAGCTGGAAACCAGTGCCGAAGTTCTTGGCAGCAAGGTCGGTGTATTCAAAGCTTGGGGTGCCTCCGCCAAAGAAGCCCATGGCCAGGGCTGCAAGCAGGATGAAAAGCGAGCTGCCAGCTGTATAGAGAATGAATTTCGTGGCCGCATACTGACGTTTCTTGCCACCCCAGATCGCCAGTAACAAATACACAGGAATCAACTCCAATTCCCAGGCCAGGAAAAAGAGCAGCATGTCCTGAACAGCAAAGACGGCGATCTGGCCGCCATCCATGGCCAGCAGCAAGAAATAGAACAGTTTTGGTTTAAAACTCACCGGCCAGGCCGCCAGGCAGGCGAGGGAGGTGATGAAACTGGTGAGCAAGATGAGTGGCATCGACAACCCGTCTGCACCAACTGCCCAGGTGAGTCCCAGATCAGGAAGCCAGCTCACCCGTTCCGCGAGCTGTAACCCACTGGAGGAGGGGTCATATCCGTTGAGGTAAGCGGCAACCGTGATGAGAAATGTCACCAAGGTGATGCCAAGGGAATACCAGCGCACCTGTTTCCCATCACCGGCATCGGGGATGAACGGCACCACAAGTGCCCCGACGATGGGAAAGAGAATCGCGAGGCTGAGCCAAGGAACGGTGGCGTTCACTGGTTCCGTCAGCCCTGCGACGGCAAACTCAATCACTGTCTGGCCAGATCACCACTAAAAGAACTGTAGAAATCTCAGAGGTCCTGTCATCACCTCGATAGGCGATGACACACACATCAACGAATGAAGACAGGGTTTGTCGCCAGTGTTTTTACGCGGTCGGCCCGCCCAGTACGCCGAATAGCACGACGAGAGCAATCACACCCGCAAAGACGATTAGGGCATAGAACTGAGCCCGGCCGTTCTCGAGGTACTTGAGTCCCTCTCCGCTGCCAAGGGTGAGCAAGCCTGTGAGATTGACGACTCCATCCACAACCTTGGCATCAACTTCAAGCACTTCGCGGGCCAGTTTGCGACTGCTTTGCACGAATAACTTTTCGTTGATTGCATCCAAATACCATTTGTTTGACAGGAAGGCATTGATCGTTGGGACGCGGGCGGCGACCAATTGACCTAAATCAATGCGTTGTAAGGCGTAGGCCAAAATGGCGATGGTGATACCAGCAGTTGAGATCGCAACGGAGGCACCAGCAAGGGGAAGAAATTCCCCCCAGTCGAAATGTTCTGCCATTTCGATCGCTTCCTCTGGATTGAGGAGTGCCGCGAAACGACTGTTCCAAGGAACTCCAACGAGACCGACCAGCACGGAGGGAATCGCAAGAACCGCAAGTGGCAGGGTCATCGACCAAGGGGATTCATGCAACGTGCCTCCGTGATGATGATGCTCCTCTTCTTCACTGAGGCGGCCTGCATCGATTAGGAGTTGACGTTGTAGGGAAGGATTGTGACCGCGGAAATTACCCTCGAAGGTGAGGAAGTAAAGCCTGAACATGTAAAAGGCGGTCATTCCGGCTGTTAAGAAGCCGACAAACCACAGCAGGGGGAAGCTGTTGAAAGCCTGACCCAGGATCTCGTCCTTGCTCCAGAAACCGGCAAGCGGAGGGATTCCGCTGATGGCGATGCAGCCGATTAAGAACGTGGTTGCGGTGATCGGCATCTTTTGACGAAGGTTGCCCATCAACCGCATGTCCTGCGCCAGAACTGGCTCGTGTCCGACGACGTCCTCCATGGCGTGGATGACGGATCCGGAGCAGAGAAACAACATCGCCTTAAAAAAGGCATGCGTGACCAAATGGAAGAGTCCAGCAACAGGGGCTCCACAGCCCATCGCCAGCATCATGTAACCCAGTTGGGACACGGTGCTGTAAGCCAAACCCTTTTTTAAATCCATTTGGGTTAGGGCAATCGATGCTCCTAAAAAGCAAGTAATCGTTCCAACGACCGCAATGATCAACTGAATGGATGGGAACTGGCTGTACAGCGGATCTAAACGGGCGACAAGGAACACTCCAGCCGCCACCATCGTTGCGGCATGGATCAATGCGGAAATCGGTGTTGGACCCTCCATGGCATCTGGTAGCCATACATGTAGTGGGAATTGGGCTGACTTAGCCATGGGTCCCATAAACACGAGGATGCAAAGCGCCAAGGCGGCCCACATCGGAACAGAGCCAGTGCTTAACGCTTGGCTCAGACCATCGGCAATTCCTTGAAAGTCAAAGCTGCCTGTGGCCCAAAACAGACCGAGGATTCCAAGCAGCAAGCCGAAGTCACCGACACGATTGACGACAAAGGCCTTCTGAGCGGCGTGGGCAGCGCCATCGCGGTCATACCAGAAGCCGACCAGCAAATAGGAGCACATGCCAACGAGCTCCCAAAAGACATAAATTTCCAGCAGGTTCGGGCTGATGATGAGCCCCAGCATTGAGCTGCTGAACAGAGCTAAATAAGTGAAGAAGCGGACATAGCCCTTGTCGTGAGCCATGTATCCATGGGAGTAGATCATCACCAAGAGCGCAATGGTGGTGACCAGGGCCAACATCACCGCCGCGAGTGGGTCGACGACGTATCCCATCGGCAGGCTGAAATTGCCTGCACTAGCCCAAATAAACAGATGCTCCACCACAGGAGCGCCACTTAATTGGCCTGCCAGAACGGCATAGCTGAGCACTGCAGCGGCACCAACACACGTGATTAACAGCAGTGCAACCGGTTTTCGCAATCGGTTCACCGTGCGGTTGAAGCTGATCAGTCCCAGACCGGTGATCACTGCGCCGACTAAGGGCAGAACAGGAATCAACCAGGCGAGTTCGGCGGCCGCGGACATCCGCTCCAGGCAGTTTTGATCGGAGTTTAGGCAATTCAGCTCAGCAAGCTTTCCAGACGTGAGTGACGCATCACGTACACAGCCGAAGGAATCAAGCGATGGGCCCACCAGAACAGGCCGATGGCAATCGCAATTCCCAGTTGAGCAGGTCGTAGAAACTCTTGCCAGGCAAGACTTTGGCGGCCATCTAAGACCGCGACAAAGGGGATGACTGAAGTGCTTTGCCGCAGCTCGTCGAACGCTTCACCAAATCGTTGATGCAAGCGTCGGTCGCCATGCCAGATCGCAAAGAGGTGATGGCCGATCAAACCAAGACATGTGACCAACATGAAACTGCTTCCGATCCAAAGCGCATGGGTGCAGCACCAGAGGATCTGGCCTATGGCTTGGGGGTGGCGACTGATCCGGATAATTCCGCTGGCGTAGAGGCGCACCTTGGGTTGCAACACCGCTGGGATCTCTAGAAGGTTGTAGGTCGCTGGATAGAGGAACAAAAAGCTGATGGCCGTGCCGATCCAAACCAGTGGCACCAGGCCTGGAACGCCTTGCAAATTCCAAAGACGAACACCGTCGTAGCGATGAG
This sequence comes from Cyanobium sp. NAT70, assembly GCA_002701375.1. GTDB lineage: Bacteria > Cyanobacteriota > Cyanobacteriia > PCC-6307 > Cyanobiaceae > Parasynechococcus. Next base: position 21,352 of record NZVB01000051.1, on the reverse strand, counting down.
CCAGGAACCAACCGATCAGCAGCACCGCCGAGGGAATGCTTAAGGCAGCGAAGATCAATCGCCAGGCCCGCGCTCCAATGAGAGATTCCGCCCGAATCCGCAGTGCTGCTCCACCGCTATGAATGAGGGCGAACAACAAGAGCAGCAGGAGCATTACGACACTGCTGTGTTGATCGTTCATCGCATTGTCTTGATCTGAATCTATTGATTCTCGATGGCGTTCACGCCACTCGTACAGTCGAACGGTTTTCGTTGGACGAGCGGGTCACCATGGCCGATCTGCCGTTCACGTTGGATCAGCTGCGTATCTTGCGGGCGATCGTCAATGAGGGGAGCTTCAAGAAGGCGGCAGACAGTCTTTATGTCACCCAACCGGCTGTCAGCCTCCAGATCCAAAACTTGGAGAAGCAGCTTGAGGTGTCGTTGTTTGATCGCGGAGGGAGGAAGGCTCAGCTCACTGAGGCAGGCCATTTGCTGCTGAGTTATTGCGATCGGATCCTCAGCCAATGCGACGAAGCCTGCCGCGCCTTGGATGACCTTCACAATTTGAAGGGTGGGTCGCTGATTGTGGGAGCTAGCCAGACCACAGGCACTTACCTAATGCCGCGCATGATCGGGCTGTTTCGGCAGAAGTATCCGGATGTTGCCGTGCAGCTGCAAGTGCACAGCACAAGGCGCACAGGTTGGAGCGTGGCCAATGGTCAGATTGATCTCGCAATCATTGGTGGAGAGCTGCCTCCCGAACTGAATGAGCTCTTGCAGGTGGTGCCTTACGCCAGCGATGAGTTAGCTCTCGTGCTTCCGGTGAAACATCCCTTGGCGCGGTTGGCGGAACTGACCAAGGAGGATCTGTATCGATTGGGGTTTGTTTGTTTGGACGCTCAATCCACCACTCGCAAGATGGTGGACCATCTGTTGGGTCGTTCAGGACTTGATGTGCAGCGCCTGCGCATTGAGATGGAGCTGAATTCACTGGAGGCGATCAAAAACGCCGTTCAGGCAGGACTGGGCGCCGCTTTTGTTCCCGTGGTGTCCATTGAACGGGAATTGGCAGCTGGCACCATTCATCGCCCGGTCGTTGTGGATTTGCAGGTGAGACGTCAATTGAAATTGATCACCCATCCGGCGCGGTACTGCTCCAGGGCATCAGCTGCGTTCAGACAAGACGTGCTGCCCGTGTTTGCCAGTCCAGATAGCCCGATCCGGCAGACGTGAGGTTCAGAACTGATCAGCTTCTGGAGTGATTCCGACCGTGTCATCGGCCACCCCTTTCATGATGAATTTGTTCTGTGTGATGTCGGTCTGGTAGACGCAGCGCACCACGGGTTTATCCCGTACCGAGCCGATGTAAGCAAAGGTGTTCATGCGCTGCTTGCACTCTCGCTCTTGTTCGGCAGTGATCGCTCCCTCCTTGCGTAAGACCGACCAGTTTTCTCGACGGATGACACAGCCTGGTTGCAAGGTTGGTTGCGTGACGAAACTGCTTGAGGGATTGAGCGTTGTATACATCTCGATATCCATCACGAAGGCGCTCGCTCCCCACTGACGACAAAATTCCGGATCTGGTACAGCCATATCCAGTTGTTGACTGCTGGCGATGTTGCCTTGATCGCCTTGGGTCGTGCTGGTGACAGCACTGCCAATGCCGATGCCAACGACCAGAACGCCGGCGAGTACCGCTGCTGACAGGGTGTTGAAACTGAATCCGCTGAGACCGCCACCGGTACTTGGAGGGCCTGGCGGACGCCCATATCCAGCACTTCGACGGTCGTAGCGGCTGTCCCACTCACGGCGATCGGCTTGGCTCCTGGACTGACGGTCGTAGCGCTCTGACCGTTCGCTGCGGCTGTTTCGTTCGCTGCGGCTGTTTCGTTCGCTGCGGTCGTAGCGGGAACGGTTCACAGCAGCTCAGGTGTGCGCGGTAGGCCCATGGAATAGTTGGCCACCCGTGCATCTGGGTTGTAACTCAATTTCCCTGCTTGCAGGAGTTGACGAATGGTGCCCTCGAGCTCGGTTCCGATGCGTCGCAAGCTGTAATCGCTCAGTTCGCCTCCAGACGCTGCATCGACAAGTTCTCTGAAACGTTTTTGGACTGTTTGTACAGCAGGCTCATCCCACAGAAATTCGTTGTCAGGGTCCAGATCCAAGGTGAGTTGATCGGGGTCCGGGACAAGGTCGTCGTTTTCAACACGGGCTGTGAAGAGGCGCACATGTCGTGTCGTGCACTTCAGCAGGGTGTCAGCCATGGCGCGTGAGGACTATGTCAAAGACTTTAAGAAGCAACTGAGGAGGCGGTCCTTTTAAGGTTGGCAACCGATTCCATGGGCCGCATGCGCGTTGCCATCGCCGGAGCAGGCCTAGCAGGCCTGTCCTGTGCCAAGTATTTGTCTGATCTCGGCCATACACCGATCGTTTTGGAAGCCCGTGATGTCCTCGGTGGCAAGGTGGCTGCGTGGAAGGACGACGAAGGCGACTGGTATGAAACCGGGTTGCATATTTTTTTCGGGGCTTACCCGAACATGCTGCAGCTGTTTAAAGAACTGAACATCGAAGACCGGCTGCAGTGGAAAAGCCATTCGATGATCTTCAATCAGCCTGAGGAACCAGGAACCTACAGCCGTTTTGATTTTCCAGATTTGCCGGCTCCGATCAATGGTGTAGCGGCCATTTTGGGGAACAACGACATGCTCACTTGGCCGGAAAAGATCAGTTTTGGTCTAGGTCTTGTGCCGGCGATGCTGCGCGGCCAGGGTTATGTGGAGGAGTGCGATCAATATTCCTGGACCGAGTGGCTACGGATCCACAACATCCCAGAGAGGGTGAATGATGAGGTGTTCATCGCCATGAGCAAGGCGTTGAACTTTATTGATCCCGATGAGATCTCCGCCACGGTGGTGCTTACGGCTTTGAACCGCTTCCTGCAGGAAAAAAACGGCTCACAGATGGCGTTTCTCGATGGTGCACCTCCTGAAAGGCTTTGTCAGCCGATGGTGGACCACATCACCTCCAGAGGGGGTGAGGTGCATCTCGACAGCCCCTTGCGAGAGATCAAGCTGAATGAGGACGGTTCTGTCGAGGCTTTCCATATCGGCGGAGTGAAGGGCAAGGACAGCTTTGATTTCAAGGCCGATGCCTACGTCAGTGCTCTGCCCGTTGATCCGTTCAAGTTGCTGTTGCCGGAACCCTGGAAGCAGATGGAGGTCTTCAAGAAACTCGACGGTCTGCGTGGCGTGCCGGTGATCAACCTGCATCTTTGGTTCGACCGTAAGCTCACCGATATCGATCACCTGTTGTTCAGCCGTTCCCCCTTGCTCAGCGTTTACGCCGACATGAGCATTACCTGCAGGGAGTACGAAGATCCGGATCAGTCAATGCTTGAGTTGGTGTTCGCTCCTGCTAAGGACTGGATTGGCCGTCCAGATGAAGAGATTATCGACGCCACAATGGGTGAGCTGAAGAAGCTCTTCCCGATGCATTTCAGTGGCGACAACCCTGCCAAGCTGCGCAAGTACAAGGTGGTCAAAACGCCGTTGTCGGTTTACAAAACGACGCCTGGATGTCAGAAACTACGACCAAATCAGGCCACTCCGATCAGTAATTTTTTCTTGGCAGGTGATTACACGATGCAGCGCTATCTCGCATCCATGGAAGGGGCTGTCCTCAGCGGCAAGTTGTGTGCTGAAGTTGTGGATCATTCCATTGCTGCAGCCTGAGCCATGGCGGGGATGTCTGCGGAACTCACTGCAGCCTTTGAAGACTGCCGTCGCGAGACCGCTGAATGGGCCAAGACCTTCTATATCGGCACATTGCTGTTGCCACCTGAGAAAAGGCGTGCAATCTGGGCGATTTACGTCTGGTGCCGTCGCACGGATGAATTGATGGACAGCCCAGAGGCTCAGTCCAGATCGGTTGATGAACTTGCAGAGCGATTAAATCAATGGGAGCAAAAAACCCGTGCGATGTTCAGCGGCAGGGTTGATGATCGGCTCGACGCAGTGATGGTCCATACCTTAGAGAAATTTCCTCAAGGAATTCAGCCCTACCTCGACATGATCGAGGGGCAACGCATGGATCTCACTTGGACGCGTTATCCGCGCTTTGAGGATCTCAAGCTTTATTGCTACCGCGTTGCAGGAACAGTCGGTTTGATGACCCAGGGGGTGATGGGTGTGGATGGGGCTTACACATCAGCCCCTTGGAGCGCCTGTCCTGACACCTCAGATGCAGCAGTTGCTCTGGGAATTGCCAATCAACTCACCAACATTTTGAGGGATGTTGGTGAAGATCGAGGCCGCGGCAGGATTTATCTCCCCTTGGAGGATCTTGAACGCTTTGGTTATTCAGAAGAGGATCTCATGGCTGGTCGTCTGAACAATGCCTGGCGGTCGCTCATGAGTTTTCAACTTCAACGAGCTCGCGATTGGTTTGATCGATCTGAAAGTGGAGTGCGTTGGCTCTCCAGAGATGCGCGTTGGCCAGTCTGGACTTCACTACGGCTTTACAAACGCATCCTTGATGCCATCGAACAAATTGACTACGACGTCTTCAATCAACGAGCTTATGTCAGCAAAATTGCCAAAATTGCTGACCTGCCCCGTTCGTTTCTTCTGGCGCAGGCCCGTTGAATGAAAGAGGGTTCATTTCCTCCTCAAAAACTTAAACAGCAGTTTTTTGGTTGCTCAGCAAATCTTTTAATTTGGAGAGCTCACCCGCCCAGCGTGGATCAGGTGCTGGTTCTTCTGGAGCATCGCTATGGACGACCTTGTTGGCCGCTCTGCGGGAGGCTTGAGGTTGTCCACTGTTTCCAGCTCCGCCGCGACGATTGCCAGAATTGTTTTCACGGCGCTCAGAACGTTCCACCCTGAGTGAATTGCCGCCAAACTCTTTGCCGTTCAGCTGTTCGATCAGGGCATCCGCAAGCTTGGGATCGTCGACATTGGCGAAGCCAAATCCCCTGCAACTGCCTGTTTCACGGTCCAGAACCGGCTTGAAGCGGATCCCTTCCCCGACACTCTTCAACAGAGCATCCAGCTCCTGATCGTCAAAGGATTGCGGCAAATTGCCGATGTAAAGGCGGATGCTCATGAAAGAAATTGAGTGTGATCTGTCGGTGTCGGACCGTTATCGTTGACACATAGAGAGTTAATCACAGCAAGTCGCTTTGGAGGGAAAACCAACGCTTCGCTTCCGTGATTGCCGATGCATGTCCATTCACACGACCGAATGCTCGTTCGTGGCGAAGGTGATGAAGCAATCGGCCGAGAACGGGTCCTGGAGACAGCCCTAGTGCATTTTGCAACATGGATCCATCGACGGGTGAGGTGGGATGAAAAAGCGGATCACTGGGGTTGCGCCAGCGAGTGAGCCATGTCCGTCCAATCTCTTGAGGCAGATGCAAGATGAGAGCGGGTAAATCCTCTTCCAGCTCTAGGTGGAGTTGAACACGCTGTACTTCTGTGAGCCTGTCTTGCTGGCCGCTGACGAGTTGGATCCAATGGCGTAGGCGACGGCAACGCCGTTGCAACTGACGACTCGCGCGCAATTGTTCTAGACCTGAATCACTGCTCAGGTGAATCCAACGCGCCAGTGGGAGAGCCAGAGCGCGTTCGTCGTCTGTCATTCCGAAAGTCTCAGAAAGACGAGGTGGCGACCGATGTAATTCTGTATTGCCCTCGAGGTTGTTCCAGGGTTTCAGCAATTCCAGCTCGAGAAGGACGGACCACACGTTGTCGAAATGATCAGCCGTCACAAGGCGTTGCAATTCATTGAGGATTCGTTCGGGGGCGACGTCCGTCAATCGAGTTCGATGGGTTTTGATCCAGACCGCTGTTTGTTGGTCGAGGTCCAGTGGGATTTCGGCAAGCAATCGCAGACCCCTTAGCAGCCGCAATGGATCGTCGGTGAGATTGCGCTCGCTAACAGCAACGAGTTGCCCCCGCTCTAGATCTTCTTGCCCTCCTGTTGGATCAATCAGAGCTCCGGCTGGTCGCAGTGGCAAAGCGATGGCATTGAGCCGGAAGTCACGGCGCCAGAGATCGTCATCAATGGACTCACCATCGCAACGGGCTAGGTCGATGGTCCACCCATTGATGACCAACCTGGCAATGTCACGTTGTTCATCGAGGACAACCGAGCTTCCTCCCAGCGTTCCAGCAAGACTTTGGCTGAGAGCAAGAGCTCCGTTGGGCACTACCAGATCGAGATCTGGTTTTTTGTTGAGGCGCCCCAGCAGTGCATCACGGACGGCTCCTCCCACCAGTGCAGTGCCATTCGGTAGAGCTGTGAGTGGAATAGGCCAGTGCTGCGGGGCCAATTCACGCCAAAGGTCGGCAGTCTTGGCGTCAGGTTTCAGAATGTTGTCCGATACGGCGTGTGGAGGCATGTGCATCTGCGTTGACTGCCGCTGGGTCGACCGCTGTCAGGCCTATCACGCAGTTGAGCGGCAGCACGGCGTCATTCATCTTTGCGAGACGCCTGACATTCAACCCAGATCTCCGCGGATTCATGTGTCTGTGATGGATTTGCCGGGTGGGGGTGCCGGTGTGGAGTGGGACGTGCGTGGCTGCGATAGCTTTTTATCCGATCCAGGACGATGGCAGCGTCTGCGCCCCGGTGAGGAGCTGCCCGGATGAGTCGGACCCCATTGCTGTTGGCTTTGCACAGCACGTCGCAAGATTTTGGCGTCGCGGTGCTGGATCCGCTTCGCTGTGATCATGGCGTTTTAAAGATGGTGTTCCCCGACGGCCGTGGTTTATCGAACAGTTTGATCTCCAGGATTGATGCTCTGCTCGACAAGGAGAGATGGATGGGTCTGGAGGGTTTGGCGGTGGCGACGGGGCCCGGCGGCTTTACCGGCACCCGTCTCTCAGTGGTCTTGGCCAGGAGCTTGGCGCAGCAATTGGGATGCCCGTTACTGGGTGTTAGCAGTTATGCCTTGATGGCGGCTCGGTTGGCATGCCAGCTTCCTCCAGCCTCGGAACCGTTTTGGATTCGTCGCGACCTACCGCGACGGGGACAGGTGGTGGGCTGCTATCGCGTTCAGGCTGATCAGGTGGAGGAGCTTGAACGACCCCAGCTTCAGGCGAGTGATTGCAGCCTTGGTCCTCGGGTTGTGATGGCCGAGGACGATGTGGATAAGGATGTGGCGCGTCTCTTGCAGTTGTTGCGCGATGCGTTGGCTCGAGGCGAGCACTGCCCGTGGCAGAGCGTTCTTCCGATTTATCCCACATCACCAGTGGGACCGGTCTAATGGCTGGATTGAGGGCTGGATTGCTCCTTGGTGGTGGTTTGCTGGTTTGGATGTGCAGCACCGGCCCATTGGCGCCTTATCGCCAGGCGATCCTCGATCGCAGTGCACCTCAGATGGTGTTGGTCTTGGGTGGTGATGTTGAGCGTGAACGCATGGGAGCCAGGTTGGCTCGGGAGCTCAAGCTTCCCTTGCTGGTGAGTGGTGGAAGCAACCCCGAATACGCCAATTGGTTGGTGGAAGAGGAAGGTCTGCCTCAGGAGCGAGTGCAGCTGGATTACAGAGCACGTGACACTTTGGGCAATTTCACCTCGCTGGTTGATGACTTAAAAACTCGTGGGATCCGTCACGTCTTGATGGTGACTAGCGAAGATCATTTGCCCCGATCGATGGCGGTTGGTCAGGTGGTTGCGGGCAGTCGTGGGATACATCTCACCGGAGTGCCTGTGGCTTGCGCTCCCAACTGTCGCGAGGAGGGACACCTCAAACGTTTCGGCGACTGGTTGCGGGCGGTGACCTGGGTTGTGACTGGTCGTGATCTCAGGGACGCAGCAACCCCTGATCCAAGAGGGAGTTGATCCGTCGTTGGACTTCTTCAGTGGTGGCCTCTAGATCTGCTTTGCGCCGACCACTGGGGGGAGGAATGACGGCGCCGATACGGAGCTGGATCGGCACCAGGCGTGGCCAAGAACTTCCGCTGCCTAGGGCTCGGTGACTGTTGATGATCGCCACGGGCAACAACGGTGCACCACTGCGTGCTGCAAGCAGTGCTGCTCCAGGGAGCGGATGGTTGACTCGGCCGTCATGTTGACGCGTGCCATCTAAAAAAACTCCCGTAGCCCAGCCTTCATTCAGTCGAGCCGTCGCCGTTCTGATGGCCTCGCGATCGCTGGCACCACGTCGTACGGGATAAGCACCACAGGCACGGATCACTCCCCCCAAAATTGGGATCTCAAACAGTTCAGCTTTGGCCATAAAGGCCACTGGACGGCCGAGGGCATGGCCAAGCAAGGGAGGGTCGAGATGGGAGCCGTGATTGGCCACTACAACCAGGGGACCTTGGCTTGGAACATGCTCATTTCCGCTGGTGGATCCTCGGAACAGCCATCGGAAGATCGGGAAAACGAGCAGGCTGCTGACTAGGCGGTAAGTCAGGCTTGGCCGTGGTGCGAGCAGCGCGGCGGAATCCATGTCACTTGTCACAGTCCTAGATCAGCCGTCCCGGCGATTTGTGAGGAGGAGATGCCTTTCATGGAACGCTTGGCGAGGCCGCTAAGAACATTGCCCGGACCGATCTCCACCATGGTGTCGATGCCAAATTCGCCCATGGCCGTCATGGTTTCACGCCAGCGAACGCCCGTGGTCATTTGATGTTTGAGTCGTTGTTTTAGGACCTCTGCTGCTTGGCTTGGAGAGGGTTCACAGTTACTAAGCACAGGGATGCGCGCGTCCTGGAATGTGACCTGATCCAATTGTTCGGCAAAGCGCTGAGCGGCTTCGGCCATAAACGGTGAATGGAAGGCTCCTGAAACCGCTAGAGGGATCGCCCGCTTGCAGGTCAGCTTCTTGCTCACAGCAGTCACGGCTTCTGGTGTCCCCGAGAGCACGACCTGGGCGTCGCTGTTGTCGTTGGCAATGCTGATCCCTTCAGTGGCCTGAACGAGGTCCTGGAGCTCACCCCGGTCAAATCCAATGACTGCGGTCATGGCTCCGCCACCGGCGGCGGCCATCAGTTCGGAGCGAATTTGCATCAATTTCAGGCCCGTCGCGAGGTCAAACACACCGGCCGAATAGAGGGCGACGAGTTCACCAAGGCTGTGGCCTGCCACTAAAGATGCGTCCCGTCCCTGCGCATGCAGGTTGTCAACGAGGAGCGACTCAATGACAAATAGGGCCGGTTGGGTGTTGCGCGTGTCATTGAGCTCGTGGGGACCGTTGCCCTCCACGTTTTGTCCGCGACAGATGGCGAGTAGATCACGGCCGAGTAGGTCTGATGCCATGGCGAAACGATCACTGGCTTCTGGGAGTGTGATCAGCTGATCAGCCATGCCCACCTTCTGAGATCCCTGTCCGGGGAACACCCAGGCGATCGACATCGATTCGTTGCGTCGGCAGTGCCGGAGATTAAGCCGGCCCGCTCCACCGCAGCAGAGCGGCGCCCCAGCTCAGTCCGGCTCCAAAACCACTGCTGGCGAGTTGATGGCCTGGTTGGACCCTGCCATCCCTGACAGCCTCATCGAGCATTAAGGGAATGGTCGCTGCAGATGTGTTGCCGTAGTTGGCAAGGTTGCTCAAAACTTTGGTTTTTGGGATGGAAAATCGTTCGGCTACGGCATCAAGGATGCGTTGGTTGGCTTGATGCAGCAGAAGCCAATCAAGCTGCTCGGCCTGACAGTTGGTTGTGTCCAGTAAGGCTTCCAGGATGGCTGGTACTTCCCGCACAGCGAACTTGTAGACCTCTTGGCCATTCATGCGGATGGGCTCGAACCCCCCGCATTGGTGGGTTGCCTCCCCCACCAAGGGCGCATGTGTCTTGATCTGGGGAAGTTGCAACACCTCACCGCGGCTGCCATCGCAGCGCATCAGAAAGCCCAGTAAGTCGTCTTGCCCATCGTCGCGGCTTTCCAGCACCACAGCACCGGCAGCATCCCCAAAGAGCACGCAGGATCGTCGGTCGTTCCAGTCGACCCATCGACTGAGCTGATCGGCGCCGACCACCAAAATGCGACGCATCGCACCGCTTCGCAGATATTGAGCGGCAGTAATCAGGGCGAAAAGAAAGCCACTGCAAGCCGCAGTGAGATCAAAGGCTGCGGCATGGGACGCTCCTAGTCGACTCTGTAATCGCGGCGCAGATCCGAATAGATCATCTGGTGTGGACGTCGCGAGCAAGATGAGATCCAGGCTCTCTGCAGGCCAGCCAGCCATCTCCAGGGCTGCGCTTGAAGCGGCTGCACTCAGATCGATGAGGGACTCATTTGTGCCGACGACCCGACGTGCGCCGATCCCTGTTCGACTGCGGATCCATTCATCGCTGGTCTCGACGCGTTGGCCGAGATCCTCATTGCTGATTGAGCGCGATGGTGTCGCGCTCCCGCATCCCCTGATTAGGACACCACATGGCCTGAGTGGCAGCTCAACCAATCTGGGGACTGTTCTGCAATGGCGTCAGTCAATCACAGCAGCTTGAAAAGGGCTCAGGCGCTGATGGGTTTATGGCTTTGTAGTTCCGCCAGATCATCCATCACGCCATGGCTTGCAGCGGAATGGGCCAATCGAAGTGCACTCACAACGGAGAGGGCTTTGCTGCTTCCGTGACCAATGACGCAGATTCCGTTCACGCCAAGAAGAAGGGCGCCGCCATGTTCGGCATGGTCAAGTCGCTTTTTGATTCGTTTGAGATTGCTCCGCAAAAAAGCGGACCCAACCTTGCCGCGACGTCCTCTGGGTAGTTCGGCCCGCAGAACACCCAGCAGCACGCTGCCCACCGATTCCAGGAATTTCAGCAGCACGTTGCCGGTGAAGCCGTCACAGACCACCACGTCAAATTCGCCGGATAAAACATCGCGTCCTTCACAATTGCCAGCAAAGTGAAAACGCTTTTCATCACTCAAGATTTTGTAACTGCGCAAGGAGAGCTCATTGCCTTTGCATTCTTCTTCGCCAATGTTGAGCAATCCGATGCGAGGGCGGTTCACCTGCAACACATCACGGCTGTAAATGTTGCCGAGTAAAGCGAATTGGTGAAGGTAGGCCGGTTTGCAGTCCATGTTGGCTCCCACATCCAGCACGAGAACGGGCTGTCCGGGATCCTTGGTGGGGAAAAGAGCGCCGATGGCAGGCCGATCGATGCCTTTGAGGCGTCCGAGCCGAAAAATGGCTGAGGCCATCACAGCACCGGAATTGCCGGCCGAATAAATCGCTAAAGCTTCGCCTTTTTTGACGAGATCCATCGCGATATTGATGCTTGCAGTTCTTTTGCGTCGTACGGCTGTCGCTTCGTCATGCATGCCAATGGATGGTCCGCTTGGCACGAGTTCCAGCTGCCCGGCAGTGATCGCCGATTGCATTTGCTCTTCGATGCCGAGGGAATTCGCCGATGCGATGACCTTGTCACTCTCGCCGATGAATTTGATCCGAAGAGGCAAGCGATCCAGTGCTTGCAGGCATCCTTCCAGAATCGGTCCAGGAGCATGATCACCGCCCATCCCGTCAACGGCGACCCAGAGTCGCTCGCGGTCATCGATCTCGTCTCCACCCCCACCCTGCAATCGGCGTAGTGGATCGAAGACCAAGGGTTGCAGAACACTGCTGGCAACGGTTCCGGCAACGTTGCCAGCCACCGTTCCCGCCACGCTTGCAGACGTGGTCGCACTATCCACGATTGTGGTCACGGCTGCATTGCGCCGGTACCAAATCACCAGACGGCGGATTGCCCGCGGCCGGCTGCTTTTACTCCGAGGCCCATCGGCCGGGGAGGAATCAGGACCCTTCGGAGGCAACGGAGTCGACGATGCGCTGGAACAAGTAACCGGTGCCCCGGGCTGTGAGGATCAACTCGGGGTTAGCCGGATCGTCCTCCAGTTTGGAGCGCAGCCTGGAGATGTGAACATCGACCACCCGGGTATCGACATGACGTTCCGGCGTGTAGCCCCAGACCTCCTTGAGGATTTCACCCCTGTTGAAGGGTTCTCCAGAACGGCTCACAAGCAGTTCCAGCAAGCTGAATTCCATTCCGGTGAGCCGGATCCGCTCATCGGCACGGAACACCTGGCGCTTGTTGGTGTCGATGCGTAAATCGGCAACCTGAATCACTCCGGAATTGGGGATCCCGGCAACCTGTTCTTTCTCGACCCTGCGCAGAACACAGCGAATGCGAGCTTCGAGCTCCTTGGGGCTGAAAGGTTTGACGACGTAATCGTCTGCACCCAATTCAAGACCGGTGATGCGGTCAGCGACATCCCCAAGAGCCGTGAGCATGACGATCGGGACGTCCGATTCTTTTCGGAGTTCCTGGCAAACGCCGTAGCCATCCAGCTTCGGCATCATCACGTCAAGCACCACCAGATCAGGGATGCAGTTGTGAAACAGCTCAAGAGCTTCGGTGCCGTCACAGGCTGTGACGACGTTGTACCCGATCATCGAAAGTCGGGTTTCCAGAATCCGACGGATCGACGCCTCATCGTCGACCACGAGGATTGTTTCCTTGGTGGGAGCCGTGGCCGTCATACGCCTTTGGCGCTTACTGCTTCTTCGGAACAGATAAAAGCGGCCACCCCCCTTCCTGTCACTCATCAGCAACTTTCTTCATAGTTCTCAGTGCCTCGTTCCGGCTCCTCTTATGTCTGCCAAGCCTGTGGTGCCAAGGCGCGTCAGTTCTTTGGACGCTGTCCGGAGTGTGGTAGCTGGAACACCCTGGTGGAGCAGACCCAGCCCTCCATCGATGGCCGCCGCCGCCGTCGCGGATCGGATCCAGACGCCATTCCGGCTCCGCGGCGCTCAACGGCAATGGCGTCGTTGGACGATCAGCCTGTTCAGCGTTTGTTAACGGGTTCCAAAGAATTTGATCGGGTGCTTGGCGGAGGTTTAGTTCCGGGTTCGCTGGTTCTGGTTGGCGGTGATCCCGGGATTGGCAAAAGCACCCTTTTGTTGCAAAGCGCCTCGAGCATGGCTGCCAGCGCGTCGGTGCTGTATGTGAGCGCTGAAGAGTCGGCGCAACAAGTGAAAATGCGATGGCAGCGGCTTGCTGGTGGCGTCAACGACCTTCAGCTGCTGGCAGAGACCGACTTGGATTTGGTGTTGCAAGAGTTGGAAGCGCTGCGACCGGCCATCGCGATCATCGACAGCATTCAGGCTCTGCATGATGCTGATTTAACCAGTGCTCCTGGATCGGTGGGACAGGTTCGGGAATGTGCGGCTGCATTGCAGCGGTTGGCTAAACGCCAGGACACGGCTCTGTTGCTCGTCGGTCATGTCACGAAAGAGGGGATGCTGGCTGGACCGAAGGTGTTGGAGCATCTGGTTGATGCGGTGCTCACGTTTGAGGGAGATCGCTTCGCTAGCCATCGCTTGCTCCGGGCGGTGAAGAATCGATTTGGCGCCACCCACGAACTTGGACTCTTCGAGATGCAGGCTCAGGGGCTTAAGGAGGTAGGAAACCCCAGCGAGCTCTTTCTCAGCGATGCTCGTGCTTCGGGAGTGGCCACGATCGTGGCCTCTGAAGGCACTCGATCGTTGGTGGTGGATCTTCAGGCTTTGGTCAATGTCACCAGCTATGCCAGCCCTCGTCGCACCGCAACTGGAATTGGCACCAACCGACTCCATCAGATCCTGGCAGTGCTGGAGAAGCACATGGGCTTGCCCCTGTCTCGTTTTGATTGCTATCTCGCGGTGGCCGGTGGTTTGGAGGTCGAGGAGCCGGCTGCTGATTTAGGCGTGGCTGCTGCGGTGGTGGCCAGCTTCCGCGATCTCACGCTGCCTGCAGGAACCGTCTTGATTGGTGAATTAGGGCTTGGTGGTCAGCTCAGACCGGTGGGGCAGTTGGAATTGCGTCTTCAGGAAGCCGGCCGCCTCGGTTTCCACCGTGCAGTTGTTCCAAAAGGGAGTGGTTTGAGTGCTTTGGCCGCTGGCTTGGATGTGGTCTTGTTGGAAGCTGAAACGGTTGCTGAAGCGCTTGTGCTTGCGCTCGGTGATGAGGTGCAGCTTCACTCCGGATCAGCTTGAGAGTGTGTCTTCAACTGGAGGGGTGGCTCAGTCCAGGTATGAGATCAAACGTGAGGTTTGGTTGCGCTGATTCACAAGCAGATCGATTCAGATCAGCGAATGCTCAAATGATGGGAAAGAGATCATCAGAATGATGATTGGATTTGTGCAAATGGTGCTACTGATCCGTAGCCAAAGCAACATTGTCGCTGTTGCAATCGGCAGGACATTAGAAAAGTCAGCCTTGGCGATGTCGTCTAGTGTGGTGAAGCAAAGGCTTTGGTCAGAGAACCAGCAATTCATGACCTGCCTTGATGGAAACTGTCAAGGGATAAAAATCCCTGGAAATTCTTATCATCAAGCCTTGCTTTAGTGTTTGCGTTGGAGTCACCAGTGAAATCGTGAATAGAGGTCAGGCAAGATTGGCTGAAGTTATGGCACTACCTTGATCACGTGTTCACATAACCTCTCTTGGTTGGACGTCTGCGAGCAGTGTTGAATCGATGACTAGGTCAGCGCTTATTGGTCAAAGCTGATGGTGTTTTTGGGAACACTTCAAAAATAAACATCAACACTACTTCTTCCTGAGGATTTCAACCAGTTTTCAATGTCGAGGTAGCCGCCTGGATTGAGTCGAACGGCTTGACCCCAAACCTCAGCAGCTTGGTCGAACCATCGATCGGCATCGTCTTGACGTCCGTCCTCCTCAGCGATTCGGGCCCATTTTTCAAAAATCAGACCCATATTTTTCAGGCATGAGGGTTGCTTGGGGTTTTCTTCAAGTGCTTGTTGATAGGTTTCGATTGCCCGTTCCTCCTCCCCATTTGACATGTAGATAATCGCCATGTTTTTGAGGGTTTCGCCTCGGTCGGTTGGGTTGTCTTCGAGTTTGAGACTTTCTTCGTAGTTCTCCAAGGCTTCGGCGTAATCGCCGTCGTTCTGGGCCGACAGGCCATCGCGGTAATAGACGTAGGCCTCTTTGGAACGTGCGTTGATCGGCAACAGTTTGACGATCAGGTCCGCCATGACCGTGAAACTCTTGTCGATGAAGTTGTCGTTGCGGTTGCTGCGGGGCACGTTGCGCCGGCGGATGGCATCCATCCTGACGTTGACGATGCCCGACCTAGCGTTGATGTAATGAACGATGGCTTGTGGCGTCCGCTCTTCAAACGGTTGTTCTCGACGTCGAAGGGATGAAATGTGGTGGCTGCGTCCGCTCTGTCGAACGCACATTGCTTGAGCAGCCAGGGGTGAAGCGTGCTGATGTGAATTTGGTCAGCCGAGCTGCCTGGCTTGATCTTGCTGAGGAAGGCGATGTTGATGCAGTGGTGAGCGCCCTGGCAAATCGTGGCTTTACGGCTCGGGAACGATCTCTCCAGGACCAGGTGGGCCCAACGCGCAGTGACGGGTCGCAGGGGTTGAACTGGTGGCGTCAGTGGCGCCAGCTGATGGTGGCCTTGGTGCTATTGGTGCTGTCGGTTTTGGGGCATTTGTCCGAAGCCGGTCATCTGCGTTTGCCGTTGATCGGTTCGTTGCCCTTCCACGCCAGCCTCGCGACCATCGCGTTGATTGGACCAGGCCGCCCCATTCTGATCGGTGGCATCAAGGCGGCTCGGTCCGGAGCGCCAAGTATGGACACGTTGGTGGGGCTAGGGGTCAGCAGCGCCTATGTCGCCAGCTTGGTCGCGTTGATTTGGCCCCAGGTTGGTTGGCCATGCTTCTTCAATGAGCCGGTGATGTTGCTCGGCTTTGTGCTGTTGGGTCGTTTCCTTGAGGAACGAGCTCGTTTTCGCACGGGTCAGGCCTTGCAGCAATTGGCCCAGCTTCAGCCCGATTCCGCCAGGCTCGTCATGGCTGATGGAGCCATCCGTGAGGTTCGTGTGGGTGCGTTAAGGCCTGGAGAAAAGGTGCAATTGCTGGCTGGGGATCGCGTGCCTGTCGATGGAGTTGTGTTGGAAGGTCATTCGGCGATCGATATTTCCAGCTTGACCGGTGAACCGCTTCCGTTGGAGGCAGAGCCCGGCATTGAGTTGGCCTCCGGCAGCCTCAATCTCGAGGCGACGGTCGTCATGGAAGTACGACGCGTGGGTGCCGAGACAGCGTTGGCTCGAATCATTCGGCTTGTGGAACAGGCCCAGGCGCGCCGTGCACCAATCCAGGGCCTCGCTGATCGGGTGGCCGGCCGATTCTGTTACGGCGTGATTGCTCTCGCCTTCACTGCTTTTTTGTTCTGGTGGTTAATCGGTGCTGATCTTTGGCCGCAGGTCTTGCAGGCTTCTGCGCCTGGGATGGTGCATGGTGCTGTTGGTCATGGTCATCAGGCTGGACTGGGTCGTGGTGCTGAGACCCCCATTGGACTGGCGTTGCAGTTGGCGATTGCAGTGCTTGTCGTGGCGTGTCCCTGTGCGCTTGGCTTGGCTACACCCACGGTGATCACGGTCGCGACGGGCTTGGCGGCTCGACGCGGTTGGTTGTTCCGCGGTGGAGATGTGCTTGAGATGGCGGCTGGTTTGGATCAGGTGGTGTTCGACAAGACCGGCACGCTCACCCTCGGCAGACCTTTGGTTAAGGGGGTGATGTCTGACAATCCAGATCGTCTTTTGCAACGGGCGGCAAGCCTGGAGCAAAACAGCCGTCACCCTCTTGCTCATGCTTTGCTCCAAGAGGCTCAGCGACGCAACCTTGAGCTGCTGAACCCATCCGACGTGCGGACTGTTGTTGGGGAAGGCCTGCTCGGAACACTGGAGGACAGTGCCGTTGAGCTCCGCGTTGGCAAGCCCGATTGGCTGCGACGCCAGGGCGTGCGCTGGTCCGATCATCAAGACACGTGGCAGGCCAGTGCAAACGGCACGGTGGTGGCAGTGGCCGAAGCAAACACGTTATTGGGCTTGGTTCAGATCGAGGACCAGCTGCGACCGGATGTTCACGCTGCCCTGGAACGCTTGCGCAGTGAAGGGTTGCGCTTAGCGATCTTGAGTGGTGATCGTCGTGGGTCTGTGGAACGACTTGGTCATCAGCTTGGGTTTGCTGAGCATGAGCTGGGTTGGCAAATGCGTCCAGAGCAAAAGCTTCAGCAGCTTGAAGATTGGCGGCGTGATGGCCGGGTGGCCATGGTGGGAGATGGCATCAACGATGCTCCTGCTTTAGCTGCGGCCGATCTCGGCATCGCGATTGGCACGGGCACCCAGATTGCGCAGGACACCGCAGATATGGTTTTGCTTGGGGATCGTCTGGACAACCTTCCTGATGCGTTGCGACTAGCGCGCCGCACGATGGGGAAGGTGCGTCAAAACCTGGTTTGGGCCTTTGGTTACAACTTGATCGCTCTTCCGATTGCAGCAGGAGTGTTGCTTCCGAGCCATGGCGTGTTGTTGTCTCCTCCGTTGGCGGCGTTCCTGATGGCGATTAGTTCGATCACCGTTGTCGTGAATGCTTTAGCGCTGCGTCCAGCATGAGAGGGCGATTGATCGTTCTCGATGGCATTGACGGCTGCGGCAAATCCACACAGCTCAACCTCTTGGCGGAATGGCTGCCAACCAGTGGCCTCATGCCCTCTTGTGCCGATCTGATTCGCACTCGGGAGCCTGGGGGAACTGGTTTGGGCAGGGATGTGCGTCAGTTGCTTCTACACACGTCGTCCGACGTGGCTCCTTGTGCGACTGCAGAGTTGCTGTTGTATGCGGCGGATCGAGCCCAGCATGTCGACACACTGATTCGACCAGCTCTGGAGCGAGGTGACTGGGTGTTGAGCGATCGATTCAGTGGTTCGACCCTGGCTTATCAAGGCTATGGACGAGGTCTGGATCACGACTTAATCGTTCAGCTGGAAGCAATCGCTACGGCTGATCTCCATCCCGATCTCACGATTTGGTTGTCTCTTCCTGTTGCCGAGAGCATGCGTCGGCGTTCGGGGACGGCGGAAGACCGCATTGAGGCGGAGGGGCGCTTGTTTCTGGAACGGGTTAGCGCTGGGTTTGCAGCAGTTGCAAGTCAACGCGGTTGGTGCAGGGTTGCGGCTGATCAATCACCATCAGCCGTCAGTGTTTTGTTGCAGAGGATTGTGCGGGATCGCCTGGGATGACGGGCCTGTTTTCCGATCTGATCGGGCAACCTCTCGCGGTCAGTCTTCTCGAAGCTGCTTTGGAGCGTCAGCGCCTTGCTCCTGCTTATCTGTTTGCTGGGCCTGATGGTGTAGGCAGGCGACTGGCTGCTCTGCGTTTCCTCGAGGGGATACAGACCGGAGGTTCTCCATCACCGCGTGAAAGGCGGCGGCTCGAAACACGTAATCATCCTGATTTGCTTTGGGTGGAACCGACGTTTCAGCATCAAGGCCGTTTGCTCACCAGGGACGAGGCTGACGAGGCGGGGATCAGTCGTCGAACACCACCGCAGTTGCGTCTTGAGCAAATCCGAAGTGTTAGTCGCTTTTTGGCTCGTCAGCCGGTGGAAGCCAGCCACGGGATGGTGTTGATTGAGGCGGTTGAGGCCATGGCCGAAGCCGCTGCCAATGCCCTGTTGAAAACACTTGAGGAACCCGGCAATGGGGTCTTGATTCTCATTTCGGCCGCACCGGAACGTTTACTCAGCACGATTCGTTCGCGTTGTCAGTTGATTCGATTTTTGCGTTTAAGTCCCGAGGCGTTGCAGCAAGTGCTGCAACGCAGTGATTGCCTTGCAGAAGACCCACCGGAGTTACTGGCGATGGCAGCAGGGTCTCCTGGTGCGTTGCTTGAACATCGTTGTCGTTGGTCGTCTTTACCGGAGGAATTGACGCAACGTTTGCTGCATTTGCCTGAGCATCCAATGGATGCTTTGGCATTAGCAAGAGACGTTTGCGACAGCCTCGATGGGGAACAGCAATTATGGTTAATTAATTGGTTGCAACAGCAATTGTGGCGTGATGGCAAAGGAGAGATTTGTTTGAAACGACTGAATACGCTCAGACGTCATTTACTCTCTTTTGTTCAACCAAGGTTGGCTTGGGAAGTAGCTCTATTAGATCTCATGCCGGGAGGATTAAAGTCGTCAAAATTAAAATAAATCAAGCGCTGGCGCGATCACCTTGCTGTTGTTGTTGTTTGCGATCTTCACGCGCCATAGAAACAACATCATGAAGACCTTCTAACTGGCCTCCTGTAGGAAGTTCTAGGCAATAACCCGCTCCATAAACCGTTTTTATGAATCTGGGTTTGCGGGGGTCTGGTTCAAGCTTGGTTCGAAGGTGTCGAACATGGACGCGTATCGTTTCAATATCATCGTCAGGCTCATAACCCCAAACTTCTTTGAGAATGAGTGAAGGTGCCACTGTTTGACCGTGCCGTTGGAGCAGACAGTGGAGAAGTTCGAATTCGAGGTGTGTAAGGCGGACTGGACCATCGAACCAGATTGCTTCAAAACGTTCTGGTACGAGTGTTAAGGGCCCGTAGCTAAGGATTTCATGATGATTTCCGGTGCCCACTGGAGCGCGATCGCTTCGGCGAAGAAGTGCTTTGACCCTGGCTTGTAGCTCCTCTAAGTCAAAAGGTTTTGTGAGGTAATCGTCAGCACCTGAATTAAAGCCACTGACTTTATCTTTGGTTCCTCCTAGTGCCGTCAGCATTAAAATTGGAATGCTCGCCGTGCGTTCATCACGCCGCAGCCGTTGGCAAAGAGTCAGTCCGTCAACCTTGGGAAGCATTAGGTCGAGCAGAATTAAATCAGGCGTGTATTGAAGGGCGAGTGCTTGACCTTTAATCCCATCGTCAGCCCGTTGTACATCAAAACCGCTGTGTTCGAGATGACCACTGACGAGGTCACGCATATCACGATCATCTTCAATCAGCAGAATGCAAGGCTTCATCGATTCGGTAGCGGAACAGCTGAGAGAGGGCGAAGCGTGGGTCGACAAATCAACGCTGCAAGCATTCTCTCAAGGTTTCGTAGTTTTTGCAGATTTTGAGCTTGTCGCAATGTAAAGCGTGGATTCCTTCAAAGCCATTGCGCGACATGGCTTCTGGAGGGGTTGTGTCCCGACTGAGGTCGAATGCCTGTTCAGGAAGTCTTTCGGTTCCGGCAACCGGAGGTCACAAATTTCCTTCCCAATCAAAAAAGCCACAGCGTGAACTGTGGCTTCAAAGCTCCCCGGGCGGGATTCGAACCTGCGACCAATCGATTAACAGTCGACCGCTCTACCGCTGAGCTACCGAGGAATGGCTCCCAGAGAATTTACCTGCCAGGCCTGCCGCCCTGCAAGCGATGGCGTAGATCTTTGCCGCTGAGCCAGGGTTCGATTGTGCCGTTGTTCATGCGGGCAGCCCCGTCGGCCTGGTCGAGCTCTTGGAGTCGGTGGGTGATCCAAAGCGCTGTCAAAGGCCGTTCTTTCTGGTGGCAAAGTCGCAGCACCGACGTCAAGACCGTGCGTTGGCTTGCTGGATCCAGCAGAGCAGTCGGTTCATCGAGAAGGAGCAAGCCCGCGTCGCTGGCCAGGGCGCCGGCGATCGCGAGTCGTTGCTTTTGGCCGCCACTCAGGGTGTGGATTGGTCTCGATTGCATGCCGCTCAAGCCCAGTTGGTGGAGCAGATCATCGATTCGTCGCTGTTGGGTGTCGCGCTCTGATCGAGGATTTAGTCCAAGGAGTAAATCACTGCCACAGCTGGGCATGAGCAACTGATGGTCTGGGTTTTGAAAGACGAGGGCAACTCGGTGCGCAGTTCTGATTTCCCCGTTCTGAGGAGTGAGCAGTCCAGCGATTAAACGAAAGAGGGTGCTTTTGCCGCTGCCATTGCTGCCCACCAACATCCAGAGGCCTGGCTTTGGAATGCTCAGATTGCAGTCATGGAGAGCCTTGTTGCCATTAGGCCATGAATAGCTCACCCGATTCAAGGTCAGCTCTGGCTTGGCTCCATTAAGAATCAAAGGAGAAGCCCGGTCGCTTGCTGCCGCCCGATGCCGAAGCCTTTTCATAAAGCTGAACGGCAAGAATTTCACTAACGAGAACGGTGACTTTCTTGCCCTCTACCTTCTCGCATGTGAGTTCCATCAGGCGTGGCTGGCTTTGTTCGATGGCCTGACGAATTTGTTGATACAAGGCTTCGGCAGCGCTGTGCTCCTTCCGCTGAACCGACACCGGAACAGGACTCATGCGCAGGGCCAGTTCGATGACGTACACGGCAGTTAGATGGATGTTCACCCATTTTTGCGGAGCGAGAGAGAAGACTGTGGGATCGAGATGAGTATTTCTACCTGTCCATTCTTTTTAGGGTCGGTCAGCCGCCCCAATTCAGCGATTGCTCATTAAGCTTCGTGTGTAAAGCTTCATGAAGCGCCCTCATGACGATCGCTGTAGGACGCGCGCCTCAGCGGGGATGGTTTGACGTCCTCGATGACTGGCTCAAGCGCGACCGCTTCGTTTTTGTCGGCTGGTCC
>NZVB01000050.1 GCA_002701375.1 Cyanobium sp. NAT70 | reverse complement strand
CCACCACCGCCACCGCCGTAGCCGCCACCGCCACCGCCGTAGCCGCCACCGCCGCCGTAACCGCCACCACCACGACGTGGAGCGCTTCCGCGAGGTTCCGCTTTATTAATCCGCAGCGGACGCCCCATTAACTCTGCGCCCTGAAGGCCCTCAATCGCAGCCTCCTCGGTCGCCTCATCAGACATTTCCACAAAGGCAAATCCACGCTTGCGACCTGTGTCTCGCTCAAGGGGAAGGGCACAATTAACAACTTCACCGAACTGGGCAAACAGCTCGATCACATCTTCCTGCTCAGCGCGGAAGGGGAGATTACCGACGAAAATGCTCACGTTTTAAGTGGACCGGGTACGAAGGGGAGGACCGAAGAATGGACCTGGAACATCGCCATGGGTCCATGTCTCCACTAAGGAAGCGCGTACCTCTGGCAATCTCAGCGTAGACCCGTTCATGCCAATGGGTCATCCCGGCTGTGAAGATCCATCGATCCTCTTCAACCGTTCAGACCAGAGCTTGAGCTGCTCATCCACCCGTTCAAACGAGGTTCCCCCTTCACTACGACGGGCAGCCACAACAGCGCGCGGGGCTAAAGCGTCATGGAGATCTGCTTCAAACGCAGGATGAAGGCCTTTCCATTCCGCCAGATCAAGATCCCGCAACAAACAGTTGTTCTCCAGACATCGACGCACAACGGTCCCTACTAATTGATAGGCCTCACGGAATGGCACACCCTTGGCCACCAAGTAATCAGCAACATCAGTGGCATTGGAAAAATCGCGTTCCACCGCCTGTTCAAGCCGCTCAGTTCGAAAGCTCATTCCCTCTTCAAACAAAATCGCCATTGCTTTTACACAATCATTTGTGGTGCGAACAACATCAAATAAAGCTTCTTTATCTTCCTGAAAATCCTTGTTATAGGCCAATGGAAGTCCTTTAATCATTGTCAACAAACCCTGCAAGTGCCCAAACACACGACCACATTTTCCACGGACTAATTCCGGCACATCTGGATTTTTCTTTTGCGGCATTAAGCTACTTCCGGTAGCGCAGCGATCACTTAATAAAACAAACGCAAATTCTTCAGAAGCCCACATAATCACCTCTTCAGCTAAACGACTGAGATGAGCCATCACAAGTGATGCTGCTGCAGAAAATTCCACGCAGAAATCGCGATCACTGACCGCATCAAGACTGTTGGTATAAATCCGATCAAAGTCAAGATCCTCTGCAGTCCGACGACGATCGATGGGAACAGGCGTGCCGGCTAGGGCAGCAGCACCCAGCGGACAAATATTCACGCGCTTTCGCACGTCCTGAAGACGATCACGATCGCGCTGCAGCATTTCCAGATAAGCAAGCAAATGATGTGCTAAGCACAAAGGCTGTGCTCGCTGCAGGTGGGTATACCCAGGGATCAAGGTGTTGCGATGATGATCTGCTTGCTGCCAAAGCGCTATCTGCAATCGCTCTAAATCAACATCTAAACCATCCAACCGTCGTCTCAGCCAAAGACGTAAATCCGTACCAACTTGATCATTACGACTGCGACCTGTGTGAAGTTTTTTTCCCACGGGACCAAGCAACGCTATCAGTCGTCGCTCTACAGCGAAGTGAATATCTTCATCGGATAATCCCGGCTGAAAAAGACCGTCTTTTGCTTCAGAACGAATTCTTTCCAACCCTTGTACCAATTGATCCGCGTCCTCTGCGGAGATCACATCACAGGACGCCAGCATCCGAGCATGAGCGATGGATCCATCAAGATCCTCCTGCAGCAAGTTGAAATCAAATCCGATCGAAGCATTAAAGGCCTCGATGAAGGGATTCAATCCCTGTTCAAACCGATCACTCCAAGTTGCTGTTGAGCCACCGGTCACACCACCAGCCATCACGCCACCAATCAATGCATCTCAGCTTGTCAGGCCAATGAACGACCGCTGAGACTGGGAAGGGTCACAGCTTCTGGAACCTTCAGCACCACCATCGAAGCATCGTCTTCCAATTGCCGGTCGGCACCAACAAAGCGATCCAAGCGTTCAAACAACGTATCGAGAATGCCCTGGGAGCCCTGTCCACTTCGGCAAGCGCTCTCCAGGGCACGGATCAATCGAGCCTCATCGAAGCGATCTCCTGTCAACCCTGGGGCTTCGGTAACACCATCGGTGTAGTACAAAAGAACGTCGCCTGGATCAAGTCGTACTTCACCACTGCCATAATCAGCTTCAGGCTGTAATCCAATTAACAAACCAGCGGCATCTAGCCTTGAAATGTTGCGACGTTCAGCTCGCCAAAGCAATGGCGGATTGTGAGCTGCATTGGCATACCGAAGTCGACGCGTACGCGGATCGAAATCGGAATAAAACAACGTCACAAAACGATGTGACTGAGCCAGATCTTCCTGCGCCAACTGATTGAGATCGTGGAGGATTCGATCAGGCGGTAAACCACTCAACACCTCAGCTCTCAACATGCCGCGAAGCATGGTCATTAACAGACCAGCTGGAATCCCTTTTCCCATCACGTCACCCATCACAAGAGCCCAACGCCCCCGCTCCCGACGTCGACCCATCAATTCCGGACGCGTTGGAATGAAGTCGTAATAATCACCACCCACTTGGAACGCAGGTCGACAGCGGGCCGCTAGCTCAACCCCCTCAATCACTGGACAACGATCCGGCAGCAGCTGCGCCTGGATCTCCGCTCCGATACTCAGTTGCCGATCAACCCGCTCGTGGCGACGGGCCTCTTGCTGCATCTGATCATTCTCAATCGCCACACCAGCCAGATCAGCGACCAACTGGGCATGACGACGATGCACATCGGTCCAGACCAGCTCACCGTTCAAATCAAAGACATACAGCCGCCCCCGCGGCCGACCGCGTGCAACCACGGAAGTGGCGAACATTCCAGCCCGTGGCAGCAATCGCTGCACCATCCGATCCATTGCAAGCAGCTGACTGTCTTCCGTTCCAAAACCTGAACTATGACCAGGTTCAAACGCCGAAAGACGTCGCAAAAGTTCCTGACAAGTCTCAGCCGGTACCGCCTGAAGATGATCCCGCCATAGGCGCCCATCAGGCTGAAATGGCACAAACA
This sequence comes from Cyanobium sp. NAT70, assembly GCA_002701375.1. Classification (GTDB taxonomy): domain Bacteria; phylum Cyanobacteriota; class Cyanobacteriia; order PCC-6307; family Cyanobiaceae; genus Parasynechococcus. The sequence continues at coordinate 125,028 of NZVB01000050.1, read as the reverse complement.
AAGCACCATCAACCGTCAATAATCGCGAGGCGACGACAGGAACCAACTCAAGAAAACGATGCAAGTTGGTGAAGCTGCGCAAAGCAAATGCCAGCGACACCAACAGATCTTGATTACGGCGCTGCTCACGGCTCAGGCTGTCAAACAGCTGCCGGAGTGACGACATCGCTTGCGGGCTCGGATTAGAGCTCCGCTGGAGCGGTGTCGGGTGCCGACGTGGTGGCTTGCTGCTCACGGCTCAGCCACCGCGGGAGCCGCAACGTAGCAACGCTTCAGCGACCAGCCAGCAACGCTTCCACGAATTCAAAACTGTTGAAAGGTCGCAAATCGCGAATCCCTTCTCCAGCTCCGATAAACCGAATCGGTAAACCAGCCTCAGATGACACTGCCAACGCGACCCCTCCGCGAGCTGTGCCATCCAGCTTGGTGATCACGACACCAGTCAAATCTGCAGCTTGGGCAAAGGCCATCGCTTGGCGCAATCCATTTTGTCCCTGACTGGCATCAAGCACTAACAGGGACTCAACATTTGCCTCAGGTGCCAAGCGATCAATGATTTTTCGCACCTTCTGAAGCTCTTCCATCAAGTTGTGTTTGGTCTGTAAACGTCCAGCTGTGTCCACCAGCAACAAATCCGCTTGTCGCGACCGTGCTGCACCAATCGCATCGAACACAACAGCCGCGGGATCTGCGTTATCACTGGGATTGGAGATCACCGGCACATCACTCCGTTCTCCCCAAACCTCGACCTGCTGCACTGCTGCTGCACGAAACGTATCGGCCGCGGCGATCAAAGCCGAGTAACCACTCCGCACGGCAAGATTGGCGAGCTTGCCAAGGGTGGTGGTCTTTCCAACGCCATTCACACCCACCATCAACCAAATATTGAGGCGCCCACGCTCGGGACCCAACACATCCACACCACTGCGTTGAATAGGTTCGTCTAACAATCCCTGTAATTGCTCCTTAAGGAAGCGAATCCCTTCTGTCGGATCGACCACCTCTTGGTTCATGCGCTGCCGCAAAGCCTCTAAAACCTGATCTGTGGCCTGAACACCGGAATCAGCCCGCAGAAGCAATGTTTCAAGATCCTCAAGAACCTCAGGCGTGAGTGGATCATCGCCAAGGTTTTCCAGCAAACCTTTGACAAAACCACGACGAGTTTTTTCAAGCCCTCGTCGCAAACGCCCAAGCCAGTCGATCTCCTCCAACGACACCTGATCTGCAGTGCGACCCTGCGCTGCAAGAACTTCAGCGGACCAAGTGAAGTCCTCATCAAACTCTCCCAGACTGGGTTCAACAGAATCAACAAGCTCCTTTGGTGGCGCAGTTGGACGAGGAGCCGGTGTTGAGGTTGGGGCGGTTTCTAGATCATGAACGTCTTGCTCTTGCTGACGTTGCAGACGTTGTGCAGCTGCCTGCTCCAGCAAAGACAATCCCGTTGCCACTGGAGCTGGAGTGGATGGAGCGGAAGTCAGCTGCGGCGTTGGTGTGGGCTGCGGACTGATTGGCTGCTCAGGTTCTGTTGAAACATCCGTCTCAACACTCTCCGGTTCAGGTTTGACCGGTTCAGGTTTGACCTGAGGTTCTGACGCTTGCTCCGGAACCGGAGTCAGCTGCGGCGTTGGTGTGGGCTGCGGACTTGGCTGCTCAACAGCAGGCATTGCCGCCTGCTGTTGGGCCTTAAGGCGGGCATACGCCTCTCGAGCCCAGACCAATGATGGGTCCTCTTCCTCGACCACCTCAGGAGTCGTCGTCGGAACCGGAACCTCTTCCGCTGCAGCGGAAGACTCGGCTTCGGAAGAGGACTCTGAAAGCACGTCAGTTTGATCGGCCTGAACCGTTTCAGACAAATCACTCTTCGGAGAAGCCTGCGGGGAAACAGCCGTGGATTCAGAGGTCGGCGTCGGTTTCGCTTCAGCCGCTGAATCTTTACGACGCTGAAACCAGTTGAACACCATCAGCTCGACACGGTGGAAGACGCAGAGACGGAATCATGAAACCGCCTAAGAACGCCATTAATCATGCGTCGACCCTGCTCATCGCTGTAGCGATGGGCCAATTCCACAGCTTCGTTGAAGGCCACAGGGGCCGGCGTCTCAAGATCAACCAAATCGATCACAGCCAAACGGAGGATATCCCGATCGATCCGAGGTAATCGACTAAGCCGCCAACCCTCCATGACCTGATCGAGCTGTGCATCAATCACGGAGCGTTGATTGAGCACAAGAGTCACACGTTTCAACGCCGCAGCACGAATCTGATCTTGATCACCAAGGAGAATCAGACGTGGCAACTCCATAGACGAGGACAAACCATTTAGGACTTGTTCAGCTGCTGCAAGCGAAGAACGCAACGACGTCCGCACCGACTCCAAATGGGAAGTTCCACTTTCCTTCAATTCACTGTCCAGAAGATTCTGTTGCGCCTGTTCCAGCCCCTCAGCACTGCGATCCAGTGTTTCTCGCCAATGCTGCATCAAGCTGTCAAGCGCCTTCTGCAACAAATTTTCTATGGCCAAATCTCCCTGATTGAAACGCTTCTGTTCAGACACCTGGCCAAGCACGAGCAGTGCCAACTCACGGGAGAGAGATCGCGACTGCATAACTTCAAGTAGTAGGTGAAACGGAAGATCGCAATTGTGCAAGCAGACTTGAAAAACTGCGATTCACTGGCACCTCGCGTTCGTCAGGATTGACGATGCCTGCCGAGATGATTGTCCGAAAGGCTTCTTCTACAGAAATATCCAACTCTCGGACGGACTGCTCTGGAACCAAGGTGTACCAACCAGTGGTTGGGTTCGGTGCTGTGGGGATGAAGACACTCAGCAGTGGCTGATTGAGATCGGAGCGGAGTGATGGGCCGACCTCACCGGTAACGAAACCAACACTGAACAACCCTTCACGGGGATATTCGACCAAAACAACTCTCCGAAACCGACTGGAGTTATCCCGCAAGACAGTTTCAAGCAGTTGTTTGAGGGTCTTGTAAACCGATCCAGCTAAGGGAATACGCGTCAACGTTCCCTCCCCAAACTCCAACAACCAACGACCCACAATGTTGCGAGCCATCAGTCCGATCAACAGGATTCCCATCAGAGGAACCGTCAAACCCAGCGCAAGATTGATCAAATCTTGAAGCAGTGGGTTGAGCGTGATGAACGGATTGAACTGCTTGGGAATCGAAGTCAGGAACGCCAATACGAACCGACTCACGATGGTGGATAACCAAATGGTTGTTGCCAGTGGAATCACCACCAGCAAACCGGCAATCAGATCATTTTTGAGATCCTGCTGAAGCCTGGCGGTCAGCGGCAGGTCTGGTCTTGGATTGGACTGGACCAAGGAGCTTCGGAGCCCAGAGTTCGGTGAATGAGATCTAACCTAACCAGCACAGAGAACGCTGAGGTCAGATCAAGGGAATCAAAGGACGGCGGTGAGTGCCAAAAGCACAAAAGCAATGGCCAACACAACAGCACTTGCCGTTCCGCCGATTAAACGCTGATTGGTCGAACGGTTCTGCTGACCCACCAGCTTCTTGAGCTGAGTATCCATCTGAGTAATCTGGGTATCGATCATCTGCTCAGCAGCTCGCTTTTTGTCTTCGGCTGTGGCATCTGCCGCAAGCTGACCAGCCTGAGCCAACTGTTCCCCAAGTGCTCGCACCTGCTTGTCATCGAGACGAATCGTGCGAGCTTCACTTAGAGCTTGATGACCTTGCTGAATCCTCTGAGCCACAGGACTCTGCGCTGTGTCGACGCTCAATGAGAAATGAACTGCCGCAATCATCCCGATGGCCAATAGAGCCGACAGGACGCAAACCAGCCAGCGCAAAGGGGTTTGGCGCTGCTCAGGCAGATCCAAGCGCGAGCCAAGCAGAGCGACCAGCAAACCCATGAAACCAAGCGGAGCCATGGCAACAAGCGGCCCGGTGATCTGTGGTCGCGTGCCCTGATCTGCCCAATCGACACCCGTGAGCACCGCAGCCATCTGCAGCACAAGAATCACGACCATAGTGAGGCCCAACCAACGCAGCACCGGCCCCAGACGTCCGTTAGCCGTGCGTCCCATCTCGGATGCGCTCACTTGAAGAGCTCGGAAAACAGTCAATTTTATGGTTAATACCGAAGTGCATGACCAACCCTGAGGACAACCTGAGCACCGCCCTGAAGCGCCAGGCAAGACAAGAAGGTTTTGAACCGGTTGGAATCGCACGACTGCCTGGAAGCCCAAGGCTGCAACTACGGACGCAAGCACTGCAGAGATGGCTGGCTGGCAAGAACCACGCCGACATGGGCTGGATGGCTGCGCCCCGACGACAAGACGCCAGCCAGCTTCTTGAAGGAGCCCAAAGTCTCCTAGCTGTTGGCCTCAATTACTACGTCTCAGAGCAAAGCAAACCTGGACACCTCAAAATCGCTCGTTATGGCTGGGGAAGGGATTATCACCGCATCGTCGAACAACGCTTACGACGGATTGGGCGCTGGTTGGCGGAACAGCGCCCAGAGGGGCGTTGGCGCGTTTGTGTCGATTCCGCGCCGCTACTGGACAAGGCCTGGGCTGAAGAAGCCGGACTGGGCTGGATCGGCAAACACAGCAACCTGATCCATGATCGAAGGGGATCCTGGATGGTGCTAGGTCACCTCCTCACAACCGAACGCCTCAATCCGGATCAACCAGCTCGCAGCCTGTGTGGTCAATGCAGCGCTTGCATCGATGCCTGTCCCACGGATGCCATCCGAGAACCATTCGTGGTGGACGCGAAACGTTGCCTGGCGTATCACACCATCGAAAATCGCAATCCAAACCTGCCGAATTCAATCCAATCGGCACTGGGAGCTTGGGTCGCTGGCTGTGACATTTGCCAGGACATTTGTCCATGGAATCACCGCAACGTACCGGTATCGAACGATCCCGATCTACAACCGCGCCCTTGGCTGCTCAACCTGACCCGAGAACAAGCTCTTACTTGGGATGACGACACATGGAACGAAAAACTGCGAGGTTCAGCCCTGCGTCGAATCAAACCCTGGATGTGGCGTCGAAATGCGGCAGCGACAGCAACGAAACAGCCCCCTAACCTTTGAGCACTGATTGATCTCCATGGGCTGCAGCCGCAAAGGTCCAATGATGATCCGCCAGCGACTGACAGCTGCCGTAATCGGTTTAGGACTGTTTGGCTGGGCGATGCCAGCCAAAGCTCTGGTGCCCTATGTGTACCTTCCCAGCATTGATGAACTGAAGGGTTCGTCGATGGGAATGGGGCGAACAGCAGCGCAATTGCTTCAGCTGGGACAACCGAAAGAAGCAGCCCAACTCGCCGCCCTCGCGGTGAGACTGCAACCAGACGATGAACGACTCTGGTCCGTTCTGGCTGAAGCGCAGCTCCGGAGTGATCAGATGGATGCTGCCAGCCTGTCTTTGGCAAAAGCCAAAAGCCTCAATCCCAAAAAAGCTGGCCTCTGGTTCGCAGAAGCAGCAATCGCTTTGCGGACAGAACGTCCAGAAGAAGCAATTTCACTATTGGATCGAGGTCTTCAACTCGACCCAAAAAATTCGGCGGCTTACTTCGATTTGGGCAACGCCCGGATTATGCAAGCCGAATTAAAAATGGCCCTGAAAGCCTTTGAAAAGGCAACATCACTGAAACCAAGTTTTTGGGAAGCCCTAAACAACCAGGCTCTGGTGCTGTTTGAATTAGGCAATCGTCAGGAGGCAATCAAACGCTGGAGGCAGGTCCTAACGATCGAGGCAAATCCCGAACCAATGCTTGCTCTTGCATCAGCACTCTTCCAACAAGGAGACCGCCGGGATGAAGCTCTGACATTGGCTCAAAAGGCTCTTGCAGAAAATCCCAACTATGTCCTTACACCCCATCAGGAGGAACAACTTTGGGGAGTCCGCATCCGTCAAGCTGCAGCCCAACTTCTGAATCAAGACGAAATGGCAAAAAGTGTCGAACGAGCACGAGCGAATGCCACTTGGCAAAAGCGTCAATGAGCGTCTGTAGGCTGAGCGCCTTCCGCATAGGACTTCGCGGACGGAATGGCTGAGGAGCGCGTTCAACCGATCGCCCTGCATCAGGAGATGCAGCGCTCCTATCTCGAATACGCCATGAGTGTGATCGTGGGTCGGGCTTTGCCCGATGCCCGCGATGGCCTCAAGCCAGTCCAAAGACGCATCCTTTATGCGATGCAAGAGCTGGGACTGACACCTGATCGTCCTTACCGCAAATGCGCCCGTGTTGTCGGCGATGTCCTTGGTAAATATCACCCGCATGGTGATCAAGCGGTTTACGACGCCTTAGTCCGCCTGGTCCAGACCTTTGCAAGCCGTCACCCGCTTCTGGATGGCCATGGAAACTTCGGCTCCGTCGATGACGATCCTCCGGCCGCCATGCGGTACACGGAGACACGCTTAGCTCCGATCGCCCATCAAGCGCTGCTTGAAGAGATCGGCGATGACACGGTTGATTTTGCTCCCAATTTTGATGGCTCTCAACAGGAGCCAACCGTTCTGCCCGCCCAGCTTCCGTTCCTGCTCCTCAATGGTTGCTCGGGCATTGCCGTGGGAATGGCCACCAGCATTCCCCCTCACAACCTGGGAGAAATCGTTGATGGACTGATCGCTCTGATTCGGACACCGGACCTTAGTGATGAACGATTGTTAGAACTCATCCCTGGCCCTGACTTTCCGACCGGTGGGGAGGTGCTGCTCAGCAGTGGTCTACGCGACACCTATCTGCGTGGTCGAGGCAGCATCCCAATGCGCGGAGTCGCCCACATCGAAGAGGTTCACCCAGGCAAAGGTCGCCATAAGCGCAATGCAGTGGTGATTACGGAACTGCCTTACCAATTGAGCAAAGCGGGTTGGATCGAAAAGCTGGCAGAACAGGTCAATGATGGAAAAATCGGAGGCATCGCCGACATTCGCGATGAAAGCGATCGCGACGGCATGCGAGTGGTGGTGGAACTGCGTCGCGACGGCAATCCTGAAAAAGTTCTTGCCGATTTACAACGGCGCACAGCCTTACAGAGCAACTTTGGAGCCATCTTGCTGGCGCTGGTGAATGGGCAACCGCAACAACTTTCGCTTCGCCAGCTGTTACAAACGTTCCTTGATTACAGGGAACTGACACTGATCCGGCGCACCAGCCACGCCCTGCGCAAAACCGAAGATCGCCTCGAAGTGGTCGAAGGCCTGATCACTGCACTGAACAACCTGCAAAGGGTGATCGCAATGATCCAAGAAGCAGCGGATGCGGCTTCCGCACGAGCGAGCTTGATGGTGCATTTCGACCTCACGGAACGACAGGCTGATGCCGTGCTCGCCATGCCGCTGCGTCGCCTAACAGGGTTGGAACAGGAAAGCCTGCGCAAAGAACTCGACGAGCTACGCCAAGAACGCGAACGACTGAAGTTACTTCTCGAGAACAGAGATCATCTACTCAACGCTCTGGTCAATGAGCTGAAGGCTCTGAAAAAACGCTTCTTCACTCCCCGCCGCACACGGCTTGTCGAAGGCGGAGATGAACTGATGGCAGAGAGAGCCGCCAGCCAACGGCCCAACACAGAACTCCTCCGCCAACAAGCTCTCGCGGCTCTACCAGGCGATGGCCGTCTACTGATCCAAGCAGACGGACAAGTGAAAGTGATCAGCCCTCAAGTGCTGGGACGTTTACACATCAATGATCCCGTATCACTCGGAGACGAACCATCACCAGCGCGATTAATCCTTCCAATCGAACCGCCACCTCGATTACTAGCGATTAGTGCAGGTGGTCGTGTTGCCTTACTGCGCTGGGAATTCGCAGGCCAACAACCGGGACCTCTGGATCGTTTTTTACCCAGTGGTCTCGATGGTGATCCTGTTATTGCCATCGAGCAATTACCAGAGAATGACGTTTCAGACCTAAGCCTGGGCTTACTCAGCAGTGACGGACGCTTTAAACGATTGCCCCTTCGTGATGTTTTAGATCTCTCAGGTCGTGCCACCAGTGTGGTGAAACTGAAAGAGGGCATTTGTTTGCGCTCAGCAATGATCTGCCAAAACGGAAAAAATCTTGTTTTAGTCAGTGATATTGGCCGAATGTTGCGATTACCAATTAACGAGGATTCTTTACCTTTGATGGGTCGATTGGCACAGGGACCAATGACAATGCGATTGCTCCCAGGTGAATCAATTGCAGGAGCCATGTGCCAGCCGATCAACACAGAAGATCAAACGCTTCTGATCGTCTCTAGCCAGGGTCGCTTAAGCCGCATCGATGGTGCCCAGCTGCGAATGTGCCAACGCGGAGATCTTGGCGAAATGGCCATTCAACTTACGCATACCGACGATCGGATCGCAGCGATGAGCTACGGGAAAGGCCTAGTGGGAGTGATCACAAATCAAAAACGTCATGGTCGCCTCAATCCATCCAGGCTTGAGTGCTCAGACATTGGCGCAGGATTCTCCGAACAACTCGATTTAAAGAACGGAGAACTGATCAACGAACTCGTCTCTCTAATTAGCACTGAGCACTAAAAAATATGAGCTTAAATATGATTTACTAAACACAAAATAGCTATTCAAGCAAACGAACAAGTCTCAACCGAAACGTGATAGTACACACAAACGGTGAACTAATTTAAATTTTAAATTCAGCACATCAATGCAAGACCTAATGCAAACTAAAGCAGACAAAACAATCACACAGGAGACCTATTTACCAACAATTTACCGCTACAATTTTCCGATCAAACAAGAAAGATCATCTTACTTTGGAATCACCGCAAACACAGGCCCTAGACTATTCCAACTCATATCTTCGTTGGAATATTAATGCAGTCAAGAGCAAAAAATATTTTTCAAGAAAAACAAACAACTTGTCTTAAAACATTAAATCAATCAATCTAAATCCCTTTAACGACCAGCAATTCCGGCCGGTTCTAACATCAACTTACTCGCCAAGACGTCGCGATCCATCGGAATCGGATAATCACCATCAAAGCAAGCTGTACAGAAATGACTTGATTCAGCTTTTGCCGCCTCAACCATCCCTTCCTTACTGAGATAGGCCAAAGAATCTACTTTCAACTGCTGCTCGATTTCCTCCAAAGTGAGTTGCGCTGCAATTAATTGATCTTGCGTATCAGTGTCGATACCATAAAAACAAGGATGCGTCACAGGCGGAGAACTAATTCTCATATGGACCTCAGTCGCACCAGCTTCCCGTAAAGCCACTACCAATTTACGACTTGTCGTTCCTCTCACAATTGAATCATCAATCACAATAACCCGTTTACCTGAAAGTACATCAGGCAACGGATTAAGTTTGACTCGGATCCCAGCTTCGCGCATCGCCTGCGTAGGCTGAATAAAGGTACGACCGACATAGCGATTCTTGATCAAACCATCACCATAAGGAATGCCACTCGCCTGTGAAAATCCAATCGCTGCCGGAATACCCGAATCCGGCACACCGATCACCAAGTCAGCATCTACACCAGACTCACGCGCAAGAGTCTGACCAATCCGTTGTCGATAACTATAAAGTGACTCTCCAAAGAAACGACTATCAGGACGCGAGAAGTAAATCATCTCAAACACACAAAGACGATTGGGCTGTTCACTCCAGCGCTGTCGATCTGGCGTGGAAACACCAATATTGAAATGAACTATTTCACCGGGTTGAACATCATCAACATAATGAGCACCAATAATCTCTAAACCACAACTCTCACTACTCACAACCCATTGACCAGAGTCCTGATCCCCTAAAAAGCCAAAAACAAGCGGTCGAATGCCATGACCATCTCGAATAGCAAATAACCCAGATGGGGTTCCGATCACCAGGCTGAAGGCCCCCTTGCAAAGATCGAGAGCGGCACGAATCGCAGCCTGCCAATCCAATCCGCGATCCACAGCCTGCTGCAACGCAAAAGCAATTAATTCGGAATCTGTGGTGGATGTGAATTCAGCCTGTCCATCATCAACGGCATGCCTCAATTCAGAAGCATTAACAAGATTTCCGTTATGGGCGAGCGCAAAAGCACCGAGGCGAGTCATCAACACCACAGGCTGGGCATTGCACACCCGACTGCTGCCTGTCGTGGAATAACGATTATGTCCAATGGCGAGATGTCCCGGCATTCGCGCAAGAACGTCTTGATCAAACACCTGACTGACCAAACCCATGTCCTTGTGAAGGCGAACCTTGCCTTGATTGAACACAGCGATACCAGCTGATTCCTGGCCACGGTGTTGCAAGGCATAGAGCCCGAAATAGGCCAGATTGGCAACGGGTTGTTCCGCAGCCAAGACCGCAAACACCCCGCAGGCCTCCTCCATGCGATCGGGACGCTCCGCCTCGAGCAATTGCACAGGGCGCCTCGACTTCAGAAATTCGTCATGATTCTGCACCACGCCCGAGACGCTTGGGCAATGCTTCGGCATGACGTCGCTGCAGTTCTGGGAGATCGAGCTGCAAAACCTGACGATCTCCAACACGGAACTGAACCTGACCTTGTTCTGACACCAAACCCAAAGGTGTAACAGGAACAGCTGCCGCATTGGTTTGGACCAGCGCCTGCCAATCAGACCATCGCTCCGCTTTCACCGACACAACCACACGAGCACCTCCTTCGGCAAAGAGGAGTCGATCCAGCCGTGCAACCGGATCAGACAGCTCCAATTGCAAGCCAAGATTTGAGGCGATGCTGGCTTCCGCTAAAGCCACAGCCAAGCCACCATCACTGCTGTCGTGAGCGGAAGCCAGCATCCCTTGAGCGATGGCCCTACGCAACAACTCCTGAACACTGGCTTCCATCTGGAGATCCACCAAAGGAGGTCGACCGGCCAACGCCCCCAGAACCAACTGTTGATAACTGCTACCCGCAAAACCAAGCCGACGATCCTGCTGCTCGAAGGGCGAAATCCCTAACAAAATCACGTGATCACCAGGCTGACGCCATCCGAGACCAATCACACGATCAATGTCTTCTACAAGACCAACCATGCCGATGACGGGTGTCGGATGGATCGGCTGGACAGTGCCATCATCTCGTCTTGTTTCGTTGTAGAGGGACACATTGCCGCCGGTGACAGGCGTCTTGAGGGCACGACATGCCTCAGAGATCCCACGGCACGCCATCGCCAGCTGCCAATAGCCCTTCGGTGTTTCCGGTGAAGGGAAATTGAGGTTGTCAGTCACAGCCAACGGCTCTGCACCGACACAACTCAAGTTGCGAGCTGCTTCCGCCACAGCGGCCATCGCACCGCGCTCCGGATCCAAAGCTACCCAGCGATTGGGACAATCCACCGTCGCTGCCACACCTCGTTTCTCCTCCACAAATGACTGCTGCGGACGCAGCCGCACCACAGCCGCATCAGCAGCACCCGACGAGATCACGGTGTTCGCTAAGACCTGCTGGTCGTACTGACGGTGAACCCATCGCTTACTCGCAATGGTGGGGTCATCCAAGAGTTGCAACAACACAGCGTTGGCATCGTTCAACTCCGGCAACTGATCCTCGTGCCATTGCCACAGCCCCTTGAGGTCGTCCGGTGGTTCGCTGAGAAGACGGTGATTTTCGATCGGTGTGTCATCCGCGAGCGCCGTCGCTGGTAGTTCAGCCGCAGTCGCACCTTGATGCAGCACCCGCACCAGAGGCTCCTCAAGCACCTTTCCCACCACAACCGCTTGCAGACCCCAGCGCCGGAACCGCTCCATCAAGGGCTCTTCTCGACCCGTTTTGACAACAAAGAGCATGCGCTCTTGGGATTCCGACAGAAGGAACTCATAGGGAGTCATTGCAGCCTCACGCGCTGGCACGAGATCCAGATCCAGTTCCACTCCCAGGCCACCTTTGGCCGCCATTTCAGAACAACTACAGGTCAGTCCCGCCGCGCCCATGTCCTGAGCTGCAACGACATCCCCACTCGAAAAAGCCTCCAAACAGGCCTCGATCAACCCCTTCTCGAGAAAAGGATCGCCAACCTGCACCGCAGGACGATCATCCAGGGAATCAGCACTTAATTCCGCACTGGCAAAGCTGGCTCCTCCCATGCCGTCCCGCCCAGTCGTACTTCCGACATAAACAACTGGATTGCCAACCCCATTCGCGCCGGATTTCACGATGTCGTCCGTTTCCATCAAACCAAGGGCCATGGCATTGACCAATGGATTGCCGGAATACGACGGATCAAACGCGACCTCTCCACCAACAGTGGGAACGCCAACACAATTGCCGTAATGAGCAATCCCGGCCACCACGCCCTCCATCAGACCAACATTGACGGGATCCTCTAACGGCCCAAAACGCAAAGCATTCAGCAACGCAATGGGCCGTGCACCCATCGTGAAAATGTCTCGCAAAATGCCGCCAACCCCCGTAGCCGCACCTTGAAACGGTTCTACGGCAGACGGGTGATTGTGGCTTTCGATCTTGAACGCGAGGCGATGACCACCACCAAGATCGACAACACCGGCGTTCTCGCCAGGCCCAACCAAAATTTGCGGGCCTTCTGTGGGAAAACCACGAAGCAAGGGACGAGAATTGCGATAGCAGCAATGTTCGGACCACATCACACCGAACATGCCCAACTCCACCCGATTGGGTTCACGACCCAGACGACGACAGATTTCATCCCAATCCCTGGGCTTTAACCCTTCCTGCCTTAAGGCTGCAGCTGCGTCATATCCGCAACCATCGGGAGTCGAAACCAAAGACCGAAAAGCGCCTAACACCAGTGTTGCCGACAGCCCGTAATGCTTTATCCAACCCAGGGGTCCTCACCCCGAGAACGGGTCCCACGCTCGCGTGACGGCTGCGATTCAGGGGGATTGGACCACTCATCGTCCTGCCAATCCTCCAAAGGATCGATCCGATCCGGAGCCTCAAGCTCTTGTTTGGCCTGCACGGGCTGATCATCCCAAGGAGGTTCCTCCAACCAACCTTCCAACCGATCACCAGCTCGATCACCCATCTGGCGCAATTGATCACGCCAACGCTGGGTGCGTTGTAAAAAATCCTGGCGAACGCTGGAGCGAAACACCGGCAAATCGTCCAATTGATTCAAACCGGTTAAAACCACCCCTGGCTGTTGATCAACGATTCGCTCAGGGGTGAGTTGCCAGCGTGAACTACCGGGAAGCCTGGGGTCACTACGGGAAACAAGGTAATGACGAATCGTGCCGGTGGTTGGCTCAAATACCAAATCCACGAGCATTCCCAGCTTGTCCCCATGGCGATCGAGAAGATCAGCATCAATCAATGTGGGTAGGCGTTCCAGGGTGACCTGATCTGTCAGCGCAGGTTCTCCTCGGACGTAGATCTGCTGATCTGTCAATCCACAGCACTGATCCAAACGCCAAACCTCGCGGGACATCCTCAGAGCCGAGGGTCGGCTCACCCAACCCAACAAACGATGCACAGGCGGATGCATCCAAGCCATGACGCCTGGACCATGATCAAGACCGAACTCACAGCGCACAGTGTGATGCAAGAGATCACTGAGCAGCAGCAGATCGGGAAGGCTCAAGTCAGGAACGAATTTGGACAGGCATCACCAAATAGGTGAAACCATCAGTTTCATCTCCAGAGCGCAGCACTGCAGGAGTAGTGGGAGCGTTGCAATGAAGGACCACTTGATCCGAAGCCATCGCTTTCAGGCCCTCCAACAGGTAGCGAACATTGAAGGCAATCTGCAAAGCATCTCCACTCAACGTTGCTGCCAGAGATTCCGAACCACTCCCGACATCCTGAGCATCGGCACTGATTTGAATCAAACCGTTTTCAGGGTCACTACTGAATTTGACCACATTGTTGTGTTGATCTGCCAAGACAGCGATGCGCTCCAGCGCTGCAATCAGGCCACGGCGGTCTACTCCAAGGGTGCGGCTAAAACCGTCTGGAATGAGCTGGGAGTAATTGGGATACGTCCCTTCCAGGGTTCGACTCGTCACCATCTGATCCGCCGCCAGAAAAACCACCTGTCCTCGATCGCAGAACAAACTCACCGGTTCTTCCGAACGCCAACCCGACATCAAGCGTTCCACCTCCCGCAGTGAACGAGCTGGCAAGGTGACCGCAAAACCAGACTCTTCCTCTGTGGACTGATCCGCTGCTGTCGCCTCAGACTGGAGAGCCTCTTGCACTTGAAGAACAGCTAAGCGATGTCCATCTGTGGCAGCTGCTTCCAAAGCGCGTTCACGAAACCTGAGGTGAACCCCAGTCAGCAGCTGTTTCGCGTCATCCGAACTGCTGGCAAACAAAGTTCCCTTCAATGCTGAGACCAAACCGGTGGGTTGCAGCTTCAGCGCCATTCCACTCTCGACCATGGGGAGATCGGGATAGTCATCCGCTGCCATACCACGCATCTGATAACTACCGCTGAGGCTGGTGAGCTGAACTTGCTCACCAGATTCCTCAGTCGCCAAGGTGACCGGAGAATCACTGGAAAGCCGCGAGACGATTTCTCCAAGCAAACGGGCGGGAAGCGTGATAGCTCCACTGGCTTCGACAGAGGCCGCCATGGAGGTTTGTATGCCGAGATTGAGATCAAAACCGGTCAAACTCAAGCGTCCTGTTCCAGCATCAGCCGTCAACAAAACATTGGCCAACACTGGGTGGGTCGGACGAGTTGCAACAGCCCGACTGACCAACTGCAAAGCAGCATTGAATTCCGCCTGAGAGCAAACCACTTTCATCGTGAGAGCTGTTCAAAGGTGATCTCAGGCACCACCACATTTTCACAGGCTTGGGCGAAGTGCAATAGGGAACTTTTGTAGATGCATCTATCGGCTGTTTTGTTATTCAAGTTGAATGAAATAGAAAACAAACAACAGTCGTAGAAGGGCTTGTGGAAATGTGGATAAGTGACCCAAAAACAAGTGTGGTCGGAACGTTTGAAATTCGCAGCTTTGGGGAGAAAGAAGATTGATCTGTGAAGGCAAGAGATTTTTTCCACCTTTTCACAGGTCGTGGATTGCTTCCGTGCTGATTGACCGAATGGTTTGACCTTGATTTCCCCAGGCTGGGCATTGCATATAAAGCTGTTGTCCTCAGGCACTTTTGTCGGTGTCTATGCACGCAGCCCTCGGTTTGACCATCAAAAAAGCCCCCATTGGGGGCTGGAGTTCGGTTCGTCCAAGCCTGTTTAGAACCCCATGACATTGGCCACTGTGTCGAGATCGGGCTTGAGATCGGTATGGAACGCTGCGTCGTTGTTGTTGATCGCACAGTCGGGGTCTTTCAGTCCATTGCCTGTCAACACACACACCACCGTGGCACCAGTCGGAACTTCTTCCTTGCGCTTGATCAGGCCCGCGACAGAAGCGGCGCTAGCCGGTTCACAGAAGATGCCTTCGCTGCCGCCAAGCAATTTGTACGCTTCGATGATTTCGGCATCCGTCACATCCAGGAAAGCGCCCTTGCTCGCCTTTTGAGCGGCGATTGCCTTGTCGCGATTGACGGGATTACCAATGCGGATCGCCGTGGCGATGGTGTCTGGATCGCTCACTGTTGTCCCGTATACCAATGGTGCTGAGCCGCTGGCTTGAAATCCCATCATGCGAGGCAAGATTCGGCTGTGTCCAGCGTTTTGGTATTCCTGGAATCCCATCCAATACGCAGTGATGTTGCCCGCATTTCCCATGGGAATGCACAGCCAATCAGGGGCATCGCCGAGGGCATCGACGATTTCAAAAGCGGCAGTTTTTTGCCCCTGGAGTCGATAGGGATTGACCGAGTTGACAAGGGTGACGGGGTATTTTTCCGCCGCTTCACGAACGATGTCGAGGGCCCGATCGAAATTGCCGCGGATGGCCAGTACCTCAGCGCCATAGACCAGTGCCTGAGCCAGCTTTCCCTGAGCGACATAACCATCTGGGATGAGGACGAAGGCGCGCATGTCACCACGACGGGCATAAGCCGCCGCTGCAGCACTGGTGTTGCCTGTACTCGCACAGATCACGGCTTCACAGCCGGCTTCTTTGGCCTTACTGATGGCCATCGTCATGCCGCGATCTTTGAATGAACCAGTCGGATTGAGGCCGTCGTATTTCACATACACCTTCACGCCGCGGCCAATCCTCTCTGCCACAGAGGGAACCGGGATCAATGGTGTAGCACCCTCACGAAGTGTGATCACAGGGGTGCTTCCGCTCACTGGCAGCCAGCTCCTGTAGGCCTCGATCAGGCCCGGCCAATCCTGCATCACTGGCTTGGCAGCGAAGCGTTGACGGAGGTTCCGAAACAAGGACACCGAGGAGTTGGCGGGACGAGCCGGAATCTAGGTGTCAGAGCTCAATGGTTTGAGAGATTTCCATCTTTGAGTCCATCGAGAGGGGAATCCGAGAAGAATTTCACCAAGCCAGCGATGGATTGAGCTTTTTCGACCACGGAGAAAAGGGCGGGCAGATTGACGGCCATAACATCGTTGGGGTAGGCCTTAAGGAAGTTCACGGCAGTGAGTCCTCCTTCATCTAATTGCAGTCCGTTCACGACACCGGCTCGGATTGCAGGCACACTCACCGCAGATTCAGGCGTGTAGATCGGATAAATAATTTTGGCCACACGTCGAACGATTGCATCGCCAATACGGGTGTTGATCAGCCGGCTGGTCAGCACTAGTGGCACATTCAATTTTTGATTGAGCAGTTTGGCCACGTCATTCGGATCTTGACCGGACAGGTCAATCAAATTTTTCAGGAGGCCAATGGCTTCGCCAGTTTCGGCCAGATGTTCGATCTCTTTCACCGGAATGGATCGTCGAAATGCCCCGCTCACTAAGGCAACATCTTTGGCGGCATATGCCGGGCTGATCAGACTGCTCAGGGTGATCCCCACGCCCGCAGCCATGGCAAGAACTGAGCGGCGGCGACCTTGAGTGGAGCTCATTTGTAGTGTTGATGTGGCTGGAATCTAGGGGCGGACTCCAGCAGCAACCTTGACGAGGCGGACAACTCCCCGTTCGGCTAAACCTTGCGCCACTTTGAGTCCCATTCGCCGGGCATCGGGTTCATTCATCACTCTTGGCAGACGACGCAGCAGCATCTCTGAGTTGAAGCCAGGCAATGATTGGAGAACTTGGATCAATTGACGAATCGGTTCAAGTTGAAGTCTTGGATCTTCATTGAGCGAACCCGATGGCTTGAGGCTTTGTGGGAAGAGGCGTTTGGGGAGGCGGGTGCCAAGTTGTTGCATGGTTGACCAGCCAATTGCATCTAAACGCTCCACCGTGGTTTCTACGAGTTGATCGCGTAATAAACCCCCGTTAGCTGAGAACAAGAAATTAAGTAATTGATCCAGAAGAGTTTCTAAATCGAGATCTGCTTGGCTTGCCGCAGAAGACACCAGATTTTCGAGTCGGGTCCAACGGAATGCCTCACCGTCGAACAACATCTCTTTGAGACTTTGACGCAACTGTGGGTCAGGGTCTTCCATCAGCCGGCGGGCGAAATAAGGGTAGGCAGCGCCAAGAATCTTGAATTCAGGATCAACGCTGAGTGCAATGCCTTCTAGTGTGACGAGAGAACGGATAATCAGGGCGTAATAAGGAGGAACTCTGAACGGGAAGCGATACATCACACCAGACATGTCATCAGTAACACTTTTGAAGTCCATTCGGCTGACCCCCATTTCCAGAGCCTGGCTAAAAACTTGTTCAAAAGCTGGAACGATTGGTTCAAGATTGACGTCTTCTGCCAAAAAGCCAAGGGTGACGAAATCCTTAGAGAGTTTGCCGAAGTTGCGGTTGACGAGATGCACAACTGCCTGAATTAGGCCAGTACGCGATTCACGACTGACTTCGCTCATCATCCCGAAATCGAGATAACACAGTTGGCCATTCTTCAAAGCAAGCAGATTGCCTGGGTGGGGATCAGCGTGGAAAAAACCATGTTCAAGCAACTGTTGCAAACTGCAGTTCACTCCGACATTCACCATGTCATCTGGGTCGATACCTAGTTCACGAACGGCAGGAAGATTGGTCAGCTTGACTCCGTCAATCCATTCCATCGTCAGCACTCTGCGGCTGGTGACGTCTCGATGAATGATTGGAACGGCGATGCGGGCGTTGTGATGATGAAGGGTGCGAAAACGTTCAGCATTGGATGCTTCATTGAGATAATCCATTTCTTCAAATACTCTTCGACCCAATTCGTCAATCAGAGCAACAAGATCACTGCGGATTAACCCAATATTTTTATTTAACCAAGAGGCAATATTGCGAACAATATAAAGGTCAAGCGTAATTTGTTCACGGAGTCCAGGTCGTTGAACTTTGACGGCGACCCGTTCGCCATTTTTGAGCACACCTCGGTGCACCTGCCCGAGCGAAGCTGCTGAGATCGGTTCGCGTTCCAGTTCTTCGAACAGGGTGTGAACCGGAGCGCCGAGATCCTCTTCGATACAAGCCATCGCCAGATCACTATCAAACCCAGGCAGTTGGTCTTGCAGTTGCCCGAGTTCTTCCAGGAGGACGGGCGGAACGATGTCGGGTCGAGTCGATAGGGCCTGTCCTGCCTTGATGAAGGCTGGTCCGAGTTCCACCAAAAGTTCTGCACATTCTTGAGCGCGTGAACGAGCACGTTCTGATTGACGCAATAGCCCGAACAGCCAGTCGCTGGCGACGCCAAGAAGAAACAGTCCGATTGGCACCAGCGTTTGCCACAGTCTGCGAATCAGCCGTTGAGGATGACCGGCGTAGATCCGGGTGATAGCGGCAGGGTCGTACTTGAGTAGACCGGCGGCTTCAATAAAATCCCCGAGGTCTTCCGCCATTGATCTGGGGTCGTAACAGCTCACCCCTTCTAAACGAACCAAACCACCGCTACGGTCAACTCGGCCACCGGTTCAAGCTGTGATTACCGGTCTGCAGCTTCACAACATCGCGCTGATCGACAGTCTTCAGTTGGACTTCGAACCTGGTTTCACGGTTTTGACCGGTGAGACCGGCGCAGGTAAATCGATTCTGCTGGATGCTCTGGATGCTTTGCTCGGCGGTGCCCAGGGAGCTGCTGGGGTTCGATTGCTCAGAAATGGTTGTGATCGGGCTCGGATCGAAGCCACCTTCCTCCTCACCCCAGCCGTGAATGATTGGTTGCGGCGTGCTGATTTTGATGTTGACGATGACGATGATTTGCTTCTGAGCCGCGAGTGGCGCCGTCAGGATGATCGCTTTACGAGTCGGTCCCGCTTGAACGGTGTTGCTGTTAACCGTCAGCAACTTCAGGCCCTGAGGCCGCTCCTGATCGATCTCACGGTGCAAGGACAGACGCAACTGTTATCTCGACCTGGGCAACAGCGGCGTTGGCTTGATCGTCTAGGGGGGGAGATCTTGCAGCAGCAACAGCAGCAGGTCAGTCATTGCTGGCGGCTTTGGTCGGCGGCAGCGGCGACGCTTCAGCAACGGTTGGCGGAAGCGGAGTGCTTGAAACAGCAACGGCAGGAGCAGCAGGAGCTTTTGGATGCTTTAGATCAAGCTGATTTAGATGATCCCTCTGAGGACAAGCAACTCGAGCTGGAACAGGATCGCCTCGTTCACGGGGTCCGGCTGCAAGAGGGGCTGTCGATTTTGTTTAGTCATTTGCGAGACGGTGCTGATCAAGTTCCGTCGCTTCTTGATCATTGTTCGATCTGCATCCAGGAGTTGCAAGCGATGGCGCAGTTGGATGGATCACTGCAGCCTCTCAAGGATTGCGCTCTTGATTTGGAGGCTGGTCTGGAGGATCTGCTGCAACAGCTGGATTCCTATGGCATGGATCTGGAGAGTGAACCGGAGCGGCTTGATCAATTGCAGGGTCGATTAGCAGAGCTCAAACGGTTGCAGAGACGTCATGGGATGGATCTGGCAGGCCTGATTCAGCGCCGCAACACATTGCGAGAACGTCTTGCTCCTGAGGGGATTGCAGCGG
The DNA here is from genome assembly GCA_002701375.1 of Cyanobium sp. NAT70. Taxonomy (GTDB): domain Bacteria; phylum Cyanobacteriota; class Cyanobacteriia; order PCC-6307; family Cyanobiaceae; genus Parasynechococcus. The sequence goes on along the minus strand of NZVB01000050.1, from coordinate 105,129 downwards.
ATTTAGAGCAGCTCAAGCTGATCGAAGAGTCGACAAGGCATCAGCGCGATGAGGTCAATACTCGCTTGCATCAGTTGCGCTTGGAGGCGGGGATACGCCTGGAGAAGTCGTTGATGGCTTTGTTGCCCTCAATGGGACTGGCGAATGTGCGTTTTCAAGTGGAGTTGACGCCGATTGAGCCTTCGGAACAGGGATGTGATCAGGTGCATTTTCTGTTCTCTGCGAATCCCGGGCAGCCGTTGGCACCATTGGTGGAGGTGGCCTCTGGTGGAGAGATGTCGCGATTTCTCTTAGCGTTAAAAACAACGCTGGCCGCTGTCGATGGATCCAGCACGCTTCTGTTTGATGAAATTGATGCAGGAGTGAGCGGACGCATTAGCGGTGCCATGGGAGAGCTGCTTCACGCGTTGGCACGACATCGACAGGTGTTCTGCGTCACCCATCAACCACTTGTTGCCGCAGTTGCGGACCATCATTTTCGAGTCAGCAAGCATGTGCTCGATGGTGTGACTCGTTCAGAGGTGTCCCAACTGCGGGACACTCAGCAACGTCGGGATGAGCTTGCTGAATTGGCTGGAGGAGATCAAGCTAGTGCTTATGCCAGCAGCCTTCTTGAACGAAACATGGCCTGAGTCAGGTCGTTCTTCTTAAGATCTGATGCTTTCTACAGAGGCGTCATGGGGCGAGCCGCTGCCAATCGTGCTGATCGGCCGGTCCAGATCAACCTCAAAGGTGGAAGTCCTGAGGATGTGATCCGGGTGCGGGGTGCACGCCAGCACAATCTCAAAAACGTTGACGTCACCATTCCTCGCAACAAACTGGTGGTGTTCACCGGTGTGAGTGGTAGCGGTAAGAGCTCTCTGGCGTTCGACACGATCTTTGCCGAGGGGCAACGCCGTTATGTCGAAAGTCTCTCTGCTTATGCCAGGCAGTTTCTTGGTCAGGTGGATAAACCTGACGTGGATGCCATTGAGGGACTATCGCCGGCGATTTCGATTGATCAGAAATCCACGAGCCATAACCCTCGCTCGACAGTCGGAACGGTGACCGAGATTCAGGATTACCTGCGTCTTTTGTTCGGCCGGGCGGGTGAACCTCATTGTCCGCAGTGCGATCGACCGATTCGTCCCCAGAGCATCGACGAGATGGTCGATCAAATTCTGCTATTGCCGGAAGGAACGCGTTATCAGTTGCTGGCGCCTGCGGTTCGGGGAAAGAAGGGCACGCACACCAAATTGATCAGTGGTTTGGCTGCGGAAGGTTTTGCGCGTGTTCGCATCGATGGTGAGGTGCGTGAACTGGTGGATAACATTGAGCTCGATAAAAACCAATCTCACAACATTGAAGTGGTGGTTGACCGCTTGGTGGCGAGGGAGGGAATTCAAGAGCGGTTGACTGATTCATTGCGCACGACTTTGAAGCGTGGTGAGGGTTTAGCTCTGGTGGAAGTTGTCCCTAAAAAGAATGAGGAATTGCCCGAAGGGGTTGAGAGAGAATGTCTTTATTCCGAAAATTTCGCTTGCCCTGTGCATGGGGCTGTCATGGAGGAATTATCACCGCGATTGTTTTCTTTTAATAGTCCTTATGGTGCTTGTGAGCATTGTCATGGCATTGGTCATCTTCGCAAGTTCACAGCCGATCGGGTGATTCCTGATCCTTCTCAACCGGTTTATGCAGCTGTAGCACCATGGAGTGAAAAGGACAATAGCTACTATTTTTCGTTGCTTTATTCTGTTGGTGAAGCGTTCGGTTTTGAGATTAAGACGCCTTGGAATGAATTAACTGATGAACAACGTGATGTGTTGCTGCATGGAAGTCGTGAACCGATTTTGATTCAGGCTGATAGTCGTTATCGCAAGGGAAAGGGTGGTTATACACGACCTTTCGAGGGTATTTTGCCGATTCTGGAACGGCAGCTGCGTGATGCTAGCGGTGAATCGATTCGTCAAAAACTGGAGAAATATCTGGATCTGGTTCCCTGTGAGTTTTGTCATGGTCAACGTTTACGTCCGGAGGCTCTTGCGGTTCGTGTGGGTCCCTATCGGATCACTGAGTTGACCTCGATCAGTGTGGGGCAGACATTGGAGCGGATCGAACAATTGATGGGAGTAGGTGCGAGTGAGGGAGCCGACCCTTTATTGACATCCCGTCAGATTCAGATTGGTGATTTGGTGTTGCGTGAGATACGTTTGCGCTTGCGCTTCCTTCTCGATGTTGGTCTTGATTATTTGAGTCTGGATCGCCCTGCGATGACGTTATCGGGCGGAGAAGCTCAGCGCATTCGTTTGGCGACGCAGATTGGAGCAGGTCTGACTGGAGTGCTTTATGTGCTGGATGAACCGAGCATCGGTTTGCATCAGCGCGATAATGATCGGTTGCTCAAAACCCTGATGCGGTTGCGTGATCTGGGCAACACATTGGTGGTGGTGGAGCACGATGAGGACACGATCCGTGCTGCAGATCATGTTGTTGATATTGGTCCAGGAGCAGGGATTCACGGTGGCCACATCGTGGCAGAAGGGGGAGTAGAAGATCTTCTTGAGAGTGATGAGTCGCTGACAGGGGCTTATTTGAGTGGTCGCTGTTCGATTCCAACACCTGTTGAACGTCGTGAAGGCAGCAGTCGAAGGCTGCAGTTAATTGATTGCAATCGCAATAATTTGCTCAACTTTACCGTTGATTTTCCCTTGGGGAAATTAGTTGCAGTGACGGGTGTGAGTGGTAGTGGGAAGAGTACATTGGTTAATGAATTGTTGCATCCAGCTTTAGAAAATGGTTTGGGGCTCAAAGTTCCTTTCCCAACAGGTCTTGGTGAGTTGCGTGGGATTAAATCAATCGACAAGGTGATCGTGATTGATCAGAGTCCGATTGGTCGTACACCTCGCTCCAATCCAGCCACTTATACCGGCGCCTTTGATCCGATTCGTCAGGTGTTTGCCGCCACTGTGGAGGCGAAGGCGCGTGGTTATAAGGTTGGTCAGTTCAGCTTCAACGTCAAAGGCGGCCGATGTGAGTCTTGTCGTGGACAGGGTGTGAATGTGATTGAAATGAATTTCTTGCCCGATGTTTATGTTCAATGTGATGTTTGTAAGGGCGCTCGTTTTAATCGTGAGACATTGCAAGTTAAATACAAAGGCTTCACCATTGCTGATGTTTTACAGATGACTGTGGAGCAAGCAGCAGAGGTTTTCTCCGCCATTCCACAAGCTGCTGATCGCTTGCGAACATTGGTTGATGTTGGGCTCGGTTATGTCAAGCTCGGACAACCAGCGCCCACCTTGTCTGGTGGAGAAGCGCAGCGCGTGAAGTTAGCGACCGAGTTATCACGACGTGCCACCGGTAAGACGTTGTATCTGATTGATGAACCCACGACCGGTCTTAGTTTTTATGACGTCCACAAATTGATGGATGTAATGCAGCGTTTGGTTGATAAGGGCAATTCGATCATCTGCATTGAGCACAATTTGGATGTCATTCGCTGCAGTGATTGGATCATCGACCTTGGCCCTGAAGGAGGCGATAAAGGTGGTGAGATTATGGTGACGGGTACTCCTGAGCAAGTGGCCCAGCATTCGACCAGTCACACAGGTCGTTATTTACGACGAGTTCTTGAGCAACATCCTCCTGAGTTGCCATCATCGATCGCCGCTTGATGTCTCCGATGCGTTTTCGTTTGGCAGCACTATTGAGTGGTTTAGCTCTGGGTTGTATGCCTGCCCCAGCCTTGGCAGTGGAGAGGTTGGTTTTGCAGATGCCTTTTCTCGAAACCAGCATCACGCTGAATTTGGAAAAAAGTGAGAGCGCTGTTGAGTTAATTCGTACCAGTCCTGATCTCGTGGATTTACAGGGGGCGAGTGGAGGGAAATTGTTGAGGTTGCTCGAACAGATTTTTCTGGCGCCACTGCCACTACATACCCAGGCATTTTTGGAGGGGGCGACCGGTCAGCCTTTATTGGAGCAGGCTCTTTTGGCAGCTGCTTCGGTTGTAAAGCTCGAGGGTGTTGAGATCGATTCCAGCGGCAGCATGCTGAGCAATGCATTGAAGCGGGCTGAACAAAAAGGTCAATCGAACATCCTTGGTTTTTTGCGTGAGATGCCTGGCCAGGAGGCCACGGTGGATCTCTCCATGCTCCTGCAATTTGCCAATCGCTTAGTGATTAATCTGGAGCAGGGTGTTGTGTTGGCAAAGACAGGTCAGTCTGCTGAAGTCACGCCTGCCTTACAAGGTCCGCTGAAGCATGATTGGAGGCGTTCTGAGCTGAACGTTTCGGTTCCTCATCGACAAAATCCTCTGCGAGTGCTTTTGTTGCAGCCCACCGGTCTGGGAAANGGNCGTTTGCTGGTGATTTCCCATGGACTTTGGGACGATCCAGAATCGTTTGANGGTTGGGGAGAGATGTTGTCATCGGCCGGNTACACCGTGTTGATGCCTGANCATCCAGGTAGTGATTTCAGTCAGCAGCAATCAATGCTGNCNGGTGATCGNCCTCCNCCAGGTCCTGAGGAGTTGCGTNAGCGTCCNAAGGACATNTCTGCTCTGCTTGATCTCATCGAAACAGGCAAGATCAANGTTGGANAAGATCTGAACACGCAATCGGTTGCNGTGATTGGACATTCTTGGGGAGCNACCACCAGCTTGCAGTTAGCAGGAGCTAAACCCACAGATCGGAAGCTTTTGGCTCGTTGTCGTGATCAAAAAGATCCTGAACGGAACATCAGTTGGGTTCTGCAGTGCAGTTGGTTGTCAGGCATTGATCAGGCAGGACTTGCTGATTCACGAGTTAAAGCGGTGGTGGCGGTGAGTCCACCTCTGCGGTTGCTGTTCGATCCGGCTAGCGCAACAACACTCNCTGCCAAGGTGCTCCTTGTGAGTGGTACACGCGATTGGGTGGTTCCCTCAGGNCCNGAGGCGATNACGCCAATGCGGAATGCTGTTGCAGCNNAAAAGGGNCATCGCCTTGTNCTGGCTGAGGGAGCTGATCATTTCANCCTGCGCAGTTTCAAAGGAGANGACCAGACGGCGTTGCTTGGGCCTTTGTTGTTGGCGTGGGTGAATGAGCAACTGGGTACAGAGGANTCCTTTCGTTTTTCNTCNGGTGGTTGGGGACATTCCAAGATTCGTCTNATCGATGTCAGTGAGCGACTCTGAGTGCGCCGATTGTTTACAGAGAGATATGGTTTGAGCCGCTTGACTTTCCAGGGATTTTGGCCGCTTCGCTTCCGCTGACAAGGATTGGCAATCCTGCCAATCCTTGTTTTTTCTTTTCTAAGATTTTTTTTACTTTTCAAATCGACTTCTGCCTCTAAAAAATTCCGAAGGCTGTTCAAGTCTTGTTGTCATTTTGAGGGTCAAGCATGGGCATCCGGTTGTTGCACCTGCATTTGCATGGTCTCTTCCGTTCCCGTGATCTTGAGTTAGGCCGCGACGCGGATACAGGGGGTCAGACCTTGTATGTGCTTGATCTGGTCAGAAGCCTTGCGATGCGTCCCGAGGTTGATCAAGTCGATGTGGTGACGCGTTTGATCCACGATCGTCGCGTGTCTGAGGACTACGCCTCACCTCAGGAGACCATTGCAACAGGAGCACGCATTCTTCGTTTTCCGTTTGGTCCCAAGCGGTATTTGAGGAAGGAATCGCTCTGGCCTTATCTGGAGGAACTTGCTGATCAGCTTGTTGATCATCTGCGTCAACCTGGTCAGGCCGTGGATTGGATTCATGCTCATTACGCCGATGCTGGTTTCGTGGGGGCTTTAGTCAGTCAGCGTTTGGGTCTTCCTTTGGTATTTACCGGACATTCGCTCGGTCGCGAAAAGATGCGTCGGTTGATTGCGGCCGGCGGAGATCGTCAGCAGATTGATCATTCTTATTCAATTAGCCGACGCATTGAGGCAGAAGAACGCGTTTTATCGAAGGCAGATCTTGTGATAACCAGTACTCGTCAGGAAGCTGAAAATCAATATGCCCGCTATCGCCATTTTCGTTTGGAGCGAGCTGAGGTCGTGCCTCCCGGTGTCGATTCGACACGATTCCATCCCAACGGTTGCGTTCAGCAGCAAAACGCTTTGGACAGCATGTTGCAGCCGTTTTTGAGGGAGCCGGAGAGGCCACCTCTGCTGGCTATTTCTCGAGCTGTGCGGCGCAAGAACATCCCTGCTTTGGTCGAAGCGTTTGGTCGGTCAAGGGTGCTCCGCCAGCGTCACAATCTTGTACTCGTGATGGGTTGTCGTGAGGATCCTCGGCAATTGGAGAAACAACAACGCGATGTTTTTCAGCAGGTGTTCGATTTGGTCGATCGCTACAACTTGTACGGCTTCGTTGCCTACCCGAAACAGCATCGGCGTGAACAGATTCCCGCTCTTTATCGCTGGGCAGCTCAGCGGCGTGGTCTTTTTGTGAACCCAGCTTTGACCGAGCCTTTTGGACTGACTTTGTTGGAAGCTGCCGCTTGCGGACTGCCCATGGTTTCAACAGATGATGGTGGACCAAGAGATATTCAGGCCCGTTGTGAGAACGGTTTGTTGGCTGATGTCACCGATCCAGGAGCTTTGCAGGAGGCGTTGGAACGTGCTGGATCTGATCGGCAGCAATGGCAGCGTTGGAGAGACAACGGTGTTGAAGCGATTAGTCGTCATTTCAGTTGGGATGCGCATGTGTGTCGTTATCTCGCGTTGATGCAGCAACGGATATCGCCCAAGGAACCCATTTCGTCTTTGACACACGATTGGGTCGGCAGATGTCCGACGCGGTTGTTGTTGCTTGATTTGGATAACAGTCTTGAATTGCCGGAAGGGCCTGCCTTAGCGGATCTGCGTGGACGACTGCAAAGAGATGGTTATGGAGAGCGTTTGGGTCTTGGCATCTTGACGGGTCGTTCGTTGTCCATGGCTCGACAGCGATATCAGGAACTGCATCTTCCAGAACCTCAGGTTTGGATCAGCCGTGCTGGTAGCGAGATTCATTACGGGGTTGATGAACGGCCCGATCGGCTTTGGCAGCAACGCATTCAAAGCGGTTGGAATCGTCAGGCCGTGATGGACGCCTTGGATGACTTACGCGATCACATCACCTTGCAAGAGTTTGAACATCAGGGCCCTTGCAAGGTGAGTTATCTGTTGCAGGAAACGGATGCAGAGATCTTGACGCTTGTCCGCCAGCGCCTTCGTCGCGAACGCCTCAAGGCCGAGCCTAGGTTGCGTTGCCATTGGTTTTTAGATGTTCTCCCACAGGGTGCGTCTCGGAGTGAAGCGATTCGTTTTCTCGCCTTACGTTGGAATCTGAAGCTTGAGCAGGTTTTGGTGGTTGCTAGTCAGCAAGGGGATGGCGAATTGATGCGCGGCTTGCCTGCGACTGTGGTGCCGGCAGATCATGACCCTTGTTTGGAACGCTTGAAGCAGCAACAGCGGGTATTTTTCTCAGCTCGACCCAGTGTTGGTGGCGTTTTGGATGGATTGAGTCACTACCGCTTTTCAGTTTCAGTTGGACGTTGATTGAGATCGACGTGAGTCAGTCTTAATCTTGTTCTTGTATGTTGCTGCGGGCGTATCCGATTAACCATACGGCGATGAATGCAAGGGACGATACTCCAAAATAGATCAGAACCCATTTGAGAAGATTATCTGGATCGTTTGCAGCTTCAGATAGCCTTTTTTCGAGCCAGGAGAGCATTTGAGACCTCATCTGTATCTAGTTCTCAGCAGTTTACAAACCAGAACAAATCCCCCCAATTCTTGCTGTACTTGCTGTGATTATATTATAATTTCTTTATGTTTAGATAGGACAGTTTGCTGTTGTAGAGGTTATTTTTATTTTTTAGGCCTTTAATCATGCGCTTAAGTCTTAAAAAATTCCTTGATTTTAATGAAGGATTGAAGGTTCGCTTGCCTCGGGGAGTTCAGCTTCCAAAGGTTCAACATAAGATGATTTTTAAACTTGAACCTAGGGGTGAGAATAATAATAGTGGCTCGATTATCAAAAATGAAACGTCTGAAGATCTCAATATGGGAGAACGAGTACCTGAAGTACCACTGCATTTTGAAGCATCAACATCAAAGTCAGAAGGTCAGTCTAAGTCAAAAAATGTATTGAGCATAGAAGAAGAGGATCTTCGCTTTTTGAAAGAAGCTCTTGATCTTGATGGGGATTCTTTTGTGACACGTAAAGAATTGAAAGGAGTGAAAGTATCTCTGGTTTCGGATGATCAGCTAATCGATAATCATTCTAGAGATGCAGATGTTAAAAAAATGATGCCTTCAGAAAATGTATTTTTTCAATATGATCCTAAAAAATTACCTGGTCGAAATTGGCCCCGATCGGGAGAATTAAAATTTAACGAAGATATTGTTAAAGTCGGGACTGATGATGATGGAAATGTAATTTCATTTGTTTGTCCACAAAAAAAGCAGATTGTAAAAAATAAGTTTGCTCGTGGAACCCTTGAATCTGAAGTAGAAGTTGGTGAGGTGGGTGGGAAAATTGATCTTAAAACTGGCGAAGGCGTTATTTACGGTGATCAACTTGCTTGGAAGTTTTGGGGGGATGTTGTAGTTGGTGGGATTCCATTGTCAATCTCTAAGGACGAAGCTGCCTTTATTCCGATTCGCAGTGATAACGGTTCAGGTGGTCTACTTGCACTTCATAGTGTAGAAAAAAATGCCAGAGGCGGAGGTAATATTAACAACGTATTTAGTTCTTATGAAGTCACTGGGTTACAGGGAAATCCTAAAGGCATTCAAAAAGGTCTGCTTCAAGAGATTTTAATTGATGCCATTAATCTTCAGCTGATGGGATTTGCAAATGATGGTACCGCTCTTCAGTGGAACATTAACCTTAAAGAGCCTGAGTCTGTGATTGGTAAAGACTATCAATCGATGGCTCATGGATTGGAGATGGGATTAGATCATCATCATTGAACTCAAGCGCTCGCGTTTGATTCGTGCTCATCTGGAATTAATGTGAGTTGGCGTACTGGGGATTCTTCACTCACGAATCCCCATGCTTCAAAGATGTTTTGATTGGTGTGAGCAATACGTTGTTCGGATCCCACTCGTTTCATTTCAAATCCTTCTTCAGCCATTCGCCTCATCAGACGAGCAGATTCTTCAAATCGAGCAGCCATGGATTCAAGACTTGAACAATCAGCGGTCAAACCTTTTTCTCGCCATGTGAAATAAGCCATTTTTAATAGTTTTACTCCATTCATTCAGAAACATTGTAATCATAGATATTGATTGGAATGGATTTTGCAACGTCTTTTTTGATGTAGCCGGTACTTCAACTCAAAGGAGTGAGAAGAAGACCCAAGAGCACAAAAGCGAAAGTAGCTAGCCAAAAGCATGGCACCACGGTGCGTTCACTTGCACCACCGAGTTCAAAATGATGGTGCAGCGGAGCCATTCGCAACACGCGCCGACCGACGCCATCGGGTCCTTTGGTTGCTTTGAAGACCCACACCTGGAGGATCACCGACAAGGACTCAGCCAGAAACACCCCTCCCATCACGAAGAGGGCCCAGAGGCTATCCGAGAGAAGTGCCACACCTGTGAGTGCAGCACCCATGGCGAGAGAGCCCGTATCCCCCATGAACACCCGCGCAGGATGTCGGTTGTGGACTAAAAAGCCCAGCCAGCTTCCAGCCATCGCCATGCAGAACCCAGCCAGGGCGGGATCACCGTTGTTGCCGCGCAGCATCAGTTGTAAAGCGAGGCCGGTGAACACCAAAGCACCACAACCACTGGCTAATCCATCCAGGCCATCCGTGAGATTGGTGGCATTGCTCTCAGCCAGGAAGACAAACAACCCAAGCGGCCAGATCAGTAGGCCCAGCGGCAGGTTGATGCCAAATGGCAGTTGAATATCACTCTCAATCCAACCCTGCCAGCCAGCGATGGCGAGAAAGATCAATGCAGCCAAGGCTTGGAGCAGCAGTTTGCCCCGCGGTGTTAGGCCTGTATTGGTTTTTTTCGTGAGACTGCGCCAGTCGTCAAATCCGCCAATCACCATATAAATCAGGGTGACTGCTGCCAAGGCCAGCAGCTGTTGAGCCGCAGTGCCACTGGTGCTGACCAGGCTGCCCACGATGATTCCGACAGGGACCACCAAAAGGCCACCCATGGTCGGAGTTCCCGCTTTGCTTCTATGGGCCTGGGGCCCTTCTTGGCGGATCACTTGCCCCATTTTGAGAGCTCGTAGTCGTGGAATGCCAACGGCTGCCACGGCAGACGAGATCAGACAAGAGAGCAACAGAGGCAAGCTCAGTTGTGAATTAGCAATCCACTTATCGGAAGCAAAACTGCTCCCGACAACCACAATCAGCAATAAAAACGCAGTGAGGGTTCCATTTCCCCACCAGGCTCCTGATCTGGCGTTCGATCGTTCACTGGTGGCGTCGGTCAAGTTGAACAGGCCGGGCGCTGGGACCTTAAGCGAGTTGCAGGATCTCCATCACCAGAAGGGCTTGATGAGCGTCTTCAGTCTTCCCATTCCTCTTCGTTTTGTTCGTCTGCATTGTTGTAATCCTCTTTTTCGCCCATCAGTGCCGATAGTTCTTCCTCTTCCACCGTGCTGACTTCGGGCGATCCGGATTCTTCGTCTGCGACCAGACGACCACTGGCTTCTAACCAGGTGAGCAGATCTGGTTCTTCACGCAATGGCAGCACTGGAGCTGGATCATTGCGCCCGTAGCGGGTGAGGGAGGGATTGACGCTGTCCAATGCGTTCAAATCAACCAGAGCACTCATGCGGCAGAGGACGCGAGCCAATCAATCACAATAAACCATCCTGTGTTGTCTTTGATTGATGAGCAAGCTTGCCTTGATGGCTTGGGTCTGGGGCATTGCTCTCATGCTCAGCTGTGCTCTTCATTTCTTGGGGCAGATTCGGCCGCAGCCCTTGCAGGCACCATGGATGGTTGTGTTGCTCATCGTGTTTGCACCACCGGTTTTGCTTGGTGGATGGCTGATGTTGAACCCATCCATTGAATCAAGGGACGGCGGAACGAGAGAATCGGTGGATTGAGAACAGGAGACCCTTTGATGGGCCGCGCGAACAAGGTGGTGCTCGCTTATTCCGGCGGGGTCGATACCAGTGTCTGCATTCCTTATTTGAAGCAGGAGTGGGGTGTTCAGGAGGTGATCACTTTTGCTGCGGATCTCGGTCAGGGCGATGAATTGGAACCGATCCGACAGAAGGCTTTGGACGCTGGAGCAAGTCAGTCGATTGTTGGAGATTTGATTCAACCCTTCATTGAGGAGTTTGCTTTTCCGGCGATCCGCGCGAATGCTCTTTATGAGGGTCGTTATCCGTTATCCACAGCATTGGCTCGCCCGTTGATCGCCCGTCGTCTGGTGGACGTCGCTCGGGATATGGGTGCTGATGCCGTGGCTCACGGATGCACTGGTAAAGGTAATGACCAAGTGCGCTTTGATGTGGCGATTGCTGCGCTGGCTCCTGATTTGAAGGTGCTCACCCCGGCACGGGAATGGGGCATGAGTCGAGAGGAGACGATCGCCTATGGCGAAGGCTGTGGCATTCCAGCGCCTGTCAGTAAGAAATCGCCGTATTCGATTGATCTGAATTTGTTAGGTCGCAGTATTGAAGCTGGTCCCCTGGAGGATCCGATGGTGGCGCCACCTGAAGAGGTGTTCGCCATGACCGCGTCCTTGGATCAGGCACCGGATGAACCAGAGGAGATTGAGATCCAATTTGAGGCTGGTAACCCTGTCGCGATCAATGGCAATCGGCTTGAGCCTGTGGAGATGATTCGTGAGGCGAATCGTCTAGCCGGCAAGCATGGCATCGGTCGTCTCGACATGATTGAGAACCGCGTGGTTGGCATTAAATCCCGGGAGATTTACGAAACGCCTGGTCTGCTTTTGTTGATTCAGGCCCATCAAGAGCTGGAGAGTCTCACCTTGGCTGCCGACGTGTTGCGCAGCAAACGGCCGCTTGAGATGCAGTGGGCGGATCTTGTCTATCAAGGTCTGTGGTTTGGCCCACTCAAGGATGCGCTTGATGGATTCATGGATCGGACCCAGCAGCACGTCAATGGAGTGGTTCGGATTCGTTTGCAGAAAGGCAATGCCACGGTGATTGGCCGCAGTTCAAAAGAGAGCAGTCTTTACGTTCCTGAAATGGCCTCCTATGGCAGTGAAGATCAATTTGATCACCGTGCTGCTGAAGGCTTTATTTATGTCTGGGGATTGCCGATTCGGCTCTGGGCAGCAACGCGCCGAATCTCAGGCTGACCGTTGATGGCGACGAAGTAGAGCAGCAATCCGGGGGATTGGAAAACGCACAACGTTGTCTGAACTGTCGCTCATTAGGGCCGGTTTGCCGGCCTGTTGGTTTGATGACTGTTCTGCCAAAAGTTTGTATCGCTCGAGAAGAGGTTCGAGACGTTGTTGGAATTTGCGTTCAAACAGATCCGGTAATTCTGCGAGCAGTGCCTCATAGGACCTGATCTGGGCTTCTAACTCGCCAATGCGCTGTTGCAAGGCACGACAGTCGTCCTCGTTCGAGCTCGACGACTGACCGGTCCATTGCGGTTTTGGTGCTTGTGGTTGCGAGTCGAATCGATCCATGGACAGACGCTATCGTCCGCCCATGGCCTGCACAACCGCGATTTAGTCCGTGGTTTGTTCTGTTTGAGAGGTGGAAGCAGCAGCCTCTTGGGGTTGTGCAGAGCTTTCGCTGCCTGGAATCACGCGCGGGGCTGGAAGAGGGCCTTCCTGTTTCACGGTGAGATAGCGGATGACGTCCTCACTGAGGCGCATCGCCTTCTCAAGCACCTCCACGTGTTGTCCATCACCGTTGTGGCTGAGTTGGACGTAGATGCCTTCTTTGTGCTTATTGATTGGGTAAGCCAGTCGTCGCTTACCGCGCATCTGGTTGTCGAGCACTTCAGCACCGGTCTCAACAAGCATGTCTCGGTACTTGGTGAGATGGCTTTCGACCTCCTCCTCCGGAATATCCGGACGAAGGATGTACATGGTTTCGTAATAGGGATCGAGCGTCATGGGCTGCGCCGCCGGGGGACTTCAGGCTCACAAGGTGAGCGACGGATCCAACACCTTATCCCCTTGAGTGGAGCTACTCGCTCAGTAGAGCTGCATGCGAACCGCTTGACTGATGCCTGGCAGATCTGGTTCCCGGCCCCTCAGGCATTCGACGAGAGCGAAGACAACAATCGCCAAAGTGGCGATGACAACTGTGCTGGAGAGAGTGCGCACAATCAACATCTCACCCCCTAGCGGTTGGAGAAGGATTGAGAAGGCGAAGCTCAATACGATCAGGACGATGTCTGTCAGCAGAGCTTGCAACGTGTTGAACCGTAAAAAGTAAGGAACATTTGGATTTCTGACGACAGCCAAAAACAACACGAAGAACAGCAGTAAACCGCCAAGGCCAAAGGGCACGCTGTTTCTCAGAAGGGCCAAAGGTAGATCAGGCAGGGTGAACCACCTCATCCACGGGTAATCCCTAAAAAGAGGTCCTGCGAATTGAATCGCGTCACCCCAGGGCAGTAGGTAAGCAAGCGGTGCTACAAATCGCTGCCAGAGGGGGATCTCCACGACATCTCAATCATTTAACTGACGCTAAGGCTTCAGTGCCGTTTCAGCTGCGGAGCGCATCGCATCCACCGGCACATCGTTTCGTTCACTCCAAAGCCTTAGAGATGCCGCTCCTTGTTGAACCAGCATTTCTAAACCGTCGATGCATCGATAACCGTGATCCTGTCCCCAACGCAGCCAGGCGGTGGGCCGCGGGGTGTAAACCAAGTCGTAGAGAACAGCTTTGGGATTTAAATCGGTCCAGATCTCTTGGCCGAGAGGGATCGCATCGGTATCGCCGTGTTGAGCCATGCCCACCGGTGTTGTGTTGATCAAAACATCAGCGTTCTGCACCACCATCGTCAGTTCCGCATTCGAATTGAGGCAAGGGGTGAGTGGTGCGTCCTCTTGTTGGAGGGTCTCAATAAATCCCTTGAGTGCTTCCGCTCGACGACCAATCACGGTAATCGCGGTCAATCCCAGGCTTTGTAGGCCTGCAACAACGGCTCGGGCCGAGCCACCGCAGCCGATCACGACAGCTTGTTTGCCCTTCCACTGCTCGCGCTGGCCCAGTGGTGCCAGAAAACCCTCAACATCTGTGTTTGTGCCTAACCAGCCACCAGCGGACTGTGGGATCAGTGTGTTCACGGCTCCCAGTCGTTGCGCTAAAGGGGTCAAGTCGGAACACAGGGCCGCCACATGTTGTTTGTGGGGAATGGTCACGTTGAGGCCGCGGCATCCGATCGCTCGAAGACCTTGAAGCACGACTGGGAGATCCCTGCTGACGCAAGGCAGAGGAAGGTAGCTCCAGTCGCACTCCATTGCTGCCAGTGCAGCGTTGTGCATGACTGGAGACAGAGAGTGCCGGACTGGATCGCCCAACAGGCCCACAAGAGCAGTTCTGCCGTTGATCATCGCTACGTCTGATCGCCCATCCAGCCTGTCTGTTCGGGAACCACGCCTCGCCTCTCCACCAGTCCTCTGAAGAAGATAACGACGTTCAGAACCGCATTAACAGGAGGTGGGTACAGATGGGCAAGGTTGTCGGCATTGACCTTGGCACCACGAACAGCTGCGTATCCGTGATGGAGGGTGGCAAGCCCACCGTCATCGCCAACGCCGAGGGTTTCCGCACGACGCCCTCTGTGGTCGCTTATACAAAGAATCAGGATCAACTCGTCGGTCAAATCGCCAAGCGTCAGGCGGTGATGAATCCGGACAACACGTTTTACTCGGTCAAGCGTTTCATTGGCCGTCGTGTTGATGAGGTGAACGAAGAGTCGAAGGAAGTGAGTTACGGCGTTGAGAAGGCGGGTTCCAACGTCAAGGTGAAGTGTCCGGTTCTCGATAAACAATTTGCTCCTGAGGAAGTTTCTGCTCAGGTTTTGCGCAAGCTGGCTGAGGACGCTGGCAAGTATTTAGGCGAGACGGTGACCCAGGCGGTGATCACCGTCCCTGCTTATTTCAACGACTCTCAACGGCAAGCCACCAAGGATGCTGGCAAGATTGCTGGCCTTGAAGTGTTGCGCATCATCAATGAGCCCACGGCCGCAGCGTTGGCCTATGGACTCGATAAAAAGAGCAACGAGCGCATCCTTGTTTTTGATTTAGGTGGTGGCACTTTCGACGTTTCCGTTCTGGAAGTTGGCGATGGTGTGTTTGAAGTGCTCTCCACATCTGGTGACACACACCTTGGTGGTGATGATTTCGACAAAGTCATTGTTGATCACCTTGCCGAGACCTTTAAATCCAATGAGGGGATTGACCTTCGTCAGGACAAACAGGCTCTACAGCGTCTCACCGAAGCGGCAGAGAAGGCCAAAATCGAACTTTCAAGCGCCACTCAGAGTGAAATCAATCTGCCGTTTATTACGGCCACTCCCGAGGGCCCTAAGCATCTCGATCTCACCCTGACTCGTGCCAAGTTTGAGGAGTTGGCTTCCAAACTGATCGATCGTTGCAGGATCCCTGTTGAGCAGGCACTTAAAGACGCCAAGCTTTCGTCAGGCGAGCTTGATGAAATTGTGATGGTGGGGGGTTCCACACGTATTCCCGCTGTGTTGGAGCTTGTCAAAAGAACCACCAGCAAAGATCCGAATCAAACGGTTAATCCAGATGAAGTTGTCGCTGTAGGTGCGGCGATTCAGGGCGGTGTCCTGGCTGGTGAAGTTAAGGACATCCTGCTTTTGGATGTCACACCACTCTCGTTGGGCGTCGAAACCCTGGGTGGTGTGATGACCAAAATGATCTCTCGCAACACCACGGTTCCGACGAAGAAGTCTGAGACTTATTCCACGGCTGTGGATGGTCAAACCAATGTGGAGATTCACGTGCTCCAGGGTGAGCGCGAAATGGCATCAGATAACAAGTCACTGGGAACCTTCCGTCTGGATGGCATTCCTCCTGCTCCTCGTGGCGTGCCTCAGATCGAGGTGACCTTTGATATTGATGCCAACGGCATCTTGAGCGTGACTGCGAAGGATAAGGGCAGTGGTAAAGAGCAGTCCATTTCCATCACCGGCGCCTCCACCCTCTCTGATGATGAAGTGGACAAGATGGTGAAAGATGCTGAAGCCAATGCCACCGCTGACAAGGACAAGCGCGAAAAGATCGACCTGAAAAATCAGGCCGAAACCCTCGTGTATCAGGCCGAGAAACAACTCAGCGATCTGGGCGACAAGGTTGATGCGGATGCCAAGGCAAAAGTTGAGGACAAGCGTGTTCAGCTCAAAGAAGCGACTGAGAAGGAGGATTACGACACGATGAAGAGTCTTCTCGAGGAATTACAGCAAGAGCTTTACACCTTGGGTGCGTCTGTTTACCAGCAGGCTGGTGCTGAAGCTGGTGCTGCTCCTGGATCTGATCCTGCAGCTGGCGGTAGTAATGGTTCTGCACCTGGTGCAGGAACAGATGCTGCTGATGATGTTATCGATGCTGAATTTACCGAAACCAAATAAGGTGAGTTGAGTTGGTTCTTTAACCTCGTTTTGGCTTGTCTTTGCCCTGTCCAATCGGATGGGGCATTTTTTTGCAGACGATTGTTGCTAGGATGTTATTATTGAGAGCTTTATATTTACTGGATATCGTTTAAAAATATACGCATTAATTGCCGCTGGATCGCTTNATAGATTTGACNTTATAGCTTNCCTGTGAACATTTGAACTATTTTANTTCCTGAGTTTGTATCGTTTTATCGTTAAGCGCTTCTTGGTGGTCAAATATATTTGATGAACAAGGCCNGAGAAGGGCCTTATTTGNTATGAACTATTCGGAGATTTTTTCCACTGCTGTGAGNGATCTTGTTACAACCTCCTTGGGAAGAGTAACGTAGCCAAGTTGAGGAGCCTTGCTTTGGGATTGATTTGACAACATGAATGCAAAAGTCTTTTTCAAGGCGGGTGTTTTTTCTCCGTTTCCTGTTTCGTATGCAAGAACCCATGTGAANGTAACGATGGGGTAGCCCTGTTTTGGATTTGGATTGCTACCAGTGAGATCNGCTCCTAAATNGATTGAGGCGAGTGCAGCGCTCTCAGATTGGTTCGTGGGTTTGATCAATTCTCCCGAACCATTTGTGAGAGAAGCTGCTTGTAGTTTGCCTTTGACATAAGCAACTTCGACATAACCTATTCCTCCTTTGATTTGGTTGAGTTGAGCAGCCACACCTTCATTGCCTTTGGAGCCAACACCTGTGGGCCACTTGATTGATTTAGCGGAGCCTGGACCGTTTTTCCACTCTTCGCTGATCGCGGAGAGGTGNTTCGTGAAGTTGTAAGTGGTTCCGGATCCATCGGAACGGTGAACGACAGCGATGGGTTGATCCTGGCAATCAAGCTCACTGAAATTCTTGATTTTTCCGAGGAAAATGTCAGCTAATTGTTTTTGGCTCAGCTTCAAATTGCAGCCTTCTAAGTTGTAGGCCACGGCAATGGCCCCCGCTGTCATTGGGATCTGGACAACACCACGCTTGATCTTGGCAATTTCTTCCTTGGTCATCGGTTTGTCGGAAGCGCCAAAATCAATTGTCTCGGCGGTGAACTGGCGAACACCCGCACCGGAACCGACGGATTGATAATTGACAGTGACACCTTCNGAACTGAGTTCTTGAAACCAGCGTTGGTAAATCGCTGCAGGGAAGGAGGCTCCTGCTGCATTCAATTTGTCAATGCTGGTTCCATNTTGACTGCCAGAACAGGAGGCNAGTGTGATGGTGGCCGATAAGCCGGCGAAAGCCGTTAGGGCCCGCAGGGTGTTGCAACGAGGCATAAATCTGCGGTGAACGCTGGGAGGAGCTTGGCGCCCTTATTCATAAGACCCCTTCGCTGATTTAAGGCTTGGTAGAGGCTGCTTCTTTATGGAGCTGTTGCTCCACCCATTCCGCCGTCGCAGGTGTTAAGAGAATTCCATTGCGGTAGTGACCGCTTGCCAGAATTAACCCGGGTTCTAGCTCCTCGAGCAATGGAGCTGGTCGATCGANTGGTCTCGCTCGCAGNCCGCTCCAGTGCTGCACCACCTCGGCATCCTGCAACCAGTTCGGTGCGGTGTTGTTGAGGCTCCGCATCAGAATGAATGGATCCTTTTTGGCCTGATCACCTGCTTCCACGGTGGCACCGAGGAGAAGACGCCCTGGTTGTTTTGGAATCAGATTGAATCCTTGCTGAATCAGCACAGCAGGCCAACCTGTCCAGTCGTTTGGACCGTCGTTCAGCTGAAGCTCGANTGCTTGACCGAGCACTGGANCTACCGGTCGGTGGTGACCGAGCGGCTCTAACAACTCATCCACGCCGATTGCTGTACAGAGCACAACCGAATCGTGGCAGTTGTTTTGTCCATCGACAGTGCTGACTTGCCAACGATCACTCTCAGCGGAGCCACGTCTAACGAGCTGAGCAACCCGCGCAGGCTTTTGTTGGATCTCGAGCGTTTTGATCGCGCGCTGCAGAGCGCGTTGGAGTGCCAGGGGGTCAATGCATCCATCGCGATTGGATTGCAGACCACCGAGACAGGGCAACGGGCTATCTCGCGGATCAATGCTGTGCAGGCCAAGATTCTGGCGTTGCTTGGCCAGGTGCAGTTGTTTTTCTAGATCTGATTCGTTGTCAGCGAGCTGGAACAGGGGTGTTGCCAGCTTCAGCGAAAGATCGAAAAGCCCTAGGGCTTTAATCCAGCTTGGCCATAGAGCCATGCTCCTCTGTCGCAAACGCCAACCACGACCACTGGATCGGCGNAAGATGTTGCCCATCAACACACCGAGGGAGGCTGTCGTTCCGGTTAGGCCATCGATGGTTTCAGATCGATGAATCGGCTGATCCAGCCTCGGGTCATATAAACAGACGTCATGGCCGCAGAGGCTGAGATGCCAAGCCGTACCGGCACCGACGGCACCGGCGCCAATCACAGCTACAGAGCGGTTCAGCTCAAAGCCTCAGAGGGAATGAGCTTGGCGTAGGCGTCAAATCCAGCCAGGACTGCGTCGTAGGACCGATTCAGACGGGACGGATCTTGCAGGCGGGCGGCTTCATCGAGATCTGCCAAAGCCTCTTTGAGGGATCGTGCAACACGATCCGCTTGTTTGCGTTCAGAGCGATTCAGACGCTGATTGATGTAGAGCATTTCACGGCCGACTTCCTGCATCGGACCGTGAATCAGATTTCTTGTAAAGGTCCAGTTTTGTGCACGCACCAGATCGCCAAGTTCCGGTAAACGCTGTTCGGTTTCTTGAAACGCTTCTGCTTGGCGACGAATCACGGCCAAGTCGTCCGGTTTCAACGAATCGGCATGGCTCACCTGAGGCGTGATCAGGCCAAAGCAGAGAATGACGCAGAAGCAGAACGCAGCGAGGCGGCGCAGAGCGCTCAGCATGATGTTTTCAGATTTTGGGCGACTTTAACCAGGTCCTGCGTCAAGAGAGAATCTGTTTTTCGAAGCGTGTCTGTGAGTCCTGCCACAGTCATCTTGCAGCTGATCTGTCCAGATCGATCTGGTTTGGTGAGTGAGCTGACCGGTTGGGTGTCAGCAAATGGTGGCAATATCCGTCATTCTGATCACCACATCGATGCTGGTGCCGGTTTGTTTCTGAGCCGGATTGAATGGCAGCTTGAGGGTTTTGGAATCCCTCGCGATGCAATAGCTGCTGCAGTGAAGGCTCTTGCTGATCGACTGGGAGGTCAATTTGATCTGCACTTTTCAGATGAATTGCCAAGAGTTGCCATTTTCGCCAGCAAACAATCCCATTGCCTCTTGGATTTGCTCTGGCGTGTCCGCAGTGGGGAGCTGCCCATGCAGGTTCCTTTGGTGATTTCCAATCATTTGGATCTGGAGTCGGTCTGCGATGGATTTGGGGCGCGTTACGTTCACGTGCCGGCAAGCCGTGACAATCGTGCGGATGCGGAAGCTCGCATTCTTGAGTTGCTCGCTGACTATGAGATCGAAGTGGCGGTCCTCGCGAAGTACATGCAGGTTCTGAGCGGTAGCTTCCTTGAGCGTTTCCCAACCGTGATCAATATTCATCACTCGTTTTTGCCGGCTTTTAAAGGGGCGCAGCCCTATCACCGGGCATGGGAACGAGGCGTCAAGTTAATTGGCGCGACAGCGCATTACGTGACCGAAGAGCTGGATGACGGGCCGATTATTGAGCAGACCATTGCTCATGTGAGTCATCGTGATGAGGTTTCTGACCTCATCCGCAAGGGTCGGGATACCGAGCGGTTGGCCTTGGCACGGGCATTGCGGATGCACTTGTGTCGTCAGGTGATGGTTTATGGCAGTCGCACAGCTGTCTTTGCGTGAACGGGCGTCCNCGCATGTTGATGGCTCCNGGTTGGCTGGCGTTTCAGATCGGACTCTTTTTGCTTCCATCCAGCGCTCTGTTGTCTGGTCTCTGTTTGTTTGTCAGCTGTGTGGCAGGCAGCCGGAATCGGGAATCTCCTCTTTGGCGTGATCGCTGGATGCGTCCTCTTTTAGGAAGTGCCGGTTTGATGTTGATTGGTGCCCTCGTTTCTGAGACGGGGGAACTGGCTTGGGNTGGCTTGGCNAACTGGTTGCCGTTTTTTTGGGGNTTCTGGGCGTTTCGGCCATTTTTGTCAACGGTGGCNCAACGCCAGCGAGCCGCTCGGTTGCTTTTGGCGGGCACCNTTCCAGTGNTGATCACCGGTTTTGGTCAGATGCTGTTGGGATGGGTTGGTCCTTGGCAGCTCCTGGGCGGCGGGATTATTTGGTTCATGGCTCCCGGTGGTCAGCCTGATGGTCGCCTTTCGGGTTTATTTGATTACGCCAACGTGGCTGGTGCCTGGTTGGGCGTGATTTGGCCCTTTGCCTTGGCTGCTGTATTGCGGAGGCGGGATCCCCTGTGGTGCAGGGGCCTGGCCTTGATTCTCTCAACCGCCATGGTCGTTGCTGTGTTGCTCACACGTTCCCGCAATGCCATGGCGAGTCTCGCGCTGGCTCTTCCTTGGGTATTGGGGCCGATGCAGTGGTNTTGGCTGCTTCCATTGTTATTGCTATTGGCGGCGCCTGTGCTGCTTGTGCTGNTGCCGGGTGTGCCGGTTTGGCTGCAGGAGTGGATTTTTGGAGTATTGCCTGANACGGTACGCCAACGTTTGTTGGAGCAACAGTCCAACGACAGCCTCACACGGTTGGCACAGTGGCGCTTCGGCGTTCAGTTGGTGCTTCAACGGCCTTGGTTGGGTTGGGGCGCAGCAGCATTCAGTGTGTTGTATCCCCTTTATGCCCAGCGGAAATGGCACGGTCATTCGCACAACCTGCCCTTAGAGCTCGCGGTTAGTCATGGTCTGCCGGCGGCCCTTTTGTTGGTCGGCACCGTGTTGACTCTTTTAGTGGTGGCCGTGCGTCGGGGCATGCTCCGGCATGGTCCTATGGAACGGGCGTGGTGGACTTCGGCGCTTGTTCTTGTAGCGATGCATTCCACCGACTTACCTTTTTTTGATAGCCGACTGAATATTCTTGGCTGGGTTCTGCTTGCAGGACTGTGTGGTTTTGATCAGTCTGTGCAGTCATCCGAATCGAATGAGAGAGATCACTGCAGTGCCTGGTCGTGATGCTCTTGAAGTCGGTCCTGACTCAGCGGACCTTTGAGATGGGTCCAAGGAAGAACACGGTTTGGTTGCCAGATCTCACGGATGACCTCATCCCAAGCCGGTGGTCGAGGCAATGGTTCACCGGGAGCGGCAGGCAGCTCACCATTGAGGGCTGCGCGATACGACTTTTTCCACCCTCCCATGCTCTCCCTTGCTTCTCCAACGGCGGCAATCACTGGTGCTAAGCGCCTGTCACTTCGCGAGAGCAGCGCTTGGATCACACTCCAGCCATAACTTTCTGGTCTGAACTCGATCCCGTTGGGCTTCAGGCGTTTTGCCAGCAATTTGAGGCGTTTTTCTGCTTCTGGCCGTACCCCTTGCCATTGAAAAGGGGTTTGAGCTTTGGGAACAAACGTGCTCGTTCCCAAGGTGAAGCGGAGTCCAGGAGTCTTCTTTTTTAAATGCAAGAGCAGCGTTGCCGTGTCTTCCACATCGGCATCTGTTTCGCTGGGAAGTCCCACCATTCCATAGAGCTTTAAACCGCGAAGACCCCCCTGTTTTGCATGGTGGGCGGCTGAAAGGATCTCTTCTGTACTGAGTTTCTTGTTGACGACGCTGCGCATGCGCTCACTTCCACTTTCGATCGCGATTGTGAGGGAGCGGCTTCCCCGTTTTGCAAGAATTCGACTCAGCTCAGGGTTCACTGTTGCTGCCCGCACAGAACTAACACTGACGCGCGTGTCGTCGAAATCATCTTGATCGAGCCATTGCAGCAGTTCGTTGAATTGCGGATGTTGAGTGACTGAAGCGCCGAGCAGGCCGATCCGACGGGTTGCAGCAAGACCTTTTTCAACAGCGGGTATGAGACCGTCTTCGAGCGATGCTGTTCGAAACGGCAAAGTGAGGTAGCTGGCCAAGCAAAAGCGGCAGAGCTCAGGACAGCTGCGCACCACTTCAACCATATGGATGTCTGGCCAAGCGGCCTCCGGAGTGATCACGGTTGAGTGGCTAAGGGTGTTACCACGCCACGTTTGTTTCTCGATGGATGCCGGGATCGACGTGTTGATTGCGTCGACTCCAATCAGTGTGCCGTCCGCGTCGTATCGAGGTGAATACAACGACGGGACGTAGACACCCGGAACCTGGGCCAGTGTCAACAAGCGTTCTTGCCGCGGGGCAGAGCGACAGCTCTGCAGGGCATCGATGAAGGCTGGGAGGAGCAGTTCGCCATCGCCTAACAAGACAGCATCGAAGAAGGGGGCCAGCGGTTCCGGATTGGCTGTGAGCACGGGGCCGCCACCGAACACGATCGGGTCCATGTCATCGCGTTCGCTGGCCCACACCGGAATGCCATGGTTGCTGAGGAGTTCTGGCAAAACCGGTCCATCGAGTTCCCAGCTGAGCGAGAGGCCAAATAAGTCGCAGGAGCGGTGTAAAGGATCCTTCTGATCGGTAAAGAGTCGGCGTACATCAACGTCTGGGCGGCGCGCCAGGCTGGCCCAGACCACTTGATAACCGAGGCTGGTAATCCCAATCGAATAGGTGTTGGGAAAGGCCAGAACGGTTCGTAGTGCGTTTGGTTCAGCGACAGCCGGATCAAATAAAAGGGTTTCTTGGTTCAGCTGCTTTCTCCTGTTGGGTTCTGGGGGGGTTGTGGCGGTGTGAAGGGTCGGCGATGGCGGTTGAGTCGTTGCTCCATTCGGCCTTCGGAGTTCAATTCCATGCCCATTTGTCGTTCATAGATGGAGTGGGGATTGAACAGCCTGGCCACAACAAAACTCATCAGACAGGCCACCAGGATGGGTTTGAGGATGAGTAGATCCTTGGTGAGGGCGAAGGCCAGGAACATCGCCGAGATAGGGGTGCGCGAACATCCGGCCACAAAGGCTCCCATTCCGGCGAACACATAGGTGGTGGGGACGTGGCCGGTAAGCGCTTCGACCCAGATCCCGCAAGCCAATCCGATGGCGCCGCCCAGGGTGAGCATCGGCATGAACAAGCCTCCGGGTGCTCCGGATCCTGCCGCCAGGCCAGTGCTGAAAAACAACACCACAAAGCTGGCTAAAGCAAGGCCGATATCGGCCTTGCCGTCAGCGATCTGATGCTTCAGCTCTGAAGGATTGTGAAAGGCGTCTGGTAAGGCGGCATAGACACAGCCCAGCACGAGACCACAGATGGTCATGCGCAGGATCAGCCGATCACCGAACCAGTGGTTGCCCTTGCGTTGCATGGTGAGCACATAACGGCAGTACAGCTCTGCAAGCACACCCACAACAGCACCGAGCGCGATTAGGTAGACAAGATCGATTGGTAGGAACTTGACCAACGGGGTGTATTCGCGTTCCAGCTGAAAGCCGCTGGCACTGGTCAGTCCGCCGCCTCCTGGGTTGAGTCCAAGGAAGCCGAGCACGTCGGCCAAGGTGTCAGCTGAGAAGGTGGTGATGATGACTAAAAGAAGCACCACCGGTCGAGCTGAATGGAGGAGCTCCTCAATCGCATAGATGAATCCACCGATGGGAGCGCTAAACACAGCAGCGATGCCGGCGCCACCGCCAGCGGCCACGATGACGCGGCGAAAGGCAACCGGTGCTCGCAGCCAGCGGGACATCTGCCAGGCCACGGAACCGCCCATCTGAACGGCGGGACCTTCGGGCCCGAGAGGGAAGCCGCTGCCGATGGCAATAATGCCGGCTACTAGCTTGACTAATCCCACGCGCAGGCCCATCGGCACTGTTTTGTGGCGCAGGAAACCCATGATGTGAGTGATGCCGGCACCACCTGCGGCTGGAGCCAAATTGGTGACGAGCCATCCGGAAAGAAAGCCACCGAAGCTTCCTAAAGCTGGAAGCACCACCCAGGCGGGTAACTGGTGTTCATCCAGCAGATTGAGCCGCCAGTCGCGTAAAAGGTTGATGCCGCCTGTAAACAGCAGTCCGGTGATGGCTGCACCCAGACCTGTGAGGGCTAATGCCAGAACAACCACCAACCAGCGGCGTTCCAGCAGATTGCGAATACTGCGGCTTGAGCCGAGGTGATGGCGGTGTTGTTTTGGTTCGCTCAGGGAAGGCACAGGGTGAGTTGGTGTCAGGCTTCGGCCAGGACGGCTGCTTCCTCATCTGTGCTCATGACTCGTCCCTGGTCCTCGAATCCAATGATTTGGTCGAAGTTCAAGTAGCGGTAGAGCTGCGTGGATAAGGGATCGATCTTTTCCGCCGCAATGCGGCGATACTCCTCTGGGTTGGGGATGCGACCGAGTAAGGCGCAAACCGCAGCGAGCTCTGCACTGCCCAAATAGACCTGGGCACCTTTACCGAGACGGTTGTTGAAATTGCGTGTGCTGGTCGAGAACACCGTGGTGTTGTCCTCCACACGGGCCTGATTGCCCATGCAAAGAGAACAGCCCGGCATCTCCATGCGGCTTCCGGCTTGTTCAAAGATCGAGTAATAGCCCTCGGCTTTCAGTGTTTCTTCATCCATGCGCGTCGGAGGACAAACCCAAAGTCGGGCTTGGTTGGTCCCGGAGCCTTCGAGAACTTTGGCCGCGGCTCTGTAATGGCCAATGTTGGTCATGCACGAGCCAATAAAAACCTCTTGCACGGCATTGCCTGCCACTTCACTGAGCAACTTCACGTTGTCTGGGTCGTTGGGACAGGCCAGCACCGGTTCGGTGAGTTCATCCAGGTTGATCTCCAAGACCTCGGCGTATTCGGCATCGCTATCTGCACTCAGCAAGTCGGGCTTGGCCAGCCAGGTTTCCATCGCCTTGATCCGCCGTGCCAAGGTGCGGGCATCGCTGTAGCCGCGAGCGATCATATTTTTCAGTAGGGCTACGTTGCTCCGTAGGTATTCACTCACGGTTTCCTCGGAGAGCTTGATCGTGCAACCGGCGCAGGAGCGCTCGGCACTGGCATCAGTCAGTTCGAAGGCCTGCTCCAGCTTGAGGTCTGGAAGACCTTCGATCTCCATGATCCGGCCGTTGAACAGGTTTTTCTTGTTGGCCTTTTCCACGGTGAGCAGACCTTTCTGAATCGCTACCCAAGGGATGGCATTTACGACATCCCGCAGGGTGACGCCTGGTTGCAGTGAGCCGCTGAAGCGCACCAGTACCGATTCCGGCATGTCTAGGGGCATGGCACCGATGGCGGCTGCGAAGGCCACCAAGCCAGAACCTGCAGGGAATGAGATGCCGAGGGGGAAGCGGGTGTGGCTGTCGCCGCCGGTGCCCACGGTGTCGGGCAGCAGCATNCGGTTCAACCAGCTGTGGATGATGCCGTCGCCAGGACGCAGGGCGACTCCGCCACGTTGGGCGAAGAAGTCGGGCAAATCTTTTTGGGTCTGCAGGTCCACCGGTTTGGGATAAGCGGCGGTGTGGCAGAAGCTCTGCATCACCAGGTCCGAGGAAAAGCCCAGGCAGGCCAATTCCTTCATCTCATCACGGGTCATTGGCCCGGTGGTGTCCTGGGACCCGACTGTGGTCATCAACGGCTCACAGCTGGTGCCAGGGCGGACACCCTGCAGGCCACAGGCTTTGCCCACCATCTTCTGGGCCAAAGTGAAGCCTTTGCCTGTATCAGCCGGGGCGCTGGGACGGATGAACACATCCGTTGGATTCAGACCGAGCTTGCTGCGCACCTTGTCGGTGAGAGCACGGCCGATCATCAGCGGAATTCTGCCGCCGGCACGGACTTCATCGCTGATCGTGGTGGGTTTGAGCTCGAAACGGCTCACCACCTCACCGTCGCGTTCAATTGTTCCGTCGTGAGGGCGGATGGTGATTACATCCCCGGTGTTCAGATCGGTGACATCGCATTCAATCGGCAGGGCGCCAGAGTCTTCGGCGGTATTGAAGAAGATTGGCGCGATCTTGCCGCCAAGAATCACGCCGCCTGCTCGTTTGTTTGGCACGTGTGGGATGTCATCACCGGTGTGCCAAAGCACGGAGTTGATCGCGCTTTTGCGGGAGCTGCCAGTGCCGACCACATCTCCCACATAGGCGACAGGGTGTCCCTTCTGCTTGAGGGTTGCGATGGTTTTTAGGCCCTTCGGATCACGGGTCTCCAGCATCGCCAAGGCGTGAAGCGGAATGTCCGGCCGGGTTGTGGCGTGAGTAGCGGGAGAAAGATCGTCTGTATTGGTTTCGCCTTCGATTTTGAAGACGCACACCGTGATGGATTCAGCTAGCTCTGGTTTGGATGTAAACCACTCGGCGGCGGCCCAGCTCTCGACCACTTGTTTAGCGAAACTGTTGCTGGTCGCGAGGTCCATCACCTCGTTAAAGGCGTCATAAACCAACAGTGTTCGGCTGAGCCCTTCTGCTGCGCAAGCTGCACGTTCGGTGTTGCTGGACTGCAGTAGTTCGATTAAAGCGGCCACGTTGTAGCCCCCCACCATCGTTCCAAGCAAACGAGTGGCTTCTAAGGGCGACACCAGTGGGCTTGCTGCCTCTTCTTGAGCAATGGCGCTGAGCCAGGTTGCTTTGACGTAAGCGGCTTCATCGACGCCTGGTGGAATGCGCTCACTGAGCAGATGCAGCAGGGTTTGCTCCTCTCCGGAAGGAGGGTTCTCCAGGAGCTCTGTGAGGCCTTTGGTCTGCTCGGCGTTCAACGGAAGAGCGGGGATGCCATTGGCTTCCCGTTCTGCGGCGAGCTCGCGGTAGGCACTCAGCATGCGAATTAAAGGGCGGAGCAGAAGACCATTCTTCATGGACGTGGTCCGATTCTTCGCGACCAACGTGCTTAGCCTGGATCGGATTTCTTGTTGCGTCATGGCCACCACGTCCGATTTGCATGTGGTGGAAACGCGTCCACTCGTGGCACCAGCGCTTTTACATGCTGATTTGCCGATCGATGCAGTGGCGTCTCAGACGGTTGCTTCGGCACGCCAACGCATCAATGCCATCTTGAGCGGCGAAGATCAACGTTTATTGGTGATTGTTGGTCCTTGTTCTGTGCACGACGTGGATGCTGCACGGGATTACGCAGCGCGCTTAGCTCCTTTGCGTGATGCCTATCAGGCTGAGCTGGAGGTTGTGATGAGGGTGTACTTCGAAAAACCGCGGACGACCGTTGGCTGGAAGGGATTAATCAATGATCCTCATCTCGATGGTTCTTACGACATCAACACTGGCTTGCGACGAGCTCGGGGATTGTTACTCGACCTAGCTCGTGACGGCATGCCTGCGGCGACTGAATTGTTGGATCCGGTGGTGCCGCAATATATCGCCGATCTGATTAGTTGGACGGCCATTGGAGCCCGTACGACTGAAAGTCAAACCCATAGAGAAATGGCGTCTGGGCTTTCGATGCCGATTGGATATAAGAACAGTACCGATGGCAGTGCTTCGATTGCGATTAATGCGATGCAAGCTGCATCAAAACCGCATCACTTTCTCGGCATCAACCGTGAGGGTCATGCCTCAATCGTGAGTACAACTGGGAATCCATATGGTCATTTAGTGTTGCGTGGTGGAAGCCGAGGTAGTAATTATCATCTCGAAGATGTTGAGGCGGCGGCATCTGAACTCAGTGGTGCAGGTCTTGAAGATCGTCTGATGGTTGATTGCAGCCATGGTAATTCGAATAAGGATTATCGTCGTCAGGGTGAGGTCCTGATTTCAGTCGCCGATCAGGTCCGCAATGGTTCCAGTCATGTTATGGGAGTGATGCTTGAGAGTCATCTTGTTGAAGGCAACCAAAAGTTGAAAACTAATCTGTCGGAACTCACTTATGGCCAAAGCATCACTGATGCTTGTATTAATATTGAAACAACGTCTGAGTTACTCAAACAGCTAGCCTCTGCTGTTGCGTGTCGTTGTGAAGCCATTCCTGTTTAGGAAGTCACATGATGCAACTAGGCGATCAATTGTGACCAGAGAATTGAAATAACAATAGGGACAGTTAAATTATCAATGCCAAAGAAGCTGAATTGCTCGAGAATAACAGCAATAATTGTCATTGAAACTAACCGAAGCGGCTCGACTCCAGTGCCGCTATAAAAAGAAAGCATGGTTAAAACCAGGCATGAAATTCCTGCCATGACGGACGTTCCTATTAGGGATTTGGTCTGGTCCATCAAGGTCCATCGAGCACTATCTAGGCGTCGACCAATTAATCCTGCAAACCCATCTCCGAGGGCCATCACTAGAACACCAGCAGTGACGGCATCCGCGCGATCAGGCCAGAAGAGAATCAGAAGTAATGTGATCGAAACTCCGTAAGCCACCGTTCCATAGCTGTTTCGATCTATATCTTCAACAGCTGGGATGATGCGCCAGTGACGATTGATGGCTGTGAGTAAAGTAATTCCTGCAGATAAAGAAATAACCAGAGAAGCTGAAAGATTGCAGAACCATGCAATCGGAATGATGAACCCTGTTCCAATATGGATAATTTTTCGGCTGAGCTCGCGTTCAGTTGGCCATTGTTTGCGTACAGCAACGGCCGTCAACAGAACCGTCGCCATCCATAGGCTGACGAAGACAGTTCCGAGGAATGGGTTCAATGCAGTTAGGCAGCTAGTTGCTGATTGGTCATTGTTCTCAATTTCAGAATGGCTTTGGCTTCTAGTTGACGCACGCGTTCGCGCGAGACGTTGATTTGACGACCAATTTCGGCAAGGGTGAGCGGCTCTTCACCGTCTAGCCCAAACCGTAAACGCAGAATTTTTTGCTCACGCTCATTCAGCTGAGAGAGCCAACCACCCAAATGTTCTTTCTGGATGCTGCGATCCATGCCTTCCATCGGTTCATCACCGTTGGGATCTGGAATGAGTTCACCAAGGGTGCTTCGATCTTCTTCTCCTCTCGCATGAGCATCGAGGGAGGCGCAGGGGGCACTTTGTGAAATCAAATCCTCGAGCTCGCGAGGTTCGATTCCCATGGCGTTGGCCAGTTCAAGTCGATTGGGCTGGCGGCCGAATCGATGGGATAACTCTCTGGAGATGCGGCGCATCTTGGAGAGTTTTTCGCTGATGTGGATGGGAAGGCGAATGGTGCGAGCACTGTTATCAATGGCTCTGGTCATTCCCTGTCGGATCCACCAATAAGCATATGTTGAAAATTTGTAACCCATTGCGGGGTCGAATTTGTCGACCGCTCGTTCGAGACCAATCGCTCCCTCCTGGACTAGATCCAGCAGCTCTAGACCTTGATTTTGATATTTCTTGGCAACGCTGACGACCAGTCGCAGATTTGCCGCCATCATTCTGTCCCGCGCTCGCTTGCCCATGCGGATGCGATGACGCTGGCGCGACGTCAGCTCTTCAGTCGGTAATTCCTCAAGCTCCTTCATCGCTTGCACGTGATGGGCAAGCTCTATTTCTTCAGCTGCTGTCAGCAGAGGGATGCGTCCAATGCTGCTGAGGTAGAAGCCAATCGAATCGGTGGCGAGTCTCCCACCCTGACGAGCTGATGATCGCCGTGCGGAGGACGGCAGCGCAGGTTCCTTCTGGCTCGACTTGGAGGCCGAACCAGAAGTTTCCAGAGGGATCCCCATCACCCTGGTCTCCTGAAATGAATTTGGGCAGAACTTAGCACCGCAGACCGTGTTGAACAGATGAGATTCCGAAGACTTTCAGGAGCTCAACATCAGGTTTTCGCTTTTATCACTTGTAACGATTTGGGGGCGCAGTCGCTGTTCAAATTGAGAAGAAAATCGGTATAGATGAATACATTTGTTTTAATTTCTTCATGTCGAAAAATCACTAAATCGTGATTCCTTTGCTCCATTGTTCAATTAATTGCATTTGGGAATTAAGCTCGTTTTCATCGCCGGGTCGACGCTGAATGAAGCTGCCATCGGTCTTCATGTCCCAAGCGCCGCAATTATCCTTGAGATAAAGATCAAGAAGTCGTTCCAATTTCTGGCGAAGTTCCGGTTCTTCAACGGGTGTAATTGCTTCCACACGTCGATCCAGATTGCGGGGCATCCAGTCAGCGCTTCCGATATACGCCTCGGGAGAACTACCGTTTCCGAACCAGAAGATTCGCGAGTGCTCTAGGAATGGGCCAATAATGCTGACGACCGTGATGTTTTCGCTCAGATTTTTACGGCCTGGATAGAGGCAGCACATTCCTCTAATGATCAGTTCAATTCGAACATTGGCCTGAGAGGCTTCATAGAGCAAGCTGATAATGCCTGGATCGACGAGAGAATTCATTTTGGCTCTGATATGACCCGGACGCCCTTCTTTGGCATGTTCGATTTCTCTACGAATCAATGATTCCATTCCTTTGCGCAAAGTGACTGGCGCGACCAGAAGTCTGCGGAAGCTTTGTTGTTTGGAAAAGCCGGTGAGATAGTTGAATAACTCTACAAGGTCTTGACCAAGTTCTGGACGTGTCGATAGCAGGCCAAGATCTGTGTAAAGCTTTGAGGTCTTAGAGTTATAGTTTCCCGTACCAATGTGGACATAGCTACGCAGTTTTTTTTCTTCCTTGCGGACGACAAGAACGATTTTAGTGTGAGTTTTCAGTCCGAGAACGCCATATATCACGTGTACGCCTGAGCGTTCCAGATGGCGTGCCCATTGAATGTTGTTGTCTTCATCAAACCTTGCTTTTAACTCAACAAGGGCCATGACTTGTTTGCCATTCTCAGCGGCCCTGATTAAAGCTGCAATGATCGGTGAATCTTTGGATGTTCGATAAAGTGTCATCTTGATTCCCATGACCTTGGGATCATCTGCTGCTTGATTGATGAACTCTTCGACAGTCGTTGAGAAGAGTTCATACGGATGGTGCAGAAGGATGTCTTGTTCGCGTATTACTGAGAAAATGTCTTCACATTCTTCGGGTTTGATGGAACCCTCTTCAACCAAATGCTGTTGGGCACGTGCTAGCACCGTTGGAGTCAAACCTGTGTGTGATTTTCCCTTCAGTTTTCTCAGTGGTAGGTTTGTTAGTCCGAACAGATCATCGAGTCCAAGAGGGCCATCGATGCGATATAGATCTTCCTCTTCGACTTGCATGCCAGTTAACAACATATCCACCACATTTGCTGGCATTTCATTAGGAACCTCAAGTCTTACGACCTCACCACCCATCCGCCGTTTACGCAGACCCTGTTCCAGGGCAAGCATCAGATCATCAGCTTCAAGATCGCGAAGTTCGAGATCGGCATCGCGGGTGATTCGAAAAAAATAGTGGCCTTCGATCCTCATCCCTGGAAACAGCATGCTCAGGTTGAAGGCAATCACTTGCTCAAGTGGTATGGCTGTATGAATCGGAACTGGGTTGGAGTCGCTGAGTTCGCTTGGGATGGCGATGAATCGAGGTAGATTTTTCTGAGGGACTTTCACTCGCGCAAACTGTCTTTGTCCGGTTTCTGGGTCGCGGATCATCGCAGCAACATTCAGGCTGAGATTACTGACGAAAGGAAAGGGATGGGCTGGATCGACACCGAGCGGAGTCAGTAAAGGAAACACTGATGTTTGGAAGGTGTCATCAATCCATTGGCGTTGGCTTTCATTGAGCTGCTCATAATCGAGTATTTGAATATTGTGATTTCTGAGTTGAACTTTGAAATGCTGCTGGTAATGCTCTTGTTGCTTGTTGACCAAAGGGATTAGTTTTTCCCGGATTTTGATCAATTGTTCAAAAGGGGTTGTTCCGTCTTCACTGGGAGTTGTGATACCTGCTTCGACCTGAGATTTGAGGGAGGCCACCCTCACCATGAAGAATTCATCAAGATTGTTGCTGAAAATGGCGCTGAATTTTGCTTGTTCTAAGAGTGGGGTCCTCTCATCGAGNGCCTGNGCCAGAACTCGTTCATTGAAAGCGATCCAGCTCAGCTCCCGGTTGATGTATTGATCAGAGGACAAGACTTCAGCGCTCATGCAGCAGCCAGCGAGATGCAGCGTCTTTGGAACCGTAGCAATTAAGAATTTGAGAGTGTGTTTTGCTTCTCAGAGAGTGGGCTGCCTGCGACAAGGCCGATGACAACGAACAAAAGCGCAGCTGCTGCTCCAAACGGACTTTTCGGTCCAAGGATGTCGTAAGCCAGACCTGCCAGAGGTGGACCCAGAAAGCTGCCAAGACTTTGCAGCGATTGGAGGCTACCTAGAGCGGCTCCTTGGCCCTCATCGCCTAGGCGTCTGGAGACAAGACTGCGCAGACTCGGGGTGACCAGACCCGTTCCGAAGGCGAGTAGAGACACAGCGAAAAACACTTGTGTTTTCGCTTGTTCTGGTTCGATTTCTGGGATCAGAAGACAACCGGTTATCACCAATCCGAGTCCAATCAGGGTTAAACGCCATTCACCGAATTGTTTGACAAACCATCCAATCAAACCTCCTTGAACGATGGTGGCGACGATGCCAACCACGAGAAATGCTGTGCTCGCCAGTTCAGGTCCCCACTGAAATCGTTGTTTGAAGTACAACACCAAAATGGCTGTGAAGCCGTTGAATGCCAGAAAAAAGAGGAAAAAACCTGCCGAGAGACGCCCAACACTTGGATGGCCCATCACTTGACGGACGCGGGCAAATGGATTGAGGTTGAGATCGAGAAATTTTGGTAGGGATTGTCTGGCTTCCGGTGGATGGGTCTCTGGTAAAAGCATGAGGACCACCAGCAGATTGAGCAAGGCAAATCCTGTGGCCACCCAAACGGGTAGGGGGACAGCCATTTCGGCAAGGCGCCCACCTACGAACGGGCCGAGGATGAATCCGAGTCCAAAGGCTGCTCCGATCAGGCCGAACGCTCGAGCTCGCTTCTCCGGTGGGCTGATATCAGCCAGGACGGCACTTGCTGTGGCAGCCGTCCCTCCACTGATTCCGTCGATACTTCGTGCAGCGAAGAGCACAACTAATGGCAGCAGAGAGCCTTCTGGCCAGGGAAGACTGATTGTTAACGCGAATAAGCCGAGTCCGAGGACTGATCCTCCAACGCAGATGGCGATGACAGGCCTACGGCCATGACGATCACTCAGGGCACCGATGAGAGGCGTGACGAGAAACTGAGCAAAGGCGTAGCTGCCAGAGAGCAGTCCGAGTGTGCGCCCATCCGAGGCGAATTGCGCCAGCAGGAACGGAAGTAGCGGAAAGACGATGCTTTCGCTCAAACGATCATTGAGCAGCGTTAGAAAAGCGCTCAACAGGGTCGGAATCCGGGGGCGCTGCACAGGGTTCCGATGAACAGGAGAGACTCACATTCCCACAGGCCCCGTTCTATGGACCTGCGCATAATTCAGCCCCACGATCATGGGTTGTTGCGTGAGATCTACGCGGATGCAATTGAAACCCAGGCTTTGAGCCTTTACAGCCCGGAACAGATGAGGGCTTGGCGGGCCATGGCATGGCTACCAGGCATTTTGGACCGGACGCTCCAGGAAGGTGTCGGTTGGATCAGCGGTTTAGATGATGCATTTGCTGTCCGATATCCCGCCGATCGTCTTGCTCTGCTCTATTGCCGGGGATGTTCCTCTCGCAAAGGTCATGCTTCTGCTTTGCTTGAGCAGATTGAACGTGATGCTTTTCAGAGTGGTTTGGACCGTCTCAAGACGGAGGCCAGTGCCTTTAGTCGTCCATTGCTGGAACGGCGCGGTTGGCGCTTAAACGCGACGGAAACCATTTTGATCGGTGGTGTGTCGTTTGAGCGCTATCGAATGGAGACTTTATTGAGCCAAGCCTTGAGCTGATCCACAACCGATCGTGTTGAACCTTGTTGAAGAACGGAATCAGCCATTGCAATGCCCTGATCTAAATCATTCACCTTGCCGCAGAACCATAAATAAACACCAGCATTCCAACGCAATGCGTTGAGCAGGGGTCCCTCGTTGTTTAGGGCTAGCAGGGCTTGTTGGGTCCAGGTGTCCAAATCGCTCCATTCCACATCCTGTTCATGACAGCCATGGTCACGAGGGTGGAGGATTTGGCGTTTGGCTTGTCCATTCTTGACTTGCGCTGTGATGCAGGCGCGCCCAATGGGTAAATCTGTTCCACCTTCGAGACCTTTCACGGTGACCAAGTTGTTCTCGCCGGCCAAATTCAGAGCTTCCCAGGCGCGGCTTTCGGTGGGTGGATGGACAAAACCGCTCACAAGGAGGTGATCTCCGCGATGGGCCGTCCATAGGAGCTCGAGACTGGCGACTGGTGGTCGCTTGCCAAGTTCTTCGCGATAGCCAATCAGGCTTTCTGCGAGAGGGAAATGCTCTGGCTGGTGGATTAGAGCAAAGCCATGCTGCTCGAAACCNTGTTGAACCTCTTGCATCGCAAGACGAGAAAGATCTAGTCCCAGAGCTTGAAAGAGTTCAATTGCCGTGACGCCGTATTTGATCGGCATCCGTGCACCACCTTGAAGAACGACCGGCTGATCGCAGGCCAACAGCACAATGCTGGTTAACGGATAGATGGGTGCGGTTCGTGTGCGACCGTCAAATGGCATCCCGAAACAGATCGGGGCATCTTGGTTGTCTGGTGATAAAAGCGCAGGTCCAAGCGATCGGTATGTGTCGAGCATTCCAGTGAGCTCTTGGGGCTCTGGTCGACGGATGCGATGAGCAATGAGGAAAGCACCGATCTGAGCAGGTGTGGCTTCTTCGTTCAGGATTAGATCGAGTGCTTCCGCTGCTTCATCACGACTCATCCCCTTGCTGGTGTGTTCGCCACTTCCCACCTTTCGTAAGTGGGCTTTGAATCGCTCTTTCCCTGATGGCGAGCTAGGAGTCACAGGGAGCTGGGTGATTAACGCGAGTGTTCAGGAGAAACCCATGCAGTTGACGTAACCATTGATACCACTTTAATCAGGCTCTTGTAGAGATGTCTAAACCATCAAACCTGCCATGGAGAGGATGGCCAGGGTTATGACGACCTTCAGCGTAATAAAGACGTTCCAAAATTAAGCTGGTGGCATTCGAAGATTTCCTGAGTTGATGATTCCAATATTGACCAAAAGATTGTAGACGTTGAAGCATGAATTCAATCCACAATTACTTCNTNTANTCAATCCATGTNTTTGCTTCGCTGATGTCGCAAATGATGCAGGAACCGTGATTGCCTTCATGTCTATTTTGTAGCCGTTACTGCAATCTTCGTCTCGGTCTTGCGTGATGGTTGGTGTGCTGCTGAAAAGCAGTTCGCTGTCTTTTGCATCAACTATGACCGTTTCTGCAACGACTCCCTCGTTGTCTGCGCCTTCTCAGGCGACATTGACGGCAAGCCTGATGGCGGCCAAGAAGACCAAAGGACTCAGTTTTGCTGAGCTGGAGGGCATTCTTGGACGCGATGAAGTTTGGATCGCATCNCTTTTTTATGGTCAGGCAACAGCCTCGGCTGAAGAAGCGGNCAAGCTGGCTGAAGTTCTCTCCCTAGATCCTGCGATCACGGAAGCCATTCAAGAGTTTCCGACNAAAGGGAGCTTGGATCCAGTGATTCCAACGGATCCTCTGATCTATCGTTTTTACGAGATCATGCAGGTTTATGGCATGCCTCTCAAGGATGTGATCCAGGAAAAATTTGGTGATGGCATCATGAGTGCCATTGATTTCACGATCGATGTTGACAAAGTTGAAGATCCCAAAGGTGATCGNGTTTCGATCACAATGTGNGGAAAGTTCCTTCCTTATAAAAAGTGGTAATGAAGAAATANTTCCTNAGCGTCGTCGCTCAAGTTTTGAAAAGGGGTGTCNAGCCTGGATTATTCCAGGCTTTTTTATGATCTAAATTGTTGACCTAATTGCTTGCAAGCAAGTTGTCGACGCTCTCCTTCAGGTAAAGATTGACTGAGTTCCAATAACCAACGTTGACTTGTTGGAGTTGCGATACATCCAAGTGCTAAAAGTGCGGCACGTGCAATGGCATCAGAGCTATTTGGGATGAGCGCGGCGAGTCGGTCAGTGATTAAGGTTCCATCTCTGCGCTGCAAAACTCTGATTGTTTCAATGACGACAGGGTCGCGAAAGTCTTGCAGTGGCTGCTCACAGAGCTGCAGCAGTTCGTCGTCATTGAGCAGATAGGCGTGAAAGGTCAGGAGTTGTAGCCCTGCCAATCGTCGTTGCTGAGAAGGATGGTTCAGAGTGTCTGAAATGACTGAACATGGGACTTCAGCCCCCCAGCAGGCCAAAGCCTCGAGTGCGGTTTGAATTCCGAAATCGTCGTCTTGCTCTAACTGTTTCAACAACCAGTCTCGTGCTTTTGGCTGATGACACAACCCTGCAGAGAGAACTAATTCTCTCTGTGCACCGTATTGTTCGAGCAATCTGTGAATGTGGGGCCATCCCCGTTCGGCCAGCATGCCCAAGCGTTCACACAAAGCGTGGCGTAAATCAAGAGAAAGGCTGGGAGAGTAAACCTCTCCCAGCCATGCTGGTTCCAATGGAACCTGACGAGCTTGCGACAGCCTTTCCCAAAGGGTGGCTTCATCGAATGAGTTCAAGGTGTTTGATTAGCGGGCACCCAGCTCGGCGGCCAATTCGCGTTCGAGTTTGTCGTCGTGCTCTGTTGGAAGCACATTTTCCATCTGGGTACGGTGAGTGCTGTAGAACAGCATTCCGATGAATACCATGCCACCGATGATATTGCCAATGGTGACTGGAAGGAAATTCCAGAANATCACTTTGGCAAAGGNAACACCNGAACCGAGGATTGGACCTGCTGTATGTAGAAACTGATTAACAACGATGTGCTCCATACCCATCGATTGGAATGCCGTGATGGGTAACCAGCAAGCAAGAATCTTACCGGGAACGCTTTTGCTCACCAGAGCCATCGTGACGCCAAGACAGACCAACCAGTTGGCAATCACACCGCGTAGGAAAGCGAGGAAGAAGCCAAGTAATTGCAGATCCTCGTACTTTTTGACGACGTTTGCCTTGTTGAGGGCAATGATTTTGGCTGCAACCTGTTGCCACATGCCACCACCATCTGCAGCGGAGGCGGGATCAACGGTCCAGCCACTGGTGAGGCTAATGGCCATCAGCAGGGCGACAACAGCGGTTCCAATCCAGTTACCAAGCCATACCCAGGCCCAATTGCGGAACGTGGCACCCCAAGTGCTCTTGCCGGCCCACGTGGCCATAGGCAGCAGCGCGAAATTGCCGGTGACCAGCTCCATGCCGAACAGCACGATGCTGGCAAATCCGAACGGGAACAGAAATGAGCCAAGCCACGGTTGACCACTTTTGAGGCCAACGGTGAGGGCGAGAATCACGGCCAGGCCGAGAATGGCACCAGAATAAAAACCGCGAATAAGAAGGTTTTTGACGCTGACAGTGGCTTTTTTGCCACCTGCAGCAATCATCCCATCGACCAACTCATTGGGTAAGACGTAGTCCATCTGAGATGCGGATACAGATCCAGACATAGGAGAAATGACGTAAAAATTTCTTGTGTCGTTCAGCCGCTGATGAGATTCATCAATCGGGAAAACGGATCACGATTTTCGCTTGATTGCTTGATGGGAGCCGTATCACGTCCACTGGCGCTGAGCCAATTGACGAAACGGGAAAACAAATCATTGCGGTTAGCCATGGCTCTGAAAAGAGGGGTGGAGTGGCTTGAAGTGGTGTTCTGATTGAGCCGTGGCTTCAAAACAAAGCGCCACGTCAACCTAAGAATTGCTGCGTCTCAGAAAAAATTGTTGGGACGCATGGATAAGATTAGAACAAACAAAATTTGTTCAGGATTTTAGAATTTAACCACTGATCCTATTCATAAATTTAGAGAAGAAATCACTTCCTCCAGCAGGAGTTGCTGTGTCGCTTGGTTCGGGCTTTTTGGTGGCTCCAAACTTCTCGATAAGAATGTCTCGCAAGACATTCTGAATATCCTCAGCAGGTACAGCTTTTAAATGAAGATCACCTAATTTGGGATCAACACCTTGTGATCCGCCAAGGGATATTTTGTAGCCCTCTCCCATCACACCCTCACTGTTCTTGGCTTTTGTTCCTGTTAAGCCAATCGAACCCATTTCAGCTTGTCCACAGTTATTTGGACATCCTGTCCAATGGACTTTGACTGATTCAGGAAGATTAAGCTCTTGATCTAATTTTTTGGCGGCAGCAAGAGCTTGGTCTTTCGTATTCGTCAATGCAAAGCCACAGTAAGTATTTCCGGTACATGAAACAGTGCCAGCAGAAATTGTTTCAGGCTCTAGTGGGAAACGCTGGATTAATGGGTCCGCTTTAAAGGCTTCTATCTTGTTGTCAGGAAGGCCAACTATGATGGCATTTTGTTCTTCCGTAAGACGAACTTCACCACTACCATAATGAAGACTTGCTGTCCCAAGATCTTGTAGATCTTCGGCTTTCAATCTGCCAACAGGGATGTGTAATCCAGCGTAATTCAAACCATCTTGTTTCTGTGGGTGAATGCCATAATGAGATCGGGGAGGAGTATCGAATACAGATCCAGGATCAGGAGTTAACGGCCCAAAACGTTCTTCCACCATAGACCTAAATTTTTCCATACCAATCAAATCAAGGTAAAGTCGGAAACGTCCTTTAGGCCTCTTGTCTCGATCACCATTATCACGCCAAATNTTGATCACAACATCTGTCAATTTGCAGATTTGATCGGGTTTAACCCAGGCNTTTAATGGTAAAGCGTAGGCGTTCATTTGGGACGANAGAACACCNGCGACCCANACGCCAAANCCCATTACACCATCTTTTTCTACAGGATGGAANATAATATCGTTATGGAGNAGGAAGTTGTCTTTGGCNCCNGCNACTGCTGTATTCCATTTGCGTGGAAGGTTAGAAAATTCAGGATTTCCCTCGCAATTATTGGTNAGAAAATTCTGTAATTCTGTNGTGTAAGGGCGNGTNTCAACGATTTCNTCCGGATCGATACCGGCCAATGGNTTGCCAGTGACNTTGCGAGGNTTGTCNAAGCCAGACTGAATGGTGCTGAGNCCAACTTCTTTNAGGCGTCGCAGGATTTCNGGCAAATCTCCCAACAACACACCTCGNAATTGCAGGTTTTGGCGTGTCGTGATGTCGCAGCTTCCNTTTTCTCCATATCTCTCAACGACTGATGCAACAACCCTGATTTGCTGGGCNGTGAGCACNCCATTGGGTACACGCAGGCGCAGCATAAATTTACCTGGTGTCTTTGGCCTCCAAAACATGCCGTACCACTTCAGACGCAGCTGAAGGTCCGTTTCATCAACTTGCTCCCAGCCAAGCTCTGCGAACTTGTCGATTTCAGGACCAACCAATAGTCCGTCTTTGGCAGCTTTGTTCTGTTCGATCTTGTTGAGCTTCTTTCCGTCCAGGTATGCCCTAGAAGGTGAGCTGGTGGTCATGATCTGCAGGAATTGAGAGGAATGGCTGATCGCTCGATGTAGAGAGCAAGTCAGTTTGATCTGAAGTGACTTCAGCGATTCAAGACAATGAAAACCGCCTAGTCCTATGTATTAAGCCCGTCGGCTTGAATTTTTTTTGTAGCGAATTGAACAATTTGCAAATTAACTCGCCTTTGGCCAACTGGACTGTCCATTTTGTGACTCCGGCTACATCTCGGTGCTCCAGAACAGCCGTAAAAGGCAAGCTGATTGATTTCAATATTGGCGCCCAACTTCGCCAATCATCCGGACAGCTCCAGTTCGGATCATCTGCCAAACGCGCTTCATGGCCGCGAAATCACGATCAAGATCGCTTCTGAATCGGGGTTCTCGGGTTCGTTGCTGCCTTCTCTCCCAATCATCCCGCGTCGGAGAGCTCCCCAATGGAGCACGATCGGAGTAATGGCGGCGTGGCATGACTTGGATCGAGTACGAAGCTCACCGATCTCATCAGTCGGAATGCCGATTGATCCGTGGCCGTTGATACGAAAACGCACGTCGATGGCTCGCGCCAATGCTTTGCATTTGGTGGTGCATGGACGTTCTGGAGGGGCGGTCCCGGCCTGTATTCACTCTCTGATCTCAGAGTTGCGGGAGAGGCGACAGGCTCCCATTCAGTTGGAAACCCTTACGGCTGACTCGATTCCACCTAAGAGCGTTGAGCCTGTTCTTCTTGTTCCGCTTTTGCTCTGGCCTGGAGCGCATGTCAGACAAGATTTACCGGCGATTCGTCGTCGTCTGCGCTTGGCCGGGAATGATGTCACCATGCTTCCTTTCCTTGGTGCTTGGCCTCTGTGGTGGCAATTGGTTGCATCCCTGCTTGATGTGACTGCCGCACAGACCGCCGTTTTGGTGCATCATCCGCTTCGATCTGGTGTGGCCGATCGATTTCTTGCCCATTTGTCCAACCGCCTTGAACGACCGTTGATTGCGCTTGACCGGTGGGCGGCTTATCAAAATGCTCATCCTGGGTCAGTGCCCCTGCCGATTGCCTTGGCACCCAACCGCATGACTGAGGCATTAAGCGAGGCTGATGGATTGCCTCCTCTGTTGGATCATTCCTTGATTCGTCAGGGACTGATTGATTTGCTCGCCGCTTTGCCGTGACTGAAACATCTTTTGGAGTCGTTTATCTCGTGGGGGCTGGTCCTGGTGATCCAGAGTTGCTCACCGTTAAGGCGCAGCGGTTGTTGAGCAGTTGCGACGCACTTGTCTACGACTCGTTGGTGCCTGAAGAAGTACTCAACCTTGTTTCTCAGGACTGTGAGCGCCATTTCGTTGGCAAACGTCGTGGTCACCATTCGGTTCCCCAACTGAGCACGAATGCGCGGCTGGTGGAGCTGGCCAAGCGTCATCGTTGTGTGGTGCGATTGAAAGGCGGCGATCCCTTTTTGTTTGGGCGAGGTGGAGAGGAAGCTGCATACCTTGATCAACGGGGTATTGCAGTGGAGGTTGTTCCAGGGGTGACATCAGGAATTGCTGCCCCTGCCTATGCAGGCATTCCTGTCACCCACCGTCGTGCGGGATCATCGGTGACTTTTGTGACCGGTCATGAGGAGATCGACAAGCGTCGGCCTTCGGTCGATTGGCGCACGCTTGCTACCGCTACGGATGGACTGGTGATTTATATGGGGTTGCACAATCTGTCTCGGATTGCTGATGAATTAATGGCTGGTGGATTGTCTGGGGAAACACCAGCAGCGGTGATTCAGCAGGGAACTGTTGAGGGACAACGTTGTCTTAAGGCGCCATTGATGCAGATTGCGGAGCAGGCTCAGTCTCAAAAGTTCAGTTCACCTTCGATCGTGCTGGTGGGTGGTGTGATCGATCAGCAGGTCCAGGCTTGTGCGCCCCAGCCGGCAGCAGTCACAATGCCGATTCCGTTCTGACGGTTTGGTGGTTCGCTTCTTTCAGTCGGCTGCGTAATTGGTACAAGTTGCAAGGTCTGGTTTCGGCGTCCAGTTGGGATTTGATCAATCGTTCCCATGCGGTGGTTACTGCATCAAGTGAGCCTGGCAGCACAAAAACAAAGGTTCCGTTGGCCACCCCTGCCAGGCAACGACTTTGCAGCGCGCTGGTGCCGATGCTCTCGAAGGAGAGAACCCGAAACAGTTCACCGAATCCTTCGATTGACTTGTCCAACAACGGTGAGATTGCTTCAGGTGTGCCATCTCGACCGGTGAGTCCTGTTCCGCCATTGGTGATCACGACATCAACCATCGGATCGGCGATCCAACGACTTAGTTCGGCACGGATCAGATAGCGGTCATCTGGGCAGAGTGTTCGTTCATGCAGATGATGCCCAGCGGCCAATACAGCGCTTTCCAATCGATCGCCACTGAGATCCTCTGCCAGGGTGCGCGTGTCAGAAATGGTGAGCAGGGCGATGGCAAGGCTCACAACACGGCGGCGGTAGGGTCGGACGCTAGAACCACTTCAGCTGAGCAGGCTGAAGTGCTGAGGGTGTTGTTGTTCGCCTCACTGCGTGATCGGGCTGGTTGGAGCGAGAAGATGATGACGTTGTCAGCTGAATCCACGACGGCGCAACAGGTTTGGGATCAGCTTGGCTTCGGACCACTCCCTTCTGCAGTTTCCATTGCCGTGAATCAGGAGATGGTTGCTCCTGATCAGCCGTTGACCAGCGGCGATGAACTGGCCTTTTTGCCCCCCTTTACAGGGGGTTGATCGATGTCGTTGTTTCAGAAGTCGGTGCAGGTGGAGATTCGTCCTGAGAGCTTTTCTCCATGGCAAGAGTTGCAGGCCTGGGGTGGCGATGCCGCAGCCAGTGCCTCGTTTGTTGGGCGTGTGCGAGCGAGTGCACAAACGGGTTCGCAGCTGGAATCACTTGAAATCGAGCACTATCCCGGTTTGTGTGAGCGACGCCTTGAAAGTTTGGCTGGGCAGCTTTTGCAGAAGCATGAGGCTCTGCGGGCTCTTGTGCTGCATCGGGTTGGCTGCCTTGTGCCGGGTGAGGTGATTGTGCTGGTGGCGGTACAAGCGGATCGCCGCGGCCCGGCACAGCGCTGTAATGCTGATCTACTGGAGGCGCTCAAGCACCAGGCTCCGTTTTGGAAGCGTGAATGGTCTGGAGATCAGGGCACTTGGTTGGCTGGCAATACTCCGCTCTAAAGCTTTAGAGGATTGAGCGACGCAACAATTGAGCCCAGAGTCGCTCTCCAGCATTCAGCGTTTCGGCTTCGGCGGGAATCTCCAGCAGCAAGTCTGCATTGAGCAGCGATCCGATGCGTGACGAGGCTTGGGATCCATCAAGACGCGCCATCAGTCGACCCGAGCTAGTGACATCCAGCTGAGCGCGTGCGAGTTCAGGTCGTCCAGATCGTCTTGGCAGTGTTTCCGCCAGCTCCACCATCACTCGTGGGAACAGCTCCGGTGTTGATTGACCTTCAAGCCGTTGCAGTGCTGGCCAGAGCAGTTGCAAGGTGACCACTGCCGCAGCGACTGGATTGCCTGGTAAGCCAAAGAAGGGCACTCCTCCGTTCAGCTGCCCGAATGCAAAGGGACGTCCCGGTTTTATGAATAGCTTCCAAAACGAGATTGATCCCAGTTGCCGCACAAGAGGACGGATCCAGTCGCTGTCTCCGGTGGATACACCGCCGGTGCTGACGACCACATCACAGCATGCCGTGAGATCTTGCAGTGATTGTTTGAGTGCCTCGGGTTGATCGGGTCTCACGTGGCATTGATCGATCCGGTAATCGAGATTCTTGAGCAAGCTGCTCAGCAGGGTGCTGTTGCTTTCCCAGATCGTTCCCGCTGAGCGTTCATTCCCTGCCGGGATTAGTTCATCGCCGCTAATTAGTAATCCGACTCTCGGTTGGCGATGGATGGTCAAACTGCCGACACCGCAGCCGGCCAAGCGCGCGAGTAGAGCAGGTGATAAGCGATGGCCTGCATCGAGCAATTGATCTCCAGGTGAACATTCCTCATCAGCAGCACGGATCCATGGTGTTGCCGATGCTTTGTGGATGAGGGTGAGTTCTTGGTCTTTGATGTTGACGAGTTCCTGGGGCAGCACCCAACCAGCTCCCTTCGGGAGAGGAGCACCGGTCAGGATTTGAATGGCTGTTCCAGGTTGCAGTTCGCCTGGGAAAGGATCGCCTGGAGCGGATCGGCCTTTTAGCAGCCAGGTGTC
This sequence comes from Cyanobium sp. NAT70, assembly GCA_002701375.1. Classification (GTDB taxonomy): domain Bacteria; phylum Cyanobacteriota; class Cyanobacteriia; order PCC-6307; family Cyanobiaceae; genus Parasynechococcus. Next base: position 61,115 of record NZVB01000050.1, on the reverse strand, counting down.
ATTCATTTGCGGTTGGTTGGCCTGACCCAGTGCGTAACCATCCATGATTGACGCTCGGAATCCAGGGACCGCTTCAGTTGCACAAACGGCAGTCGCACTAACGCGGTTGAGGGCCTGTAGGAGTGGCAGTGTCTCTGGGTTGTTGAGAGGTTTGATTGCGGATAACACCCGCTCACGCGCCTCACTTAGCGCTAAGCCTTGTTGGACATCGGGTTCAGCGGACCCAGACGCCATGGCGGCCTCCCTCTTTGCGCAGCAGGCGGATGTCGCTGAGCGTCATGGCTGGATCGACGGCTTTGAGCATGTCGTAAAGCGTCAGAAGGCCAACAGAAACAGCTGTCATCGCTTCCATTTCGACGCCGGTCTGACCGGTCGTCTTGCAGTGGCATCGCAGCACTAGCCCTGGTAAAGCCTCGTCGCCGTCAATCGTGACGTTGATGCCGCTCAGCGGTAGCGGGTGGCAGAGAGGAATCAACTCCCAAGTTCGTTTGGCGGCTTGGATCGCTGCCACTCTGGCGACGGCTAAGAGATCGCCTTTTGGGGTCTCCCCACTGAGAACGAGATTGAGGGTGGAGTGCTGCATCGCGATCATCCCTTCCGCTGTTGCTTCACGGCGGCTAATCGGCTTGTCTCCTACCTCAACCATATGGACTTCGCCTGATCGATTGAGATGACTCAAATCGCCGCTCATTGCTGTTGAATCACCTCATCGATGTCGACTTGACTGTTTCGAGCTGTACAGAACGGATCAGCGTTCACCCAGTGTTGACCAAAGTGTCGCTTCTGAGCCGACAACTGGTTTGATGCCTTCTGCAGAGCTCACGGCTGCCGCAGGCTTTGCAACGGAGGAGGCAAGTTCTCGTTCTCCAAGGACGGACCAAAGTGCAGCAGGGCTCGCGATAACCGGTTCAACGCTTGTGGTCGTTGAAGGCACCGTCGCTGTCTGACTTCTGATCATTTGCACAGCAAGAGATCCAACAATGAAGGCAGCAACAAAACCAGTTGCTACAGCAATCGGAGTGCTGTCTTGGACGCGAGTAATGCTGCGCGTCATAGAGGTCACGATCTAAGAACTAAAAGTCAGTATGGAAAGGTTGGGAATGGATCGGTACTGAAAGGAGAAAATTCCGTAGCAGATTTAACAGTTTGTACGATTTTGAGTGGGTCAGAACTGGTTGACGCACGGCCTTCGGACACCAACCATCCGTGAGACATCCCGAGCAGCATCCCAAGTGAAATGGCGAAACGCATGGGTCGAGTGAATCACCTGAAACTTCATTAACCATCGCTGCAATGAATGTTCTCCGTTGTCATGCTTGACACCGTTAGCGGCTTTGGTTGATGGCGCCCATCCCCAGGCAAGCCAGCCATTGTTTTCAGTTTGAACAAGATTTTATAGGGAACTGGCGCTGCATTCCTCTTTGTGTCAGGCGAAAACTTGATCTGATTGGTTTGAAACTAAAACTCAGTCATTGGTTGGAACTATCCCAGCAACAGCGTCAAGAGTTGGTGGATTACGGAGATGATGATGTGTCTTTGTCGACGTTGCGTCGACACCTGCAGATCTGCACGAGATCCATGAGGGATGGCACGGCGAAGGATTTGCCGCCAGCGCAGCGGCAGCCTTGGCAACGATCGGATGTCCTGCCGGATTTGGTGCATCGAGCTGCGGACAGCAGGGGTGTTGATTTGTCTTTGAGACGCTGGATCGAGATGACGGAGTTGGAACGCTTCGCTCTATGCAAATTGGCTCGTCCTGGTCACGATCATCACAACTTGGATGCGGCTTTCAGCGAAGTGCTGGATTGAGAAGTCGTTTTAGAGCTTGTCGTTTGCGACCTGTCTGCTCGGGTGGTTTCAACACGGACACCACCGGTGCCACGATTACGGCACATGCCTTCAGTTCCGGTTGCTTAGAGATGGGACAGGCTTTGTCGTGCATCAATGTGTTGGCTTCGCAGGCCTGCTCTTGAGTGAATCCCCAGTGCATTGGCAGAAAGACCAGGCCTTTTCGGATGCGATCAGTCACCTTGGCGCGAGCCGTGAGATGGCCACGGCGAGAATTGATCGCCGTTAACTGGCCATTGATGACCCCGAGATCATGGGCATCATCCGGGTGGATCTCAAGGAGAGGTTCTGGATGCATCTTGTTGAGACGATCCACTTTGGCTGTGCGGGTCATCGTGTGCCATTGCCCGAGATAGCGCCCAACCGTTAGAACCAGTGGGTAGAGATCGCAGGGAGGCTCGGCTAGCCCAAGCGGTTGTTCGGTGCAGAAGCGGGCACGACCATTAGTGGTGCTGAAGTGATGATCGACATATAGGCGTTTTGCCTTTGATGTCGGTTCACAGCCTTGTGGGAAAGGCCATTGCTGTGGCCCTTCCCGTTCTAGAAGTCGATGACTCAGACCTGATACGTCACACAATCGGCCCCGTGTTAACTGCGTGAATTCCTGATAAACCTCTTCGGCTGAGCTGTAATTGAATTGGTTTTCGAAACCGAGACGCTTTCCGACTTCGGCGAATACCTCCCAGTCCGCACGGCTTTGGCCATGGGGGCGTCTGTAAGCGGGGCAGTAGGTCACACGTCGCTCAGAATTCGTCATTGCACCAGCTTTTTCACTCCATTGGGCCGCAGGCAGCACGAGATGGGCGTAGTGAGAGGTTTCTGATGTCGCATATGCCTCAGACACCACCACCAGTGGGCATCGCTGCATGGCTGCTTTCACCCGATCTAGATCCGGCATGCTGACCAGCGGATTGGTGGCTGCCACCCACCAAAGATCCAGCTCTCCTTTCTCCATCGCTTCCACTTGTTGCCAAGCGGATAATCCAGGTGTGCTGGCGATGCTGCCTTGAGGCATTCCCCAAGCCTGCTCGACCTCTTGCCGATGTTGGTCGTTGGTGACGAGCCGATATCCCGGCAGCAGATGGGAGAGACCACCAGCTTCGCGGCCGCCCATGGCATTGGGTTGACCGGTGAGAGAGAAGGGGCCTGCGCCTTCTTTGCCGATTTGACCCGAGAGGAGGTGCAGGTTGATCAGACCCCCTACCACCGCTGTACCTTCTCGGCGTTGGTTCACGCCCATGGACCAAAGGCTCAGAACGTTTTCTCGCCTGTGCCAGAGATGGGCAACGTCTCGCAACCGTTTTTCAGGAATGCCGCAAAATCTGGCAACACGTCGTGGAGTCCATCGTGCGACAACGTCGAAAAAGGCGTCGTAGTTGTCGGTGTGGTCGTCGATAAAACGTGGGTCTTGGCCGTTTTCGCGCAGGATTAAATGAGCGATGCCGTGCAGCAGTGCGAGATCTGTCCCTGCGGCAATCGGGAGGTGGATATCCGCTGCTTTTGCAGTATCGGTTCGGCGAGGATCGACAACAACGACAGTGACGCTGTCAGGGTTACGTCGTTTCCGCTTCATCAGTCGCTGGAACAGGACTGGATGGCATTCGGCCGTATTGGTGCCGATGAGGAATGCGACGCTGCAGTGGTCAAGGTCCTCATAACAGCAGGGCGGACCATCAGAACCGAGGCTGCGGCTGTATCCAGCCACTGCAGAACTCATGCATAACCTTGAATTGGCGTCGAAATTGTTTGTGCCGAGGGCGCCCTTCAGCAACTTTTGGGCGAGGTAATAATCTTCCGTATGGAATTGACCGGAGCCATACATCGCAATGGCGTTAGGTCCTTTTGTTGAAAGACTCGTTTGAATTTGTTGGGTGATGTGATTGAGGGCTTCATCCCAATCAATGGAAGTGAAGTCTTCTTGGATGGAGGTGCGAAAAAGTGGTTGATTGAGACGACCCAGAGAAAGGGTCTCTCCCACAGTTGCACCTTTGATACAAACCTGTCCGAGGCTGGATGGATGCTGGCGATCGCCGCGAGCAGTCCATATCGGTGTGCCTTGGGCGTCACGACGCACCGGATGGCCGGGTTGGGCTGGAGCAAGCAGTTCGAGTCCGCAGCCAACGCCGCAGTAGGGGCACTGGCTGTGCACGCTGCGCGGACTATCGGGCATCACATCAAAGAGAAAATAGAAAAAGCCTGGAGCCATTGGCTCCAGGCAGGGATTGACGTTGAAACGCTATGGAATCATCGACCAGCCATGGCAGGCATCGACGACGGGGACTCACCTTCGTGGAGTTCGTCAAAAGAACCTTTGGGTTCTTTGAGGAAGAAGAAGCAGAAGAAGGCAACAATTAGACCGGCCACACCCAGGACCTGGAAGAAGGCACTGTTCGAGTTGGCAATAATTTCTGGTGTGGGATCTTTTCCACCACCCATCCACATTGGGAGCAGGCTGAAGATCGTGAGGTAAGTCACGGCGCCGACATTGCCGTAAGCACCAACGAGACCAGCAACCTGACCTGTGACGCGTCGTTTGACTAGAGGGACTAGAGCGAAGGTCGCTCCTTCTCCTGCTTGAACGAAGAAGGAGGCCAACATTGTGATCACCACAGCAATGATGATGCCGGTTGAACCGACAAAAGTGCCTGGCTTAATCATGCTCATGATCAGATACCCAATACCCAAGCCGGCTGTGAGGAAGCCCATCGTGTTTTTGCGGCTGCCTAGCTTGTCTGAGAGCAAACCACCAGCAGGTCGTGCAACCAAGTTCACAAATGCGAAACAGGAGGCCAAGATTCCTGCTGTTGCTTTTGTTAAATCGAAGGTTGTTTCAAAGAAAGTTGGCAGCATCGAAACAACGGCTAATTCTGAGCCAAAGTTCACGATGTAAGTGAGTTCAAGAATGGCAACTTGCTTAAANTCGTAGCGATCTTCTTTGGGATAGATCTTTGTGCCGAGGATTAATTCACGGTTGGTCCTGATAATTCCCCATGTCTGGAAAGCAAACCAAATCAGAACTGCTAGAAGCGCTATCGGATAAGTGTTATCGTCAAGAAACTGAACTTTCTTCAGACGCCAGCAGAGCACGCAAAGGATGGCAGCAAAGGGCACGTTCATCCCTAGAAGTCCCCAAAAATCACGAATGGACGTGACTTCTAATCCGGCTGTACGCTCTGGCCGTTGGTAGGTCTTCCCAGGTGGAGTATCTTGAACGCTTAGGAAGTAGATAACTCCATAAACCGCAGAAATGATGCCAGTGAGAGCAATTGCTCCACGCCAATTCAGTACTGCACCTGAGGGAAGTTCGAACCCACCTGAAAATGACAAATAGCCGGCAAGCAAGACCATAAAGAGGGCGGAAAAAGCTGAGCCGAAATTGCCCCAACCTCCGTAAATTCCTTCCGCTATGCCGATTTCTTTGGGTGGGAACCATTCAGCCACCATGCGAATGCCGATCACAAAGCCCGCTCCAACGATCGATAGCAGCAAACGAGCCACAACGAGTTGATTGAAATTTTGGGCTGAGGCAAATAGCAGGCACGGAATAACCGAAAAGACAAGCATTGATGAGTAGGTGATGCGTGGACCATATTTGTCCAGAAGCATCCCGATCAAAACTCTTGCAGGGATGGTGAGAGCTACATTGCAGATCGCAACTGTCCGAATTTGACCTAAACTAAGGCCTAATTCTGCTCGAACAGTCGTAGCTAGAGGAGCAAGATTGAACCAAACAACAAATGTTAGAAAGAAGGCGAACGTGGTGAGAAGAAGGGTTCGAAATCTCCCCTGGTATGACACAAGGTCACCAAGCATGAAAAAAAATAGAGGGTTGTACTCCGGATTTCAAAAGTGCAGCATCCGGAGATTGACGAGACGGTCAAAAATCCGCCCAACAACCTAATAAAACACTTTCTGCTGCAATCAGGTCGTTTCTGCTGCTACCAAATTTGAGAAATGCTGGAGCTTGAGAAGATTTTGAATCCCAATTACTCAAGTAAGTGCTGTAAAAAAATGTTATCCAGTATCTTTTGATACAGCAGGTCTTTATTCTGGCTCATAAAAAATTTTTGTATGACTCTTCGTGCCTGTGTCCTCTGTGGAGGTCAAAGTCGACGCATGGGGGCTGATAAAGCGCTGCTGCATCATCCCGATGGTGGAGTTTGGTTGACCGTTGTTGTTGATCTGTTGTGCTCTTTATCACTATCCGTGGTGGTGGTCAGTGGTCATCCAAGCCATTCAGAGCTCTTAACCAACCATGTTGATGTTGTTGTGGTGGACGAGCCACCTCCTTGGCAAGGCCCCTTGCGGGCACTGTCCCATGTTTTTGCGGAGGAGCCAGGCCATCCCCTGTTGGTTCTGCCAGTGGATATGCCCAGGCTCACACAATCGGTTTTGCAGCAATTGATTGATCAATGGTGTTTGCTGCCACATTTGGCAGCGATTGCTCATGATGGAGATAGGCATCAGTCGTTGCTGGGAATTTTTCCATCGGGTCCGCCGTTTCAGGATCAGCTGATCCAACAGCTTGCCCAGGGCAACCGACGTTGGCAGACGTGGGTTTCTTCTGTGCCACATCGATCCGTTCGTTTGCCTGCTGAGGCTCTGTTCAATGCCAATTGCCCTGAAGATCTGGCATCGTTGAATTCATGATTGCTTTTGACCAGCTTGGTCGCCCGCTCAGGGTGTTGCGTTTATCGCTGACAGCGCGATGCAATTTGTCTTGTCCATACTGTTGTCCAGCCAATGATGAGCCTGTTGATCGGCTTGATTTACCAGATCAGTTGGCTTTGATTCGCGCTTGTTGTTCTTTGGGTGTTCGTTCTTTGCGCCTCACTGGTGGAGAGCCATTGTTAAGTGATCAGCTCGAATCATTACTTGAACATGTTGCTGTAGGTCGTTCTGATCCCGATGATCCACTCTACCAACTCGAGGAAGTTGCGATCACCAGCAATGGTGTTTTGTTGGATGCGCAGCGTGTTAAACGTTTGCGGCAGATCGGTTTAGACCGGATCACCATCAGCCTTGATGCTGTTCAAGGCGACCGTGTTGCTGCCATGGCGGGGATTGTAGGTGGAGCCTCAGCAGGTGATCGCTTATTGAAACGAGTATTGACTGGTATTGATTGTGCCATTAAAGCCGGATTTGATCCTTCCTGTGGTGCGATCAAGATCAATAGTGTGATTCAGAAGGGCGTCAATGACGATCAATTAATTCCTCTTGCTCGGTTGGCTCGCTGCTTGGGAATCGAACTACGTTTCATTGAATATATGGATGTTGGTAATCGCAATTGTTGGAATCGAGAGCACGTCATGCCTGCTAAGAAGATGATTGAGTGTCTTCAACGTGAGTGGCCTCTTGAACCACTTGGCAGAAATTTGGGTGGCACTGCCCATCGTTGGCGTTATCTCGATCGTCGCGCTGTCGTGGGTGTGATTGCTTCGATTACGGAACCATTCTGCGGTGATTGCAATCGTCTTCGGATTACTGTCGATGGTATGGCTTACACATGTTTGTTCGGCACGTTGGGTACAAACCTTCGGCCTTGGTTGCGGCCTGAGGTTTCCTCTGAGGATCTCATCAAAGCAGTTTCAGCAATGTGGAGATCGCGTCATGATCGTTACAGTGAAGAGCGTGGTCATACTCTATCCGAACAAACACGAGCAGAAATGGCCTATCTTGGCGGTTGATTTTAGATATTTNAACTCGCTTGGTAGCATCTTTTGAGGAAGGCATTTTTGATGTCTGGTAGATGGCTTTTCGGTAATTGCATTTGTTCCATGGCTGTCAGTAAAAGGGTTAGCATTTCGTTGCGTTCTTCGTTTGTTTGTGGTCCCCTGTAGACCGCTTTTTTTTTCAAATCACGTTCTGGGAAAAGAGATGTCCAGCTGCACTGCCAATGATATTGTGAGAACCATTCATTTGATTGCGAGTAAAATTGCCTTGTTTGTCGGTATAATTTAGGGCTAAAGCCGTAGAATCTGTCTAGATGCCATTCTTTTTCAAAGGCAATATTGCGAATAGTGCGTCCCTTCTGATGAAGCTTTTTTGGATCAATATTAATGTCAATTAGGATCTGTCTGCATAGTTTGGAGAGCCAAATTGCCTTTCTCCCGGGTTGAAGATTTGATTCTGTTGCATTGACCTTGTTCCATCCGCCACGTGGCTCCTGCCANTTCAATGCCTTGGCTAATGCAAGATATGGATCTTTAACGAGGTAATGTTCACTGAGTGGTATAAAGGTTTTATAGATTGCTTTTTCTCGCATAATATCTTTAAACTTGCGGCGGTATTGCATTCCTTCATAGCTGCCTTTTTTGAGGGTTTTTTTACAGTAGGCGCTAAATGTGTTGCGAGGGTAGAAGCGGCGGATGCCATGAGTGTACATGGAGTTAATCCAGTCAGCTTGATCGCGAATAACATAAATAACGCCTAAGCGAAAACCTCTCTTTTGCACAAGGTCAAGTAAAGGCTTGAAGTAAGCTGGGTTAACGATTCTGTTATGTAATACTTCGCGGCTGATCAGATAATGCTTTGTTTTGCTACTTAGTTGGCTAATTAATTGATCGAGGCCAGTCCAGTCTTGATCGATTAGTTTTTTGGATTCACTCTCGCTATCTGCAGGGATGTAGATATGTTGCGCTGCCAGCGCTTTACGATTCTCTCTGAGCATTCGTACAAGATATGTGCTGGCTGTCTTATGAGGTCCTGCATGGATCCATACAATTCGCTCGTCTGGTTTGGATGGATCGAAATGTTTCATGGACGATCACATTTGTTGGTGATGAATTTTTAGAAGGACCTTCGGTTGTGATGATATGGCTAGAGAATCGACACTTTCCCGCTGCGGATATCGAAATAGCTGGCAACGACTTTTAAAGCCCCATCTTGTTTGGCTTGAGCTATTACTTTGCTTTGTTTGCAGATTTGACTAGAAGCATACTTTGCATTGGCTTGGATTGACTCAACCAGTGTTTCTCGCGGATGAAGGGCGGTTCTGATCGGTGTGACAAGTTCTTCCAGGCGTGGTGTCAGCGGATCATTCGCGAGAGCAGCCTTCACGGCTCCGCAATTGCTGTGTCCCATCACCATAATCATTGGCATTTTTAATTCTAATACAGCAAATTCCATTGAGGCTATTGCGTTGTTGAAGGCTGTGTTGCCGGCGCTACGAATGACGAATAGATCGGATGGGGCTGCATCGAAAATCCATTCTGGTGAAACGCGAGAATCTGCACATGTCAAGATTGTGGCCCAGGGTGCTTGACCGCGATCAAGAATGTCGCCTGATACATAACAGTTGTCTTTCCATAGGTTAGACATCGCCGCAGCTCGTTCTTGGGGATTGGCTGTCGCGTTTTTAATTTGCCATGCCTCGCTGAACCGTTCGTTTCCCTCGATTAGGGTTTTGAGGATATCCTTTGGCCGGCAGGATTGTGCTGTTTCATCAGCAGCTAATGCCGCTGCGATTGTTTCGAATCGGCCTGGGAGCATCGCTTCTGCAGAGCCGTTGCGATTGCATCCGAACAGGGCTAGGCCACTCAGGCCTGTACCCAACAGAAAGGAGCGCCGTCCTAGGTTCATCGCTGTCGATTCCACCACAGCAGAAGCTAAGCAGAGCTCTATCTGGGCAGCCTCAGGCGATGGACGGAGTTGGCAGGTTAATTCAGGAAAACGTTGCTGTTGCGACTTTTTGAATTGAGCAAAGTTGTTACAAATCTCGTTATCGCTATAGACATGATGAAAGATGTACAGCTTCATTTCCTATGAACGCTTTCGAGATACTCCATCCGTTAGCTTTTATGACATCACAGTCACTGGGTCCAATGTCCGTGATCTTGTGGTGCATTCAGGGCCNGCTTTAAGCCCTCCAAATGATCGGAAATCTGGAGCATGGCAATTTTATCTGCATCCTAATCAGGAAGACAATTTGATGGCTGTAAGCGGTGGTCGTACTTTTTATTTAGTGAACTTGTCCTGGCAACGTCCTTTTCATCTTGTTCGTCTCGAGAGTGGTGGCGATATTCTTCGAATTCCACCGGGTACTTTTCATCGTTCGATTTCAGATCCCGATGGATCTGTTGTGGTTAATCAAGCAGTTCGTAAAAAAGGTGCATCGATTCATCGCGAATTTAGAGTTTACAATAGCGCTACTATTCCTGCCTTGAAGCCTTTTGCCTCGCGATTTGAAATTGAGCGTTTTTCTCACGCCGCTTGATCCAGTTCATTAAAAATATTGTTGAGCAAATGTGTTGCTTGATCAGTCAGCTCAGATTCGAATGTATTCCAGTGTTGCCTCAGCATGTTTGGCCCGTCGTTACCTAGGGCGTTGATCACATAGTGATGATCTTCTTGAATCCAGCGTTCCAGGCTTTGTCGGCTCACTTCCAGGTGGCATTGCAGGCCGATTGCATGGCAGCCGACTCGGAACACTTGTTCTGGACAGTGGAGTGAGGAGCCCAGCAATCTGGCGGAGGCGGGCAGACGGATTCGATCACCGTGCCAGTGCAGGACAAGTTGGCAGCGTCGTAGTCCGCTGAGCATTGGTTCTTGGCTCGGATCGATGGTCCAGTGGATCGCGCCGACGCCAACCTCTTTGAGGGGATGTGGTGGGTTGCCGGTTTGCAACGGCTCGATTGATCCACCACATGCCACGGCGAGCAGCTGGGCCCCCAGGCAAACGCCAAGCACCGGTTTCTTTCGCTGATGCCAGGTGGCAAGCCATTGCAGCTCCCTTTCAAGCCAGGCTAGATCTGCCAGATGCCTGTCATTCACGCTCATCGGTCCGCCTAGGACCAACGCGATCGTATTTGAGGTTTGCCTGGGGTCTGGCAAAGCATCTCCGCGATCGGGTCTGATGGTCTCGATGCTCATCCCCCGAGCTTGTGCCAGATCTGCAAGACGGTCAGGACCTTCACGATCGACATGTTGGATGGCGAGGAGCCGCTTCCCCATCAGGTTTCAAGCTCTGCGTGCTTCGATCTTGCCCTAGGCATCAGACAAATCGCTNTGATCTTTTTAATCTCCTGCAAAGCGACCGTTTTGCTGTGAAGTGTTTGATCTCCTTGTTTTGGGCTTTAACGACGAGTTTGACGCCGGCTTCTGCTGCAGAGCAGATCAGTTTTCAGCTTGGCGAATTTGAACGCTCTGTGTCGATTGAGGAGTTGTCTCAATTTGCTGCAGGCAATCCGCCTGGACCTGGATTGAAGGAGACGCTGCGCCTGCTTAAACCATCTGAGCAAAAGGCCTTGCGCTCCGCTCTTAACCAGGCCGCGCCTGTGGATTCGGTGATGGCCTCCAACTATCTCGGAACTGCTCTTGGCAAGCGCACGCTGCAGCAGTTGGTCAAGCTCCTCAATCAACCTGCCAATGTGGCCAGCAATGCTCTTGCTTCCGCCTTGATTGTTGGAGCTTCTCGGAGTGATAATTTGAGCATGATTGATGTTTTGCAGGCGTATCCTTTACCTACTATTCCAGTGAATGTGCTGGCTGTAGGATCTCTAGCTCGCGCATTGAGCCAAGAATTTAATCTTCAGAATAAACTATTTTCTCGATTGTCTCGTTTAGGTGAGCCGGTTGGGCAGGGTCCAGATTTATCTGCTGCAGCGCAAAATGGATCAGTAACTTTTCAAAAGTTGCCATTTTCTTTTAAGGGTCGATTTGTTAATAAGATTAATGCTGGTTTTTATTTGCCCCAGACAGCGACTGAGAGCAGCAAGGCATCGCTTGTGGTTTTAGCACCAGGGCTGAACACAGATATGAATGCCTTGCTTTATGTCGGACGTCTGTTGGCTAGTCATGGATATGCAGTGGCCTCCTTAAATTTTCCATTTACAAGTAGCGACACAGTCACTGCTGCGATCGAGGGGACAGGAGCGATTCCTCCCGCCAATGCTTGGTATCACCAACCACTCAACGTAAGTGATCTTATTGATCAGGTCAAAACCCGTTGGGGTTCTCGGGTCAATACCCAAAATGTCGGTGTTTTAGGGCAATCACTCGGCGGTTACACCGTGACAGCCTTGGCTGGTGCGGAGTTGGATTGGCCNCATCTAGTCGCCGGTTGTCGACAACTGAATGATCCCAAAACAGTGGTGCTCAACCCTGCGGTGGTCTGGCAATGTGCGGCTCCAAACCGGGTTGTGCGTCGCCTCAGTTTTAGAGATGCTCGNGTNAAGGTGGCTGTNGCTGTTAACCCTGTGACAAATCCAATTTTTAGCCGTCGCTCGATGGGTAAGGTCGCTGTTCCAATGCTAGTGATCGCTGGTATGAAGGATGTCTTCGCTCCGCCAGTGTCTCAACAATTGAAGCCATTTACTGCGCTTCAACGATCAGATTCAGTTTTAGTTGTGCAAAAGAACGGTACTCATCTGTCTTTTTTAGATGGAACTTCAGACCTGCCAGAGATTGTGATTGGTCCTGATCAGCCTTTGGCTCGAACAGAATTGCAGGGTTTGGCAAAATTGTTCTTTGATCGCCATCTGCTAAATCTGAACAGTACGCCTAATTTGGCACCCAAAGGAAATAATGCGTATCTAACAGGAGAGACTCCCCTACAACTTTTGCTTCGTTCGAGTTTGACGATGCAGCAGTTGGAGCAGGTTGAGCCAGGCTTAAAAGAAGTGCCCTAGCTTGAGTGAGACGTGTTTCCTTTGGCATGAGAGTGTCAAAGGAAACATGGATTCCTGCGCTCATCTTGTTGACGCTTTCGTTTCAATCTTTAACGTTATATCAGTGCATGCAAGTACCCATGATTGTTTGTATTATTGTCCCTTTATTTCTAGAATAGTATATTTGCCTGGTCAAATTATATTTTGACCTTGATGACTTCAAATCAATTTAAACTAAAAGGTAGCGTTGAGCGAGGGGCAGAACTTCGGCTGGTTCGCAAGTGAGGAGTTCGCCATCGGCAAATACCTCATAGGTTTGCGGGTCCACGCTCATTTTCGGCAGTGCTGAATTCAGCTTCAGCGCACGTTTGCCCACGTCGCGGGTGTTCTGAACGGCCATGCAGGTTCGTTCCAGCCCAAGCTGGGATTTGATGTCATCGTCCATCGCGGCTTTGCTCACAAAGGTCAAGCAGCTCGGGGCGAGGGCCTTGCCGAAGGCGCCAAACATTGGCCGACCATGAACAGGCCCTGGGGTGGGAATGGAGGCGTTGGCATCGCCCATTTGAGCCCACACGATCGAGCCGCCTTTGAGGACTAGTTCCGGACGGATTCCAAAAAAGCCGGGTTTCCACAGCACCAAATCCGCCAATTTGCCAGTCTCCACAGAGCCCACCTGACTGCTGATTCCATGGGCCAGTGCCGGGTTGATCGTCACCTTGGCGATGTAACGCTTTAANCGATGGTTGTCGTTGCGTGCCGAATCCTCTGGCAGGGCTCCGCGCTGAACCTTCATTTTGTGAGCGGTCTGGAACGTACGAGTGATCACCTCTCCAACCCGGCCCATCGCTTGAGAATCGCTGGCGATGATTGAAAAGGCTCCTAGGTCATGCAGGATGTCTTCCGCAGCGATCGTCTCGCGCCGAATCCGTGATTCAGCGAAAGCGACGTCTTCCGGGATCTTTGGATCGAGGTGATGGCACACCATCAACATGTCGAGATGTTCTTCGAGCGTGTTTTTGGTGTAAGGCCGGGTCGGATTGGTGCTGCTGGGCAGCACGTTCGCTTCTCCGCAGATTTTGATGATGTCTGGAGCGTGACCTCCACCAGCGCCTTCGGTATGGAATGTATGGATCGTGCGGCCCTTGATTGCGGCAATGGTGTCTTCGACAAAGCCGGCTTCGTTGAGTGTGTCGGTGTGGATGCAAACCTGAACATCCATCCTGTCTGCGACGGAAAGGCAGGCATCGATTGCCGCTGGGGTTGTTCCCCAATCTTCGTGCAATTTCAGACCGCAGGCTCCAGCGCGAACTTGTTCTTCGAGTGCCTCAGCAGTACTGGCATTTCCCTTCCCGAAGAACCCCAAGTTGACCGGTAAACCTTCGGCGGCTTGCAGCATGCGACCGATATGGAAGGCACCAGGGGTGCAGGTGGTGGCGTTGGTGCCAGTCGCTGGTCCTGTACCACCACCCATCATCGTCGTGACGCCGCTGGCCAGGGCGGTTTCGATCTGCTGAGGGCAGATGAAGTGAATGTGTGTGTCGATGCCTCCAGCAGTGAGAATGTGACCTTCGCCGGCGATCGCTTCCGTTCCTGGACCGATCACAATCGTTACGCCCGCCTGGGTATCGGGGTTACCGGCTTTGCCGATGCCGACAATGCGTCCGTCTTTGACGCCCACATCGGCTTTGACGATGCCCCACCAGTCGAGGATGAGAGCATTGGTAATGACGGTGTCGACGGCTCCATCGGCCCTCGTCGTCTGGGATTGGCCCATGCCGTCGCGAATGACTTTGCCGCCTCCAAACTTGACCTCATCGCCGTAAACGGTGAAATCCTTTTCGACTTCCAGAATTAACTCTGTATCTGCCAATCGCAGCCTGTCACCGGTTGTGGGGCCGTAGGTTTCTGCGTAGGCCTGGCGGGAAATGCGATAGGGCATTGATCAGGCGTCGAGGGAACCATTGATGCGACCGTTGAAGCCGACCACACGTCTGGTCCCAGCGAATGGGACCAGATTGACGTCGCGACTGTCCCCAGGTTCAAATCGAATCGCTGTTCCTGCAGGAATGTCTAAACGCTTACCCCGAGCGTTGTCTCGGTCGAATTGGAGCGCAGCATTGGCTTCAAAAAAATGGAAATGTGAGCCCACCTGTACCGGTCGATCACCACTGTTGGAGACGCTGAGAATGGTCACAGGTCGATCAGGATTGAGCTCGATCTCACCGGGTTCGGGAATCAGTTCGCCAGGGATCAGGGGTTCCATTGGAAATTTCAGCGAATCGGGTCGTGCAGAGTGACGAGTTTGGTGCCATCGGGAAACACTGCCTCGATCTGAACTTCATGCACAAGTTCCGGCACACCGTCCATCACTTGATCACGATTGAGCCAGGTCGTGCCTTGTTGCATGAGTTCAGCAACGTTTTTGCCGTCGCGAGCTCCTTCCAATACCAGAAAACTGAGCCACGCCACTGCTTCAGGGTGGTTGAGCTTCAGACCTCGATTGAGGCGCCTCTCCGCTAGGAGCGCGGCAGTCACGACGAGAAGCTTGTCTTTTTCCTGAGGGCTGAGATGCATGGAACCTTAGGGACAATCTCAGTGTGGCTGGCGCGAGCTTGAAACGCCGTTCTATGTGAACGGGTGTCGCTTTTGGATGCTAATCAAATCTCTTCTCAAGCTATAGGCCAGGCCATTGCCTCAAAACACTATTTAAATCAGTGTTTTGAGGGCAACTGCCAATGCGATCGAACAAATTTGTGCCCATCCCTTGTTGACTGTCAACGAGAGATGTAAGACGGGGTTGATTGACGCTGACTTTGACGTCCGGCTCGAGAGCGGTATACCAGTTGTTTTAATTTTTTGGAGCCCGAACCAGAGCCGAGGTACTCGCCATACAGAGCGTCTTCGTCGGGAATCCATTCCATTTCGCAGACCTCAACGAGCTTGCTGAAGAAGCATTGTTTCCAACGCATTGAAGTTGTTTGCCATTACCTCGATTTTAGCATTTCTTGTAGCAACAGCTACAAAATCTGCTTCTTCGAGAGATCGCTCCCCTAAGACCCCCACGTGAGGCAGTTCTACGCCGTTGTTGAGACTGCTCTCATTGCGGCTAACGGCGGTTTGTTTGTATTAGTCGTCAAGTTGAGTGGTTGTAATCACGTATTTTAAGATCGGACTTGATCAGTATTTGTTGTTACGCAAAATGGGTATTAAAGACTTTAATGCTGAATTTTGATATTACCTCTCTTAATTACGCAGCAGTTAATTGGTAGCAATTCATACTTCTTGCCATGACTTTGAAAACTATTAATTGGATAGATTTTTGTAAATCATGGGTTTTTATTTTCCTCGCCTAGGGCAAAGCAACAAGCTCATTGGCCGCATTGGATTGATCGCTATGGCTGGTCTGATGGGCACATCACTTGTCGCTTGTGGTGGCAAGGACAAGAAAACTGCGTCAGATCCCTCTGGTAGTGCATCAAGCAGTGCACCAAGTGAAGATGCTTCAATGTGCGCCAAAATTCATATTGGTACGCAAGATCAAGTGATTAATACTGCCGTTGGAGGTGCAGTTGTACGCGAGTTAAAAATATTCGAAGATAATTTGCCTAAAGATGGAAAATATAAAGATTTAGATTATACAGTTGAGTGGTCAAGTTATACATCTGGACCTCCTATTACTAACAAAATGATGGCTGGTCAGATTCAAATCGGTCTCATGGGTGACTTTCCGGCAGTGATTAATTTGATTAAAGGACGAGAGGGTTCAGGAGATACAAAAACGGTTTATATAGGCACACTTGCTTATAGTCCCAATGGAGCAGGTAATGCAGTTGTTGTACCGATCGAGAGCAAAGTCACTAACCTTTCAGAATTGAAGGGAGGCACTGTTTCAGTTCCGTTTGGTTCTGCAGCTCATGGAATGGTCCTAAAAGCATTGAAAGATGAAGGGTTTGATACTGAAAAAGATTTGACTTTGATTAGTCAAGCACCTGAGGTTGGTGGTTCCAGTCTTCAGAAGAATCAAATTGATGCGCATGCTGACTTTGTTCCATTTGGTGAGCTCTTCCCCTATAGAGGATTCGCTAAAAAGATTTTTGATGGAGCTCAAACTGGTGTACCGACACTGCATGGCATTACCGTTAGAGAAGATTTTGCCAAGTCCTGTCCAGAAGTTGTGACTGCATTTATGCAATCTGTTCTTGAAGCAAATAAGAAATTTACTGATAGTCCAGAGGCGATTTCTGCTCAAATAGAAGAGTGGTCTGGAATTGATAAGGAAGTTGTTTATATGTTTTTAGGCCCTTCTGGCTTGCAATATCTCTCACCAGAGATCGAAGAAGTGCAATTGCAGGCTTTGGAGAATAGTATTGCGACTCTGATGAGTCTTGGAAAGATTGAAAATAAAGAGGTCAAGCCATCTGATGTTCGTGGTTGGATCGACAATTCTTATCTAGAAAAAGCAGCTACCAATCTAAATACTAGCATTCCTGATCAGATCACAAAAGGAAAGGAATATTTGATAACTGGTAAGGATGCTTTGGATGGAAGTGATATCACGAATCCAAAAAACTCTGGCCAGATTTGGATCGAGGGCGAGGACAAGGTTCAAAATTATTCAAGCCCTGTCACGATGGTTAAGGCATTGAAAAAGTTTAAGTCTGAAGGAAAAGAACCAAGCGCACTGTTCGTTCACGACATGAATAAGGGTTGGAAACTTTTTGCAGGCACTGCTTATTTTGTTGACAACAAAGGAGAGATTACAGCATTCTTGTTGAAGTCTGATGCCGATGCATATGCCAAAGAAAGTGGTGGCAAAGTGATCGATTTTGAAGCATTACAAGTCATGGGATAAGTTTTCAAAACCGATTTTCTTGAATCTTTCCTTACGTCAGTCCAAATCCTGTTATGGCTGTATCAACGTCCTCGAACTCCGTCACGAATCAGGCAGAAGATTTGAGAAAAGGTCGGCGGGCTTCGGCCCGTCGACTCTGGTCTAAACAGGTGACTTCATTGATAAGGCGAACTGCATCCTTAGTTTTCTTTCTAATTCTTTGGCAAATCTGCAGTTCCCTCAAGTTTAATTTCATCGTTAATTTTCAATTTATTCCAGCACCAACAGCTGTTTTTGCAGCGTTTATTAATTTTATTCAGTCTTCCCCATGGATCCATTTCCAATCGAGCATTACAAGAGTTTTGGGAGGTTTTTTCGCAGGATCAGTTTTGGGAATTTTTGTTGGTCTCTTGATTGGATCCTCTCATCTCATTGAAGAGCTTTTAGCTACTCCCTTGGAGCTTTTAAGACCCATTCCAGCAGTGGCATGGATACCAATGGCCATCTTAATGTTTCCAGATGCAGAAATAGGAATGTTTTACATTACTTTCGTTGGTGCCTTTTATCCTATCCTTGTGAGTACGCAAAAAGCTGTAGAATCATCTTTATCAGATTTGTTGATGATACGTGTAGGTCAATGTCTTGGAGCTTCTTATTTTCAGCTGTTTAGAGACATCATTATTCCATCATCATTGCCAGGAATCAGTGCTGGCCTAGTGATTGGTATGGGAAATGCATGGTTTTGTTTGGTGACGGCTGAAATTCTTGCTGGTAAATATGGAATTGGCTANAAAACATGGGAATCCTATGTTATTTCAGAATATCCTCCCATCGTTATGGGTATGTTCTTAATTGGCTTGTTGGGTGCGTTGTCGTCACAGTTAATTTTAACCAGTACCAATCGTTTGATGCCATGGCGTCAAATCTCAAAGGGTTCATTTTAATGATTCATTCTTCTTTTTTACAGATTGATCAAGTTAGCAAGCACTTTGGTGAGAAAGGATTTGAAAAATGCGTACTTTCAAATGTCAATCTTGATGTTAATCCCAAAGAGTTTGTATGTTTGCTTGGTCCCTCAGGATGTGGTAAGTCAACGTTGTTGAATACTATTGCTGGTTTTACGAAGCCAAATGCTGGTCGTATAACAGTCAATGGTCAACTGGTTCAGAAGCCAGGTCCGGATCGTGGTTTTGTTTTTCAGAAGAATTCTTTGTTGCCATGGATGACTTTGGAACAAAATGTCGGGTATGGCCTCAAGATTAAGGGCTTAGCTAAATCAGAAATTGCTGAAAAAGTTGATCACTATCTTGACTTGGTAGGCTTATCAAGTCATCGCCTCTCCTATCCTCATGAACTCTCCGGGGGTATGCAACAGCGGGGTAGCATTGTTCGAGCATTAATTACCAATCCAGAGCTGTTGCTTATGGATGAACCTTTTGGTGCAGTGGATGCTCAGACACGAATTATCTTGCAAGAGATGCTTCTGAAGATTTGGGCAAAGGTTGGTATTACTGTGATTTTTGTGACTCATGACATTGATGAGGCTGTCCTTCTTGCCGATAGAATTGTTGTAATGGGTGTCAATCCAGGTCATATCAAGGAGATTTTTGAGGTTCCTTTGCAGAGACCTCGTTCTTCAGATTCAACATTCCTAGATGAATTTCGTGATATTAAAATGAAGGTTTTACGCAGTATTCGCGAAGAAACAGATAAGTTGATGCTGTCGGTATAAATAAGTTCATGATAGTTATTTTGGCTTTTGCTTTTAACCTTGTNCTTAAAATTTTTTTAGCAAAAAATAATTTACACCAATTATTTTTTGCTTCTGTACTGTTGCAACCGGTTTCCTTGTCGCTTGTTGCAGGATTTTTTTTGCGTCAACAATTTCGTTTTTGTCGCGATGCTTGGATTCGACAATCTGAGTATCTTTCGTCGAGATTCTTATCGCTCGCGTTGATCCTTTTGGGGGCAAAATTTGTTGCAGCAGATCTGAAATTGATTTCTCCAAAGACAATTGCATTTCTTGTATTTAGCATTTTGTTCACATGTTTTCTCAGCACATTGTATAGTAAATTCTTGGGAATTCGTCATAATATGATGTTGTGGTTAATTGCTGGAAATTGCATTTGTGGTCCGACAGCAATCTCTTTTGCAGCTCAAATCTTCCAAGGAGAAAAAAAAGATATTGCAAAAGCAATTTGGATTAATACGATGATTGGTTTTCTCCTCATGCTTTTGATGCCAGTTTTGGGTTTGGCATTTGACTTGGATCCAAACACCTTTGGTGTATGGGCTGGAGCGTCCCTTCAATCGACTGCTCAGGTTGTAACCAGTGCAGCGATGTACTCTTCAGAATCCTCCGAACTAGCATTGCTAATTAAGTCAATAAGAATTTTATTTCTTGTACCATTAATTTCTTTTTTACTGATATTTTTTCGCCATGATTCTTTGATGTCGAAGTCTTGTCAGAGCACAAAATCAAATCAGCTTGGCTTATTTGATTTTGTCAAGATGTTACCTCGATTTATGATTGGCTTTGCAATTGTAGCCGTCTCTTTTTTCCTTATCGATTTGGTTGTCTTTCATTATGCATTAAATTCTGAATGGCTTATGAGGGTAATGTCGCTACGTCAATGGCTTGGAGACATTTCTAGCTTTTGTCTCGCAATGGCTATGTTTGGCATTGGTTTTTTGTGCAATTTTAAATTTCAGAGATCAGATTTTCGTATTATTGTATTTGCCTTATGTTCTGCGCTGCAACTTTTATTGTTTTCTTATATCGTGGCACTTATATGAACATGCCAAGCTCTTTCATGGCCTTGTCAAGAAACTCTGTTTCGATTTCAGGGATGAATGGATGTGATTTCTCGTTTCTCTTACTTTTCTTGCCGATGTAAATCTTTTCTGTATACTCTTTTACCCAATCTTGCCTAATCGTCATGTCTGGGATGTAGTGGCAATCATTACCGTTTCTTTCCCCTAAAATACTATTAACAAAGGACTCGCTAACTCCAGTCCATCGGCTTAAATGTTGAAGGGAAGATGTTGTGCTCTTAAACCAATAATTAGAACACAACATTGCTTTTAAGAATGAAACAATTGCATAGGGGTTTTGAGTGGCAAATTCTTTTCTTACAACGACACCGTAGAATGAAAACGGTGTTGAAACTTCATCTGTAATTTTTTGGTAGTGATGATCTGCTTCTAAAAAATGGTCAAATGGTGTAAAGCATGCCATCCCCTTGGCTTCACTCGTTTGTCCTAATTTATTATCTTGATTTTCTAGATTGATATTAATTAAACGGGTGGTATTGAGAATTTTTCTCTTGTTAAGATTGTAAAGTAAGCTTCCATGCGCAGTTGAAAGAAATGGAACAGCTATTGATTGATTTTTAAAATTCTGAAGTTCTTTTAAGCCAGTGTCCTTGCGGACGAAGAGGTTTGAACCGCTTCCGTAAGGATTGATGCTGACAAAACTTACTAAAATAACATCCTGATCTTCACCATTAAAAACATTGTTCGCCATATGGCTAATTGCATAGTCGCCAATAATGGCAATATCNAGTTTACCGGCCTTGATAGCACTTAGGATAGGAGCAGCTGATTTATAATCGTTCCATTTTACGGTGTGTGATTTATTAGATAGGCTTCCATTAACATCATTCAAAAAGGTTTCAAAAAGCCCGAGCTTTTGTACGGCACGTCCTGATACGACTGTTTGGATGGTTCTAATCTGAATGCCAATATTAATGTGTGACTGAGAATCAGCATATTCTTTTGAGGTTTTTTCATCAGGCATTAAGTTTGAATTTTGCTCACTTCGTTTGAGCATAGGGATTGGTAGTTCTCGTCTAGAGGAGTTTTGATTGACTAACAACTGCGTCAACAATGCTTCAAAATCAGAGTCAACACTTTTATTTGCCAGTAAGAAAATGCCATAAGGAGTTGATAATTCATTGATTCTGACTTTTTGGCAAATTAATTTCTCAGTTTGACTGCATAATCGAATGCCTATATCGTCTGAATTTTCGATTAGCTGTGGCATAATACTTTCCGATACATGGGATCGATATTGGAAATCTGCAATGTCTAAACCGAGAGGTTTGATGCGTCTCTTCAGGAGTTGAAGACTCTCTGATTCCAGCTCAGGCAGCCATATTTTGGTGCTTAGCAGGCTTGATAAATCTACTGAGAGTTGAAGATCTGAAATGTGATTCTTCCTAAGCAGCATGAACTCTGCATTATTTAATAGAAAACTGGAGACGCCATCTGCCTGAATATGTTGTTTCGTTAGGCCTAGAGAATATTTTTGCTTTGCGACATTTTCAATGACATCTTGTTCGGATTCACATTGCAATGTTTTGACTGACTTTACTCCTTTAATAAGTGACTCGACTTGCCCGAGCAATTGCGTTATTGCGTAGAGGTAAAAATCTGATTCATGATAGATTGTGATGGAGTTCGTTTTTTGATCCTCAATATCCTTAAAATGTGATTCTAGTAAATCAATTTCCTTCAATATGTTTGCCAGCTTTGAGCGAGTAAATTCGCCTTGCTCAGTTAGCCTTAATTTGTTCTGATTTCGCTGGATTAGTGATGTATTGAGATGTTTTTCAAGAGCTTTGACTTTAAGGCTGATGGATGGTTGACTAAGATGAAGCAATTTGGCTGCTTTCGTGAAACTACCAGTTTCGGCTACTGCCAGAAAGGCCCTAATTTGAGAGAGATCCATTTTGCCTGGAATCACTCGTTGTGTACCCTATGCTACACATGTGGAATGNTTAAATTGTCGTTTTGGAGACAAAATTGATCGACGCCTGCGTTCTTTTTCTTTCTTTGACCGTTCGCGCCGCGTTGTCGACCTTCTTCTGTGCTGACAGCTACAGACCAATCGCCCCTTAATAGCTTAAAAATAAAAGAGATCTGCTATTGAAAATATCAATAGTCTCATTTGTGTTTATAATCTAAGTATCTGGCAACATCTCTGTGAATCGAATATGCTTGTAAAGATCTCATTTGATGCATGGAAACAATTAGAACGGCGGTTGATTTTTTGGTTGTTGGTGGTGGCACGGCGGGTTGTATGGCAGCGGTAAAAGCTAAGCAAAAAAATCCAGATGCGAGTGTACTTGTTCTTGAAAAGGCCAACATACGACGTAGTGGTGCTATTGCGATGGGGATGGATGGTGTGAATACTGCTGTTATCCCTGGCAACTCAACTCCAGAACAATATGTTAAAGAAATTACAATCGCGAATGATGGAATTTTAGATCAAAAATGTGTTTTAAAAACTGGTCAGCTCGGTTTCAGTGTTATACAAGAGTTGGAGGAATGGGGAGTTAAATTTCAGAAAGATAATCAAGGTGAGTATGANCTCAAGCAAGTTCATCGTGTCGGTAAATATGTTTTGCCAATGCCTGAGGGAAAAGATTTGAAAAAGATTCTTTCTAGGCAAGTGAAGCGCCATCGTGTTCAAGTGATTAACCGGGTGATGGCAACACGTGTGATGGTAAAAGATGGGCGCGCGATTGGCGTTCTTGGCTTGGATGTGCGTAATGGTGCTTTTCATGTTATTCAGGCAAAAGCTGTTTTACTATGCACCGGAGCCTGTGGACGTCTCGGGCTACCGGCATCTGGATATCTTTATGGAACCTATGAAAATCCAACCAATGCTGGAGATGGTTATTCTATGGCTTATCATGCTGGGGCAAAGCTATCAAATATAGAATGCTTTCAAATTAACCCTCTAATTAAAGACTATAATGGGCCTGCCTGTGCCTATGTTGCAAGTCCTTTTGGTGCTTATACGGCCAATGCTGAGGGAAATCGTTTTATTAGTTGTGATTACTGGAGTGGGCAAATGATGTTGGAAATGTGGAAGGAGTTGAATTCAGGCTCCGGACCTGTTCATTTAAAAATGTACCATTTAGATGAATCGACGATTTCTGAAATAGAATCGATTCTTTTTTCTAATGAGAGGCCTAGTCGTGAACGTTTCCATGCTGGCCGATCCGAAAATTATAGATCAAATGGTGTTGAAATGAGTATCTCAGAAATAGGCCTTTGTAGTGGTCATTCGGCGTCTGGGGTTCAGGTTGATGAAAATATGCAAACTACTATCCCTGGCTTGTATGCAGCTGGCGATATGGCTAATGTTCCCCACAATTATATGATTGGAGCTTTTGTGTCTGGTCGCGTTGCGGCTGAGCATGCAAGTCATGCGATTAATCAAATCGATCATATTGAGCCTGATGAAGATATCCTTGAAGCTGAAAAGGCAAGGATTCTTGCGCCATTAAATAATCCTGACGGGATCCCACATACTCAAATTGAATATAAATTAAGACGTTTTGTCAACGATTATCTTCAGCCTCCAAAATCACCGGCCAATATGGAGATTGGCCTTAATAAGTTTGTTGATTATGAAAACGTACTTTCTGAGTTAGGAGCTAGGGATCCCCATGAACTAATGCGTTGTATGGAAATTCATTTTATTCGTGATTGTGCCGAAATGGCTGCACGTGCATCATTATTTAGACGTGAGAGTCGTTGGGGTCTATATCATTACCGTCTTGATTATCCCCATCGCAATGATGATGAGTGGTTGTGTAATACTATTGTTCAAAAAAATGATGATGGGGTGATGTCGATGTCTAAGCAGCCACTGACTCCTTACATCATTGATGTCAATCTGGTTGAAGAANAATACAGTGTTGCCGTTAAGGCTTAACCCACCTCAATCTCTTTTTGCCATGTCTCTTGCACAAAGTCGTGTCGACGTCCCAGTCATCGTTGATGAGTCAAAATGTCTCGAAAAATGCACAGCCTGTATTGAGGTATGCCCATTGGATGTTCTTGCCAAAAATCCTGAGACAGGAAAGGCATACATGAAATATGATGAGTGTTGGTTCTGTCTGCCGTGTGAAAAGGAGTGCCCCACAGGCGCAGTTACTGTTCAAATCCCGTTTCTCCTTCGATGATGACCTTTGCTATTCCCTCAGAGTTGCAGAAGCAGTTTGAAGAGTTAGACGAAGAGACAAAGTCTCCTGTACAGCTTTTGTTTTCTGAGTCGCTAGATGATCGCCTTGTGGGTGTAGTTAATCTTCAGCACCTATGTGACGAGCAAACAGTACCCTTTCTGATTGCATCACTTGAGGATACTTCTCAAGATGTAGTACTGACAGCGGTGACATCTCTTTGGGAAATAGCAAGTCAACTGGCCGTAGAACCCCTCATCGCATGCCTAACTTCGTCCCATTCTCCTAAGGTGAGAGACGAAGCTCTTCTGGCTTTAAAAGAACTTGTTAATCAGGATCACCTTTTAATTCTTCTTGATAAACTTACCCTTGAAGATGTGTTTCTACAGCAATCTGTTCTTGTCTTACTTAGAAAAATACATGATATTCAGGCTCTTCCTTATATTGCCCCTTTCTTAGAATCCGATTTGGAAAACCTAAGGTTGGCTGCTGTCGTCACCTTACGTTATTTAAATCAACTGACACATTTCCCCCCCGCCCTTGCATTAGCTGCCGATCAAAGTACTGAAGTGCGTAAAGAGGCAATGCTTACGTTTGCTCATCTTGATCAACCAGAAGTTCTTTCTATTTTAATTCAATCGCTCCGAGAAGACTCTTCTTGGGAAGTGCGACGCAATGCAGCTCAAGCACTGGAACGTAAGTCAGACCCTTTGTCTGCAGAGGCGTTAGCTTCGGCGATCTCAGATCAACATTGGCAAGTACGTAAATTCGCTATGCGTGCGTTGAATCCACTCGTGGCTGAACAATTTGTTCCTAATATTATTCCTTTGTTGTGTGATGATTATTCCGATGTACGTAAGGAGGCTGCATTAGCTCTTGGAGGTGTGTGTTCTGACCAAGCTAAAACAGCACTTCAGCAGTCTCTGTCCGATGCTGATATTGAAGTCCGTATCGCTTCTGAGAAGTCACTCTCTCGCCAAGCTGCCTGAGACAGTTCTGCAAACTTTAAGGAGGTTAGTGAACGCTATTCAATGGATGTAAAATCTCAACAAGATGATGTAAGACTTCAAGAAATTCGCAATTGCCTTTCTAATGTAATTGTAAAAAGCTCTGGTAAGAATGTTTTAGATGCATGCTTAGCTAGAAATATACGTGTGATCAGTGATGATATTTATTTGCGATTGTTTCATGGAAGTGATCAAACATATTTGCTAACCAGCGTGCGTGAGTCTTTGTCTCCTTTGTCATGGCCGAAACGAATCGTTATTGATCCACGTTCGATTCCAAATATCAAGCGGACAATTGCTATTGGTAGCGGTAAGGGTGGCGTCGGTAAAACCTCTGTGACGGTTGGCTTGGCTAAATCCTTGAAGAACAAAGGTTTTTCGGTTGGAATACTGGATGCAGACGTTTACGGACCAAATATATCTACAGTGTTGGGTGCAGATGAATTGACCGTAGAAACTCAGGAGGGGCCTGATGGTTCAGTATTTATTCCGCCAATCGTACAAGAAATTAAGGTGATTTCTGTTGGTTTGCTAGCATCCAAAGAGCAATCATTGGCATGGAGAGGTCCAATCCTTACAAGACTTTTGAAGCAATTTATGTACGATGTGCAATGGGGGGATCTTGATTTCCTATTGATTGATCTTCCTCCTGGGACAGGAGACCCTCAGATTACGGTGTTACAAGAAAGTCCGGTTGTGTCAGTTTTGCTTGTTGGAGTCCCTGGTGCATCATCCTATGCAGATTTAAATAGAACTGTGACGATGTATCGTCAATTTGGCTTGCCAATCATGGGGTATGTTGAGAATTTCTCATCCATTGTATGTCCAGAATGTGGAGCATCATTCCCGTTCCTCCTTGATCAATGCCAAGACAATCAGCTGAAACCTTTTGATTCTGAAATTGACTTATTGGTGAGATTGTCTGTTATGCCTGAGTTGTTGTCTCGCCAAAATGACATGGTATTAACAAGTCTGGAATCAGTTCATCCCAAAGAATTTGCGAAATTGGCAGCAAAGACGTCTTCTTTGCTGTGACGATTAGCTTCTTATATGTGATCATTCTCTCACTGCTTAGATGATGTTTGGCGTATTTTATCGTCTTGTTGATGTTCAAGCTTAGTCACAGCTTGATGGAATGATTCTTGCCACTCTGTACATTTGCCATAGACCAGCTCTTTTTTGATAACTATCCGTATGAGTGTTCGTATTGTTCTGTTTTGAAGACAATNAAAGACCCTTCTNTTCTTTTGAAGTAATCGTCGATGCGACGACGAGGTGTTGTGGTGTCTTCAGCTTGAGAGGTGTGCTCAATGCTTTTGATTTGGATGGTGGCGATCCCGATTGTGCATTGAAATTTTTAATCGAATAATGATTGCATTGAATTGATAAATGTGATTTGGTATCAATGCTTACCAGCTCGACCTACATTCGTTGCTGTTGATACGTTTTAATGCCGAACCAGTATTTACATTTAAATTGTTGAATTGACTTTTTGATGCCTTCTGAGTTGCCTGATCTTCATCAACGTGTGCTCGATCGTATTTCTGAAGAGCGCTGGGTTGATTTGGCGACTCAATTAATTAAAACGGGACAGCCTCGTTCCTGCGATCCGCTTGATCCGGACTTGCCGCCTGGAGAGGAAGAAGCCATCGCAATGTTAGTAGCAGGCAAATTAGAAGCTATGGGTATGAATGTCTCGACGTATGAGAGTATGCCACATAGACCGAACGTTGTTGGCGTCCTGAAGGGATCTGGCGATGGACCAGTTTTGATGATGAATGATCATATGGATACTTACCCAGTTGTAGAGCCACATAAATGGGATAAAACCAATTTCGATCCTTTTGCAGCGACAAGGCATGGTGATTTGCTTTATGCACGAGGTTCTTCTGATACGCGAGGCAATATGGCGTCTGCCCTGATTGCAGCACAGGCTTTGGTTGAGCAAGGTGTGAAGCTGAAAGGAGATCTAATGTATTGCTTGTGTGTAGATGAAGAAAGGGATGGTACCCATGGATCTATTTATTTAACCCAGAAGATTGGTATCCATGCTGATTATTCGATTACTGCAGAACCAACCGCCTGGGAGAATTCAAAAACAGGCGAGTGGGGTATGAATTTATCTGTTGCAAATGGCGGTCATTGTTTAGTCGAAATAAAGGTTGTAGGGCAAAAAGCACACATCTGGAGGCCTGACACTAGTAATAATGCGATTGTTGAAGTTGCAAAATTGATTCCATTGTTGGAATCCATGACATTTACACATACTCCTACAGATTTTATGGGCCACACTCCTCCTTGTACAACAATTGTACGTATTAGAGGTGGCTTGGCCGGCGAAATGCAATTCTCTCCGGATGAATGCACCGTTACCCTTGCCGTTGTTGGTATTGTCCCTGGAATGACGATGCAATCAATTATTGCAGATTTGGAAAATGAGGTTTCTAATCTTTTCCAAAACAGAACAGATCTTTCCTATAATGTTCAGCAAGTTCCTGATTCTTTATTTGTAGAAGCGACTGAGCCTGTTCCTATTGATGAAGAACCTTGCAAGTCAATCCGTAAAGCATATGCCACTTTGATGAATGGTAGTGAGCCTATTCCAAATCGGAAAAATGCTTTTAACGACACAATTAGATTCCGCGAGGCTGGTATTAATGCTGTTACCTTTGGTCCTGGCGAAGATGGATGGGCACCTGACAATGAAAGTATTTCAATTACGAAGGCAGTGACAGCAGCGCGGATGTATGCATTAACGATTATGGATATTTTGGAGGTCGTTGATGATGTTAAGTAACTTAAGAATGGCTCGCCCTTTCCATATAATCATTCAACCCTTTAAGGTTTTTCGCAAATTAGCTGTCGATAAATATTTTTATGCGTCTTTGTTTACTGTATTGCTTTTATTTGTGGTTTGGATTGTCCTTACTGCAACTGGCTTTGCCGATGAACTTTTTTTACCTGGTCCTGCCAAGGTTTGGCAGTCTTTTCTCTCTGTATCAACTGAAGGTTATCAAGGAAGCACTTTGGTTGTTCATGTTTACACCAGCCTTTATCGTATTCTCATTTCTTTTCTCCTTTCATGCCTCGTTGGCATTCCTCTTGGAATATTAATGGGTGCATCAAAAACAGCACGATCTCTTCTAAATCCTTTAATTGAGTTTTATCGCCCGCTTCCACCATTAGGGCTTTACACCTTGCTTGTGATGTGGCTTGGTATCGGAGAAGAATCAAAATTAGCTCTGCTTTTTCTTGCTGGTCTTCCTGGAGTGATCATTGCCACGATTCAAGCAGTTCAGGATATCGATGAGTCTTATCTCAGAGTTGCTCGGGGGTTGGGTGCTTCGAGAAGAACTATTCTGCTCAATGTCTATTTACCTGCCGCAGGGCCAACCATTTTGGCTGGCATGAGAATTTCACTTGGTTTTGTTTACACGGTTTTAGTAGCGGCTGAGATTGTTGCGGCAACAGCCGGTATTGGTTGGATGATTTGGGATGCATCCAAATTTCTTCTATCCGATGTTGTGATCATGGGATTAATTGTCTTAGGCCTGACTGGTGTTGCTCTTGACTTATTCATGCGTCTTTTGGGCAAATTACTAATGCCTTGGACGCGAAAATCTAGATTTGGAACATCTTAATTACTCCACAGTTCCATTTCTAACCTATTCTTCTTATTCTTTTCAAATGCTTTCTTCCTTCGCTAAAAAAACTCTTGGAATTTCTTCAGGACTTGCACTTTCACTTGCAACTTTTGCTCCGCAAGTTTCTGCCGCTCCAAAGCCTAAAAACGTTACAGTTGGCTATTTGAATCTTGTTAATGCTCAATTGGTGACGAAAAGTCTTGGACTTATGCAGAAGTATATGCCTGGTGTCAAAATTAAATATATTAAGGTCGGTGGTGGTGGTGATATGTTGCGAGCTATTGCTGCCAAGCAAGTTGACTTTGGTGGGTTAGGTAATCCTCCAACAGCTATTGGAGTGACTAAGGGGTTGCCAATTCAAGGAACGATGGTTCTTAATATGCTTGGTGCTGTTGAGGCGATGGTGGTTCGTAAAAGTGCCAATATTAAAACTTGGAATGATCTGAAAGGTAAAACGATTGCAGCCCCCTTTGGTTCTACAACGCATTACCTTCTGTTAAAAGCATTGTCAGATGCTGGCATTAAGCCTTCTTCGATGAAGATTCTTGATCTAAGGCCTGCCGATATAGCAGCAGCTTGGGCTCGTGGTGATATTGATGCAGCTTGGTACTGGGAGCCTAATCTCGATAAAGCAGTGAAGGATGGTGGTGAAATCTTTATTACATCTGGAGACATGGAAAAGAAAGGTTATCCGACCTGGGATGTCGGTGTAGTCATGAACTCTTTTGCGAGTAAGTATCCAGATTACGTTGTGAGGTTTGTCAAGGCAGAATGCGAAGGTATTGACTATTGGCTGAAGTATCCGAAGAAGACTGCGAAGATCATTGCCAAAGAACTTTCTTTGTCTCTGCCTGATGCCACACGTATGATGAAGGGAACTGAAATGGTTCCCTGTAAAACACAGCTCACCTCACAATATATTGGTAAAACTGGTCGAATCGGTGGATTTGCTGACACCTTGGTAGAAACATCTAAATTCCTGGTATCACAGAAGCGTCTTCCGAAACAGTTGACACGTAGGGATTATGAAGCGTTTATCAATCCAGTTTGGCTTGAGAAAGCGACGAAGTAGTTTTTATTCATTCATGACATGATTCTTGTTTGAGGCAACCAATGTTATTTGAGTTGCCTCTTTTTCTTTATTATGACTGGCTCACTCGGATCTTCATTCTCACTTTCAATAGCCTCGTTGAGGGAAGCTTATTTGTCAGCCTCGGCCGCGCCAGTTGATGTTGTCCGTGAAGTCTATAGCCGTATAGAGCATGATCGTCGAGATGATGTTTGGATATCAGTTCGTTCTTTTGATGAGGCTTTAAATATCGCCAGGAAGCTCGAAAGCTTTTCTTGTTCTAAATTGCCATTGTATGGTGTTCCGTTTTCTGTAAAAGACAATATTGACGTTTGTGGTTTGCAAACAACAGCGGCATGCCCTGCTTATTCCTACATGCCAGCACAATCTGCATCTGTCGTGAGGTATCTTGAAAATTCTGGGGCTATCTGCATTGGTAAAACAAATTTAGATCAATTTGCTACCGGCTTAAATGGTACCCGATCGCCTTATGGTGAATGTCGATCTGCATTTAACAAGAATTATGCATCTGGCGGTTCTAGCTCTGGTTCTGCCGTTTCAGTTGCCCTGCAGCAGGTTAGTTTTTCGCTAGGAACGGATACAGGTGGTTCTGGTCGTATTCCAGCTGGTTTAAATCATATTTTTGGTCTTAAACCGACTGTGGGTTCTTTGAGCTCTCATGGTTTGGTTCCATGTTGCCCCAGTCTTGATTGTCCTTCCGTTTTTTCTTTGGCTGTCGAGGATGCAGTTCTAGTCGCAGACGTGATGCATTCTTATGACTCTTTGGACTCTACATTACGAGTTCGTCGGCCTGGTTTTGAGTTTGGTCTCTCTGAATTACCTACGGATATTTCTATCCTTGTACCTGAATTGAGCCAGCTTGAATTTTTCGGTAACCAGGCCGGTCATGATCTTTACCTTCAGGCTCTTGACTATATCTCTGAGCTCGGATTTAGACTGCAGCATTTTGATTATTCACCATTTATTGAGGCTGGTCGTCTATTGTTTAATGGTCCGTGGTTGGCTGATCGATTTGCCTCGATTGGTGAGTTTCTAATCGCTAACCCTAGTGATGTGCTTGATACTACTTATGCCATTGTAGAGGGTGGTTCTTCCATTACAGGCGAGGAGGTTTTTAAAGCGCAGCAGAGAGTGGCTCACCTCAAGTCTATTGTGCATTCTCTTCTACAATCCAATAACTTATTGTTATTGCCAACTGTCGCGCCTCTTTACACAGTTGAGCAATTAAAAAAGGATCCGATAGCATTAAATAATCATTTTGGCTATTACTCTTATTTTGCCAACATATTGGATCTTTGTGCTGTTTCTTTTCCGCATGGCTTTTATTCGAATGGCATGCCCTTTGGCTTAACGGCTATGGGTCCAGCTTTTTCTGATGCAGTCGTTGCACGTTTTGCCAAGGTACTGACTGATCCTTTAGGTCATGTATTTGGCAAATCTCGCCTCTAACACTCTTTCTTTTTGTTCATGCCTGCTCCCTCTCCTCCATCCTTGGCGACGCAAGGTCGTGTCTCAATCGACAATTTATCTGTCAGTTTTAGTAGTCGAGGCAAGGACATGCTTGCTATTCAGGATGTTAATATAACAATTAAGCCTGGCGAGTTTGTATGCCTTTTGGGTCCTTCAGGCTGCGGTAAGTCGACATTGCTTAACTGTGTTGCAGGTTTTGTTAAGCCTTCTTTAGGATCTATTTCTGTTGATAACGAATTGATCACAGGACCAGGCCCCGATCGGGGCATGGTTTTTCAGCAGCATTCTCTTTATCCTTGGAAAACTGTTCTGCAGAACATTGCCTTCGGTCCAGAGGTGACGGGCCGTGGACAAGGTTCTCCCAAGAGTACAGCACAGACTTTTTTGAGAATGGTTGGGCTTAGTAAGTATGCAGATTATTATCCACACGAACTTTCTGGTGGCATGCAACAGCGTGTGGGCATTGCGCGCGCTCTCGCAAATTATCCAAGATTATTGCTGATGGACGAACCTTTTGGCGCTTTGGACTCGCAGACCCGCTTAATGATGCAAGAAAATCTTTTGAAGTTGTGGAGGGATTTGTCGATTACCGTCTTATTTGTGACGCACGATGTCGATGAAGCTGTTTTCCTTTCTGATCGTGTTTTGGTGATGGGATCTAATCCGGGTAGGATTGTTAAAGATTTGTCGGTTAGTCTGTCGAGGCCTAGAAATAGCGACACAACAGTTAGTCGAGAATTTGTCGAGCTTAGAAAAACTTGTCTCGATCTTATACGCCATGAATCACTTAAGGCCTTTGAGATGCATAATTAATATTGATGTTTTCTCTGCAACGGTCTTGCTTGCAAGGCCCAGTTCAGCAGAGCAGTGGTCACAGCGAATCAATTTTTTTAATACCCACACCTTTTATTGAGAAAACCAATGCCGGCTTGTAGCGGTTGATACGCTTCTTAATAGAAACTGATACATTTGTTACACAGCCAATGTCCTTTTTTTGTAATCCTGCNCNAGGGGCATTGCCCCCTTTTTTGTGTGTGAGAAAAACTCATGAAACTTTTTCAGCAGTTGCTAGTGGCACCAGCTGCCATTGGCTTGCTTGCGCCTGTGGCGCAAGCCGCTGATCTGAACATCAGCGAAGTTTCCGATTACTCGGGAGCTGAAGAGCAGGTCACCAGCATTACTCAATTTTCTGACGTCTATCCCACAGATTGGGCTTACCAAGCTCTGTCCAATCTGATCGAGCGTTACGGCTGTGTCGCGGGTTACCCGAATGGCACGTTCCGTGGAAATCGGGCGATGACTCGCTACGAGGCAGCTGCTCTTCTCAATGCTTGCCTTGATCGCATCACTGAGATTACGGACGAACTGCGCCGTTTGATCAAAGAGTTTGAGCGTGAACTTGCCATCATTCGTGGCCGCGTGGACGGTTTAGAGGCACGAGTTGGCGAGTTGGAATCCTCGCAGTTCTCTACTACCACCAAGCTAAAAGGGCGTTCTTCTTGGTTCTTTGGAGCGACCAGGGCCAAGGGTGATGCTGGCCATGCTCGCAAGACCTACAACAAAGAAAACGGCGCTACCGTTTTCAGTTATGACCTTGCATTGGCTTTGAAAACGTCCTTTACCGGAAAGGACTTGCTATTTACACGTTTGCGTTCAGGTAATTCTGACAACGCTTTGGGTGGTAAAGGTTTTAATTTAACCGGTCTTGATTATCCGAGCCACACTGATAACAGGGTCATGATTGACCGTGTTTATTATCGTTTCCCTCTGGGCTCCAACTTTACAATTGTTGCGGGCCCCAGAATGAGAAATACTGAAAACCTTGGGTATAAGCCTTCTGCTTATGCTTCAGGAGGACATCCACAACTCGACCTTTTCTCGGGTCGCCTAGGTGTCCCAATGGTCTGGAGCAAGACCACCGGTGGTGGTTTTGGTGCTACTTATAAGTCCACCCATGACAAGGGTGATCCCTATTGGACGGTGGCTGCCAACTATGTAGCTTCTTCAGCCAACAACGGCAATTCTTCNACTGGCGGTTTCATGACCGACAATGCCAAGGGAAGCATCACTGCTCAGGTTGCTTATGGAAATAAGCAGTGGGGTCTTGCAGCTGGTTATCGCTACGGTCAGTGTGGCGTGTCCTATGGCAAAGGGACTAATTTTTCCAAGCTGAACTCCTGGAGCCAGGATTGTTATTACTCTGAGCTGACGGGCGATCTTGATGCTGACGGTAATCCGATTACCTACAAAGAGCGTTCCAGTGCTGATAGCAATAGCTGGGCCCTTAATGCTTTTTGGAGACCGAGTGAATCTGGCTTTATTCCTTCTGTAAGTGCCTCTGTTGGTAAGTCTTACCTGAGCGGTGATTATAACTTCA
Organism: Cyanobium sp. NAT70; assembly: GCA_002701375.1. Taxonomy (GTDB): domain Bacteria; phylum Cyanobacteriota; class Cyanobacteriia; order PCC-6307; family Cyanobiaceae; genus Parasynechococcus. Next base: position 27,264 of record NZVB01000050.1, on the reverse strand, counting down.
ACCATGCAGATCAATTTGCGTCCTGGATGGTTGGTCTGCAGTGGAGTGATGTTTTCTTAATGGGTAATGATCTTGGCTTTGCCGTTGGTCAGCCGATGTTTGTATCATCAAGCGATAAAGGGACGCCTGATGATGGAAACTATGCCATGGAGTTGTGGTATGAATTCCAGGTCACAGATAACATCAGTGTTGCTCCTGGTGTCTATTGGTTGAGCCGACCCATGGGTGAATTGACACCTGACGATAAGAGCCTCGGTGTGTTTGGCGGAGTGGTTCAGACGAAATTTACGTTCTGATCACAACAGCTCTCCGGCACAAAATCTGCCGGAGAGCATTAATCACATGATCCTCTGAAATGGATCTTCCTGCAGTGGCCAACTTCTGGGCACTGCAGGTTTACTCATTGATCGTGCAATTCTCGTCCGCCGCCAGATCCGGCAAAACCAGAACCGAGCATCACGACTTGATGGTCCAATGTATCGAGCGATCAGGCCTTGATTCAATGCGCTGCACCGCATCGTGCCCTCGAGTCCGACTCGATCAGAGCAAATTTCATTTAATAGCNTCTTGAGCGTTTCAGTGTTCAAAGGCATGGGTGCTGCCCACACGAACGAACCCAATACAGCTTCTCCTGCGAGCCCATGGTTGGATCGCAAGCTGTCTCCCTCAAGCTCCAATCGATCAACGAGTTCCCAACTGCTCTGACTCTCCGTCANTCGTTTCAGTTTGATTTCCGAACGCCAGCACCCACGACCTAAATCTTCTCCTGCGGCAGTTCGTCCTAATCGAATGATGTCTGCGCTCAAAAATGAGGCTTGCGGACTCAACTCCACCGTCAACTTTTGTTCAAAAAGAGCGTTTGCATATATGACCATTTCTTGAGGCAACCATTCTAAATCGCTTTGCTCAGCAAGTTTTGCCTGGATGGTTTGGCGCGCCCACATCCCATCAGGATGGCGCTTGCTTCTTCCGATTGATCCATACACTTTTTGAGCGGCAACGCTCGTGATGAGGCAGCGACTCCCCTGCGCTAAATCGAGATCAAGATTGAGTTGATCTCCTCCAACCAAGCCGCCGGCGGTGTGTAGAAGAGGCAATTCGCATCGTCGATCGGCTCCATGTACCGCCTTCATTAATTTGAATGGAGCCGTGGTTCCGCCTTGATGCACGGTCCGTAAAGGGGTGCTCTGAAATCGCAATCGGCAATTGCCCTGCCATGAGCCCGGAGATTCCATCACGACGACTCCCATGTCTTGCCCCCGTGTATCAATTCAAACCAAAATCGGACACTTGGCTTCGGCAGGCTCACAGTATTCAACTCGACTTGGCTTCGATGCAGTCACCGCTTGTGTTAACGCGGTTTGTTCAACCAGATCAAGTTAGCTGTGATGAGTTGACATTGGCTTTAACCGCTGAGCAGCGATCTGTGCTACGCGGTTTGCGCAGCACCACTTGTGGTCAGAACGTGTTGTTGCAGCTCCCAAGAGACGGAGTGCTGCAACCTGGTGTTTGTTTGGCTGGAGAGACGTTGCAGCCGTTGATTCGTGTAGTAGCGACAGCTGAACCTTTACTACGGGTGCAGGCAACGACAACCTTTGAATTGGTTCAAGCGGCTTATCACTTGGGAAATCGCCATGTTGCGTTGGAGGTGCGTGACGCTGAGCTCTTGCTTTTGAAGGATTCTGTTTTAGAGCTGATGTTGCGTCGTCGCGGTCTGCAGGTGACCTGCTGTCATCAGCCATTTCATCCTGAGGTTGGAGCTTATTCCTCTCACAATCACTCATGACGTCATTGGCGTTGTTGCAACTGGTGAGTCCTGCTCTCCCAGTTGGCGCCTTCAGTTACTCCGAAGGCTTGGAACATGTGATCCAGACTGGCTTGATTAAAACGGAGCTCGAGGTTTGTGACTGGCTCGAGTCTGAACTGAGATGGGGTTCATTGCGTTTGGAAGCTGCGGCACTTTCAGTGTTTCAACAGGATTTTTTGTCTTGGTTGAATCATGGAGATTTGACCGCAGCCACTCGCTTGGTTGATCTGGATGGATGGCTGTTGGCGACTCGTGAAGCCTCTGAGGTGAGGGCTCAGCAACGACAGATGGGCTGTTCTCTCCTGGAACTAATGACCGAACTGGGTCATCCACTGCCGGAGCCATGCCTGTTGGGTTGGCCGGCGGCTTGGGCGTGGGCGGCCACGGTGATGGAGATTTCTGCGATCGAGATGGTGCAGGGTTACCTCTTTGGTTGGGTCGCCAATCAACTCAGCGCTGCTGTTCGATTGTTGCCACTGGGCCCAACGCGTGCCCAGGTTCTGCAACGTCGCTTGAGTCCTTTGATCATCCAGCAGGCCAATTTCTTGTTAGGCGAGGATCCGCGCACGATGTGGAGCAGTGGACTTGGTGCATCCATGGCGCAGCTTGCCCATTCTGAGTTGTATTCGCGTCTGTTTCGAAGTTGATGACCAGCAAGTTGCGTCTTGGGGTGGCAGGTCCTGTGGGATCTGGAAAAACCGCTTTAGTTGAGGCTCTCTGCCGGCAACTTCGTGATCGGCTTCAGATCGCGGTAGTTACGAATGACATTTATACCCAGGAGGATGCGCAGTTCTTGACTCGTTCTGGTGCCTTAGAGCCCGAGCGGATCCGTGGCGTAGAAACCGGAGGGTGTCCCCACACTGCGATCCGTGAAGACTGCTCGATCAATCGCGCTGCTGTGTCGGAGTTGGAGCACCAATTCCCTGAACTTGATTTGGTGCTTGTCGAGAGTGGAGGTGACAATTTGGCCGCAAGTTTTAGTCCTGAGCTGGTTGACCTTTGCATCTATGTCATTGATGTGGCTGCTGGCGACAAGATCCCTCGCAAGGGTGGCCCTGGAATCACGCGTTCCGATCTGCTGATTATCAACAAGATTGATTTAGCCCCGTTCGTTGGAGCTGATTTGGAGGTGATGGAAAGGGACACACGAACGATGCGCGGCGATCAGCCGTGGTGCTTTACTAATCTTAAAACGGGAGAAGGGCTTGAAACTGTTCTTCATTTCCTGTTTCAACAGTTACCAAATTCCGTCAACAATCGATAGCAATTGCCAGAATGTTACGGCTGATACAAAACGGCTATTAGTCCGTCCATAAATTTTGCTTGTATCGCCTTTGCGGGCGTAACCAACCCGTGTGTACTTATTCATGACTTCTAAACTCACGAAGCGCCTGCTTGCAGCTTTTGCTGCAACAGCGGTCGGAGCGACGATGACCGCTTGCGGCGGCGGCGGCGGCGGCGGCGGCGGTACCTCCTCCGGTGGAGGTGGAGGCGATTTCGATGGCGAAATCAAGGTCGGCATTCTCCATTCTCTGAGTGGAACTATGGCCATTTCAGAAACGACTCTTAAGGAAGTCGAAGAAATGGCCATTAAGGAAATCAATGACGCCGGCGGAGTCAAGGTTGACGGCAAGAGCTACAAGATCGTCTTCACCTCCGAAGACGGTGCATCTGACTGGCCAACATTTGCTGAAAAATCTCAAAAACTGATCGACGCTGACAAGGTCGCCGTCGTCTTCGGTGGTTGGACATCAGCCAGCCGAAAGGCAATGCTTCCTGTTTACGAAGCGAAAGACCATTTCCTCTTCTATCCTATTCAGTACGAAGGACAGGAGTGTTCCAAGAACATCTTCTATACAGGTGCTGTTCCCAACCAGCAAGCAGAGCCTGCTGTTGACTGGTTGTTTGAAAAATTTGCCGATAAATACGGCAAGAAGGTTTACCTCGTCGGTTCTGACTACGTCTACCCCAGGACGGCAAACACTATCATTAAGGAACAGGTCAAGAGTCTCGGCGGTGAAACCGTTGGAGAGGATTATATTCCTCTAGGCAACACTGAGGTTGCACCGATTATTGCCAAGATCAAGAAGGAGTTTCCAGATGGTGGCATCATCATCAACACTCTGAATGGTGACTCCAACGTTGCTCTGTTTAAGCAGTTTAAAGCGGCTGGAATCACTCCTGATAAGTATCCAATCATGTCCTTCTCCATTGCTGAGGAGGAAATTCGTCAGATTGGACCTGAGTATGTCGGTGGCACTTATGCAGCATGGAATTACTTCATGTCGCTTGGGACTGAGGCTTCCAACAACTTCAACAAGGCCTTCCTTGACATGTATGGCAGCGAGCGGGTGACGAATGACCCGATGGAGTCTGCTTACAACATGGTTTACCTCTGGAAGGCTGCTGTTGAAAAAGCTGGAACCTATGAGGATCTAACAGCAGTCAGAAAAGCACTGATCGGCATCAAGTTGGATGCTCCTCAGGGACCAATTGAGATGTATCCAAACCACCACATCTCACAGACTGTACGCATTGGCGAAGCCAAGCAGGATGGTCAGTTTGAAATCCTTTGGGATAGCAAGACTCCTGTTGCTCCCATCACCTGGAACCAGTACGTTCCTGAAACGAAGGGTTACAAATGTGATTGGACTTTAGACCGAGCTGATGCCGGAAAGTTCAAGATGTAATCGTTACGTCTGAAATGACTTCTCTTGTGGGCCACAATTCGTTGTAGGCCCACTTTTTTTATCCTATGGACAAATGGAATTAATTTTTTCTCAGCTTCTTGATGGCCTGAGTATCGGGTCAGTTCTTCTTCTAGCAGCAACCGGATTAGCCATTGTCTTTGGTTTGATGGGTGTCATCAACCTTGCCCATGGCGAATTGATGATGATCGGCGCCTATGTAACCTTTGTTACTCAAAATTTGTTTCGTCCGATGGGCGAAGGCATTTTTCAACTGTACTTTCTCTTTGCCCTTGTTTTTGCATTCTTTATTACAGGTATCGTTGGTGTCATTCTCGAGAGAACATTAATTCGGCAACTTTATGGTCGTCCACTGGAAACATTGTTGGCCACTTGGGGTGTCAGCCTTGTTTTAATTCAGTTTATTCGTAGTGTCTCGACCAGCATGACAATTGGTATTGTTGTTGCTGTGGTATTGGGCTTCCTTGTTCAGAAGTTTGCTCCAAAGAAGTTGCAAAAGGCTTCTTTTTACCCCTATCTATCTGGTTTGGTTTGGATTCTTTCAGGTGTTGTCGGTTTTGTTTCGATCCAACTACTTTCATCGTCAAGAGTTTTGTCAAAGCCTTGGTTTGGCCCAAGGAATATTGACGTGACAGCTCCAAAGTGGTTGCAAGGAAGCTGGGGGTCAATCGCTGGAATTGAATTACCGGGCATTCGAATCTTTATCATTCTCTTATCTGCATTGTTACTTGCTTTTGTTGCATGGTTTTTGACAAAGAGTGTTTGGGGACTTCGGATTCGCTCTGTGACGCAAAATCGGCAGATGAGTAATTGCCTTGGAATTCCCACTGATAGTGTCGATAGCATTACCTTTGGGATTGGCTCAGGATTGGCTGGAGTTGCGGGTAGCGCGATCACTCTCTTGGGATCTGTTGGTCCAAATCTTGGTGCCTCATATATCGTTTCCTGCTTCATGGTGATTGTCCTTGGGGGAGTCGGCAATCTTGTTGGTACGGTGATTGCCTCAATGATGCTTGGCATCATTCAGTCCATCATTGGATCTGGCGCTATTCTGATCGCTTTCCCAAATATTCCAAATCCAGCTTCTGCTGTGATTGAATTTTTTGCAACAACAAGTATGTCCTATGTGCTTATCTTTATATTTATCATNGGCTTTCTTCAGTTCAAACCAACTGGAATGTTCCCGCAAAAGGGACGTTCAATTGAATCCTAACCGCACTGCTTTCATTTTTAATTATGAAACTCTTTAAACGACTGGTCCCCTGGATCCTCCTTGCCTTTGCATTCTTTATTTTGCCTGTCATGGCAAAGAATGATGTTTTTGGCTTCTCTCAGTTTCGATTAAATTTATTTGGTCGATATTTTGCCTTGGCTATTGTTGCTCTTGGTATTGATTTGATTTGGGGATATACAGGCTTGTTGAGTTTAGGGCAGGGCATCTTCTTTGCCCTAGGCGGTTATGCAATCGCGATGCATTTGCTCCTGGTCACTCAAAATGACTTTACGACAGGTGCGAATGGTTTGCCGAAGTTTTTCGAAAACTATGGCGTTGATAATCTTCCATTTTTCTGGCAGCCGTTCTGGTCTTTTCCATGGACATTGATCGCGATCTGGCTTATTCCCGCTGTTGTGGCTGGCCTGGTTGGTTATCTTATCTTTAGGAACAGAATCACAGGGGTTTATTTTTCAATCATTACGCAAGCTTCCTTGATGGTTTTTTACCATTTTTTCAATGGCCAACAAAAGCTTGTGAATGGTACTAATGGCTTGAAAACAAGTACAACTGAAATTTTCAACATATTTGTTGGTACTAATATGCAAGTTGGTTCAGACGATGCTCAAATTTTGTTTTATCGCTTGACACTAATCATCTTGCCGATTGCATATCTTATTTGTAAATTCTTTACGAGTGGTCGTTTTGGTGATGCACTCATTGGCATCCGTGATGACGAAGCGAGGTTGCGATTTAGTGGCTTTAATCCCGTGCCATTTAAGGTGATTGTTTTTCTGGTAGCAGGTGGACTCGCGGGAATTTCTGGTGCGTTGTATACAGTGCAGTCAGGTATTGTTTCGCCTCAGTATATGGCCATCCCGATGTCAATTGAGATGGTGATTTGGGTTGCAGTAGGTGGTCGAGGTACCTTGATTGGGCCAATTATTGGTGCTGTTGTTGTCAATTATCTGAGAAGCCTTGTCAGTGAAGCATTGCCCGAGGCTTGGCTGTTTGTTCAAGGTGGCTTATTTATTTTTGTTGTCGTTTTGATGCCCGATGGTATTTACGGCTGGTTTAAGAATGGTGGATTCCAAACTATGCTTGCTGCATTTGGCTTTCCGAAGAAATCGTCAACCTATCCAAAACTTGAGATTGATGAGGGTTATGCAGCGAAATCTTGATTCAACTCTATTACTTTCCCCAAAGACATTGCCTTTAAGCCTCTTCCTTTTACACTCTCTCAACCATGACGACACCAATTCTTGAGTTAAATGATGTCAGCGTAGATTTTGATGGCTTCTTCGCTCTAACAGATCTTTCGCTGTCACTATCCCATGGTGAGTTGCGCTCTATCATTGGTCCAAACGGAGCAGGAAAAACAACCTTTCTAGATGTCATTACTGGCAAGGTTCGGCCTACAAAAGGGACTGTTTCATTGCGGGGTTCAAGCATCATCGGGTTGTCAGAGCAAAAGATTTCTCGTTTGGGTGTAGGTCGTAAATTTCAAACCCCTCGGGTTTTTGATAATTTATCGGTTACAAGAAATTTGGAATTAGCGGCTTCTCCGACGAAAGAGCCTTTTAGTTTAATGTTTAAAAAGCTTGGTCCTAATGTGAAGGATGAGGTTCATCGATTGCTGGAGTATGTCGGTTTGGCTCCCTATGCCAAGTCACTTGCTGGCTCTTTATCACATGGTCAAAAGCAGTGGTTGGCGATCTCGATGTTGGTGGCTCAGTCACCGGATATTATCCTTTTGGATGAGCCTGTCGCTGGCTTGACAGATGAAGAAACCAACCGTACTGCTGAGTTAATTAAATCCTTGGCCGGTGAGCATACTGTGGTTGTGATTGAACATGACATGGAATTCATTCGTGATCTCGGTGCTCCTGTGACTGTTTTGCATCAAGGTAAACTTCTAACAGAAGGAACACTTGATCAAGTCAAAGCAGACCCAAAAGTGATTGAGGTTTATCTTGGTCAATCTGATTAATTATTTATCATCTTTTAATTTTTCACGCTTTTACCATGGTGCAAACAGCCTCTCATCCAGTTTCAACCAAGACCATACTCAAGGCCAGTGGGTTGAATGTTTATTATGGTGAAAGTCACATTCTTAGGAATGTTGACTTGCATATCCCGGAAGGGGAAATGATTTGCCTTATTGGCCGTAATGGTGTTGGAAAAACAACATTTTTGAAGACCATCATTGGTCTTTTGGAACAACGTACAGGAAGCATTGAATATAATGGTCAATTGCTATCAACACAACCTCCCTATAAACGCGCCCGGTCAGGTATTGGTTATGTATCGCAAGGCAGAGATATTATTCCTCGCATTACTGTTCGCGAAAATTTACTAATCGGCATGGAATCTCTGCCTGGTGGAATGGCCAAGAATCGGCATATTGATCCAATTGTATTTGAATTGTTTCCTATTCTTGAGCAATTCCTTAATCGGCGTGGTGGTGATTTGAGTGGTGGCCAACAGCAGCAGTTGGCTATTGCCAGGGCCTTATTAGGCAAACCAAAGCTGCTTCTGCTTGATGAACCGACAGAGGGCATTCAACCATCGATTATTCTAGACATTGAAAGAGCAGTCAAACGTATCATTGAACAAACAGGAATTAGTGTCCTCCTCGTAGAACAGCATTTGCATTTCGTCAAACAGTCGAGTTTCTATTACGCGATGCAANGAGGAGGTATTGTTTCTAGTGGTCCCACGTCTCAACTATCGGACAATATTATTGAGGAGTTCTTAACCGTCTGATTCATTTCAGTTGGATAAANACGTTCTAGGCGGTTGGTTGTTGGTGAGACCTCATCAGCAACCTCTGTTGAGCATCCATGGACGTGTATCGCTCTGCCGCAATTGAGGCTTTCTCGGTTCTTGAGTTGTCCGCCTGACTACTTGCGGTTCCTTGTTTTCAACTTTTAGTCTGAGTGATGAAGATAGGGTCATAGGTGGAGAGAAGATCCGTTTTCCTTCTTTACCACAACTTGGACAATTTGTGTTAACAGTNCGNTGATCAATTTGCCTCCATACTTCATAGGTAGCACATTGATCAGAGGGACATTGGAACTCGTAAACTGGCATGAAATTACAATCAAATGGGTAATCAGTTTTTGAGAGATGTGTGGGACCGTAATTGTTTAGCGCTATGAAGAAACAAGTTGTCCGCCATAGCGCTGATAGTCAGTTATTTAACAGGGAAGAATATCCTTGTCGAAGATTGAAGTTGGGAGTGCCAGTGTGCAACAAGCATTAGGGATATCCACAATGCCGCTGATGCGACCTTCGACGGGAGCGCAGCTGAGTAGTAAATAGGCTTGTTCACCTGTATATCCAAATTTCTTCAAGTATTCGATAGCGTTAAGGCATGCACGTCGATAAGCGATATGGACGTCCATGTAAAACTGCTTGCCTTCAAATTCATCCACAGAAATTCCTTCNAACACAAGATAATCTGTGTAATGAGGTTCTACTGGACTTGTCTTAAACATCGGATTGACCATACCATATTTCGCCATTCCTCCTTTGATAATGTCAACATGCAGGTCTAGGTAGCCAGACATTTCAATAGCACCGCAGAAAGAGATTTCTCCATCTCCTTGCGAGAAGTGTATATCTCCCATTGAGAGTTTCGCTCCCTCGACATAAACAGGGAAATAAATCCTGGTTCCTTTGGTGAGATTTTTAATGTCACAGTTGCCGCCATGTTCGCGAGGGGGGACAGTTCTGGCCGCTTCATTAGCGATGCGATCAAAGTCAGCTTCAGGAACCTTTCCTAAAATTGCACTATTTGGATTGGGCAAAGCCGCAAGGACTGGCTCACTCCCTGACAACCCGGCACCATATGTGCGACGATCTGGCGCAGTTTTAACCAGTTCTGTTTCGCGACGATTCCATTCGTTGAGTAGCTCCATCGAGGGAGCACAACCAATCAATCCAGGATGTGTAATACCAGCAAAGCGAACGCCAGGAATATGGCGTGATGAGGTATAGACGCCTTCCAAATCCCAAATTGCTTTTGCAGCTTTAGGGAAATGATCTGTTAAGAACCCGCCACCATTTTCTTTTGCGAAAATCCCTGTAAATCCCCATTCATCCCCTTGTAAAGCACCTACCTCAAGGATATCGACGACAAGAATGTCGCCTGGTTGTGCACCATTGACCCAAATAGGACCACTTAGTACATGAACGACTTCCAGGTTTACGTCAGCAATGTCCTGTGGATTGTCGTCATCTTTAATTTGACCATCGGTCCAATCTTTGCATTCAATCCTAAAGACATCCCCTGGATTCACAGACGCAACAGCTGGAATGTCGGGATGCCAACGATTGTGGCCGGGCATGTCCTGTTGATCCATTGATTTGGTTAGATCAACCTTGAAAAGTGTTTCTGGCATTGCAAGGAAACGTTATTCCATCAATATTCAAAACATAAAAAAACAGCCAAAAAGTGACTGCTGACACAAAAATATCAAACTAAACGTTTGCGTTTTGTGATACTGTAATTGTTGATACTACATTTAAATTAAGTGTATGAATCAAGCTCGCTTTCTCAATGCTGTTGGTGTTTCTGGGCAATAGAAACACCAACAGCGTTAATATTTATGCAGTTGTCAATTCAGGGGTTGAAGCTGCGACGCCATTTTTTGGCATGGGTCCTAGTTTCACGCCCTCTGGATAATATTTCCAGCCATCACGGATGCGAACTTTTTCATCCCAGGGGAGTTTGTATTCACCATTNGCTAGATCTTTGACCCAAGTGAGATAATTTTCTCTCTCNCCACCTGGNTTGCCGACATAGGCACGGCATCCAAGATTGAAGATATTGTTCTCAAGGGCCCAATTTTCTCTTGCTTTGTCAACAAGTCGTGGGAAGAGCTCGGCAGTGACAATTTCCCAGGGGTTGCGATGACCCTGTTGGATGACGTTGCCGTCGTAATTGCAGACCGTTCCTTCGCCGAAATAGTAGAAAACACCGTCGTAGCCTGCCAAGTTGACAGAAATTGTATACATCANGTTTTGCCATGCATTGGTCCTATTCGTCCAAATCCACTGATCATTTACCTGTGTGGAGTAACCTGAAATGCGGATGTAGACATTTGCTCCCTTATAAGCTGCCTCACGTGCNAGTTCAGGGAACATNCCATCGTGGCAAATGCAAACTGCAAGCTTNGAACCTTTAGGTCCATCGCAAACAGGCATCCCGTAGTTTCCGGGAGACCAGGGTTCAATGGGTACCCAGGGCTGCAACTTTCTNTAGTGCAGTGCAATTTCTCCGTCTGAATTAATAATGATCGCTGAGTTGAAAGGCGGCAGGCTTGGGTCGTCGTTTTGTTCCATTAANGAAAACACGCCCCAAACGTCATTTTCTTTGCAGGCACTTCGGAATCGATCGATTTCAGGAGAATCGATTCTTAAAAGCATCTCGTCATAGGTCCAGATCGAGGTATTCAACCCTTGAGTTGAATACTCTGGCATCACGATCAAATCAGCTTCAGGATATCCAGCTTTCGTCGTTGCCACTGCTTTGCAGATCTGGTCAACCTGCGTTTGGATGTCCGCTGGTCCTGTAATCACGGGTACCGGGTACTGAATCATTGCTACAAGCAATGATTCGTCCCACGAGCTGACGCTACCAGTGCTGGCCATGGGTCGAGAATGAGAACCATTTTTAGTGTCTGCTCATCTCGGGCTCCATGTTGTGTCGATTACGACCATTACGGGGTCTAGGCGAGCTGGATGATTCGAACTTCTTGGGGCTTTGTCTGAATTGATACAAGGCTACCCATCTTGAAAGTCTCCTTTCCTGCAGAGNTTTTGCGCCAAACGCATCGCCCACATTGGAGCGCTCTCTCGGCCTTTGTTCACCGTTTTGCCATTGAAATCAATCAGCAGCTGCCAATCGGTGTCCCCCCCTTTGTCACCAGGTTTTTCGCCTTNNACCAGCCAACGTCCATAAATATTGTCGTATTGAGGCCAGTTGGGCAGATTTGGCAGGCTGCACACGGCGTTTACTTCCGCTCGTCGTGTGGGTTGGCCGGGATTCCTNACGGTCACACCTCCGTCGTAGAGCCCGTTTGGTTGCCCGGGCTTGAACGGTTTCATCAATTCAACAGTTGTGTCGCCGTCTCGAACGAGAACATCACCTGTTTCAGCTTCATGGCTTTTCACTTCGCTCAGACTGTTTTGGCATCCCTGCAAGATTCCTGTGCTGAGGCTGATCAGAAGCAAGATTCTTTGGCTGGTCCTGTTCATGGTCGAAAGTCTTCGCGGGGCTGCAGCTGATGCCCTCACTACTGTGCCTGCGCACGCTTTATTAAAAAAAGTTGCTGCTTGGCTGTTTCGTAGCCCGCTGAACGCCTGAGGGCTTTTTTAATTGGCAAGATATGTTTGTAGCAACAGCTACAGAACGTTCACCCTGACCCAGGGCGCAGTTCTTTCCGGGCCAGGGAACGGGGGCCTGACTGCATCGAAACCAATGTCTGATCAGATTCTCAGTGGAGAGAGAAAAGCGCAACCAACGCCGATTCAATCTCCCACCAAACCAACCAAACAGCTGGTTTATCGGCCTGATGCTGCAAGGCAGAAGGATGAAGCGATTATTCGCTCAGCGAAGACAGCTCGATTGCTTCGTCTGAAGCTGAATGATCACGATCATGCGACTGGATTGATGCCTTCTGGCTCTCCGANGTCTGCTCACCGTCGCACCGTCCAGCCAGGTGGATTCATTCGATCGCGAATGACTGCTGAATTGTTAGGGATTCAGCCGGGNGGACCCTCGTCTTGATGGCTTTGNNCAATGTTGTGCCGAATTAAATTCAAGATTCCAATCAAGCTTCTCTGATTGACCTGGTCGAAGTTGTCCTGATGCNTCTGAATGGAATAGTTTGCTTCGATCAGGAAGCCTGACTTTGTGATCTTGATCGGTTAAAGACCGCGGTTGAGCTTTTTGCTGCAACGCTCGTTGTTTGGGATGGTTCTTCTGAGGTGATGGCGTAGTCAGACACATCAGCGCGAAGATGAAGCATTTGACCTTGGAGCGACATTTGCCAAATTTCAAGACGTGCACCGACTGGAGCCTCAAACCAGAAGCTTTCGGTTGGCATCACCACTTTTTCACGATAAAACTTGTTATCNCCGATACACTTCAACACGATCATTCTGTCGGTATTGTTTTGATATAAGCATTCCGGCATTGAATTGACTGCAAGGTTGAGTTATTTTTACCGACCTTCTATGTAGGTTTTGTCAGGAAAGCAACAAAACGAATCACTCTTAAGATTTTGATTATTTATNCNAAACGTGGAATGGTTATTTGTAATGCCACGAACCTTTTTGCGGTTGCTGGAGTGATGATGGCTGTGATGTGATTCCTGTGAAGTGCCAGGATTGTGCGGTCGTTGCTGATGGACGGAATCGGAATGGCAACGGACTCTGGTCAGAGCTCNGATCCATGGATNTNCCCGNGGTCNGNTGTCTTGTGTCCAGCAAGNGGNNTCAAGNNCCTCTGCTCATCATTTTTTCCTTGTTGCGCTGTNAGTGCAGAATGAAAGCCTGCTTGTGTACGATTTTGATCTGTTTTGGTTTGCTTGGCTTTGTCTTTTGCGGGCCGATTGTTGTGATTGAGTTATAATTTTTTTGTGATCTTGCAAGAAATAGATTTCGATTAAAGACTTGATTTAGCGTGGCTTATTATGGATATGATTGTCGGAGACTGAGAGGATTTAAGTGTTTTCGATTCAATGGTGGAGTATGCAACAGCGAATCATTCCGCGCATTGGATATAGAACAGTATAACTTTTTTGAAAAAGCAGAGTCATGCGAGTATAAATGATGTCGCGTTAAAAGAATTTTGCTGGGTTCTATTGCATAAGAGCGAGATCTTTATTCGTTTAAGCTGGATTGGGCACAATTTTCCGTTCGGGCCTGCAAGAGATCAGAGTTAGATCATTATTTTGCTCGGATTTATACAGCCATGTCTAATGCCTCTGGTTGAGGGAGAAGGGTTGGATAGGTTGGCCGCTTCATCATGGTTGTGGGAATGCTGCGTTTGCGATCAGTTGCTCCTGCTTCGGCGAGGTCTGACTGGAGGCGAGAGTTGAAGCTGCTCAGGCGTGACCAGCTGGGCAATTGATGCGCAATCGGGGTGTTTTGAAAGCGGGTTAAGCCTGGTCTGAGCAGGCNTGAGAAGTTTTGAACAGCTAATTCTTCGCCATGTCGGTCATGTGGAAGTCGATTGATTGCTGAATCAAGTCCNAACTGCCGAACACGATCTTCNCCGACGCGTCTGTAGAGAACTTCTAAAGTTGGTAAGTGATCCATGGATACTGTGCAGCCCTCATGTTCCATCAAGCCTCTTAAAACTGTACAGAAGATCTCACCGGCCATGCGTTGAAGCCCTTCGGAAGGTGTGGTGCCAAGGTCTTTGTGCTTGTGATCAAAAAGGCCAAGATCCACTTGAGCAATACGGCTGGAAGCGACGTGGCGGTAGACCTCTGAAAGCAGACCAACTTCGAGTCCCCAGTCGGAGGGAATCCGAAGATTCATGGCTAAGTCTGTTGTGAATGCAAATTCACCNGCAAGTGGATAGCGAAANGATTGCAAATAGCGCAAATAGGGCAAAGCCCCAAANATCTGTTCCAGGCTGGTGAGTAAGGGGCCAACAAAGAGTCGGGTGGCTCGACCTTGTAATGCCTGAGTTTCAAGAGAGAGTCGGCTATAGAAAGCTTTCACATAGGCCACGCCATGGGATGGGTCGAGTAAAGGCCTCAGCATCCGCTCTGGATAAGCTTGCGTAAAGGTGCGGATGTCGGCGTCGAAGAGACCCACAACTTCTGATTGTTGACAGGCAATCCCTAGNCCNTGCCAGACGGCCCAACCCTTGCCGGGAGGTCCAGTCACTTCAAGACCTAAGTCTTGAACGGACATCAACAGTTCTTGAACGGCTGGACCATTCGTCCAATGCACATGCACGGGAAAGGGCATGTCACGAAAAAATGTCTCGGCATGGGAGACGTCTTCAGCGCTCTTGGCAGACAATGCAATCACCAAAGCATTGAGCCCAACGAGTTCGGACAAAGCTTGTCGAATCAAGCCAAGTGCCGGACGACTGAACTCTTCCATCAGGCAGGGAATCAAAAGCGCGGTTGGCTTTTGTTTGAGTTCCCTTTTGAAGGAGATGCTGTCCAGATTGCCCAGGCAGTAGTCATGAACTGTGGTGATCAGACCCTGCTGAAAATCCATGCTGTGTGCAATGCGACAACAGAAGTTGAGAACCTGCTCCATACCTGAGATCAAATCTGCAGGTGAAGCTGGATGCAGGATCCGCAAGAGATAGCTCTGCGAACGCTGCTGAGTGGTTTATACGAAGCTGATTCTTCCGGCGATCTCCAATCTTTGTCGTCGCAATTGCTGCAATTCACCCAACAGCATTCAGGAGTTCGTCAAAACGGGGAGTCTCGATCGCTTTGGAATGGTTCTGATGCTGTGTTGATCACCTATGCCGACACGGTGCACGATGACGTCAGGCCAGGTTTGCAGTGCTTGCGTCGACTCGTGAATCGGCATTTGGAGAGCTTCGCCTCTGTCATTCACGTCCTGCCTTTTTTGAAATCGACCAGTGATGGTGGATTTGCTGTGGCNAGTTATCAANAGCTTGAGCAACGGCATGGCGACTGGAGTGACCTGGCGAATCTGGCTGAGGGGCGCCGGCTGATGGCGGATCTCGTGCTGAATCATGTTTCGGCTTCTCATCCTTGGGTGCATCAGTTTCTGAACAATGAAGAACCAGGTCGCTCCTGCGTGCTGGAGGCGGCGCCGGATCCCTGTTGGAGTGATGTTGTTCGACCTCGGAGTTCCGCCCTGTTTACGCAATTGGCTGGAGCTAACGGCAAACGTCGGGTCTGGACCACCTTTGGACCTGATCAAGTTGACCTCAACTGGCGTAGTCCTCAAGTTCTGATCGGCTTCGCAGAATTGNTGATGCGCTTGTGCCGNCATGGCGTGCGCTGGATTCGCCTGGATGCTGTTGGTTTCGTGTGGAAAGAGCCTCACACCACGTGCATTCATCGACCCGAGGCCCATCAACTCGTGGAAGTTCTGAGGTTTTTGCTGAACGAAACTTTTGATGATGGTGTTGTGGTAACGGAAACGAACGTTCCTGAACAGGAAAATCTCTCTTATTTGATCAATGGGCGAGAAGCTCATCTTGCCTATAANTTNCCNTTGCCTCCCCTTTTGCTGGAGGCCACAATCAGTGGTCGCGCCGATCTATTGAATGCTTGGCTTAGCCATTGGCCGGCTTTGCCTCAGGACACTGGTTTATTGAATTTCACAGCTTGTCATGACGGCATCGGCCTCCGTCCATTGGAGGGATTGATGCCAAAGATAAGGCTGCTTAAGTTGTTGATCAGTTGCGAGCAACGTGGCGGATTAATCAGTCATCGACGATTGAGTGATGGTGATGATGTCCCTTACGAAATNAATATCAGTTGGTGGAGTGCGATGGCGGATGCCGGTATCGATCCATCCCACTTTCAGCTCAANCGTTTTTTGTTGACGCAACTTCTGGTTTTGGCNTTGCCGGGTATTCCTGCTTTTTACTTGCCTGCATTGNTAGCTACACCAAATGATGTATCGCGATTTCGGTGTAGTGGTCAACGCCGCGATTTAAATCGACCTCAGTTCAAGGCTGAAACGTTGGAACGCCGTTTCAACGATCCAGAGAGTGATGTGAGTCGTGTTGTTCAGGCCTTGCGCCACGCCATGGGGATTCGTAGTTCCCTTAAGCCTTTACAACCGGATGCTGAAATGAGGGTGATCAGTCGCCATCGATCGGATCTGGTGGTGCTTCAACGTTCAAAGTCTGGAGAATCACTTTTTGCGATTTACAACATGACCAGTTCTCGATTGAATTTGGCGCTGAGCACACTTGTGAAAGATCCTGATCGTTCTCATTGGTACGACTGTTTGGCAGACCAGGGCTTACCAGAAGGCCAGCGACAGCTTCAGCTTGAGCCCTATGCCGTGCATTGGCTTGTTCAGNGATGACAAGACCTCGTTCNAATCAGGCGTCGCGTTGGTGGGTGGTGACCGATTTGGATGGCACGCTCATGGATCACAACTACAACTGGTCTCCTGCGGAGGATGCCATNCGTTGGTTGCAGAGCCAATGCATTCCTNTAATTGCNTGCACGAGCAAGACCGCTGAGGAGGTGCGTCGGTTTCGCCTNGANGCCGGGATTCATGATCCGTTCATTGTGGAAAACGGCGGCGCGATTCATGGTGAGTCTCCGTCCGGAGAGGAATGGGAGTTGAGTCTTGGGCCTGAGTGTGAGGAATTGCGTTTGCAGTTGCAGGACCTTCAAGAGGAGCTTGGAGAGCCGCTGTTGCGTCTCGACGAGCTCAGCGATGCCGAAGGCGTACAGCTGCTTGGTTTGAGCGGAGATGCCTTGCATGTGGCGCAGCGGCGACGGTGCAGCGTTCCTTTTGTCCCGCCATCAGCTGAGGCTCTGCAGCGGTTGTCTGAGTTAACGCAGGCCCGTCAGCTCACGTTGGTGAAGGGCAATCGCATGGCGCATCTTCTCGGCCAGGGCGTCAGTAAGGGACAAGCCCTACAGGTGTTGAAGCGTCGTGAAGCAGTTCCCGATGTACAAGTTTTGGCGCTTGGTGATTCGCCCAATGACATCCCTCTGTTGGAGGAAGCTGATGTTGCCGTTGTGGTTCCAGGACCGAATGGCCCGCATGCTGAGTTGCTGCCGGGCATCCATGCCGGTCGATATCACTTAGCTCGTGCACCCCATGCGGCTGGCTGGGCGGAAGCGGTTCAACGGATGATTTCGTGAAATCCAGAGAGTGTTTGATGCAAGGTTTCTGCTCTGGGTGGTGCCAGGCGAATCTCCTATTTCCTTGCAACACTTTTGTCAACGACGCCATCGTTTGATTGAAAAGTGGAGTGGTAGGGATGAGACGATGCTCCTCATTTTGTATGAAAGAGAGATTGCAATTTCTTTATTGGGATAGCAATTGTTTCCATAATTTTTGGGCTGTTGAAGCCTCGCTCGTTAATGGTTTGCCGGAGATACTGCTGATTGTTCTGCAGCCGAGGCTATTCAGCAAGATTGCGGAGTCTTGAGGCAAGACGTCGGGTCCAACCGATATTTCTCGTGCCAGGCCAAGCTTGATTGCTCGCCCCCGCATCACCCCAGGTAGGCATCCACTGCTTAGAGGTGGCGTCAGCCATTCGCCAGATCGCAGCACCATCAGGTTGGCCACAGTGCCGCAACAGAGTTCGGATTGGGTGTTGCGCAGTAAAGCGTCATCGACGCCATGGCGCTCTGCCTCACGACGAGCTTGGATCGCTTGGTTGTAGGCAAAGGTTTTACAGCGACTCAGCACGCTGTGGACATTGCGCTGCTCTTGGCTGCTAATGATTGTCGTTATTGGATTCCAGTTCAGTTCATGGGCTTGCAGGGTGAGCCAGAAGCGGTGCTTGCTGTGTTTGGGTAATCCAATGCCACGGCTTTGTCCGCAGCCTCGGCTCCAGTTCAATCGCAACGCTCCGTTTTGTTGGTTTAGGCCTGATCGTTGAATCGCTGCTTCGATGAGAGGCTCGAGCCAGCCTTGTGGTGGCGGTGGTTCCATGCCTAATAAATCGGCACTGATTTGCCAACGGTTGAGGTGTTCCTTCAGAAAACGGGGGATACCGTTCAAGACCAAGACGGTTTCAAATAAACCGTCCGCTAATTGAAGGCCTCGTTCGCTGATGGGAATGGTCAACTCGGAGGGATCACCCCAAGTTCCTTCGAACCAGGCCAGGGGCTGTTTCACGCTGGCGTTGATGATGTACTGCTGTCGAGTAGCCAAACCACCAGGATGCCGATGAAGAGTGCGATATTCACGATGCCGGAGTCGTCTTCGCCGGCTCTGTGCGCTTCCTTGAGAATCTCTTCCACGGCTAGGTAGATCAAGGCAGCTGTACCGAAAGCCAGCAGTCCGGTCATCGAGGCCCCCTCAAGCATGTGTCCCAGGACATGGCTCGTGATCAGCCCTACTAAATAGGTAGCGGCCATGCAACTGCCAGCCAGCGCACTGCGCCAACGACCTGACCCTCGTCCCAGCAAAGTTCCTAGTCCAAGTGCCGCCAGTCCCATTTCCAAAGCGATGGCCAAGCTGATCACCCAGCCGTTGTTGCCAACAGTGCTGCTTACACCGACGACCAGTCCGTCAATGAAGGAATCAATTAGAAACGGGATCAGGAGCACCAACATCATTGGAGGAGTTCCTCCTTCAGCCCCCTTGTCTTGATCGACGAGGGTGTTAATCCCTAAGAGAAGGCTGAAGCCAAGGCAGAACCCGATTCCAAGAGCCAAGGGGTTGTTGGCCGATGTTGCAGCGGGCATTAAGTCGGCTGCTGCCGTTCCCAGAACCAAGCCGCCGACGAGGTGAGCCGTCACACCCCGCAGGGTTCGCCCAGGCCGGATCGTGCTTCCCAGAACGCCTCCCACGGCCAGACAAATGGCTGGGAGCAGAGCAATCATCGATCCTCAAGCTCAATGAGCGAGGTGAAAATTTACCTCCGTGGATTACTGCAAGGCGTTTAAGAGCGGTTGCAATTTCCAGCCGAACTCTTCAGCTTCGTTGATGGGGTCGGAATCGGCGACGATTCCACAGCCAGCATGAGCACGCAGGGTGTTGCCGACTCGCAGCAGAGATCGGATCAAGATGTTGCTATCGAATCGGCCAGTCCAGTCGAGTTGGATCAAGGAGCCGCAGTAAGGACCTCGACTGGTGGGCTCCAAGTCGTGCAGTCGTTGACAGGCACGCAGCTTCGGAGCGCCTGTGATTGAGCCGCCAGGCCAGCAGGCTTGCAGGAGGTCCACCCAGGTCAAGCCCTTGCGCAGCTCACCTTCCACAACGGAGGTGAGGTGATGCACAGCGGCGTAGCTCTCTAGGCCGAGCAGTTGCGGGACGTGGATCGATCCAGGACGGCAGACACGACCTAAATCGTTGCGCAGCAGATCCACGATCATCACGTTCTCGGCGCGGTCTTTCGGGCTGCAGACCAGTTCAGCGGCCAGGTCGGCATCGCGCGCGGGATCGTTGTCGCGTGGACGTGTGCCTTTGATCGGGCGAGTTTGGATGCGACCGTTGGGTTCCATCAACAGAAAGCGCTCCGGAGAGGTCGAGAGAACGGCCTCATGCATGGCCTCACCACTGCCGATTAGCAAGCCTGCGAATGGTGCTGGAGCGTGTCGACGTAGTCGAAGGAAGAGGTCTAAAGGAGATTGTTTTGGCGGCCATGCCGTACTGCAGCAAGCCGTGAGATTGGCTTGAAACAAATCTCCGGCAGCGATCAGATCGCGGATTCGCTGCACCCCATTGGAATAAGCCTCTCGACTGCTATGCCAATGCCATTGCTCGAGCGGAATCCCTGGTTGTGGGATGGGATCGGTTGAATTGGCTGACCATGCATTCAGCCAATCCTGCATCTCCTGCATCCGGTTTCGATTGGTTCCTTCGATCCAGAGCTGCTGATCGCGTAGATCGAATTTCAGCACTGGATCGTGTCGGGCAATCCAGAGCATGGCCATGGCATCTTTGGACCATGGATTGCCCGCCTCTGTCCAAGCTGCTGCTTCGTAACTCAGCCAGCCGCACCAGTGGCCTGGGGTGAGTTGGCGCAGGACCGTAAAGGGATTGCGGGCGCCTGCCTCTCCGGGATGTCCCCGGCAACAATGCTGCTCCAATGGATCGACGGCCATCGTGACCCACCGGCCGAAAGCACTGTTGTCGCCATCAAGCCAAATCAAGCCGTTTTCTCCCCATTCGGCGGTGAGACGGCGAGCGACGGACTCAGGCGTGTGCCACGGGGTAGCGAGTCGAGTGGGGGTGTTCACACGCAGAGGTCAGGTCGGCCAGCGTCTTGCAGGGCTGCATTTCGGATCCTGCAGCTATCACATCGGCCGCAGGGTGTTTCACCTCCTTCGTAACAACTCCAGGTGTCCTGAATCGGGACCTTCAGCCGAAGTGCTTCCTCGACAATCCGTGTTTTGCTCCAAGTCACGAGTGGAGCCCAGAGTTGGGTCCCGTCGCCTTGACGCCCAGCTTTGCTGGCCAAGTGAACCAACTTTTGAAAGGCTTCCAGGTAGTCCGGGCGACAGTCGGGATACCCCGAGTAATCCACGGCATTAACGCCTAGCACCAGACGCCTGGCTCCTCGTGCTTCGGCCAGGCTCAGGCCAATAGCGATAAAGACGGTGTTACGTCCTGGGACATAAGTGGATGGGATTTCGCCTGCTTTCACTCCGTCGTTCGGAATCTTTTGGCTTCGATCTGTCAGGGCAGAGCCTCCCCAAGCGGCGAGATTGACCCCGATCTGGTGATGCTCCTCCAGGGCCAGAGCGCTGGCGATGCGTTGAGCTGCCTGCAGTTCACGGTGATGGCGCTGGCCATAGTCGAAGGACAGGCCAATGACGCGATCTCCGGCCTCTTGGGCTAGAGCGGCTGCAGTGGCTGAATCAAGGCCGCCTGACAGCAATGCAATGGCAAGAGAGTCGCTCATGGTTTCATTCAAGAGCTTTTGGAAGGATCAGGCGTGAACGTCTCGAGTCCCCCAAAACATGCTTGGTGACGGTTTGAAGCCAAGGCGTGTATGACAGAGCGCGCCAGTTGCCTTGATGCAGCCATCACCCTGTAGAGCGTTAAACATATAACTCTGAATAATTTTAGTGAGCAGGCTCTCGTGGAGTTCAGCGAGGCTGAGATGGGCTAGATCACTCCTTATCGTGAGGTACCAAGGATGACAGAATTGTGATGTATCGCTCAGATGACGTAAGGAAATACAGGATTTGGGACTCTGATTGGATGTGTGTTTGACAACGCTCAAGAGGTTGTTTCCGTTTGCCGCTGTGGATCATGGATTGTTTGCTTTAATTTAAATGTATGGACATCCGAAAGTTGCGTGTGCAGCGAAGAATTTGATTTGAGCTTCAACTGGAATGGAAACGGGTCTGCACTGCGGGTTTGATGGCAGCGAATGAGCGGTTGAGTAGAAGTTTAGCGTTATGATCATCAACTTTTTGAGTTCCGATTCAGCGCTAGGCATGGATTGCTGTTTTGTGAGTCATGTTGTCATTCTCTAACTTTATTTTTTGAGGGCTATGGCTGTCCCAGGTGTGCCGCCTCGATAAGAATCAATTCTGGATAGATCCCTGACATATCATGGTTTTTGCTCTGATTAGCAAGGGTCACTCTCCCATTGCTTGAAGCTGGTGAGCGCATCCAAGTTTTGATCCAATCACTTGTCTGGCGACTGATTTGATTTCGCATCTTACCTGCAATAAGCCTTGACTTTGTGTGGGATGTTTCTGCGATGAGGTCGATTACTCCCGTTACGATTTTGTCATAGTCATTGCTTGATGATGAGTGTTTTCACTTGGCTTGATTCGTATGATTGATTGCGTTTATTTGCTCGCTCCTGAAACAATGTCATCATTGGATCGAAAGGCCCACCGGTGTAGTATCTGCTGTTTTACTGGTCTAAATATTTGTGAGATCATCCCCCTTTGCCGATCATCCTATATTTCTGTTTCTGGTATGTTTTCTGGCTCCGAAGGTACATATTTTGGTAGCGTTTAGGTCAAATCACTTGGTTGAGATGTGTATCGATTTGTCTGATCAAGAGAGATGGTCGTGGGTTTGTGATTGGCTGCTTGGACTTTTTCATTGAGACTGATTTTCAGAACAGCAGTGTTTCTTGATTTTGCTTCCGCGATTGCTGAAGCATGCTGCATGAAGAAGGACTTGCTTCCTCAAAGGCATCGTGATTGCACGAGCTTGGTGCAAGTTGATGCTTGTTGTTTTTTGATCGAAGAGGAGTGATCCTTGCTTGACAGGTTTTAGGGTTTTCTGTTGTTTTCTCTTTCGGCAGAATTTTGCTGGACGGTTTCTGGGCCTGTGATGGTCACGCAAACTTTCCTGTCGATCGGTGACGGGTGCAGGTCGGAAGGTTGAATAGAAATATGAAGAATAATCTTTTCTTTGAACAGAGAAAAATAGTCGAGCCTGTTTTCTGGCTTCTGTAACGCGGATTTCATGAACTTGAGTTAAGTCGGCGTGCGAGACTGGTCAAAGCTTTATGAGTCGTAATGCTGTCTCTTCAGACTTCCTTTAGATTTCTGTTCGAACTGGTCTTGGGGGTTGCAGCGGTTCTTATGGCCAAGAATTTCAAAGAAGCCTCTCTTTTGGCGGGTACCTTCCTCATCGGCTTATCTGCTGTTGAAGCGATGCTTCATTTCATGGGGTCCTAAGGCCAGACACAGTTGTATTGGGATCCTCTGGTTAAGCAGCTGTTTCCATCCAGAGTTGGAGATTGTCTGCTTCTAGGTCTGGATTCCCTTTCAGTCGGGCGATGAGGCCACCTTCTCCAAAGCCCTGCTTTGCGCCATTGGCGTCATAAAAGAGCAGCCCTTTGCTCTCCAAATAAATCATATTGACATCGTTGGTGCTCAGTTGCTTGACTTCCTTTTTGGATTCTGCTGTTTCAAGATCAATGTCATGGAGTTCAGCAAAGCGTCCGCCTCGTCCGAGGCCTGGAGCTTCAGCATTGACATCGTGGTACAGCTGGGCATTTCTCGAGTCGTAAATCACTGTGGCGTCACTGGTCTGCAACGAGTTGAAATCTGAGTCTGTTTTTGCGGTTGCAAAAACAACGTTTGAGAGGTCTTCAGGAACATGGGTGACGAGAGAAATGACATCGCCTGAGTCAGGATTGAAGTCGGTGATCACGTCTGCCGTTCTTTTCCCAGTATTGTGATGACCTGGAATCAGAAAGAGGTCTGAGCCATTGGCTCCTTCTAAACGATCTCGCCCTTCCCCGAAAACAAGCACATCATTGGCTGAGGTGCCTGCTACTTTTTCGCTTGATTTGCTAACTCCTTTGAGCAGAACAGAGAAAACCCCTTGGGTCCAGTCAGATAATTTTGTGATGTCTTCTTTAATGGGAGCGCTTGGCTGTTGAGATAATGGAATGGGTTGTGTCTCTTCTCCCCATAAATGAATTAAGGCGTCCTGATCTGCAGAAGAATACGTCTTGTCCCAGCCATCTTCACTGGCGTTGTATGACATTACGGTGTCATCTGTGGTCCAGCGATGATCATCGCCATCGCCGTTTGGATGCGAGAGGCCAAGAGCATGTCCTAGTTCATGAACGATGGTGTTGGCATCGAAATCACTGAGCGCAAATTCACTATCTGTGTTTTTCCACAAGACTGCCCAACCATCTAGGTTGGGAATAACTTGACCGACAGTGTAAGGATTCCATCCATCGTGCTGGATGACTGCATAAATGCGTATTTGAGCTTGTTGCGGGTCCTCTACCTGTTCAAAATCAAGGTCGATTAATGTGTCGAGTTCAGCGAGTGTGTTGTTGATGAAATCTTTGCCAAACCCCTTGTGTTCTGCCGTAAGAGTGTAATGACCGTTCAAGGCCAAAGTTGTTTCTTTGTCGTGAATGTAGTAATGGAGAGTGCTTTCGTGACCTACTTTGTGGTGTGTATGGGCATGAAGATTGTCTTCGATCAGTTGTGTGTGATGAAGGCCCATTCCTGATCAAGAAGCACCTCATCATTCTTTGCTGTTTGGCTTCTCCTACTCTGTGGTGGCAATTGGAATTGTCTGAGGGCTCGATGAGCATGTGAGGTTGTGGAGGCCGCAGTAGTCCATGTCGTCAAGATTGGTGCCTTCCGCTTGCTTGAGGAGCGTTGCCAATCCGTCAAGGCCTGTGTGATTCAGCCCTGCAGTCGTGGTTTCTTCCAGGAAGAGGAGAAGGTCTTTCCGCAGCAGAGCTGTGCTGAAATTGGGATTGTTGTAGTGCTCCTGCAGCATGCGATCCAGTTTTTTGTCAAACGTTGGTGCATAAAGCGCTGAGCTACGCAAGATGGTCATAAATGTCTCCACGGGCACCCCGGCGTGTTGGATCAGCCGAAGCGAGATCGAAAATGCATGCGTGAGGCTGGCAATGAGTTGGTTGAGCGCAAGTTTGGTTGCCGCTCCGCTGCCCACTGGTCCGACCAGCATTGGCTGTTCTGAGAGTTGTTTGAGAAGTGCGTTCTGTTGCGCAAAGACCTCGGGTGCTCCCCCTGCCATCACCAGCAGTGTCCCGTCCAGTGCTTGAGGTCTGCTTCCCAGAACAGGGGCCTCTAGGTAGAGCCCCTGTTGTTGGTTGGCCAGACTGGCCAGTGTTTTGCTGTCTTGAATACCCATTGTTCCCATGGGGATCAAGCAGCACCCTTGAAGATCTCCAAGCTGACTTACAACATCCATGGTTGTCGGGCCATCTCTCAAGACGGTGATGACTGCATCACAGCCCTTCGTTGAATCGCGCAATTCTTCGATCGGTGTGGCGCCTGCCTGAATCAAAGACTGACAACGATCGAGACTGCGGTTCCAGACCTTCAGCTCAATCCCCTTCTGAAGCAAACGTTGACCAATTGCTTCACCGAGAAGGCCGGTGCCGATCAGGGCAATGCGCGTCATGGCGAGATGTCATCGATATGGTCAGTATCGGATTTTTAGGCCTGATCGGCTTGGCTTAGGTGGCCGTGATTCAGAGGGCCGTCATCTGCTGGTCGAATTCAAAATATTCGAACTGATTGTTTTCTAGTAGGTTCGTGAGCAGAGAGATTCGGTCTGCATTTTTCCCGTCTGATAGATCCATGGTCGCGAAATTGTTTTGAGTGGAGTCAATGATTTCAAATTCTTCTATGTGAGCAAATTGTCCAGCATCTTTCTCGACAAGCTGATCAATTTTATCGGCTGTCTTTTCTCGTTTGTATTCGCTGCCAGATAGGTTGCCAATGAGCGGCGCTTTTAGTTCATTGGCAGTGAAATTGTCAATTGTTTCAAGAGTGATGACATCTGTTGCGTTGTTGTCTGAATTGTCAAAATTACCCTCCATCCTCGATGTTGAGGGTTGATCTTGTTGTTCGAAATCGGCACTGCCATTGTTGCTGGCTGTCTGGGTCAAGAGCTCTTCGATGCGCTCAGGATCCAGCGTGTTGTCATGGCTTTTCAGGAGCGCTGCTACGCCAGCCACATGAGGTGTTGCCATGGAGGTTCCGCTGTAGCGGGCGTACTCGTCACCTGGAATCGAGGAATACACATCCACGCCAGGAGCGGTGACGTAGTCCAGTGCTGTCGTGCCGGCACGGTTTGAAAATCCTGCCAGGTTGCGTTGTTGGTTGACTGCTCCGACCGCTAGTCCATGGGCTTCTGCATGCGCTGCTGGAAAAGCTGGCGAGCTCCCACCTGAATTGCCAGCGGCCATGACGACAACAGATCCTTGTTCTGAGGCGAAGGCAATCGCATCTGCCATCGATTGGCTGAAGCCACCTCCCCCCAGAGAGAGATTGATCACATCAGCGTCATTTTCGGCTGCCCATCGCACACCGGCGATAATGTCAGACAACCAACCAGATCCGTTGTTGTCAAGAACCCGAATCGGCATGATTGATGCATCGGGTGCAACTCCCGTGATGCCACTACTATCACGGGCACCCGCGATAGTCCCTGCTACGTGTGTGCCGTGACTGTTCCCATCATCAGCTGTTTCATCATCATCAACAAAGTCATATCCAGGTGTCAGTCTCCCTTCGAATTCTTGGTGGTTAAGATCGACTCCGGTATCGACAACGGCAACGATCACATTGGCGCCAGTTACGCCAGAGAAATCATCATTGCTGGTCCAAACTTCAGGGGCGTTAACATTATCAACTCCCCATAGATCTCCACCAAGAGCGGGTACATCTGGAAGTGAAATGTTGAGTAGTTGCTCGAAGGCAATTTTCGCGTCAACGTGGCCATAACCATCCTCTGGGTTGAAACCGGGAGGAGGAGGGGCCAGTTCTGCAGCACTTAATGTGTATGTTCCTGCAAAGGCATCGGCGTAAGCCCCAGCTTCGAGGTAATAGGTGGCACTGCTGTCGGCTCGATAGCCCAGGCGGCTATTGAATCCTGCACCACCATCATCGTTGGTGGCCATGCTGTCGCCATTGCTATTGCGCAGAGTCAGGAAGGGATCGCGCAGGCTGTTGCCGATCAGATCAAAGCTGTAATTTTTCCCAGCCTCCAAGGAGATCGCAAACCAGTCTTTGTCCCCAGCTATTTCTAGTTCTCCGTCGCTACTGCCGTTGATTGTGAGCGTTCCACTGCTGTCTGGCGTGGTACCGAAGTCATCGCCATCGTCAATGGGGCTTTCCTCGATGAGAAGAGCAGGGGTGATGACCGATTCTTGGAAACCTTCTCCATCGACGTAATCGACAACGGCACGAATGTGCTGACCTTCAAGATCGGAAGATACGGTTAAATCTGCATCTGATCCGATGGTCAACCAGCTGTTTTCGTTGTCGCTTGAGGCCTGCCACGTGATGGTGGTTTCACCATCGCCATCGGGGTCACTGGCGGTTTGGCTGATGGAGAGAAGCTGATCAACTTCAGGGTTGCCAGTAATGGCGAAGGAGGCGTCGCCG